>JBBRAG010000003.1:0-175604 GCA_038206945.1 Bacteroidia bacterium | reverse complement strand
TTGAATTAGCTCTTGTAATTCATCTTTTGTGGTAACAATAATTTTTGTCATGTGGCTGTTTTTAAATTCAGCCACAAATAACAATCAATAAAAAAACAAGTGTTTTTTATTCATGGTGTTTGATGAGAATTAATGACATTTATGTATAAATGTGGATTTTTATGGCATTATTATTTATCGTTGTTTAGCTGTATGAATTGCAGAGAGTAACACCATAAAAAGCCATTTAAATATCGAAATATCATTAATTCTCATCAAACACCATGAATAAAAAATGAAAGTGAATTAGCTATCGCACTTTTGCTAATGCAAAAGAAAATATGAGCGCAAATTTCAAATATAATCAACTAAAACTTTCACAAATTCTGATTCCTAATCAGTTACAAGTTGGTGCTTATTTTGCTTTTTATTTATGTAACTTGTTGATTATCATTATATTTGAACCTGTATTGCAAGTTTTAATATTAAGTAGATTATCGTTCTTTTTCTTCTTTAATAATCAATTTAAAGCTTCCGAATTTTAATGAAATCCGGTGCTTCAAATATCAAACAAACAATAAAAAAGAATAAAGATGTTCTTTCCGAAAATAGTGCATTTGGTATTGAACAAGCTAAAGATGATTTGACGATTGAAAAGTTAAGAGCGTATGATGGTTTTGAAGATGTGGATGAAGAAGAAGCGAATGAACATATTAAGTTAATCAAAACATTTGCTCGAGTATTATTCGACATTTATCAACAAGAAAATAAAAAATAAAATGAACGACATAAATAATTTTATTCAGTTTGCAAAAAACAATAAAACAGCAGAGCGGATAAGTGGCTCTAACTGTATTATCTACACTCGTGTATCATCAAAAGAGCAAGAAGAAGGGTATAGTTTAGAAACCCAACGCAAAGCCATTGAGTTACACGCACAAAAAAATAATTTATATATCATTGCTTATTTTGGTGGAACGTATGAAAGCGCAAAGACAGATGAACGCAAAGAGTTTACACGAATGCTCACATTTGCTAGACGTAGTAAAGAAGAAATATCTTACATTTTGGTTTATAGTGTTGATAGATTTTCACGTTCAGGCGCAAATGCAATTTTTATTGCATCTGAATTGCGTAAAGAAAATATTAATATTTATGCAGTAACGCAACCCTCCGATACTGCAACATCAAGTGGCAAACTGCAACAAAATATCCAATTTATTTTTAGCGAATACGATAATGATTTAAGAAGAGAGAAGTGTGTGGCAGGCATGAAAGAAAAGTTAATGCAGGGATATTGGATTCAGAAAGCACCTTTGGGATATGACCAATACACCAAACACAGAGAGCAACGAATTACGGTAAACGATACTGGTAAAATTTTACGCAAAGCTTTTTATTGGAAAGCTGATAATAATTTAAACAACCTTGAAATATTAGAACGATTACACGCAGCTGGTGTAAAAGTATCGCATCAACAAATCACAGAAATATTTCGCAATCCGTTTTATTGTGGAATTATCCGACATAATCTTATGCCCGGTAAAGTAATTCAGGGAAAACATGAAAAACTAATTCCCGAAGAATTATTCTTGCGCATCAATACAGATAAAAAGCGTCAAAATATTAAATTCAAAACGGAGTTTGAAGAAACTCCGTTAAAGAATTTTTTAAAGTGTGGGGAATGTGGGACTGCATTTGCAGGGTATATTGTAAAAGCTAAAGGATTGTATTACTACAAGTGTAATAAGAAGGGATGCAAGTGTAATAAAAGCGCAAAAGTACTGAACCAGCTTTTCAAAGAATATTTAAAAGATTTTGAAATCTATAAAAAGCACGTTGAACCCATTAAAGATGCCTTTGTAAAATATTTAGTTAATACCAATGATGGCAATAAAGAGAATGAGAAGCTATTTAAAACACAGCTTACTGAAGTAAACAAGAAGATAGAGGCATTAGAAGAAAAGTTCATCCTTGAAGAGATAAATAGGGAATTATACGATAAATTTTTATTGAAGTACAAAACAGAAAAACGCAATATTGAGGAAAAATTAGCCAATACCCAATTAGATTTATCGAACCTCGAAAAATTCGTAAAAAAGTATATTGATTTATGCTTGGAACTACCGTTGTTCTGGGAAAAAGCAAGTTTCCATGCTAAAATGGAAATTCAAAATATCGTGTTTCCTGAAGGAATTTTGTATGATAGAGAAAAAAGCAATTATCGAACTCCAAAAGTTAACAGAGTAATCCTTGCAATTGCAAGTATATCAAAGAGTTTAGAAGATGCTATAAAAAGGAAAACCGCCACTTTTGGCGGTTTATCCTCTTTGGTGGGAACTACTGGGTTCGAACCAGTGACCCCCTGCTTGTAAGGCAGGTGCTCTGAACCAGCTGAGCTAAGCTCCCAATAAATTCAGGGCGCAAATATAACAGTTTTTTTTTATCTCAAAAAAAATAATTATATTTTTCAATCACGTAACATATATTATCTTTGCACCCAAATTAAAAAAACCTGTTTTTATCATGTCAAAACAATCTGGTAAAATTGCCCAAGTAATTGGTCCCGTAGTGGATGTACGCTTCGATTTAGAAGGCGGAAAACTACCTAATATTTTCGATGCTCTTGAAATTGTTCGTGAGAACGGACAAAAACTTATTCTTGAAGTACAACAACACGTTGGCGAAGACACAGTACGTACCATTGCAATGGATAGTACAGATGGTCTTTCTCGCGGTATGGAAGTGCATTCTACAGGTTCCGGCATCACTATGCCAATAGGCGATAAAGTAAAAGGTCGTTTGTTTAACGTAGTTGGCGAGGCTATTGATGGTATCAACCAAGTATCTAAAGAAGGCGGAAGAAGCATTCACCGCCAGGCTCCAAAATATGAAGAACTTTCTACAGCTTCTGAAGTTTTATTTACCGGTATTAAAGTAATCGATTTAATTGAGCCTTACGCAAAAGGAGGTAAAATTGGCTTGTTTGGAGGTGCAGGCGTAGGTAAAACAGTACTTATTATGGAATTAGTAAACAACATTGCAAAAGCTTATGCAGGTTTATCTGTATTTGCCGGTGTTGGAGAACGTACCCGCGAAGGAAATGACTTGTTACGTGAGTTCATCGAATCTGACGTTATTAAATATGGTGATGAATTTAAACATTCGATGGAAAAAGGCGGATGGGATCTATCTAAAGTAGATACCAAAGCATTAGAAGAATCTAAAGCAACGCTTGTTTTCGGACAAATGAATGAGCCTCCAGGGGCGCGTGCTCGTGTGGCTTTATCAGGTTTAACCATGGCCGAATATTTTCGTGATGGAGATGGTACCGGACAAGGAAAAGATATATTATTTTTCGTAGATAACATTTTCCGTTTTACACAAGCGGGCGCAGAGGTATCGGCATTATTAGGTCGTATGCCAAGCGCAGTGGGTTACCAACCTACTTTATCTACCGAAATGGGTTTAATGCAAGAGCGTATTACTTCAACCAAAAGAGGTTCAATTACATCAGTTCAAGCGGTTTACGTACCGGCTGATGATTTAACCGATCCGGCTCCGGCAACAACATTTGCCCACTTAGATGCTACAACGGTATTAAATCGTAAAATTTCTGAGTTAGGAATTTATCCCGCAGTAGATCCTTTAGATTCTACTTCTCGTATTCTAGATCCAAAAATTATTGGAGATGCACATTACAATTGCGCACAACGTGTAAAAATTATTCTTCAACGTTATAAAGAATTGCAAGATATCATCGCTATTTTAGGTATGGATGAGTTAAGCGAAGAAGATAAATTGGTAGTACACCGCGCGCGTCGTGTACAACGTTTCTTATCCCAACCTTTTCACGTGGCCGAGCAATTTACAGGTTTAAAAGGAGTTTTAGTTCCCATTGAAGATACTATTAAAGGCTTTAACATGATTATGGATGGTAAAGTTGATGAGTATCCTGAAGCAGCCTTTAACTTAGTAGGTTCTATTGAAGACGCTATCGAAAAAGGTAAAAAATTAATGGCAGAAACAAAATAAAAAAAACCAAAAATAAGAACCAAGAAATAAGAAGTAAAATTTAAGATTAAACACATCTTGATTCTTAAATCTTTAATCTTTAAAAGATGCATTTAGAAATTATCACTCCCGATAAAAAATTATTTGAAGGCGAAGCTAAATCGCTTACCGTTCCCGGTTCTGAAGGCTCTTTAGGCGTGTTAAATAATCACGCGCCTATGATTGCTTCTCTTAAAAAAGGAAAAGTAAAAATTACCACCAACACTTCAGAAATAATAAACTTTGATATAAAAGGTGGTGTGATAGAAGTGCTAAAAAATAAAGTGGTTGTTTTAGCTGAGTAAAGCCCATAACTTCTCCGAAGGGAGAGAATTTTAATTTGCAAAAGCCGTTTCCATTTGAAGCGGCTTTTTCTCTGCTTTCTAGTTGTACAATTCCCCTCCTTGGAGGGGTTAGGGGTGGGTGTTTTTACTTTGGGCGTTCCGGCGGTTACGCCGTTGGGCTTTTCGCAGTAAAGCTTTTTGATGTAGCTCATCGCTTTTATTTTTTTTTACTTGCTTCGCAGCATGCTGAAATAGCATTTCAAAAAGGCTTTCTTGCTGTAATCCCTAACGCAAATCAAACACTAAAATTAATGATGAAAATTCACATTTAAAACAGCGGGCGGGCTTGGCGAAACGCGATACCAGATTGCTTAGGCGGCAGCAATCGTTTCGTCATGAATTTTTGTTTCTTTTTCTTCAAGGAAAAAATTTTTATTGATAAGTTGTTGAATTTAAAATCGTATAAAAAACAATTTAAAATTACTTTTACAAAAACTAAAAACAGTTAACTATGAAATTTTTTATTGATACAGCAAATTTAGCTCAAATTAAAGAGGCACAAGATATGGGCGTGCTTGATGGCGTTACTACCAACCCATCGTTAATGGCTAAAGAAGGCATTAAAGGACAAAATAATATTTTAAAACATTACGTAGATATTTGCAACATAGTTACCGGCGATGTAAGTGCTGAGGTGATTGCAACTGATTTTGACGGCATGGTATCTGAAGGAGAGGCTCTTGCAGCTTTACACGAACGTATTGTGGTTAAAATACCTATGATTAAAGAAGGAGTTAAAGCCATAAAATATTTTAACGATAAAGGCATTAAAACAAATTGTACGTTGGTGTTTTCTGCCGGACAAGCCTTATTAGCTGCCAAAGCAGGCGCAACTTACGTTTCTCCTTTTATAGGTAGATTAGATGATGTTAGCACAGATGGCCTTGCATTAATAGATGATATTCGTTTAATTTATGATAACTACGGATACGAAACACAAATATTAGCGGCCAGCGTTCGTCACCCAATGCATATTATAGAATGCGCTAAGTTAGGTGCCGATGTAGCTACTTGTCCGTTAAGTGTAATTACCGCTTTACTAAACCACCCGCTAACTACAAGCGGCTTAGCACAGTTCTTAGCTGACGCAAAAAAGTAGTTTATTTTAATAAATATCTTTACAAATCTCTCTCTTTTTAAAGAGAGAGATTTTTTTTTGAATTAAATTCATATATTTAGTCATCTTTCAAAAATTAAATAAATGAAAAAAATATTTCTCGCAATTATTGTCATTGCTTATTCGTTTCATCTAAAAGCGCAAGATACCGTTAAAGTTAAAACTAACTTAACACCCGAACAAGAAGCTGAAACAGTTTACAATGCGGCATTAGAAATGATGGGTAAAAAACAATACGCTGCTGCCATTGATAATTTTTCAAAAGCCATTACATTAAACCCATTGTTTGATAAAGCATTTTTAAACAGAGGTTTTGCCCAATATGAAAACAAAAATAATACCGAGGCCATAGCAGATTTTAATACTTCAAACAGTATGAAACCCTCGGCCGACGCTTATTTTGGCAAGGCGGAATGTTTTTATGCTATGAATAAAAAAGATTCGTGTACGCAAAATTTAAACAAGGCGCTTGAGCTTGACAACAAATATGCAAAGGCTTATTATTTACAAGGGCAACTATATTTTGAATCTCAACAGTATAAAGAAGCTATAGAAACTTACGATAAAGCTATTGCTGCCAAACCTGATTATGCCTATGCTTACAACGATAGAGCTTCTGCCAAAAAACAACTGGGTGATGAAGCCGGCGCTATTGCCGATTACGAAAAAGCAGTAGCTGCCGATAACAAATCATTTTTTGCGTATAATAATTTAGGCTCTGCTAAAAGAAATAAAGGAGATAATGATGGAGCTATTGCTGCATACAACAAAGCCATTGCTTTAAAACCTGATTATTATATGGCCTTAAACAACAGAGGAAGCGCCAAACTAAATAAAAAAGAAATAGCGTCTGCAATAGCTGATTTTGAGGCTGCCTTAAAAATTAAACCCGATTATGTTTTAGCAATGAACAACATAGCTTCTGCCTATATAAAAAAACAAGATTATAAAGCAGCTGAAGAGTGGTGTACCAAAGCAATTTTTTTAGATGAAAAGGCAGGTGCTTGCTATTTAAACAGAGGTATAGCCAAACAAATGCTAAAAGATGAAGCCGGTGCTTGTGCCGATTGGAAAAAGGCAGCAGAGCTTGGTATGGAAATTGGAAAAAGTTACTCAAGCGGACTTTGCGATTAATAAACAATTAAACAATTACCTAATCGCTATTAACTATTAACTCAATATTATGAAATCAACTAAAATAATTTTTACGCTCATCTTTTCGCTACTGATAAATGGCTTACTAAAAGCGCAAAGCATTCCGTTTGATAAAGAGCATTTCCCCGGTCAAAAAGATCAAATGAAAGAAGCCCGTAAAAACTTTGAAGACGGCAAAGACGCCTTTGAACTTGGAAAAAAAGAGTACGATTTTTTCTTAGAACAATATATAGCTATTCATAAATTTATGCCAATTAGTCGCCGCAGCTATTTAAATGCAGGTGATATTTATTTCCATCAGGCTTTGCCGCTTTTAGCGCAGGCACAAGGATTTAATCCAAATAACGATAAATTAAATTACATGCTTGGCTTTATGAGTTTTGTTGCAGACCCTCGTTCAGAAACGGCCATTAAATATTTAGAAGCTGCTTTTAAGTTAGATCCAACAGCTAACGAACCCGATGATACCTATGCTTTAGCATGGGCTTACCAATTAAATTTAAAATGGGATGAAGCCATTAAATATTATGAAATTACGTTGACATACTTAAATCAAAAAGCTAAAGATAATTTACCTTACATAGAAGATGTTATAAAAAAAATAAACGAGTGTAAAAATGGAAAAATTTTAGTAGCTCACCCTGTGCGCACATTTGTAGAAAATTTAGGGCCCTCTATTAACAGCAAATACCCCGATTACAGTGCCTTTATAACAGCAGATGAATCATTTATTGTATTTACTTCTTGCAGAGACAATACTACGGGTGGCAAAACAGATCCTGATAATGGTGGTTATTACGAAGATCTGTATTCGGCTTATAAACAAAATGGAAAATGGGATGCAGCTCAAAATATGGGGCCAACTATTAATAGTGAAGAGCATGATGCAACGGCTGGTTTATCATCGGATGGAACTACGATGTTTATTTATAAGTTTAAAGAGAAAGATGGTGGTGATTTATATGTCAGTCATTTAAATGGAATCACTTGGTCTAAACCTGAACACTTAAGTAAAAGTGTAAATTCAAAGGCACATGAAACATCTGTTAGTGTATCTTACGATGGCAAACAGCTTTATTTTATAAGTAACAGAGATGGCGGTATTGGCGATGGCGATATTTATTTTTGTACTTTAGATGCTAAAGGCGAGTGGGCACCGGCACAAAATGTAGGCCCATCTTTAAATACAAAATATCCAGAAGAAGGCGTATTTATGCATCCGGATGGAAAGACCATTTATTTTAGTTCGCAAGGTTATAATACTATGGGCGGTTATGACATTTTTAAATCAGTTTATGAAAATGGCAAATGGAGTACACCCGAAAATTTAGGTTACCCAATTAATGGCCCGGAAGATGATGTGTTTTTTGTAATTAGTGGAAGTGGTTACCATGGTTATTTTGCATCGGCTAAACAGGGCGGTTATGGCAAGACAGATATTTATAGAATTACTTTTTTAGGTCCGGAAAAACAACCTTTGTTAATGAATGAAGATAATTTATTAGCCAGCGTGGCCGCACCTGTAAGTGATTTTAAAGCAGAAAAAATTATTAGTAAGGGGCCAAAAATGACCATGCTAAAAGGTGTTATAACAGATGAGCAAACCAAGCAACCTTTAGAAGCACAAATTGAATTGATTGATAACACAAAAAACGAAATAATTGCTACATTTAAATCGAACAGTACAACAGGTAAATATTTAGTATCACTCCCATCCGGAAAAAACTATGGTATTGCTGTTAAGAAAGATGGTTATTTGTTTCATTCCGAAAACTTTGATCTGCCTGCAACGGCCGACTACCAAGAGGTAGAAAAAAATATAGAGCTTAAGAAAATTGATATTGGTAAAACCATTGTATTGCGTAATATTTTCTTTGATTTTGATAAGGCAACCATTCGCTCGGAATCTGCTAATGAGTTAGATAGATTAATAAAATTATTAACCGATAACCCAAGTGTTCGCATACAATTAGGAAGTCATACTGATAGCAAAGGCAGCGATGATTATAACATGAAATTATCGCAACAACGTTCTCAATCGGTAGTAAATTATTTAATTGGCAAAGGAATTTCTACCGCTCGTTTAGAAGCTAAAGGGTATGGCGAAACAGTACCTATTGCCACTAATGATACCGATGCGGGCAGACAAGAAAATCGTCGCACAGATTTTAAAATTCTAAGCAAATAATTTTATGAGAGTAATAGTTTATTTAAAGTTTAATACTAAACGTTAATTTAACGGCTATATTATCTGTAACTTTTGGATATTGATATGGTCCGTAACGGTAAAAAGCGGCCATTCCCAACGTTGTATAATTTATTTTAAGGATGTGTAAAACACGAAATCCACTTTCAAAATAACCTTTATCTAAGCCGCTTACCGATACATTATAAATATTTTCAGGATGTTTAATACTGCCTATGCCCATATTATGCGATAGTTCAAATTCAGGATTAAATTTTTTATGCGGTTTTAAAAACCTGCCCATGTTATGGTTTAAAAATACCGCGACAAATTGATCAGAAGCAAATTCGTTTAAGCGCATAGTTTCAAAACTGTTAATGGATGAGACTTTAAAGCCCGCAAAATTAGAACCGCGCATGTTATATAACATGGTATAAGGCAAATTGCCAAAAACTTTACCTGCGCTAAACTCTATATACGTAGTGCCAATAGTTTTAAATGTTTTTTTGGCATCCATTTTAAATTCAAACTTCCAGTAATCAAAATCACCCTTTTGGTTAAAAAAAAGCGTATTAAAACCTTTGGTTATATTGGCGTAAAAAACGGGGTAATCGCTACCCATAGAAAGTTTGTTATGCATAGTTTGTATAAATTTTTCTTTATATAAATATTTTAACTGTATGCCAATCTCATTAAAATTAAAGGTATCGCGTATGGCATTAATCCCATCGTTAGCCGTGTATCGGTAAAGTATATTACTATAACGTTGTTGGTGATTTATAAAAATATTGGCACGGATATATTTTAATGCACGTAAACTTATCGATGCTTGGTATTTTAGTAGATGATCAAACTTAGACACATATACATCGCGGTAAATCTCAGAAGATGTTAGCGTACGCACGTTCTCAAAAAAAGTGAGACCCGCAGATTCTACCAGATCTTTTTGATAAAAAAAATTTAAAGCGAGTTCTTTTTTCTTCCATAAAAAAACGGAAGCATCGCCCCCATATTTCCAAGCCTTATCTTTAAAACCATAACCAGCGTAACCTCCAATGGTAAAACGTTTGCTTAACTTTTGGTTAGTATGTAAACCTAATCCAAGTCGAGTACCTTCATAATTATTAAATTTTAAAATTTTATCAAGGTTAAGGTCTAAAAAATAAATAGGTATCTTGTTGGTTAATACAGCCTCTAGTATCATAAATTTTCTTTCAAAATTATTTTCTTTGCCAACACTATCTATTACATGATATGTTTTTTTGTCTTTTGCATTTAAGGTATCCTGCCTGTATTGATTCCAAAAAGTTTCATCCTGCCTGTCGGCATGTTTACCCATTTCAACTTCAACTTCACTAAATAATTTTTTCTTTAATGGGGGGTTTAAAACAATATTTTTTATGTATGAGCGGCTAACCGATTTTAAGTTTGCTTTTTTAGTAGAATCTTTATTACTGGCCACAGCGTTGTTCCAAATCCAATCTGTATTTAACTGCACAGGGAACCATTGTTTGCCATCAATAAATTCATACTGCTGTTGTATTTTAATGCTAATGGTTTTATCTTTCCTTTCAGGCTGAGCAATAACATTTTGTATGGCGTAGGTGTTTGTATTTATATAAAGTACGCCTTTCATGGCATCAAATTTTTTATTTTTTTTGGGGGAGAAAGAGATCACAAAAACAGTGTCGGTACCATTATATAATGTGTCTTCTAAAAGAAAAAAATATTTTCGTGTACTGCCTTCACTTAAAGGGTTGAGATATTTTTCATCTAGTACGGTAATAAAATCATCATAAAAACTAAATGATTGTAATTGCGTGGCTAATAAAGCAAAGGGAGAATTTTTTAATCCTGAAACCCTGGATGCTAAAACAGTTTCATGGTTTTTATCCGGCTTTAAAAACTCTCGTTGCGTAACAGATTCTACCAAAAACAAATGCTGATTTTTAAAAAATTTATCGGCAGCAGTTAAACTGGTATCTTTTGTGGAAACACTATCCAAATTTGCCTTAATATCTGCCGTAACAAAAAACTTGGTATAACTTGTGTAGGTAAACGAGTGCATTTTTTCAGGATTGTTTATTACCCTGTTTTCGGTAGCTTTTTTAATGACTCGGTGCGCAGGATTCTCGCCCGCAAGAACGTTTACCTCTTGTAGATTAAATGATTGAGGATTTAATTTGATAACAATATCATTTGGTTTTTGAAACGTACTTACAGCAATAGTTTGGGTAAAATATCCTAAATAAGAAATTTGCAGATCACCACTATCGGTTAAAATATCTAATTGAAATTTACCCTCAATGTTAGAAAGCGTACCGTTTTGCGTGTTCTTAATTTGTAAGCTAACAAAAGGTAAGGGCTGGTTAGTGCGCGCATCAATAACTCTGCCTTTTATGGTTTGCGACCTTGCGGCAAAAGTTAAAATTAAAAAGAAAAAATATAGATTAATTGATTTCAAAAGCCCTGCAAAGAAAGCTAATATAGAGATAGTTAAAGAACTTCATCACAAATTTTTTTCGTATTATTGTAGTTAATAACTACTATGGGTAAAATAGCTTTAATTACAGGAATAACGGGGCAGGATGGCGCTTATCTTGCCGAACTTTTATTACAAAAAGGATATATTGTACATGGCGTAAAACGCCGAAGCTCTATGTTTAATACCGATCGCATAGATCATCTTTATCAGGATTATCACGAAAGCGGCGTAAAACTATTTTTACATTATGGAGACCTTACGGATTCTACCAACTTAATAAGGCTTGTTAGCGAAATTAAACCGGATGAAATTTACAACCTTGCCGCTCAAAGCCACGTAAAAGTAAGCTTTGAAACGCCTGAATATACCGCTAATGCCGATGCTGTAGGAACGCTTCGTTTACTGGAAGCTATTCGTATTGCCGGTCTTGAAAAAACAACCCGCTTTTACCAGGCTTCTACCAGCGAGATGTATGGGCTCGTGCAGGAGATACCTCAAAAAGAAACAACCCCCTTTTATCCGCGCAGCCCTTATGGGGTGGCTAAATTATATGCTTTTTGGATCACAAAAAATTACCGGGAATCGTATGGCATGTTTGCCTGCAATGGTATTTTATTTAACCATGAAAGTCCGTTACGCGGAGAGACCTTTGTTACCCGTAAAATTACGCGCGCCGTAGCTAAAATAAGTCTAGGCCTGCAAAAGAATTTATTTATTGGTAACCTCGATTCTGAACGCGATTGGGGTCATGCAAAAGATTATGTAGAAGGCATGTGGCGTATTTTACAACACAGCGAAGCAGATGATTTTGTGCTGGCTACAAACAAAAAAATATCTGTACGTTCATTCATAGAAATGTCTTTCAGCGAAATTGGAATTGAACTTACGTGGCAAGGAAACGGCGTAGATGAAAAAGGCATAGATAAAAAAACAGAAAATGTTTTAGTAGAAGTTGATGCCCGTTATTTTCGTCCGGCAGAAGTTGAATTACTTATTGGCGATTACAGCAAAGCCAAAGCTAAGCTTGGGTGGGAGCCTACTTATACCGTACAAGAGCTTTGTAAAGAAATGGTTGCCGCAGACATAGAATTATTTAAACGCGATAAGCTTTTATCAGAACATGGCCATTCAATCCTTAACCAGAACGAGTAAGCATGGAATTAAATGCTAAAATATATGTGGCTGGCCATAGTGGTATGGTAGGCAGCGCGCTTGTTAGAAATTTACAAGAAAAGGGCTTTACCAATATTATTTTCAGGCGCAGCAGCGATCTTGACCTTTGCAAACAACAAGCGGTGATCGATTTTTTTAAGAAAGAAAAACCCGAGTATGTTTTTTTTGCCGCGGCTAAAGTGGGCGGCATACAAGCAAACAATACCTATCGGGCAGATTTTATTTATGAAAATATAATGATGCAAAGCAACATCATTCACTCGTCCTATAAAAGTGGCGTAAAAAAATTAATGTTTCTTGGCTCCTCTTGCATCTATCCTAAATTAGCACCGCAACCTTTAAAAGAAGAATACCTGCTTACCGGTGAACTTGAAAATACCAACGAACCTTACGCCATTGCTAAAATTGCAGGCATAAAAATGTGCGAATCGTACCACAAACAATATGGCTGTAATTTTATTGCGGTAATGCCAACCAATCTATACGGGCCAAATGATAATTATGATCTGAATAATTCGCACGTGTTACCTGCTTTACTACGCAAGTTTCATGATGCGAAAGAAAGCAACGCACTTACAGTAACTGTTTGGGGTACCGGTACACCCCTAAGAGAATTTATGTTTGCTGATGATATGGCCGATGCTTGTGTATATTTAATGAAAAATTACAATGGCGAGAAATTCGTGAACGTTGGTGTGGGCGATGATATTAGCATAAAAGATCTTGCACAATTAATTAAAGAAATTGTAGGTTATAACGGCGAAATAGTTTTTGATGCCAGCAAGCCAGATGGAACACCTCGCAAATTGATGGATGTATCTTATCTGCACAGTTTGGGTTGGAAACATACTATGAGCCTCGAAGAAGGAATTAAAAAAGTTTATGCAGATTATAAATTGAACAAAAACCTGCGGGTTGTTTAAGCCGAAGATGAATTTTTTATTACATATTAATAGAAAGTATTTTTTTCTTCGTGGTTCTTTTTTCTTGATTCTTGGTTCTATAAATGCCCAATCAATTTTATTTCCACCTGATTATTTTTTTGATGTGCCGAGGCAAAAAGAAATTTTTACAGATACTACACCTATCATTCATTCTTCTATACAGCCTTTAATTTATAAAGATGAGCCTCCCGATACACTTAAATTTATAAAACCGGGCCAAGACCTTTTTTTCGATAAAGTTTTTTACGAGGACCTCGTTAAAGTGAAATACACCGACAAATCTTCTGGGCATGATATAAAATTTAAACTGGATATTAACCCGGTATTTAATTTCAGCTATGCTAAAGATGCAAAAGACCCTTTAAAAGAACATTTTATAAACAATACCCGGGGCGTTTGGATAAAAGGACAAATAGGCGAAAAATTTATTTTTGAAACTTCCTTCTTTGAAAATCAATCTACCTTTCCAACCTACTTGGCAAGTTATTGTAATACGTATTCGATTGTACCCGGGCAGGGCCGGTGGAAGCAATTTAAAAAAACAGGCTTTGATTATGCCATGGCTTGCGGTGTTGTGCAATACAAACCCGTTAAAAATTTTTTTCTTCGCTTAGGTACAGGCAAACAAAAAGTTGGTGTTGGCTATCGCTCTTTGCTATTGAGCGATAATGTGTTTAACTATCCGTATTTACAAATGACGGCCAGTTTCTTCAAACAAAAAGTTCAATACACCCAAACGTATGCCTTGCTTATGAATTTAAGCGATGGAGGAACTACACCTCCTTATGGAACTGAACGTATCTTTCAAAAGAAAGCGGCATCTTTTCAACAACTTAGCTGGCAGGTAAATAAAAAAGTAAATATCTATTTATTTCAAAATTTAATATGGCGCGCTACCGATAAGGATAATGTAATGCACTTAAATATATTATATGCTAACCCCGTTATTTTTACAAACCTAGCGGCGTATGGCTTTAATAACAGCAACCATATTTTAGAAGGCGGAGGTTGGGAAATTAAAGCGTTTAAAAAAACATCTTTTTACGGACAGGTTATGTATAATGGTGCTTATCTTGGTAAAACAAGTTTTGGTGCACAAGCGGGTGTAAGATTATATGACGCGCTTCACATAAAAAATTTATACCTGCAGGCAGAATATAATTATGTTAGCAAGTATGCATATCAAAATAAAGATACTTCTCAAAATTATTCGCAGTACAACCAAACGCTGGCAAGCCCGGCCCCCTTCAGTAATGAAATGATTGGTTTGGCATCTTACACATTCAAGAAATTTTTTATTCAGCTGAAAGAGAATTATTCGTTCGGAAACAATAGGGTAAATCAAAACCTGAATTATTTGGACGCCAAAATTGGATACATGATAAATCCGGCTTATAAAGCTAATATTGCCATTGGAAGCACCTTTCGTACCTATCAAAATACGTATGTTAACGCTAACACCCAACAAATGCAATTGTTTTATATTAGTTTTAAAACATCTTTGTATAATATTTATTATGATTTTTAACCTATGAATGCACTTATACTTGCCTTGGTTTTTGTTACCGCTTTTATAGTGGTGCTTTATGCCACGCCCTCTTTAATTAAAGTAGCCATACTTAAACGTTTGTTCGATGAGCCCGGCAACCGTAAGATACACACGCGCGTGGTGCCAACTATTGGTGGCATTATAATATTTGCGGCAACCTTGTTTTCATATAGTTTATGGTTCGAGCTTGATTTTTCCAAGATCAGAAATATGTATGAGCTCTCGCAAGTATATCAATATGTGCGTGAGTTTAAACTTATAGTAGCCACCATGCTTATGCTGTTCTTTGTCGGAATTAAAGATGATATAATTGGTACAGCGCCTATAAAAAAGTTGATTGCTCATGTACTGGCGGGATTAATATTAGTGTTGGTTGGAAACATACGTATAACAGGGCTTCATGGCATTTTTGAAGTGAACGAAATACCTTATTGGGCAAGTGTTTTCTTATCGTTGTTTACGTATATAGTAGTTGTTAACGCTTTTAATTTAATTGACGGGGTTGATGGCTTAGCCGGCGGCATTGGTTTTATAGCTTGTATGGCTTATGGCACGTGGTTTGTTTGCGCTAACGATGTAATTTTAGCTTCGCTTGCGTTTGCGCTTGGAGGATCTTTATTAGGGTTTTTAGTTTTTAATTTTAGTCCAGCTAAAATTTTTATGGGAGATTCTGGTTCACTAACCATAGGGTTGATCATTTGTGTATTAAGTATTAAATTAATAGAATACCCGGTAGATAAGCTGGATGGCATCTTACCATATTTATCAAAACCTGTTTTTGTAGTGGCTGTTTTAATTTATCCCTTGGCAGATACTTTACGCGTATTTACGGTTCGGGCTATTTCAGGGGTCTCTCCTTTCTCGGCCGATAGAAATCACTTACATCATCGCTTTATTGATATTGGTTTCGGACATAGAAAAACAGTTATCAGCGTATATGTTTTTAATTTAATGGCTATCGGTATATCAGTAGTTTGTTACCGCCTTAACCCAAGTATTTCTATGGTTGCCGTTATTGTTTTTGCAGCCATTTGTATGATGATGTTACAATTTGCTTATAAATCAAAACAGAAAAAAACATCTTCGCCTGAAGCTCCAATGTTGCCTTAAAATTAAAAATAAGAAAAAATCAACAAGGAGTAACACATAGCTATTAAAAAGAATAAAAACATTAGTGAAAACTAAACTATATATATTATTTTTCCTGATAAGCATAACTGCCTTGGCACAAAATAATGCGCAACAATTATTTTTAAATACAGATGCAAATAATTTAATAGACGCTTATTACATACAATATCCAACCGAAACATTTCACTCGGCAATGAAACCTTATATTGGGTTTACTGTTAAGGAAGTTGATGATACAGCGTTTCATCTTAATAATTATAAGTTGAAAAACCAATTTATGTTGAATGATTTTCATACCCATCCAAAGTATAAAAATAAATTTGCTTTACAGATATTGCCGCAGTTAGATGAACAGGTGGGTTATGACGTTCATTCTAAAAGAAGCATTAACGAATTATCTGGCGGCGCGTATGTTCGTTTAGATATTAACTCTAATTTCTCTGCCTCTTTTACAGGTATTGGCGGTCAGGTATCTTACCCGGGTTTTACAGATACCATAGTTTCCAAATACAAAATAATTCCGGGCATGGGCAAGGCTTATGGAAATAACGGTATTTATACCTTTACTAATTTTACCGGTAACATATCTTATTCTCCTATAAAGAATTTGAATTTTATGGTAGCGAAAGATAAAATATTTATCGGCGATGGATACCGTTCTCTTTTATTATCTGATGTGGCAACCAGTTATCCATTTATAAAAACAACCATTAATATCTGGCATTTGCAATACAGCTTCTGGTATAGTTTTATGCAGGATGTTTACCAACCAAACGGCATACGCAAACACGCGCTTAACCGTTATGGAACATTTCATTACTTAAGCTGGAACGTTACTAAGAATTTTAATTTTTCTTTTTTTGAAACAGAGATATTTCAGGGCTCAGATAGTATTCGCCACCGCGGTTACGACCCACATTATTTAAACCCGCTTATATTTTATCGTCCGGTAGAATATTCACTTGGATCGGGAGATAACGCCTTAATTGGTTTTAATACCTCGGTAAAGTTTGCTAATCACTTTAAACTATACGGGCAATTGATCTTGGATGAATTTAATTTTCAATACATAAAACAACAAAATGGTTGGTGGGCTAATAAGCAAGGCTTTCAAATTGGTGGAAAGTATGTGAATGCGTTCGGCATTAAAAATCTTTCGCTTCAAACAGAGTTTAACTGGGTGCGTCCGTACACCTATTCGCATGCAAGCGAGCAACAAAATTATTCTCAATATAACCAGCCCTTGGCTCATCCGTTCGGCGCTAATTTTTATGAAACACTTGGATTCTTTTCATACAAACATAAAAGCTGGCAGATAGATCTAAAGGGAATGTATACGGTTGTTGGAAGAGATACAACTAATATAGTGAAAACCGATGCGGGACAAAATATTTTTTTAAGTTATGACCTTCATAAAAGTGATTTTGGCAATCATATAACACAAGGCATTAAATACAATGTTATGCAGGCCGAATTTAAGTTTACATACTTTTTAATACGTGGATTGAATTTACGTATAGAGGCCGGCTTAATTCAGCGTTACACGCACGCAGCTTCTATCGGGTACTCAAATTCAATACCTTATGTTTATGCAGGCATAAAAACATCTATGTATAATTTTTACCGCGATTATTAATTGAATAAAAAGTAAAAGATGAAATTGTTTTCAGTTTTTAAATACATAAAAGGTTATTGGAATTATGCGTGGATGAATATTATCTGTAATATTTTATTCTCCGTATTTTCTATATTTTCTTTGGTGCTTGTTAAACCTTTTTTAGATCTGTTGTTCTTGCATGATGAAGTTTATTATAAGGATATATTACAAAAGGGTGCGCCGGTTTTTCATCTTAACCCTGCCTGGGCAAACGAGGCGTTTACATATCATCTATCTAGTTTAATAACAAATCATGGAAAATTAAGCGCTTTGTTGTTTATTTGTATAGTAATTGTAGTACTTACTTTTTTAAAAAATCTCTTTAGATATTTAGCTATGTACGCGCTGGCTCCGATAAGAAATGGCGTTGTTCGCGACCTACGGAATAAATTACTCGATAAAGTTTTACACTTGCAACTTTCTTATTTCAGCAACGAAAAAAAAGGAGACATCATGTCGCGCATAACATCTGATGTAAGCGAGATAGAATGGAGCATCATGCAATCGTTAGAATTAATCTTTAGAGAGCCTTTAACCATAACATTTTTTTTAATTACGCTTATTGTTTACAGTCCGTACTTAACTTTGTATGTATTTGTTTTATTACCCGTGGCGGGCTTGCTGGTGGCTTTAATTGGTAAGAGTTTAAAACGAAATTCTGCTAAAGGCAAAGAAGTTTTAGGGCAGTTATTTATTGCCATGGAAGAAACGCTGGGCGGTTTAAAAATTATTAAAGCTTTTACGGGTGAAAGATTTGTATCGAATAAATTTAAAAGCATAAACGAAGAATATACCAAAATATCTGTTGGCATTTACCGTAAAACAGATCTTTCATCTCCGCTAACAGAAGTAATTGTTACAGCCATCTTAATGTTAATCATGTACATTGGTGGTAAAATGGTAATGGGCGCAGATAGCAGTCTTTCAGCTTCATCTTTTATTACTTATATCATTGTTGCTTCGCAGATTATTCCTCCGGTAAAACAAATTACACAGGCCTATAACAGCATTCAAAAAGGAGTAGCGTCGGAAGAACGCATCAACAAAATACTTCATGCCGAAAATACTATTACTGAGATTACTAATGCAATCAACATAAAAACTTTCAATCAAAAGATTGAATTTAAAAACGTTTTTTTTGCTTATAACCGTGGGGATGCGGGGCACATACTGCACGATATTAATTTAATTATTCCTAAAGGAAAAACCATTGCATTAGTCGGGCAATCAGGTTCAGGTAAAACAACTATGACTGATATGATCGCACGTTTTTATGATAGCGATCAAGGCGAAATTTTATTTGATGATACTAACATTAAAAACGCCACACTAAAAAGTGTACGTAATTTATTAGGCATGGTATCGCAAGAACCTATTTTATTTAATGATACGGTATTTAATAATATTGCTTTTGGTTTAGAAAATATTTCTGAACAAGATGTAATGGAAGCTGCGCGCATTGCCAACGCACACGATTTTATTATGCAGATGCCCGAGGGTTACAAAACAAATGTGGGCGATAGAGGCACTAAACTTAGTGGCGGACAAAGACAACGAATTAGCATTGCACGCGCGGTATTAAAAAATCCGCCTATTTTAATTTTAGATGAAGCAACCTCAGCACTTGATAGTGAAAATGAGCGAATGGTGCAAGATGCTTTGCAAAAGCTGATGCAAAATCGTACTACCGTTGTTATTGCACACAGGCTTTCTACCATCGTGCATGCCGATGAAATTGTGGTTTTAGAGAAAGGCAAAATTATTGAACGCGGCACACATAAAGAATTACTTGCCAAAGCAGGTACTTACTTAAAGTTGTATGAAATGCAGACGATAAAATAATATTTCTTATCTTTCCTTATCAGATTAAAAAAAATATAGTTAATAAAAAACCTGCCGTGCCTAATAAGCTAAGCGAACCTACGGTTATTTACACTAAAACTATACGTGTTTTAATTCGTTTGAAGAAACTGAAAACAATGAGTTTAAAGCAAAAGCATTTCAAACCCCGACCGAGCGCATACAAGAAACCATTAATTTAATTTTAAGAACGTATGGTTTTACAAGAGAAACATTAAGTAAACGAGCTTTATCTACTAAAATATATGTAGATAGCCAATGAATATGTTTATAGATAAACACCAAGAATGATAAGTGCTTTATTAAAAGTAAAGGTTGATTTTATATTAATTGGCGGCTATGCGGTTATTTATCATGGCTACAAGCGCACAACGGGCGACATGGATGTGTGGATAAAACCAACCAATGTAAATAAAAAAAAACTACTACGTGTTTTAAAGAAATTTGAATTTGATGAATCAGGAATAAATTATCTTAATAGTCTTGATTTTACAAAACATATAGCGTTTCATATTTTAGAAGAACCCTAGCGCGCTGATTTTATTACCCGAATGCAAAAAATTAATCGCAAAAAAAATACCGATTAAATAATCTCTACAAACCCTCCACTAAAAAAACTATTTTAATAGTTTCGCTTATCTCTACTTCGTTTACGTTAATGTTTAAGAAAGAAGATTCTGCATTACTGTCCTTTGCCATAGCGTTAAATTTAATCATACTTTGTCCATAACTCGCAGTTCTTTCATAATTATTGGATGGTATTTTATACTCCACATCTTTTGCCATTTTTATTTTCAGTTTAGAAGTTACGGCAATAATAGTTGCTTTTTTCGTGGCGTCTTGTATGGCTGTTACAATAAGTTCATTTGTTGTTTTATCTTGTAGCTCATCCGATATTTCTGTGTTAAAACTTACATTTACATTCTCTGTTTTTTCATCAGAAAATTTACCAAATAACTTGCTTATTTTTTCTTTTTCAACTTTAAATTTTAAAACAATTGTTTGTGAGGCCACATAACCTACTTTTTTAGATTTCCCGTTGGTGTAATCGTAATCCTCATTTAAATTATAATCGGCAATTTTTAATTGGTCTTTTGTAAAACCAGCAGCTACTAATTTATCTACCACTTGTTGTGTTTGTGTGTTTAGTTTGGTAAGCGCTACGTTTTCTTCTTTATCTTTTCCATTAATAGAAAAAGAAATTACAGCCATATCGGGCGTTACTTTTTTATGTGCTTCGCCTGTTAACGAAATGGTTTGTGGTGTTGTTTGTGCATACGTAGCAAAAGCAATTAATAAACTTAAACCAAAAATTATTTTCTTAATCATGTTGTTGTTTTTAAAATAAAAAATCCCCTCCAAATAAACGAAGGGGATTTATAAAAATAAAAAAATTATTTATCTAAAGTGCCGCGTAAAGCTTGCTCTCTTTCAATAGATTCGAATAATGATTTAAAGTTACCTGCCCCAAAGCCTTGAGCACCATGGCGTTCAATAATCTCGAAAAATAAAGTTGGTCGGTCTTCAATAGGTTTAGTAAATATTTGCAATAAATATCCATCCTCATCGCAATCAATTAAAATACCTTCCTTCGCTAAAAGGTCAATATCCTCTTTTACATTTGGTATGCGCACTTTAACATCATCATAATATGTTTTTGGCGGAGATGATAAAAATTCTACCCCACGAGATCTCAGGTCGCGCACTGTTTTTAAAATATCATCGGTAGCTACTGCAAGGTGCTGTACACCCGCGCCTTCGTAGAAATCAATATACTCTTCAATCTGCGATTTCTTTTTTCCTTCTGCCGGTTCGTTTATCGGAAACTTAATTCTTCCGTTTCCGTTAGACATAACCTTACTCATTAACGCGCTGTACTCGGTATGTATTTGTTTATCATCAAAAGATAGCAAGTTAATAAAACCCATTACTTTTTGGTACCATTCAACCCAGGTATTCATTTCGTTCCAACCAACATTACCAACCATGTGGTCTATATATTTTAAGCCGGTAGGCGCAGGGTTGTAATCGCTTTTCCATTCTTTATAACTAGGCAAAAATAACCCGTTGTAATTTTTTCGTTCAACAAACATATGCACCGTTTCTCCGTAGGTATAAATGCCACTGCGAATTACCTCGCCATGTTCATCTTTTTCGGTGGTAGGTTCCATAAACGGTTTGGCCCCGCGTTTAACCGTTTCATTAAAGGCAGATGTAGCATCATCCACCCAAAGCGCAATTACCTTAACCGCATCACCATGTTTGGCAATATGCTGGTTAATAGGGTGCTTTGAGTTAAGTGGCGAGGTTAACACCAACCTAATTTTATCCTGCTTTAAAACGTACGAGGCTGTTTCTTTATTACCCGTTTCTAAGCCACTATACGCATAGCTTTGAAACCCAAACGCTGTTTTATAATAATGGGCTGCTTGCTTGGCGTTACCCACGTAAAACTCAACGTAATCAGTTCCGTTAAGCGGTAAAAAATCTCCCGCGTCTTTATAAATTTTTTCTAAAGTATGTGCAATGTTTTTTGTTTCCATATTTTTTCAATTAATGATTTAAATGATTTTTGATTTATTAAATTAAAAAAGAATTATATAAGTACAGAATCTAAAATTCTTCAACTCAACAATTCTACAACTGTGTTGTATTCCACATAGCCATGGCCGATGCGCGTGTATTATAGGTAAAAATCATCTGCACTAAAATACAATTTTTTAGAGTATGTTACAGAATAATATTAGATTTTTTGGCAGACAAAGCATCAAAATGTCGATGTCATTCCAAACTTGTTTCGGAATCTCATGAGATGCTGAAACACGTTCAGCATAACAACTTAATGCCATACGCGGCCTGTAGAAGTATGTTCTTAAGTGTCCCAAATGTTTCGACAAGTTCAACATGACGACGATCTTTTTCATAAAGAAGTCTAATCCCTAACGAAAATCAACTAAAATAAAAAAGTCCGCAATCTGTAACAGATAACGGACTTCTTAATTAATCCCGAAAAAATTACTTTTTAGTTTCCGTAGTTTTCGTTTCGGTAGTTTTGGTGTCAGTTGTTTTGGTGTCAGTTGTTTTTTTGCAGCAAGATTTACCGTCTTTTTTGCACTCTTTACTGCAAGATTTTTTGTTTTTGTCATCGCCTTTTTTGTCATCGCCAAAAGTAGAAGCCGACATAGAAGTTGCTCCTACAAAAGAAGCTAATACTAAATTTAAAAAGATTTTTTTCATTTTGTTTTTTTTTATGGTTATAGCAAAGATAAACTTTATTAGTAATCAGTTTTATTTTTTTTTGTTTACTACCAAACTTCGGCACGTTTAATGGCCGGGCGGTACATTTTGTTTCCTTCTTTTACATTAAAAGCTTCGTAAAATTCTTTCATGTTGCTCATTGGCCCGTTTGCCCTAAAATTACCTGGGCTGTGAGGGTTGGTAGCAATCATTTGTTTTAAAGCCTCGGGGCGAGATAAGGTTTTCCAGCCCTGTGCCCAAGCAATAAAGAAACGCTGCTCGCCTGTAAAACCATCAATTACCGGCGATTTTTTTCCTTTTAAAGAAAGTTTATACGCGTAGTAGCTCATGGTTAATCCACCCAAATCGGCAATGTTTTCGCCCAACGTAAGCTGCCCGTTAACGTGCATGGTATCAATGGCCACAAAACCATCAAATTGATCGCGGATTAAACCGGTGCGTGCTTCAAAGTTTTTCATGTCTTCGGCGGTCCACCAGTCTTTTAAATTACCATCAGCATCATATTTTGCGCCCTGGTCATCAAAACCATGTGTAAGCTCATGGCCAATAACTGCACCCATTACACCATAATTAGCTGCATCATCTGCTTTGGCGTTAAAAAATGGTGCCTGCATAATTCCTGCAGGAAAAACAATTTCGTTATAGCTTGGGTTATAGTAGGCGTTTACGGTTGGCGGTGTCATACCCCATTCTGTTTTATCAACAGGCTTACCAATTTTATCGGTCATTTCTTTAAAGGCAAACGTACCTGAGCGTAAAACGTTGGCTACATAAGTATCGTTTTTAATTTCAAGGGTAGAATAATCTTTCCATTTATCAGGATAGCCTAATTTACGCATAATTTTAGCTAATTTTTCTAAGGCTTTTTGCTTGGTAATATCGCTCATCCAGGTGCGGGTATTTATACGCTCTTTAAAGGCTGTAAAAAGATTGTCAACCATTTCATTTACTTTCTTTTTCGATTCTGCATCAAAGTTTTTTTCTACAAATATTTGGCCTAATGCTTCGCCCACACCGCCGTCAATAGTTGCTAATACACGTTTCCAACGAGGTTTCATTTCTTTAGCGCCTTGTAAGGTAGTTCCATAAAAAGAGAAATTTTCTTTTACAAAATTAGCGCTTAAATAAGCAGCAGTTTGGTGAATGGTGCACCAACGTAAATATGTTTTCCAATCGGCAACCGGCACACTTGTAATAAGCTGGTTTAATTTATCAAAATACAAAGGTTGTGTAACAATTACATCGGTAAAAGGCTTGTTAACGCCTGCCGGAGCTAAAAAAGCGCTTAGATCAAGATTAGATTCTTTTTTAAAGAATTCATCTTTGGTAAATTTATTGTATTGCTTATCAGGGTCGCGTAACTCAATACGCCCCATAGAAGCATCTGCCATTTGCACTTCTAAGTTATAAACGGTGGCTGCATTTTTTGCCGCATCTTCTGCTTTATCTCCCAATAAAGAGAACATATTTTCTATATGCTTTTTATACGCGGTGCGAATGCTTTCGTACTTTGCTTCGGTGTAATACATTTTATCGGGTAAACCTAAGCGCGGCTGACTGTAATACACCGCATTTTCGTTACTGCTTTTTTGATCGGCATCTACATAAAAGCCAAAAACACCGCCAATGCCTTTGGTTTGCAAGGTGGCCAGGGTTTTAATAACATCTGCTTTAGTGGCAATTTTATTAATGCTCAAAAATACAGAAGCAATAGGCGCATAACCTTCTTTTTCAAGCTTTACGGTATCCATACCAACGCGGTAAAAATCGCCAATTTTTTGTTTGTTACTGCCTGGCTTAGCTGTTTTATCAGCAGCACATTCTTCTAATATTTTTTTAAGGTTATCGTTATTACGGTCGGCCAGCTCGTTAAAGCTTCCCCAACGAGATTCCTGTGCAGGAATTTGCGTGTTCTTTATCCAGGTACCGTTGGCATACTGGTAAAAATCATCGGCCGGGTTAACACTTTTATCCATATTGGCCAGGTTAATACCCGGGTTTTGCGCGTTTACACTCATGGCGGTTATAGCTAGTAATGTAGTTTTTAAGATTGCTATTTTCATTTTATGAAAGAAATTTTTTCCGAATATATGGCTTGTTTTTAAATATAAGGAATTTTTATGCGTTTTGGACATAAGAAGCGGATTAACGGAAAAAATGACCTTTCGGGTGGCGAAAATCAATTTAGCTATAGAAAAGTTAAGAAATCAAACTTTTCGATAAATATTGTGAAATAATTATTTATTTATCAACAATTTATTACTTTTTTATTTAGTTTAGCCGATTCAATTCAACTATGCGTTTTTTAGCTTTTATACTTTTATTTGTTTGTCCGCTTTTTTGCATTAGTCAGCAAAGTGATAAATTTTCGGATAAAAATAATATTGTTGTGCTAAAAGATACCAACAAGGTTTTGGCAAAGGGTGGCCCGCCGCCGGGTGTTATGGTACCACCCAACGATAATTGTACCTCTGCAACACCGTTAACCGCCACTGGTGTGCCTGTCCTTTGTCTTTCGAACGCTACTGCTAATACAGTCGTTTCAGACCCTATGCCTTCCTGTTTTGCTTATAATGTTTTTAGTGTTTGGTATAGTTATACTCCGGCAACAGCCGGCAGCCTTTCATTAACTATTGCAGGTAAAACCCAAAAGGGATCTGGTATAGCCATTTATTCTGGTGGGTGCGGTACTTTTACCTCTGCCAATGAATTAGGGTGTGGTCAGGTTTCTAATTTTCCTGTCATTGTTGGAACAGCTTCAGCAACCGCATCTTGCTTAACGGCTGGTACTACTTATTATATTTTGGTAGAGTCGGCAACTGCCGGTAGTTATAGTATAACTACAACTTATTCTAATACTGCTGCCCCTGGGCCGGCTAATAATTGTTGCACGAATGCTATTGATATAAGTACTTCTTTAAACTCAACACCCATAGTTGGCACAACTTCTCTTGCCACCAACGATGCACCTTTTGTTGGCAGTTGTAATACGGCCTATAATAATGTTTGGTATAGTTTTATAGCACAAGGCCCAAACTTAGAAGTTACTATTACAGGTACAGCAACCCCGCAGTTTTTGGTTTTGGGGGCTGCCGGCACAGCAACTGATGTTTGTACTTCTACAGGAGTTAGTAGTATATTATGTGGTACCGCAGGATCAACTAACAATGTAACTTCTTTGGCAGATTCATTAACACGTGGTAATACTTATTATATTTCCGTAGTTAATACAAATACAGTAGGCGCGGGTTCTTTTACCTTAAACGTAAATAACCCCGTGCCTTACCCGGCAGGTACAGACTGTGCTACGGCCACGATGCTATGCGGATCTCATACTGCCACCGGCGGCAACACAAATTTATGGGGCTATCAGGATTTAACAGCCAGCACCGGAGATTGTTTTGGCGGAGCTAATACAGAAATACATTCGGCCTGGTATTATATAAGTATTTTAACTGGAGGGACTTTAAATATGAATATTGCTTCTTCAACGGCTTATAATTATGATTTTTCCATATGGAAATCTACAACAACTAATATTTGTGATAATTTAAATAGCGGCTCATTAGTAAGTTGCAATTCTTATACACCATCAACAACAACAGGCGGTTTGAGTGCCGCAGGTACCACAACTTTTACAAGTACTGGTCCTTCTTCATTTAATTCAACTTTAAACACTACTACAAATGATGTTTATGCTATTTTGGTAAACAGTCCTGCCATTGCAGGTACTTACACTATTAACATTACAGGTACATCTATATTAAGCTGTACGGTTCCTATCATCCTCCCCATAGAACTTACTAATTTTACCGCCACGCAAAATGGGCATGAAGTTGATTTAAAGTGGATTACAGCTTCTGAAAAGAATAATAATTATTTTACTATTGAACGCAGTGCCGACGGAAAAACTTTTGAAGAATTTAAAAAAGTAAAATCGGCTTCCGAAAGCGGCAACAGCACCGGTAATTTACAATATATCCTTACAGATTATGCGCCTTTGGCGGGTGTATCGTATTATAGGTTAAGTCAAACAGATTTAAATGGAAAAACCAATAAACTTACCATTGTATCTGTAACTAATAAAGAGAACGATGGTGCCTTTACCATAGCGCCAAACCCAACTACCGGGCTGTTAAACGTATCGTATATATGCCAGGCCAATACAACCGGGTTATTAAAATTATTTGATGATAAAGGTAATTTAGTGTTAGAGAAAAATATACTTTGTACAAACGGCGCAAATAAAACGCAGCTTGACCTGCAAGAGAAACCAAGCGGTATTTACCTGGTTACTTTTACCACAAATACCTCTTTTTACTGCGCCAAGCTGGTAAAAAATTAACGTAAAAAAAATTTATTTTTTATTGGTAATGTAAGAATTTCTTATTAATTTAGCCATATCTTATTATGAAGAAATTACTATTTTATACATTTTTATCGTTTAGCACCTATAATTGCTTTTCTCAATTAGTAATTAATGGGGCTGCGGTAATTAATATTAACGCCGGTACCATGGCAAAACCATCTTATGTTGTTTTAAATAACCCGCCTGCCACACCAATTACTACCATAGGTACAACAGGTGGTATTATGATGGAAAGCGAATATAACATTACCAAATATAACATTGGGTCTTCTTCTACACCTATTACAGTTCCTTATTTTTCAAAATACACAAGTGTGGCCGGTGTTCAGTTTCCCTTAGCGGTAACCGGTATTAGCGGGGGCATTGTAAGTTCTAACGGTAATATGCAATTTTCATCTAAGTTGCCTTCGGTTGCTTTTGGATCGGGTTTTGATAACGTAAATTATATGCCCAGCGATGTACTAAATATGAATGGATGGAACGCCAATATATTTACCGCCAATAACTCGCCCCGCGCAATAGACAGGTTTTGGATAGTTGATGCCATTGGATATTCAACCACGCCGGCTGTTACTTACGATTTTGGCTACATAAGCGCAGAAGGAAACGCAAACGGAGGAAATACATTTGTGGTGGCTAATTTATTAGCCGAACCATTTGACAAGGTTGCTGGTTCGTGGGCAGGCAGCCCAACAGGAGCAGGCCCAGTGGGTGTAAATACAACAGGGGCAACTGAAGGAAATGTTAGCGGGGTAAGTTTAGCGGCAGGTATTATAGGCACAAAATATCGCTCTTGGACATTGGTAGATAAATTAAACCCTTTACCGGTTGAATTGCTTTTATTTAAAGATAGTTGTATAAATGGATTTACGCGCCTTACTTGGGCTACTGCAAGCGAATCGAACAGCGCTAATTTTACGGTTGAAAAATCAAACGACGCGATTAATTTTTTTCCGATAGGAAATATACCGGCAGCAGTTAACAGCCTTCAAACAAAACAATATAGCTTTACAGATTTTTCTGTTAATACCCATGTTACTTATTACAGGTTGGTAGAAACTGATCTTAACGGCGCTACCACTGTTTTTAAAATCATATCGGCTATGCCCTGTAATAGCAATATGGTTGCAGGTTCTCAACACGAAAGTGCTAATGTATTTACGGCAGATAACCAAAGTGTAAATGTAGTTTTGCAATCAAATGCAGATCAAGCGGTAAATATTACCATCTATGATGTAACCGGACGCTTAATATATAAAGATATATTAACGGCCATACAAGGAAGCAATAGGTATGTAATCAATCAAAGCCTGGCCAACGCAACTTATTTAGTTGAGCTGCAAACCTTGCAAACAGTTTTAGTAAAAAAAATATTGATCAATAAATAACCTCATGAAAACAAAAATATATTTAATAGCTGCAAGCATTATAATGACTATGCAAATTAACGCCCAAAACGTAGGTATAAATAGTACGGGTGCAATACCTAATAGTTCGGCTCAATTAGATCTTAACACGGGTAATACCTTTACAAGCCCAAATGGTAAAGGTTTATTAGTGCCTAATGTAAGTTTAAACACAACGGCAGATAATACTACCGTGCCTGTGGGTGCCAGCCAACAAAGTTTACTTGTGTACAATACCAATGGTGCCATTACCGGAACAGGTGCTGGCGGTAAAGGTTATTATTATTGGGATAATACATCTGCTTTATGGATAAATTTAGTTGATAATTTATCGCCGGGTGCACCTTGGTTTACAACGGGTAATGCGGGTACCACGCCATCGGCAGCTGCCTATGGCAGTACAGTAAATAATAATTTTATAGGAACTACTGATGCTGTTGATTTTGTTATTGCTAGTAATAATTTGGAAAGAATGAGAATATTAAGTAATGGAAAGGTGGGTATTGGAACTGCAACACCTAATTCTGTTACAGATATTTTAGGGAGTTCAGCAAGCAGAATATTAACCGTTACCAATAATGGAGCTGGCGATGTTATAAGAGCCTATGGTGTAGGAGGTACTATGGCTGTTGGTTATGCCGCTCTTTTTGCATATGTAGAACCCAATACAAATGGTTCCGGATATTCTATAATACAAGCAAACGCAGCTACCCAATCACAAATGAGTAGTTCAGGAACATTGCCCTTATATTCTTTTGGCGTATTAGGAAATGTTTATACCACAGGAGGTGTTCCTAAAAGAAATGGCGGTGTTATAGGTACTGGTATTTACATAAATCAGTGGGCCTCTTTAGGGTACGTTTCAAGTGGAGGTACTATAGCTGGTTTATATTACAATAATACGTTTGGGGCTGTAACTGGTGCAGGAAGGCTTTCATCATCTGCATCTTCTTCAGAGGAAAGTGTTTTCACCGGGGTAGGTATTGTCGGTAATTCTGATGCTTTTGGAATTATCGCAAACGGTGGTAAAGGTGGAATATTTGTTTCCGGCGAAAAAATGGGTTCTTTTACAGATGGTGTTGTTTATACAAACAATATAAGCGTTCAATTAAATAGTAATAACGACTCAAAAAAAATCCCTACTTTTTATGCTACATCTACAAGTGTAGATATTCAGTCTCGCGGTCAAGGGCGCTTACAAAATGGTCACGTAAGAGTAAATTTTGAAGAGGCCTTTATAGTTTCTGTTTCTGAACAAGTTCCGGTTAATATTACAATTACAGCTATAGGAAAATCTAATGGTCTGTACATAGAATCTATCGATTCAAAAGGTTTTGATGTTTATGAAAATAATAATGGTACAGGTAATATAGCATTTAATTGGTTTGCCATAGGTGTAAAAAAAGGATTTGAACACCCTGAATTAAATGCAGATGTTTTAAAGCCTGATTTTGAAAGTAATATGAAACAGGTTTCTTCTAATGAAGACGACCCATCTGCTGTAAGTAAACCAATATGGTGGGATGGAAAATCTTTCAGGTTTGATAGTGCGCCACCAATGGGGACAAGACCTTTTGCCCCAAGTAAAAAACATGAAAAACAAGCAGATTAAAATCTATTCTATTAACTGGTTAAACCAAAAACCTATCTAACCAACTTTCTTTTAAAGGTGTTTTTACCCTGCTTTTGCTAAGCAAAAAAATAGTGTAAATTTGTGTAACATTAATGCAATAAAAATGGCACTCATATCAGGTATTAAAATAAATAAAACTTCTACCGGAAAAACAAAGTCTATTACTATTGATGTAAAAAGATGGGGTAGTTATTTAGAAGATTTTTTAGACATGATTGAAATTGACCGCATTAAAAAAAATGACGTTTTTGTAGATTGGGACAAGGTTAAACACAAATATAGTACAGACAAAAAATAATATGTTTAGGGTTATAATTGGAAAACAAGCATTAAAAAACCTAGATAAAATACCCGCCAACTACCAAAAGAAAATAGCCGAGCATATTACCGGGTTAAAAACAAACCCACACCCTCAAGGCTCTATTAAAATGCAAAACTTAGAAAGTATATACAGCCTGCGAGTTGGTATGTATAGGATTGTTTATGAAATAAACGGTAGCACTTTGCAAATTAAAGTAATCACTATAGATCACCGAAAGGACATTTACAAATAAGTAAGAAAACAAAAAATCAATTTTTCTTTACCAAAAACTTAGCCAACCAGCTTTCTTTAAGGGGTATTTCAAATTTGTTTTTAAATTCTTCTGCTGTAGATAAAGTGGTGTTAAAAACAGTTGTATTTTCATTTATAATACCATCTTGTAAAAGCTGCGGTATTTTTGATGAATGAATAACTTTCACCAAAGTATCTTTTTTATAAGCCACCACTAATCTATCCAATAAATTAATGGTATATTTTTTTTCTATTTCTTTTATAAATTGAAACTGCTTATCAATACTGCACCCGCTGGCGCTATATTGTTCTTCATCCGCTTTAATAATTATAAAATGATGGTGCAAAATTTCAAAGTCGGCCGTTAAAGCTTTCCCATGCGCGTTCCAGGTATGCAAAAATTCTTTCACATCAACTTTCAAACTACGTTCTGTTTTTTCATCAAAAGATTTATTGGTTAAATAAACCCATACACGGTTAACGCTCATATTTTATAGGTAAAGTTCTTATTTCAAAGGTACATAATTTTGAGCTATTCCGTTAATCCTCCTATATTGCCATCAGTAATTTTTAACACTTAAAAAACGCAGACGCTACCTACATTGTGCAACATAAAATAAGCCATGAAAAAATTAATTTTTGCTTTATCTATATTATCGGCCTCGTTGCAGGCACAACATAAATTTGCCTGCGCCGAAACAAAGATTAAAAGTCATGCTAACAATGCCTCAAAAACCGCAGCTATGCTGGCTTCTACGTATTTGATAAATTTAGAGAATAAATATGACCTTACATTTTATCATTTAAACCTAACATTAAGCATAACCAATAAAGTAGTTAGCGGTAATGTGCGCGCTATGGCAAGCGTAAAATCTGCCTTGCTGGATAGTTTTGCGTTTGAACTTTACCATACCTATACTATTGATTCTGTTTATTTAAACGGTATTAATACGGTTGTCAGTCGTAATGGTGATGAAGCCCGCGTGCCTTTTGCAACGCCGCTTGCCCAAGGCTCTCTAATTGATGCAACGGTTTATTATCATGGCACAGCGCCCACTATTAACGGTTCTTCGGCGGGCGATGGGTACAACAACGGCACTTCGCCTACCTGGGGCAACAAATCGGCGTACACCCTTAGCGAATGTTACCATGCGTACGAATGGTTTCCGTGCAAACAACAATTGCATGATAAAATAGATTCAAGCTGGGTGTTTGTAACTACCGATTCTGCCAATAAGGTTGGTTCAAATGGTAAATTAACCAACATAGTTACTATTGGAAACACCAAGCGCTTTGAATGGAAGAACAAGCATGCTATAGATTATTATTTAATTTCGGTTGCGCTTGCAAAATATATCGATTACAGTATTTACGCGCACCCGCAGGGATATTCAGATTCAATTCTAATTCAAAATTATGTATATAATAACCCGGCCACACTTCCTTATATAAAACCCCTTTTAGATTCTACCCGCCAGTTTGTAGAATTATTTAGCAAATTATATGGCTTATACCCATGGGCAGATCAAAAATATGGTCATTGCGAAACTACCTTAGGTGGCGGCATGGAACACCAAAGTATGACTACCATTGGCGCTTTTGATTGGAGTACCATTGCCCACGAATTAGGTCACCAATGGTTTGGTGATTATGTTACCTGCGGCACCTGGCACGATATTTTTATGAACGAAGGTTTTGCAGTTTATAGCGAATATTTAGCGCGTGAATTTTTAGAACCCAACCAGGCCGCTCCTTTTATGCTAGGCGCGCATAACAATATTATGAGTCAAACTAATGGTAGTGTTTATAACCCGGATACTACCAGCGAAAACAGAATATTTGATACACGTTTAACCTACGATAAAGGCGGAGCTGTAATTCATACGCTGCGTTTTTTAATTAATAATGATAGTATGTTCTTTCTTTCGTTAAGAAATTATTTACAGCAGTACAACCAATCTACCGCCACCACGGCCGATTTTCAGGCATCTGTTCAAAACACCACCGGATTAAACCTAAATCAATATTTTACACAATGGATTTATGGAGAAGGTTATCCAACCTTTAATGTGCATTGGAACCAAGTTGGTAATAATTTTACCATGCGCAGCATACAAACCGTTAGCGATGCTGCTATTACTCCTTTATTTATTACACCTATACAGTACACCTTAATACGCAGCATTGGCGATACAACCATACGTGTTATGCATGCCACAGATACTGCCTGGTATAATTTTAATGTGGCCGGAACAGTTACTAATATTATGGTAGATTCTGCCAACTGGATCATTAATAAGGTAAGTGGCCCAACACATGACGGAACGCTATCCGGCATTAATAATTACAATAATATTGAAGCTGCAACAAGTGTTTATCCTAACCCGGCCAATAATTTAATTACTGTAAAAAGCGAAGGTAATTTTACCTTTAAACTGTTTGATGTAACCGGTAAATTAATGCTGACAAAAAAATGTAATTCTACCGAAAGCATGGATGTATCAACGTTTGCTAACGGAATATATTTTTATGAAATAAATTGTCAAGGTTTATCAAACATCAAAACCGGTAAGCTTATTATTCGTTAATCAGTTTAAAATGAGTACTATTGTTTACAGGTTTTATTTCTGATGAACAAATTATATAAAGCGATTGCTTATTTACTTTTTATTTTAATTAGTCTTTCATTTTCGGCAGATGACGGATGGAAGGATCTTTTTACTATAAAGTCGGGCGCTGATTTTTATACAACCGATAACCTTGGAAACACCTACCTTATAAAAAATGAAGAGATAAAAAAGTACAACCAATCCGGCGATCTCTTTAAAATATTCAGTAATAAAACTCTTGGCAAGATAACTTTTTTAGACGCTACCAATCCGTTAAGAATTTTAGTTTTTTATAAAGATTTTGCCACCATACTTGTTTTAGATGATCAGTTAAGTCAAAATGGCGACCCGATGAACTTACTAGATTATGGGTTAGAACAAAGTGATGTAATTTGCACATCGTTCAATAACGGAATATGGTTTTTTAACCGTGAAAATATGGAGTTGGTGCGGTTAGATGAAAATTTTAAACCCGCCGTTAACACAGGCAATTTAAATAGGTTATTAAGTGCCGATCTTAAACCTAATTTTATGATAGAACATAACGGGTATATATATTTAAACAACCCAACCGAAGGTGTATTTATTTTTGATATTTACGGTACTTACTTTAAAACCATACCTACTAAAGGCCTGCAACGTTTTCAGGTAAAAGATAACTTTATGTTTTATTACATGGATGGCGTTTTAAAATCATACAACATAAAAGATCTTACTCAAAAAGAATTACCTTTTAATAAGGTAACCGATGTGCGTATAGAAAAAGAAAATTACTTTTTATTTTATCCAGATTCGGTTGTAGTAAAAACTAACACTAATTAATTTACTACAATCACTTTTCCGTTAGCTATTGGCTTAGCTTGTTTATTATGAATACTATAATAATAACATCCTTTACTTAAGTTTAGTGTAGATATAGTTGTAACCAAGCCTGTTATTTGGTAAGAGCCAACTAAAACACCGGCTACATTATATAAATTAATAATTGTGCCTTCAGAGCTGTTTGTATAAAAATTCAAATTACCTGATGTTGGGTTAGGATAAACATTTACTTGATAATTGATACCGGTTATTGTTTTTATGCCGGTAAAACTTTGTATGTTATCCCTATAACGCGCTTGCGTGGGAGTAAAATTATTGTTTGTATAATTGCCATCTAACTCAAGCATGGGTATTTTTTCGGTTAGTGATATCCATTTATATGTGCGCTGTATATCCGGGTAGGTAAATCCAAAACCATTGTAATTAATGCTGTCTTTGCCATAGGTAGTAGAAACCAAGCGCAAACAAGGCACACTATCATAAGGTGTTTTTATAATGCCCCAACCATCTACATCATTAATTCTATATCCAAGCTGACTATAATAAATAGTGGTACCTAACTGAACAGTAACTTTATACGTAGTACTATCTCGTTTTAAATATGTTAAAGGAAAAGAATAAATTTCATCCGGGTCGCTATACATGGCCGCTAAAGGGATGCCGCTGTATTTAAACCCTAAACCCTCTGTCTCAAAAACCGAGGTGGTCTTTTTATAAAAATTATACACTTCTTTAAAAGTATACGTGCCTGTACCAATAGAATCAGCAATTTTTAAGCCATATTTACCGGCACCCGTAAAATAAAATGCGTAAGGTGTTTGCGAAGCGGCTAAATATTTATATATACCTTGGCTTTGAGGCTGTAGGGTATCATAGTTCCAATAAACATTAGCACCCGTTGAGGAGTAGTTTATGGAAGTAGACCTACAACTTGAATATCGCATGGTATCGCCACTGCCCGGCATGTTGGCCGAAGTAATTGTTATTTGCGCACTTACTTCGTTTTTAAACAACGAACAACATAAAATTAAAATGAATAGTAGTTTTTTCATAGCATTAAAATTTAAGGTAAAGATAAAATATTTTTAAACACAGCAAAATTCCCACACAATTATTGGTTTTTATTTAACTTTGCACAATGCTTGTAAAACCTTATTGTAACAGTCTTACCGAGTATAGCCGGTTTGTAACCCGCGAAGTAAAAGTGGGTGCATTAGGTATTGGCGGAAACAATCCTATTCGCCTGCAATCTATGACAACTACCGATACGATGGATACAGCTGCAACCGTTGCACAAAGTATTCGTATGATTGAAGCCGGCTGCGAGTTGGTACGCATTACAGCGCCCAGTATAAATGAAGCGAAAAATTTAGAGGAAATAAAAAAACAATTAGTGGCAAAAGGATATCACACGCCCATTTGTGCCGATATACATTTTACACCTAACGCTGCCGAATTTGCCGCACGTGTTATTGAAAAAGTACGTGTAAACCCGGGCAATTATGCGGATAAAAAAAAGTTTGAAGAAATTGATTATACGGATAATGCGTACGAAGCAGAATTACAACGTATTCGCAATCGCTTTACACCGCTTGTAAAAATTTGTAAAGAGTACGGTACTGCCATGCGCATTGGTACTAATCATGGTTCGTTAAGTGATCGAATTTTGTCTCGTTATGGCGATACGCCTCTTGGTATGGTAGAAAGTGCCTTAGAGTTTTTGCGTATTTGCGAAGACAATAGCTATTATGATATTATTATCAGTATGAAAGCCAGTAACACACAAGTTATGGTGCAGGCGTATCGTTTGCTGGTTCAAAAAATGATTGAAACAAATCGCAATTATCCTTTGCATTTGGGTGTTACCGAAGCGGGTGAGGGCGAAGATGGGCGTATTAAATCGGCAGTTGGAATTGGCACCTTGTTAGAAGATGGCTTGGGAGATACCATTCGTGTTTCGTTAACAGAAGAACCTGAGTTTGAAATTCCGGTAGCAAAATCTTTAGCAGATCGTTACCAAAAAAATATAAATTCTAAAATAGAAACTCTAAATTCTAATACTGCGAATGTCATCCTGAACTTGTCGAAGAATATTATAGAACTTCCGTACAATCCTTACCAATACGAGCGCCGACACACACATGAAGTTTTTAATGTGGGTGCAAAAAATGTTCCGCGTGTTATGGCTGATCTTTCTACAAAAGAAAAAATTACAGCAGCCAGTTTATTTGCTTGCGGATATAATTATTCGGTACCACTTGATAAATGGAATTTAACCGAACAAGCTGCCGATTTTGTGTATGCCGGAAATAATATAGTTGATTTTGAATTACCCGGAACACTTGGCATTATTTATAATTCGGAAGTTTGGGCAAATCATGCAAGCCAAAAACAATGTTATCCTTTATTTTGTGCCGGAGAATATTTTACAACAGAAAAAAAATCGGACATATTAAATTTTGTAGCCTTTGATAAAGAAACGCTACTTAGAATTTCGGATGTAGAATTTACTGTTTTAAATAAAAAAGTTGTGCTTATCCTTGATAGCTTTAAAGAGCTTGCCATGAGCGAGCTTAGAAGTATGTTTATTTATTTGCAGGAAAAAAACTGCAACATCCCAATTATTATTAAACGAAATTTTAAAGATAGAAGCGAGCAGGATTTTCAATTATTTTCTTCAACCGATATTGGCGCATTGCTAATGGATGGTTTTGGCGATGGCGTTTGGATAAAACAGCAAAACTGTACCTCGCCACAAATTTGTAATTCAACAGCATTTGGTATTTTGCAAGCAGCACGTACGCGCATTTCTAAAACCGAATATATTTCTTGTCCGAGTTGCGGTCGCACTCTTTTTGATTTACAAGAAACCACCGCAAAAATACGCACCGTAACCGACCATTTAAAAGGCATAAAAATTGGCATTATGGGTTGCATTGTTAATGGGCCGGGCGAGATGGCAGATGCCGATTACGGTTATGTTGGCACAGGTGTTGGAAAAATTTCTTTATATAAACGCAAAGAAATCATCAAAAAAAATGTGGCTTCAGAAAATGCAGTACAAGAACTGATTAGCCTTATCAAAGAAGGTGGAGATTGGGTGGAACGCGCATAAATCAGCGTATTTATCAAAAAATAATTTCCCTAATTTAAGTTAAATACTTATTTATCAATACTTTAAAGTTTTAAAATAATTTTTGAAAACCTGATTTTTTTTATTGCTTTGCAGCAAAATTAAAGTGCGCTAAGTTTTACCTTTAATTTTTATAAAAAAGAGTATTTATTTAGTAAAATTATAGATTATGTATTGGACACTAGAATTAGCATCATGGCTTGAAGATGCACCTTGGCCGGCCACAAAAGACGAATTAATTGATTTTGCCATGCGATCTGGCGCGCCTATGGAAGTGATTGAGAACTTACAGGAAATTGAGGACGAAGGCGAATCGTATGAAACAATTGAAGAGATTTGGCCGGATTACCCATCAAAAGATGATTTTTTCTTTAACGAGGATGAGTTTTAAAGAAGTTAATAGGTAAGAAAAATGTAAAGGGAGCCATGGCTCTCTTTTTTATTGGTGTATTTGCGTTAGGGATGCGGCAAGAAAGCCTTTTTAAGTACTCTTAAAAAGCTTTACTGCAGGCAGCCCGACGGCGCAGAAGATTGCTGGATTTGGTACAAAATGCCAAAGCGCCGGAACGCCCAAAAAAAAATTTGCTTCGACAGACTTCATCAAGCGCACAAAAGTATAACCATTCTTTTGCGACAAAAGTACTGCCGAAGCAAATAGAAAAATTTACTCTTTTATAAATTTAATAGTTTTAGTTTGTGCTTCTGTTCCTTTTAGGATCATAAAATACATGCCTTTATTGTATGTGTTTATGTTTAACGTGCTTTCGGTTGTGTGAACAGGTAGTAAATCTACCATTCTGCCTAAGGCATCATAAACTTCTATAGTAACGTTTTCTTGCATGTTTAAGGTAATATGTAAAAGATCTTGTGCGGGGTTTGGCGCTATTTTAACTTCGATAGTAGTGTTTTGAGGGATGCCCGTAGTAGCACTACAGGTTACATTACAGCTGATTTGTTTGGTAACCGCGTTTGAGTTGTTAGCAGAATCTAAAAAAGAATTCCAAGAAGGGCAATCGTTCTTTAACCAGTATTTTAACCAGCGAGAATAATAAATGCTTGCTGTAGTTTGTTGAAGAGCTGGAGTAATACTTGGCTGCGGAGAACAAGTACCTTGTCCGAAATAACAGGCTGTGTTTTGACTGGCAAAACCACAATGCCCGGCGCCTTTAATAGTGATTTCTGCTTTGCAACTTGCCGCTGTTTTTAGGTACATACTATCTTGATGTTTTGCCGGAGGTGCTACGCAATCATTTTGACCCGCAATAATTAATGTGGGTATGGTAACTTGTTGTGCCGCTACAATAGATGACGGATTTGTATTTGCCGCAGCCATAGTAACCATAGTAGTTGGCGCTGTGTTGCCCGAGCAAGCTAAAAACGCTGAACCGCCACCCATAGAGTGACCCATAATAGCTGTTTTATTTACCATCTTATTAAAAAACGGACTGGTTGATGTTGTGTTTAAGCCTAACATTTTTGATTGAAGAAGTGCAAGATCTTTTCCAAAATCGGTATGACTTGGAGATGTGCCGCCTTCTGTTCTTGGAAAACAAATAATGTAACCCTGTGGTACCAAGTCTTTCCAAACATCATCATAAGAACTCCAGGCCATTACGAAGCCATGTCCAAAAATTAAAATAGGATATTGTCCTGTGGCAAATGCAGTGCTATCTCCATCTATTGCAGCCGATGACGGGTAATATATTTCTGTTTGAATTTGTCTGCCTGCGCCACCACCAGAGCCATAACCACCTGTGCGTGCAGCATCATTAAACGTTACGGTACGATGCCCGATGGATGTAATTTGACTGCTTCCTTCGTAGCCAGAAAAAATTAAAACCAATGCAAGTAAAATTATTTTTTTCATGTTGTTTGTTATTAATGCGTTTAGAACTTATAACAATATTAGTTTAGGCAATCAGTAAAAAATATTCTATTTTTATTGTTGTTATAAAGTCTAACAATGATACCAAAAACTGATCTGCATCAATTAATACAATCGCTTACCAAATCTGAAAAGAGATATTTTAGTCTTTTTGCTAAACGCCATGTTATTGCAGGAGAGAACAAATATATAAAGCTATTTAACTGCATGGAGAAACAAGAAATCTATAATGAAGCGAAGATTAAACAAATATTAAACTATAAAGAAACTTACACCAATCTATCTGTTGAAAAAGGGTATTTAAAAGAGCTCATTCTAAAAAGTCTAAAACATTTTCATGGAAAAAATTTTATAGATTCTATCTTGTACGATAGGCTTATTCAAATAGAAATACTTTACGAGAAAGGCTTATTTGAACTTGGTTTTGAGTTAATTGTGAAATCTATATCGTTGGCAGAAAAGCATGAAAATTTTTTAACGCACACCCAATTACTAATTTGGAAAATTAATTATGGAGTTAAGTTAAATGCCCTCGAATCTATTTTTAATGACTCGGATATAGCAGCCAAAAATGCCACTTTGTTTTTGGAAATGCTTACATACAAAAAAGGTTTTCATGAATTATTTCTAATTGCCAATAAAGCCGAAGAAATAAAAGACTCAAATCAAATAAAGGAAAATATTGCCCGTTTAAAGCCTATTTATAAGCAGCCTGTGCCACAAACCAACTTGGGTGCTTATTATTATTATGCTATTTTATCTTTTATTGCCGTGCTAGAAAATAATTCAAAAAATATGATTTTTTATTTTGAAAAAGGGTTGGATGTTTTTAAAAAGAACATTATTTTCTGTCAAGAAGAAACCAATCTTTATTTAAATTCAGCCAATAACTACATTTTCTCTCTTATTATTAGCGATGAATTAAAAAAAGCAGAAGATGAAATAACGCTTTTACAAAACACCACTAACACATTAAACTTAACCATACAACAAAAAGCCAGAACGTTTATTAATATTTCTGACAACAAACTGCTTGTTTTATCCAAACAAAATAAATGGATTTTAGCACAGGAAACAGCTAAGGAAATTGTAAAAGAAGTGACACTTTATGAAAAGTATATAGATCAACCAAGAAAGACGTATTTGTATTTTTCTTTTTCTACCATTCATTTCTTCTCTAAAAACTATAAACTGGTAAATAAATTTTTAAATAGAATTATTAAAACAAAAGAAGATAAAGAGACTGATACCTCTTTAATTGCATTAGCTATGGTAGTTCAGCTAATTACGATGATTGAAAGCGAGGAGCTAACTTTATTTAAAAACAAATTAAATACTACACGTAAATACATTAACCAACAACGGGGCTCGGAATGGCTTTTATTGTTTTGTGATTTTATTTCGGTAAACGAAAAAAACAAAGCAAGTAAGATTAAAGTAGAAAATGAAATTAAAAACAGACTAATAACACAAGCTAAAGATAATGTTGTGTTGAAAAAACTATTAGGCTATTTTGATTTGCTAAAATGGCTCGAGAAAAAATAATTACTTTGCGGCCGCTCTTTGCAATCTATCATTGATAGCTCTTCCCAAAAAAGTATCAGGGAATTTTTCTGCAATAATAATTTCTACATCACTAGCGTCTAACTCTCTTATGGCAGCAAATAAATTTTGCGCAGCTTCTTTTAAATCTTTTTTTTCTGACAATCTTTTTTGAACAATCGTTATTCCGAACTCGTTTCGGAATCTCTCATCAGATGTTGAAACAAGTTCAGCATAACCTTCATTATAATCTTTATAAAAAGAAATAATGCCAATTTTTTTAGAAGGATTGCTTTTTATAAAATCAGCTACATCTCCAATAAATAAAAGTTTTGTTGGGGCATAATGACTCTTTAACATACCCGGCGCTGTTGGATTTGAAGATTGATTTAATTGCACGTTAATTTTTCCAACAACTTGCTCTATATCTTCAATAGCCAAACCACCTAAACGATAAATGGTAATGCTATTATTTTCAAAACCTACTATGGTAGATTCTATACCCACATCGCAAATGCCGCCATCTAAAATATAATCAACCTTGTTTTGTAATTGCGCAGCAACGTGTGCGGTGGTAGTCGGACTAACATACCCAAAAGGGTTTGCACTTGGTGCTGCTAAAGGAAAATTAAGGCTTTCCAACAATTGCAAAGTCAATTTATGATTTGGAATTCTAACCGCGACTTGTGGCAAACCTGATGTAACTAAATCGGGAATGGTATTTTTTTTAGGAAGCAAAAGTGTTAGTGGTCCGGGCCAAAAAGCATACGCTAACTTTTGCGCCCACACCGGAAAATCAGTTACCCACAAATTAATTTTTTCAATAGAATTTGTGTGAATAATTAAAGGATCGAAATGTGGTCGGTCTTTAGCTTCAAAAATTTTTAACACCGCATCTTTATTTAGTGCATTTGCTGCTAAGCCATACACGGTTTCGGTAGGAATAGCCACCAAGCCATTTTCTTGCAAGATTTGTTTGGCTTTCTCAATATCTATACCGATTTTCGACATGTAATTTTTAACGATGATTTGTTTTCCGAATGCAAAGATAAACCTTGGTTTGAATATTGTTGAAAAACGTTTAGACGGATTTCATAATATCGAAACCATTTTTTATCCTATAAACTGGTGCGATGTGCTGGAAGTTATTGAAAACAAAGGTTTTCAGCAAGGAGACGAAAAAATAAAACTATCTTTTTCGGGAATAAAAATAGAAGGAAACACGCAAGATAATTTAATTGCCAAAGCATATAATTTGTTAGATGCCAAATATAATTTACCTCCTGTAAAAGCACATTTACACAAAGAAATTCCTATGAGTGCCGGATTGGGCGGAGGTTCCAGCGATGCTGCATTTTTTATTAAATTACTGAATGATAAATTTTTTTTGCTAATTTCTATAGAAGAACAAATAAATTTCGCTAAACAATTGGGCAGTGATTGCGCTTTTTTTATAGAGAATAAACCTGTTTACGCAACCCAGAAAGGCGATGTGTTTACGGAAACAAAAATTGATTTTAAAAATTATTGCATAGTAGTTGTTTATCCCGCGGTGCATAGCAATACAGCTTTAGCTTATAAAGGAATGGTTGCTGCAAAGCCTGAAAAAAACATTCAGACAATTATTGCAAGTGATATTACAAATTGGGCAACTGATTTGAAAAATGATTTTGAAAAAAATCTTTTCATCCAGTTTTCGGAAGTACAAAAAATAAAAAATGATTTTTATACCAGCGGAGCTTTATATGCCTCTATGAGTGGCAGCGGCAGCGCGGTTTACGGCATTTTTAAAAATGATGGAGATGTAAATAAATTAAAATTCCCAACTGAGTATTTAATTTGGAAAAGCAAATGAAAATCCCCGTCCAAATTATACAACAATTAAAAGAAAACTTTAATACAGATATTACTGCGTTTGAAGAATCACACAAAAAAACAGTCCCTGTTTCGGTCAGGCTAAATCCATTGAAACCTGCTTGTAGCTTTTTTTTTGACAAACAAGTACCATGGTCAAGCAACGCATTCTACTTGCCTGAGCGCCCAATTTTCACAAACGACCCCTTGTTTCATGCAGGATGTTATTATGTGCAAGAAGCCTCATCTATGTTTGTAGAGCAAGCTTTTATACAAACCGTTGATACAGCAAAACAATTAATAGTATTAGATGCTTGCGCTGCGCCGGGTGGAAAAAGCACACTGCTTGCCGGGTTATTAAACGAAGAAAGTTTGTTAGTAAGCAATGAAGTGATAAGTACGCGCGTGCCTGTGTTAACGCATAACATGGCAAAGTGGGGTTCTACAAACAGCATGGTAACCAACAATGACGCGAAAGATTTCTCGCGTTTGCCGAATTTTTTTGATGTGATAGTTGTTGATGCGCCTTGCAGCGGCTCGGGCTTATTTAGAAAACAAGAAGATGCTATTGAACATTGGAGTGAAGAAAATGTAAATCATTGTAGTCTGCGACAGCAAAGGATTTTGACAGATCTTTTGCCTGCGTTAAAAGAAGATGGTGTTTTAATTTACAGCACTTGTTCTTACTCAATAGAAGAAAATGAAAACATGTGTGATTATTTATGCGAGCATTTTTCATTAGAACCTATACAGTTGAAAACAGAAATTGAATGGGGAATTACAGAAACAAAATCAGCAAAGCATAATGCTTTTGGTTATAGGTTTTTTCCGCACTTAACGCAAGGTGAAGGATTTTTTTTAGCGTGCTTTAAGAAAAAAGATGCAGAAGAATTAAATCCAAATCGTAATCACCATAAATTATTTACGAAGATTTCTGCTGATGAAAATGATAGTTTAAAAAAATTGATCAATACCAAAAATCTTGATTTTATTAAGTTTTACGATGATATTGGGGGCTTTAGTAAAAGCGTGGCGCAAGAAGTAAATAAAGTAACCTCCGCTTTAAAAATTAAAAAACTGCCTCTGTATATTGGTCAGTTAAAGGGAAAAGATTTTGTTCCACACGCTTACTTGGCTTATCAAAACATCATTAGCAACAATGTTATAAAAACAAATGTTGATACTACAACTGCTTTGCAGTACTTACGCAAACAACCTTTTACATTAATAGAAGCGTCTAAAGGGTTTTCCTTGTTGGCCTATGAAAACTTTAATTTAGGTTGGATGAAAAACTTGGGAAACCGAATTAATAATTACTACCCTGCTAATTGGCGTATTTTAAAAGAAGTGTTTTAGCCGCGATTTATTAAAATTAAATTTAGATACAAACTTAATTTGAAAACTGCTATATAAGTAAAATAAAAAACCCTCACCATAAGCGAGGGTTTTTATTTAAATTTCAAATAAAAATTAATTTTTAGTATAGTCTGCAGAACCGTTACCTAATGCAGATCCGGCGCTATAATTAAAATGTACAATTTTAGCACCAGCGATACCGGTACCTGTTACGTTATAGGTGCCTGTACCAGATATAATTACTGTGCTGCCTGCAACTGTTTGAGAAGGGATTGTAATTACAGTTCCGCTAACAGTAGCATATACAGATGTAGAATTACCTAAACCGGCAAAATTAGATAGAATTATTTTGTCGTTATCAGTAGATGATTGTCCAACATTAACTTGATAATCATAAGCCCCATTATTTGATGAAGGGGTTGCTCCTGTAACTACGTCATGCACTGCATACCCTGCAATTCCGCTGGCTAAATTATCAGATTTTACAGTAACCATTCTAGTAACTTGTGTGGCACGGTTACCGGCTTTATCAGATACATTGTAAGTTATGGTATAATTACCACACTGATCTACATTAACCATATTACTGGTAACAATGGTAGAGGTAACATCACCGTCTTTATCATCAGATGCTTTAGCACCAGCATCGTTGTACGTATCATGTAAATTTATAAGTACTGTTTGGTTACCTGTTAATGTAATTACAGGGGCAGTTGCATCATCTTTTTTGCAACTTGTTAAAGTTACAGCGCCGGCCAATAATACAGCCGTTGTTAAGGATAAAATTTGTTTTTTCATTTTGTTTTTTTTAATGATTAGATTTTATGTGACAAATATAAATATTTTTTTTACTTTTGCGTTCACTTAATCTAAAATATAACATTCATTATGAAAAAATTAACTATTTTATGTGCTGCTATTGCTACCGTATCATTAGTAGCTTGTGGTCCAAGCAAAGCTGAGATCGAAGCAAAAGAAAAAGCAAAACAAGATTCATTAATTTCAGTTGCAAGAGCTGATTCAATGGCTAATGCTGAAAAAATGGCTGCTGAAGAAGCTGCTGCTAAAGCTGCCGTAGATGAAGCTGCTGCAAAAACAGCTGAAGAAGCTAAAGTTACTGAGGAGACTAAAACCACTCATCACACAACTTCTAGTACAAAGCACACAGAAACTACTACAACCCGCCCGGGTGCTAGTAAAGAAGGCGATGCAAATAAGGGTGGAACGCCTACCCGTGCAGGTGCTACTAAAGAAAAATAATTTTTTAGTGTAATTATTTTAAAAGGCAGTATTTATTATACTGCCTTTTTTATTTAATTATTTTTATAATTTAGTATTGATTTCTTATTATGCAACAAGAAAATGGATTCTCAACAAACAGAGCGGCATATAGAACAATTACGAGAAAAAATAAATCATCATAACCATGCTTATTATGTGCTTGATAGAGCAACCGTAAGCGATTACGAGTTTGATATGTTACTGGAAGAACTTATCAAATTAGAAAAACAATACCCTCAATTTTTATCTCCTCATTCACCTTCGCAGCGCGTTGGCGGGCAAATTACCAAAGAGTTTAAAGCCGTTAAGCATATATATAACATGCTATCACTTTCTAACAGTTATAGTAAAGATGATATGGCCGATTTTGATGAGCGCGTAAAAAAAGGTTTAGGCATAACATCAACCGATCTTTTTGGTGGAAGTGTAGAATATGTTTGCGAATTAAAATTTGATGGACTCTCAATAAGTTTAACGTATAAAAACGGAAAACTAACACAAGCTGTAACCCGCGGAGATGGTATGCAGGGCGATGATGTAACCACCAATGTAAAAACCATTCGCAGCATACCCCTTACGTTAAAAGGAGATTACATAAATTTTTTTGAGATACGCGGAGAGATATTTTTTACACACAAAATGTTCGGCCAGATAAATAAAGAACGCGAAGAAGCCGGCGAACCATTATTAGCCAATCCGCGCAACGCTGCATCCGGCACTATGAAAATGCAGGATTCAGCCATAGTTGCCAAGCGTAAGTTAGATTGTTTTTTATACAACATGATGGGCGAAAATTTACCCGCCTCTACGCATTACGAAAGTTTGGAAAAAGCCAAAAGCTGGGGCTTTAAAATTTCTCCTTACACCAAAATGTGCAATAACATGGATGAAGTTTTTTCTTTCATAGATTATTGGGATAAAAAAAGGAGCGAGCTGCCTTTTGATATTGATGGTATTGTCATAAAAGTAAACAGTTACATACAGCAGCAGCAGCTTGGGTTTACCGCTAAATCGCCACGCTGGGCTATTGCGTATAAATTTAAGGCAGAGCAGGTCTCTACTATATTAGAAGAAATTACCTACCAGGTTGGGCGCACAGGTTCTATAACGCCCGTGGCAAATTTAAAACCTGTGTTATTGGCAGGCACAACAGTTAAGCGTGCGTCGTTACACAATGCAGATATTATAGAAAAGTTAGATGTGCGTTTAGGCGATCATGTTTATGTAGAGAAGGGCGGAGAAATCATTCCGAAGATCATTGGCGTTGATCTTTCTAAAAGAAATGCGCGTGCAAAAGTTGTAAAATACATTACCCATTGTCCTGAATGTGGAGCCCCGCTTGAAAGGCGGGAAGATGAAGCTAATCACTATTGTGTGAATGAAAATCATTGCCCGCCACAGATAAAGGGGAAGATAGAACATTTTGTAAGCCGCAAAGCCATGAACATTGATAGTTTGGGCGCAGAAACGATCGAACAATTATATAAAGCAAAGCTTATTCATAACATAGCTGATATTTATGAATTGAAAAAAGAACAACTGCTACTATTGGAAAGAATGGCGGAGAAATCGGTCAATAATTTATTGGAAGGCATGGAAGCTTCCAAGCAAATTCCGTTTGAACGAGTTTTATACGGCATTGGTATAAGGCATGTGGGAGAAACCACGGCAAAAAAAATTGCACGCAAAGTAAAAAACATAGATGCGCTGATACATGCTACCGAAGAACAATTGGTAAATATTGATGAAGTAGGCGAGGTGATCGCAAAAAGTATTGCCGTTTTTTTTGCGGATAAAGAAAGCAGGAATATTATAGAAAGGTTAAAAAATTACGGCTTGCAATTTGAATTAAGTGAAGAGCAATTGCAAAGCACGACAGATAAATTGGGTGGAAAAACATTTGTCATATCGGGCGTGTTTCAAAAGCATAGCCGAGATGAACTGAAAGACCTGATTGAAAAGAACGGTGGTAAAAATACAAGCTCTATATCGGCAAAAACAAATTATGTTTTGGCAGGCGATAATATGGGGCCTGAAAAATTAAAGAAAGCTGAAAAGCTTGGTGTAAAGCTTGTTACCGAGAATGAATTTTTAAAGATGATTGAATAACATGAACTTTCTTATTAAATATTTCGCGGCTAATTCTATAAAAAAACTTTGTAAAGAAAAACGAAACAAGCAATTTATAAAATTAAGCGAGGCAAAAACAATAGGAATTATTTTTGAAGCGACTGACGCTGAAATATTTGAAGTGGTTAAAAAGTTTATTCAGCAATTAAAAGGATATACAAACAACGTACATGCTATTGGATATGTTGATGAAAAAACAACTCCTAATTATTCATACATTAAAACAGATATAGACCTTTTTAATAAAAAAGAATTGCAGGGTCTTTATAAGCCGCAAAGGCCGTACATAAAAACATTTATGGAGGAAGAAAAAGATCTGCTGATCGATATTAATTTGGATAACAAAATACCCTTGCAATATATAGCTGCCGCCTCAAAAGCAAAATGCAAGGTTGGCATACATATACCTGAAAACGAATTGTTGCATGATGTTCTAATTGCAACAACCTTGCAGCAAGGTCTTGATTTTTATTTGCAACAAGTGGTAAAATATTTAAGTATTGTTTAATAATTGTTATGAGATGCTGAAACCAGTTCAGCATGACGATCTGTTTATAGTTGCGTTAGGGATTGATAATGAAAGCCTTTTTGAAATGCTTTTTAGCATTCTGCGAAGCAATTAAAAAAACGAGAACGATGAGCTAAATCAAAAAGCTTTGCTTATAAAGCCCGACGGCTCAAAGAGATTGCTTCACTTTGTTCGCAATGACGAAAAGCCGGAACGCTCAAATAATTTAAGATAATTTATTTAATTGTTTTATGGTTTGTTTGCTTCTGTTAACAAGTGCCGGAATGCCGCTTTGCAGAAGGCTTTGTGCGCTATATAAAATTTCGGTTTGCAGATCAGGATATTTCTTTGACAGGTTAGTAAGTACGGACATTGAAACTGCCCGTACGGCAATAGCCTCTTTAATGCTATGTAAAAAAGTATAGCAGGTATTATAAAGCTGGCCACAATATTTTTCGGGAATTTCCATATCCTGTAATACACGCAGGGTATTTCTTTTAATGGCATCGTGTATGTTTTGGGCTTCAAGATTTTCTATTAATTTGCCAAACCAAAGGTTTAAAAGAGATGGGTGTAGACTTAGGCAATGCGAGACAGGCCAGGCAGCACGTTGCGCCACACGATAATCGCCTGTAAGCATAAGTTTCATTAATTCGGCGAATAGTTTTTTATCATTACCAATGTAAGCAACAATTTTAAGCATTTGTGCTTTGCTGTGTTCTTGCAAAAGCGCTTCTCTAATATTCATAAAAAACTAAAGTGTATAAGCAATAGAGGCCACAGAAATTACCGCCGTACTACATTTTTTCAATTGAAGTATACAGGCTTCGGTAGTTGCGCCTGTGGTAATAATATCATCTACCAATACTATTTTTTTGTTTTTAATAGCTTCAGGATTTTCTACAGAAAAAGAAGCCAATGTGTTTTCTACACGCTCTTCGCGGGTTTTGTAAGTTTGTGTTTCTGTAAAAATCGTTTTGGTAAGTACGTTGGTTAAAACCGGAATATTTAATATTTCACTCAAACCTTCTGCAAAATATTCACTTTGGTTATAGCCCCTTTTTTGCAATCTTTTTTTATGAAGTGGCACCGGAATAATATAATCATACATAGAAAAAGTATTTTGCTGCTTGAGATCTTGTCCGTACCAGTTGCCTAATGTTTTTGCCACATTTGGCTTGCCTTTATATTTTAGAACGTGCATCATTTTTTGAACGCTCCCCTTTTTTTGGAAGAATAAAAAGCTGTTTGCTAATGCTACATCGGCTCTGCCATAAAATATTTTTTGAACCGGATTTTCTTTTTGTAAATGATAATTTGTTTTAGGTAAGGATACGTAACATAAGTTGCAAATATATTGTTCGTGCTTAAACAAGGTATGGCTACACCCTGCACAAACACGCGGATAAATAAGCGAAGAGACATCCAATAAAAAATCTTTTAGCATAGTTTCTTAAAGAAATTTAAAACTTTAAATTAGCCATTTAGCTTATATTTGCAAAAATTATTTTATGAGCGAGCCAAGAGTTAGATTACGTTTTGCCCCTAGCCCTACGGGTGGCTTACACATGGGTGGGGTGCGCACCGCCCTATTTAGCTACTTATTTGCTAAAAGACATGGCGGCGATTTTATTTTACGTATTGAAGATACCGACCAAACACGTTATGTTAATGGTGCCGAAGAATATATTATTAACGCACTTAAATGGTGCGGTATTGAACCTAATGAAGGTGTTGGTTTTGGAGACGGCCCTTATGCGCCATATCGTCAAAGCGAGCGTAAAGAACTTGGTATTTATAAAAAATACGCAGATAAATTAATTGCTAGCGGACACGCTTATTACGCTTTTGATACTACTGAAGAGTTAGACGAAATGCGCAAACGTTTAGAGGCCGCTAAGGTGGTGGCTCCTCAATACAATGCGGTATCTCGTCAAAATATGCGTAACTCCACTACGCTTAGCGAAGATGAAGTGAAAAAAATGTTGGATGCTAAAACCCCTTATGTAGTGCGTTTAAAAGTACCTCGTAATGAAGAAATTCGTTTTAATGATATTATACGCGGCTGGGTAGTTGTAAATTCTTCGCAGGTAGATGATAAAGTTTTATTAAAAAGTGATGGCATGCCAACCTATCATTTAGCGCATATTGTTGATGATATTGAAATGAAGATATCACATGCTGTGCGTGGCGAAGAGTGGCTTCCATCAGCGCCAGCGCATATTTTAATTTATCGTTATTTAGGTTTAGAAGAGCAAATGCCCAAGTTGGCGCATCTTCCGTTAATTTTAAAACCAGATGGAAACGGTAAATTAAGTAAACGCGATAAATCAGGCATACCCATGTTTCCCTTAAATTGGTTTGACGAACGTACGAATGAAAGTTATATTGGTTATCGTGAGAGCGGATTTTTTAAGGAAGCTTTTGTAAATATGCTGGCTATGCTTGGTTGGAACGCAGGTAATAATCAGGAGATTTATTCGATGGAAGAATTAATTGCTCAATTCTCTTTTGAAAGAGTGAATAAAGCCGGTGCAAAATTTGATCCCGAAAAAACAAAATGGTTTAACCAACAATACCTTCGTAAAAAAAGTGATAACGAGTTGGCTGATTTGTTTATACCGTTTTTAAAAGAGCATAATATTGCCCTAAATAAAAAATTTGTCATTGGTTTTTGCAGATTAATAAAAGAAAAGGCTCATTTTGTAAACGAGTTTTGGAGTTTAGGTTCGTACTTTTTTATTGCACCAACAGTTTATGATGCAGAGGTTTTAAAGAAACGTTTAAACGCACAAACGCTTCAATTTATTAAAGAAGTTAAAACTGCATTTAGCGGTTTACAAAATTTTACAACCGTAGAAACCGAACAGACTTTTAAAGCAGTTGCCGAAAAATTAGCTATACCAACCGGACAAGTTATGCAACTATTTAGAGTTGCTATTACCGGTGTGGGTGGTGGACCGGCATTGTTTGACATGCTTGAATTATTTGGTAAAGAAGATTCCTTAAAAAGGTTAGATAATGCTATTTCATATTTTGAAAAACAAGCTTAATTAAAATTATACTTTTATTTTAAATAAAACGTTATGAAGTTATAATGAGAGTGTGGCATAAAATAGGTTCTTGTTTCTTGTTTCTTTACTCTTGCTTTTTGCATGCGCAAAACGTTACGATAAAAGGTATTGCGGCAGCACATAAAGGCAAAGAAATTTCGGTTTATTTATATGATGATCTAATCACGCAATCTCAAACGCTGCAATCTTCTGACACGGTTGATGCGCGGGGAAATTTTACGTTAAGTCTTTCTATAAAAAATACACAAATTGCACGTATTAAAACAGACAATTTAACAGGAAATTTATATGTAAAACCAAATTTTATTTATGGAATTATTTTTCCGGAAAAGGATAGTGTTCGCTTTATTGCCAAAGGAACGGAACAAAATGTAAACCTGATAGTAAATGGAGACAGTACCGAGTTAAACGCACGCATTATAGATTTTAATACTTGCTTTGATGCTTTCTGGGAAAAAAATTACAAATTGTTTGTTTCTAACAAAGCGCATCAAAAATTAGATTCTTTTCAAGTACAAATAAATAAACGTTACGAAAAAGTAAAACTTAGTTATTTTAAAACATACATAGATTACACCTTCGCTTTATTAAATGAAAATCTAGGGAGGCAACATGCTTACCTGGCAAACAGGTATCTTTTAAATAAGTCTATTAATTACACTAATTATGAATACATGAGTTTTTTTAATCAGTATTTTAACCAATATATACAAAAGCAAAGCATTACCAAAAACGGAAATTTAATTTTAGACGCCATTAACGAACAAGGCGAATACAAGCACTTGGAGCAATTATTAAAAAATGATCCATCTTTAAAAAATGATACACTGCGCGAACTGGTTATTTTAAAGTCTTTATACGATTTGTATTTTGTGCCGCATTTTCAAAAAACCAAAATAAAACAAATGATAGAGCAGTTGCAAGCTTCTACAACTATTGCAGAACATAAAAATATTGGATTCGATATTTTGCGAGATATTAATAACATGCAAGCCGGACAAAAAGCCCCGCCTTTTGCTTTACCAAATGTAAAATATGATACAGTTTCTTTAACTGATTTTAAAGCGCGGTATGTCTATCTTAACTTTTTTGCAACTTGGTGTACCGATTGTTTATTGGAATTAAAAAAGCAAGAGCAGCTTTATAAAAAGTATGGTGATAAAGTAATGTTTGTTTCTGTTTGTATGGATGATGATACCTTATTTTATAAAAACTTTTTAAAGAAAAACCCTTTATATAAATGGAACATGGTATACGGAGGTAAAAATAAAAAGTTGATTGAACAATATAATGTAAGCTGTTTGCCTATTTATTATTTAATCAGTCCGGATGGATATTTACTGCAATCGCCGGCGCTTAAACCCGATGAGGGAATTGAGTTTAAATTTAATCAGATATTTAAAATAAAGAATAGTAGGAAGTAGTTTGGTATTTGCGTTAGGGATTGGAGGGAAAATCCTTTTATTGTACTCAATAAAAGATTGAACCGAAAAGCCCGACGGCGCATAAGATTGCTTCACTTATTTTCGCAATGACGATGAGCCGAAACGCCCAAATAGTTTTAAAACTTATCGTCGAACAAAGAGCCGCGATTTTTATTGGATATTTTACCCAATTGTTGATATGCTTTTTCGGTAGCCTCTCTGCCACGCGGAGTACGCTGCAAATAACCTTCTTGAATTAAGAACGGCTCATACACTTCTTCTATAGTGCCGGCTTCTTCGCCCACAGCCGTACTAATGGTGGTAATACCAACGGGGCCACCTTTAAATTTTTCTATAATGGCGCTTAGTATGCGATGATCCATTTCATCTAATCCATTAGCATCTACGTTTAATGCTTTTAATGAGTATAAAGAAATTTCAAGATCTATTTTACCGGTACCTTTTATTTGAGCAAAATCGCGCACACGGCGTAATAAAGCGTTGGCAATACGCGGGGTTCCACGGCTACGGCGAGCAATTTCGAAGGCAGCTTCTGGCTCTATATCTATTTGCAAAATGCCGGCACTGCGTTTTACAATGCCTGTTAGCACCGTTGATGTATAATAATTTAAGCGTGATGTAATACCAAAACGGGCACGAAGAGGAGAAGTTAATAAACCGCTTCGCGTGGTTGCACCAACTAAAGTAAAAGGATTTAATTTTATTTGTACGCTGCGGGCACTTGGGCCACTATCAAGCATAATGTCTATTTTATAATCTTCCATGGCAGAGTATAAATACTCTTCTACCACGGGACTTAAACGATGTATTTCATCTATAAATAAAACATCAAAAGGTTCTAAATTAGTAAGCAAACCCGCTAAATCGCCGGGTTTATCTAGTACGGGGCCTGAAGTAATGCGAATATTAACGCCTAAATCTTGTGAGATAATGTGTGCCAAGGTTGTTTTGCCTAAGCCCGGTGGACCATGTAACAGCACATGGTCTAAGGCTTCTTGCCGTTGCTTGGCTGCTTGTACAAAAACACGCAGGTTATCTACTACGCTTTCTTGTCCGCTAAAATCATCAAACAAAATGGGCCGCAGGGCGCGTTCTGCTTCTTTTTCGGCAGAGGATAAATTTTCTTCTTGGGGATTTAAATTTTCGTTCATGTATATGGTTCAAAGATAGAGAATGGTTTTTAATTTGACGATGTTGTATTTGCGTTAGGGGTGCGGCAAGAAAGCCTTTTTAAGTACCCTTAAAAAGCTTTACTGCGGGCAGCCCAACGGCGTATGTAATTGCTTCACTTTGTTAGAAATTACGAAGAGCCGGAACGCCCAAATGGACAAAAGAATAAGCAATGCCTTAATTTTTGGTAAAAAAACTATATTTGCGTTTCAATTACAAAAAATAGTATGGCCAAACAAAAAATTAATTCAGATCTTTTTATTCCTACTATAAACCCGTACACGCTGTTTCCATTCAGTAAACCTATTATTCCTTATATTATTTTAGCATTGATTGGTTTTGTGTTTTACATAAATACCATACACAATGAGTTTGCGCTTGATGATGGAATTATTATCCACAAGAACGAATATGTAATGGAAGGTATTGGCGGTATTGATAGTATTATGAGCCGTGATGCGTACCATAGTTTTTATAAGCAAATGAATGCCAAGGCGCAGCTTGCGGGTGGTCGTTATCGCCCCTTATCTGTGGTTAGTTTTGCTATTGAACAAGAGTTTATTGGCAAATACCCCGATGGGCATTTACCGCCCGCCAATTGTTGGGATGAAAACCTGAACGGTAAGCCAGACCTGGATGAAGACATAAATAAAGACGGATTATATAACGATAATGATTGCCTCACGAAGGGGTGTATGCTGCGGCACTTTAACAACATGCTTTTTTATGTAATCTGTATCTTGCTGATATATGCCATGTTCAAAAATCATTTATTCAGCAGGTTTCCTGATATGGCTTTTGTGGCGGCGCTGCTCTTTTGTATACACCCGCTGCATACCGAGGTGGTGGCCAACATGAAGAGTAGGGATGAAATTTTTTCTATGATATTTATTGCCCTCACATTTATATACGTGTTTAAATATGCCGAAACCCGTGAAACTAAAAACATGGTTTGGGCAAGCGTACATTTCTTTTTATCCCTGTTATCAAAAGAGTATGCAGTTACGTTGCTTGTAGTAATACCTGCTACCATGTACTTATTGGTAGATAATTTTTCCTTCAGCAAATACTTTAAATTATTCCTTGCATTAGGTACGGCTTTGTTTGTTTACTTCTGCATAAGGTTCTCTATTGTGGTAGCAAAAACAGGCATTCCGGATACGGAGCTATTAAACAATCCATACCTGTTAGCCCGTGGAGATCAAATGAAAGCCACCAAGGTTTTTGTATGGCTAAAATATTTTATATTGCTTTTCTTTCCGTATGTGTTAAGCTCAGATTATTCGTATAACAGTATTCCGTATCGTCATTTTACAAGTCCAGAGGTTTGGTTATCATTAGCTATTTACATTGGTTTAGTTGTTCTTACCTACAAATTATTTCGTAAAAAACATCCGGTTGCCTGGGGTTTGGTTTTCTTCTTTGCTAATTTTTTAATGATCTGTAATCTGATCATTGATATAGGAGCTACCATGGGCGAACGTTTAATTTTTCACTCCTCATTAGGCTGGGCAGTTTGTATTGCCTGGTTATTTACCGAAACTCCGCGCAAATATTTTAAATCTGTAAATATGCACAAAGCCATTTTATGGACGGTGCTTGTTATCTTAGTTATTCTTTGCGGAATAAGAACCATTACCCGCAACGCGGTGTGGAAAAACGATATTACGCTATTTACACACGATGTAGATGTAATGCCCAATAGCGTATTATGCTTAGGTAACGCGGGCGCACGCTGGATAGATCTTTCTGAACGACCAGAAAATAAAGCACACGAAAAAGAATATTTAGAAAAAGCGCAAGGTTATTTAAAACATGCTTTAGAGTTGCATCCAAAATATGTAAACGGATATTTAAACCAAGGCTTAGCATCGTTTAAATTACGAGATTATAATAAAGCCGAAGAAATTTGGGGCATTGCTTATCGTTTGTATCCAAGCAACCCTTATTTAGGCTCTTATTACCGCGTACTTTCCAACGTATACATACAACAAGCCTTTCAGGATGCTAAAGATAAAAAACTGCAAAACTCATTGTATTGGTTTGATAGAGCTTCTAAAATTTTCCCGCAAGATCCTGAAATATGGTACAACTTAGGTGGAGTAGCTTTCTCGTTAGGAGATTATGCAAGGGCACGGGCTTCGTTTGAAAGATGTTTGCAAATTAATCCTAATCATGCACAGGCAAAAGCAGGTTTGGCTAATTGCCCGGCACCTAACCCAAATGCAGCTGTACCAACTGCTGTGCCGGTTGCTGAACCCACCGCACAAGTACCTGTAAATACTAATCTTAAAATGGATAACACTAAAACAGTAAGTGTTTCTAAAGACGAGATTTTGCAAGACCCTAACCAAAAAATGCCCTCTGTTTTAAATGGGTATTATATGTTGTATAACCGCAATCATCAAAAAACAAAAGATGGTGTATTTAAAGATAATCGTTTTATGGATGGCAAAAATTACGTGTATAACCAAAATGGGCAATTACAATCTATAGACGTTTATAAGAACGGTTTTTTTGCCGGAAACGCAACTAATTAATTTATTTCAAAAAAAGATATAGCCTGTATTTATCGGCTGTTTCTTTTTTTACCTGTTAACAAAACATAGTTTAAAACTATGATGCTTTTCTTTATCTAAAGGCCTTGTATCTGCTACATTTGCTTAGATAAAATGGCCGAAGAACAAAAAAAAAATAAATTAAAAATTCCTGTTTCTCCCGAAGAAAATAAAACCGAAATTTCTGATGTTTCAGGCGAAGGTTTTAGTACCCCTAAACCAAAAAAAACTCCTACAGAAAAAAAAGAAAAGCCTAAAACCGCTAATTCTATAAGCCTTTTAGACAGAGTTAAAAGCATTATTACATTTTATAAAGCAGAACAAACGCAGCGTATTATAGGCTTGTTTTACATTTTTGCCGCTGTTTATATTGGTGTTGCCTGTGCCTCTTATATTTTTACCTGGCAGGCAGACCAAGATAAAATTATGGGTCCTTCCTCTTACCTTTTCGTTCCCGAAGTGCGCGTGCAAAATTGGTTTGGTAAAATGGGCGCTTTACTTTCTCATTTGTTTATGTACAAATGGTTTGGCGTTTCTTCTTTTTTGTTTGTCCCATTATTATTATTAGGCGGAATTGCAAAAGCATTTCAACGCAATATTTCTATTAGTGCAAACTTATGGGCAAAAGCAGTGTTTATTGTGGTTTGGGTGTCATTAACGCTAGGTTTTATTTTTAGTGATAAGTTGCTTTTTCTTGGTGGCGGTTTCGGTTACATTATCAGCACAACACTACAATCTTTAATTGGTGGTGTTGGCTTGCTTGCTTTGCTGGCACTAAGTTTCACAGGTTTTATCTTCATCATTTTTAAATTTAAAAAGAAAGAAGTTTTAACAGAAGAAGCGATTGCACCTTTGGTTGAACCAATTATAGAAACTCCTCAACCCGAAATTAAAAACAACACCAAATTTGTTTATGAAAAATTATCCGAAGAAAAAACAGTTGATGAAATTGACAATGATGAAATTATTTTAGAAGTCTCTGACAAAAAAGAGGACGAAAAAAAAAACGAATTAGTTGATTTAGAAATTGAACCCGTTAAGTTTGAACCTCCTGTATTAGTTGATACTGATGTACTTGCACAAAAAATTGTAGAACAATTTGGAGAGTATGACCCCACGTTAGACTTAGGTTCTTACCAAATGCCACACCTTGGTTTATTGAATGATTACGGGAATGTAGAAACCACCATTAATCAAGAAGAATTAAATTCTAACAAAGATAAAATTATCTCTACCCTGCGTAATTATGGCATCGAGATTGATAAAATAAAAGCAACCATTGGACCCACAGTTACACTTTACGAAATTGTTCCTGCTGCAGGTGTACGTATATCTAAAATTAAAAACTTAGAAGATGATATTGCACTAAATCTCGCTGCGCTTGGTATTCGTATTATTGCGCCCATACCGGGCAGAGGTACTATTGGTATAGAAGTTCCAAATCAAAACCCTGAAATGGTGCCGATGCGCAACATTTTAGCCACCGAAAAATTTCAAAACACAACCTTTGATTTACCCATCGCTCTTGGTAAAACAATTAGTAACGAAACCTTTATTGCCGATTTAGCCAAAATGCCTCACTTGCTGATGGCGGGTGCAACCGGACAAGGTAAATCCGTTGGATTAAACGCAGTACTTGTTTCTTTGCTCTATAAAAAACATCCTTCGCAAATAAAATTTGTACTGATAGATCCTAAAAAAGTTGAGCTTACGTTGTATAATAAGATCGAGCGTCACTACTTAGCTAAACTTCCAAACTCCGAAGAGGCTATCATTACTGATAACACTAAGGTTGTACATACATTAAACTCGCTTTGTATTGAAATGGATAACCGTTATGCCTTGCTGCAAGATGCACAGGTGCGTAACTTAAAAGAGTATAATACTAAGTTTGTCGGCAGAAAATTAAATCCAAACGATGGTCATAAATTTCTTCCTTATATAATTGTTGTTGTTGATGAGTTTGCCGATTTAATTATGACGGCAGGCAAAGAAGTTGAAATGCCAATTGCCCGTATTGCACAGTTGGCAAGGGCTGTAGGTATTCACTTAATTATTGCTACACAACGCCCGAGTGTAAATATTATCACCGGTGTTATTAAAGCTAATTTCCCGGCGCGTATTGCATTTAGAGTAAGCTCTAAAATTGATAGTCGCACTATTTTAGATGCCGGCGGTGCCGAGCAATTAATTGGTAAAGGAGATATGTTATTGAGTACCGGTAATGATTTAATACGCATACAATGTGCTTTTGTTGATACACCCGAGATCGAAAAAATTACTGAGTTTATTGGCTCGCAACGTGGTTACGCTAGCGCGTATATTTTACCTGAATACATTGATGAAAACGCGGAAGGTGTTTCCGATATTGACCTGAGCGAACGTGATAAAATGTTTGATGATGCAGCAAGAGTAATTGTGCAACACCAACAAGGTTCTGCCTCTTTGTTGCAACGAAAATTAAAATTGGGTTATAACCGTGCCGGTAGAATTATAGATCAGTTAGAAGCCGCAGGAATTGTAGGCACCTTTGAAGGCTCTAAAGCGCGGGAAGTTCTTATAAAAGATCCTGTTTCTTTAGAAGAACGTTTGAAAGAAATGAGCCAACCCAAAGGTTAATTTCTTTCCTTTTTAATTTCTTTTTGATACATTTATCTGATAATTAAATCTTTTAATATGAAAAAACAAATCCTTACACTGGCAATTGCCATCGCATCATTACAAATTTTTGCACAAGACGTTAAAATCAGAGAATCTAACGAAAGTTTTAATAACGGAAGTCACAACGCATTATCGGTCAATTTATACGTAACCGATGCGGGTATGGTTGAAAAAGAATGGAAAAGCCTGATGAAAGATTATGGCTATGATAAAAGTGGTGATAAAAGTGACGAATACTTTTTTGATAACGTATTGTTTAAGCAAATGGGTAACAATACCGTTGATGTGTACTCTAAAGTTGTGTTTCAAAAAACCGATAAAATGGTTACACTTACTGCGGCTTACGATTTGGGAGGAGCCTACTTAAATTCATCCGAACACAAAGATAAATTTGAGTACATAAAAAAAATGATGCACGATTTTGCTGTTAAAATCACTAAAGAAGACCTTGACGATCAAATAAAATCTGCTTCAAAAGTATTAGCAAATCACCAGGATAAGCAAGCTGATTTAGAAAAAGAAAATAGAGGTTTAGCAGATGATGTAACCAACTACAACCAAAAAATTAAAAAAGCTAACGAACAAATAGAGGCAAACAAAAAAGCTATCGAGACAAAAAAAATGGATGTTGCCAACCAACAGAAAGTGGTAGAAGGTATTAACGCCAAAAAAGCAGCTGTTAAGTAAACCGCTTGATTTTACTATCTTTGCGCACTTAATTGATACATGAAACGAACGTATGTAAGTTTCATTTTACCATTAAGCAAATTACTACAACAAATGAAACAGATTCGTAACTTTTGCATTATTGCACATATTGATCACGGAAAATCTACCTTGGCCGATAGATTATTAGAATACACCAACACTATTTCTAAACGAGAAATGCAGGCGCAGGTGCTTGATGACATGGATTTAGAAAAAGAGCGTGGTATTACGATTAAGAGTCATGCTATACAAATGGATTATGAATTAAACGGACAGAAATACGTTTTTAATTTAATTGATACGCCTGGTCACGTTGATTTTAGCTACGAAGTTTCTCGATCTATCGCGGCCTGCGAAGGTGCTTTGCTTATTGTAGATGCTGCGCAAGGTATACAAGCACAAACAATTTCTAATTTGTATTTGGCTTTAGAACATGATTTAACCATCATTCCTATTCTTAATAAAATAGATTTACCAAGCGCAGAGCCTGAATTAGTTAAAGATCAAATTGTAGATTTATTAGGTTGCAAACGCGAAGATATTATGTCGGCCTCAGGTAAAACCGGTAGGGGCGTACACGAAATTTTGGAGCAAATTGTAGCGCGCATTCCGTCTCCAAAAGGAGATGAAAACGCACCATTGCAAGCCTTAATTTTCGATTCTGTTTTTAATTCATTTAGAGGCATTATTGCTTATTTCCGCATTTACAACGGCTCTATTAAAAAAGGAGATAAAATTAAATTTGTAAACACCGGCCACGAATATAATGCCGATGAAGTTGGTGTACTTCGTTTAAAGCAAGAGCCTCGCGATAGAGTGTTTACAGGCGATGTGGGCTATATCATTTCCGGAATTAAAGAAGCTAAAGAAGTAAAAGTTGGCGATACCATTACTACGGTTGCAAATCCTTGTCCGGAAGGCATACAAGGTTTTGAAGATGTAAAACCAATGGTATTTGCAGGTATTTATCCGGTTGATACCGACGATTACGAAGAGTTGCGTTATAGCATGGAAAAACTGCAGCTAAACGATGCCTCACTTACCTGGGAGCCCGAAAGTAGTGCTGCGCTTGGCTTTGGCTTCCGTTGCGGTTTTTTGGGCATGTTGCACATGGAAATTGTGCAAGAGCGATTAGAGCGTGAGTTTAACATGACGGTTATTACTACCGTGCCCAACGTATCATACTTATCTTACCTTACAAATGGCGATGTTGTTGTGGTAAATAACCCAAGCGATCTGCCCGATCCGGGACGAATTGATTATATTGAAGAGCCTTATATTAAAGCGGCCATCATTACAAAATCTGAATTTATTGGGCCTGTAATGAGTTTGTGTATTGAAAAACGCGGACAAATTGTTGGTCAGAATTACCTGACTGCCGATAGGGTAGAATTACTTTTTGAAATGCCTTTAGGCGAGATTGTATTTGATTTTTATGATCGTTTAAAATCAATTTCTAAAGGGTATGCTTCGTTTGATTACCACCGTATTGGCATGCGCACATCTGATTTAGTGAAGCTTGATATTTTATTAAACTCAGAACAAGTAGATGCATTATCTGCGTTGATACACAGAAGTAATGCGCATGAGTTTGGTAAAAAGATTTGTGAGAAACTGAAAGAGTTAATACCAAGACAACAGTTTGAGATACCTATACAGGCTGCTATTGGCGCTAAAATTATTTCGAGAGAAACCATTAGAGCGATACGTAAAGATGTAACGGCAAAATGTTATGGCGGAGATATTTCGCGTAAACGTAAATTGTTAGAAAAACAAAAAGAAGGTAAAAAGAAAATGAAGCAGGTGGGTAATGTAGAAATTCCTCAAAGCGCATTTATGGCTGTACTTAAGCTAAATGATTAGATTTTATAATTAGAAGCTGAAAGCCTCGTGTGAAAACATGAGGCTTTTTTATTGTTCTTTTGTTTGTCATGCTGAACTTGTTTCCGCATCTTATGAGATTCCGAAATAAGTTCGGAATGACGTACTTGTTGTATTTGCGTTAGGGATGCAGCAAGAAAGCCTTTTTAAGTACCCTTAAAAAGCTTTACTGCAGGCAGCCCGAAGGTTGTAATCAACCGAAACGCCAACTATTTTTTTACGGGATGGTGTAGGTTTTTTTCGGCCGTATGCTGTACCATTTCCTCGGATGTTTCTTCACCAAGGTATTTATCTATAAAAAAATGTACTAAATAAATAAGTGGTATAACGGCAATGGCGGTAAGTAATTTAAATACATAGCCATAAGAAGCGTTTCTTAAAAATATTTCCATCGTCCATACACCTGGAATAACAAAGGCTATAAATTGTACAATAAATGTATCTACCAATTGGCTTACAACCGTGCTACCGGTAGAACGCAACCAGATCATTTTTTTGCCGGTACGGTTACGAAGCATCCAAAAAACGCCACTATCTACCAATTGCGAAACCATAAATGCTACCATACTGCCGAGCATGATATACATAGATTGACCGAATACTTTTTTAAAATTTTCATCAGATACGGGTGAGAAAGAAACAGCCGGAATTTGCATACAAATGAAAAGATATACGAAGGTAAAGGCAATTAAACAAAGTGTTATGTAGGATAATTTTTTTACGCCGCTTTGTCCGTAAAATTCATTTACAATGTCTGTTAGGATAAATACAACAGGCCATAACACAATGCCAACGCTTTGGGTAAAGGTACCGAAGAACATAACCAATTTACCGCCAATTAATTCGGCAACGATGGCGTTTGTAATAAAAAAACCTGCTAACACTAAAAAAACTATATCTTTTTTATTGTTGAGGTTCATGTTTTTAAACTTCCGTATTTAAAAAAATTTCAATACAGGTATAAATATAATTTAAATCGCTTTGCGAAATACAATAAGGTGGAAGAATATAAAGCACATTGCCCAATGGACGAAGCAAAATACCACGTTGAATAAAATACGAAGAAATTTTTTCGGCCAGATTATTTAGATAGTCACTTTTTTGTGGTGTTTTAATTTCTATGGCAATGATGGTTCCTAAATTTCTTACAGAAAGAATATTTTTATGCGATTTTATTTTTGCTTTAAATACGGCATGTGATGCATCAATTTGTTGAATGTTTTTTAGTGTTTCATCTCTTTCTAAAAGATCCATACTTGCCAGTGCGGCTGCGCAAGCTGTTGGGTTTGCCGTATAGCTATGGCCGTGAAAGAATGTTTTATGTTTATCAGCACTTATATAAGCATCATAAATAAATTGTGCGCAACAAGTTACTCCAAGCGGCATTACACCGCCGGTAATACCTTTGCTTAAACAAATAATATCAGGTTTGTTGCTTAAATAATCAATAGCGAAAAATTTACCAGTACGGTAAAAACCCGTCATTACTTCATCTGCAATGGTAATTACCTTATGGTGTTTGCAGATAGAAACCAACTCATCTAAAAAACCGGCATTATAGATTTGCATAGAGCCGCTTGCACCTAATATAAGTGGTTCAAATATAAAAGCGCATGCATTTTCTGTTTTTATAAAACTGTGTAGCGTTTGTTTTACTTCTTCAAAATTTTGTTTTGTAGGAACGGGTAAGCGAAGGACCTCAAATAATAATGGAGAAAAAGCGCTTGTAAAAACATTTCGTTCGCTAACACTCATACTGCCAAAGGTATCGCCGTGGTAAGCGTTTTCAAAAGCAATTATTTTTGTACGAAGTTTGTTTTGATTATGCCAGAATTGTAATGACATTTTTAGCGCGACCTCTACCGATGTGGAACCGTTATCACTAAAAAAAACTTTAGAAAAATTTGTTGGAAGGTGTTTCAACAAGCGTTCAGCAAGTTGTATGGCACCCAGATGTGTAAAACCACTGAAAATACTATGCGCGTTTGTACTTAACTGTTCAAAAACTTTTTTAGCTATGTATGGATGTGAATGTCCGTGCAGGTTAACCCACCACGAAGAAATACCATCGATATATTTATTACCTTGTTCATCAAAATAATAAGAACCTTCAGAACGTACAATGTTTATAGGTGTTTCGGCATATTTTAAGTGTGTAAACGGGTGCCACACATAATCAGCATCTTTTTTTTGCCAGTTACTTTCCATTATTAAATATGTGCAAAAACAGACTCATATTTTTTAATTACATCGGGTGTAAAATTTATTTCTTTATGCACACGCCCTAAAAGTTTTAATCCGCTTTGCTGAAAAATAATCTCTTCTGATGAGACATTGGGTACGCCGCTTATGATGATACCAAGTATTGGAATGTTACGATTTTTTAAAACTTCAATTGAAAGCAAGGTGTGATTAATACTGCCAAGATAATTTTGTACGACTAAAACTGTTTCTGCTTCAAACTTTTTTATCAGGTCTATTACAAAATGTTTTTCTGTTAAAGGCACTAACAACCCCCCCGCGCCTTCTATAATTAATGTATTGGTAGTTTTAGGAAGCGTTATCTTTTCAAAATCTAAAAATGAACTTTCTGCTTTAGCGGCTGCATAAGGTGCCATAGAAGCTTTAAACGAACAACTTTCTTTATGAAAAACCGTGATAGTATTGCATACCAATTTTTTTACACGATCTGTATCATTGTCAAACTCGGTACCCGTTTGTATAGGTTTCCAATAATCGGCTTTAAGGGCCTGAGTTAAAACTGCACAAACAATTGTTTTGCCAACATCGGTACCAATTCCGGCTACAAAAATTTTTCTCATTACGCACTTGGTTAATTAATATGCGGCGTAAATATAAGGGAATAGCCTATAAAAAATCTATTTAAAATCTTAAATCTACTTCAGTTTGTCGTGAAAAACCTTCCTGAATTTATCTACTTTTGGTTTAATGATATATTGGCAATAAGGCGCATCCCCATTTTGGTTGTAATAGTTTTGATGATAATCTTCTGCTGCATAAAAGGGACCGATAGGATCAATTGCAGTAACAATAGGTGTCCTAAAGGCTTCCGATTTATTTAACTCTTCTTTATATTTTTCGGCCAATTGTTTTTGCTCATTATTATGATAAAAAATAACCGAACGGTATTGTGTACCCGCATCATTACCTTGGCGGTTAAGTGTAGTAGGATCGTGCGTTTGCCAAAAGGCTTCCAGTAATTCTTTATAAGAAACTTCTTTTGGGTTATAAACTATTTGACACACTTCGGCATGGCCGGTTGTGCCATTACAAACTTCTTTATACGCCGGGTTTTTAATTGTGCCGCCGCTATAACCAGATGTTACTTTTATAACACCTTTCATTTCCTGAAAAACAGCCTCTACGCACCAAAAACAACCTGCTCCAAAAGTTGCGGTATCGGTGGCATTAGTACTGGGTGTTGCGGTTAATGGGTTTGAGTGGGTCATGTTTGGTTTTTCTGTTTGTTTACTTTGTTCGGCACAGGCATTTATAAAAAAAGCAACCACTAATACCAGGGTTGCTTTTATGTTTAATTTTTTCATCGTTTTAGTTTTTATATAGTAATAGACGGATAAAAAACTTAAACCTTACAATTATTTCTTTTTAACTTTTTCTTTGCCAATAAAATCATATAGCTTTTTTGGCACATCATGTTTAGTAAGTTTAAAGCTTCCATCTACATCAAAATTATCTACTTTAATAGTCATTACAATAGTTTCATCTTTATCGTTGGTAGAAGATGCTATGGCTTCTATCCATTTTTTCTGTTCGCCTTCATCATCGTATGTGCTGTCTTTGGTAATTTTATATTTTATCCATTTAAACTCATGCTTATCAAATAAAATATTGCTAAATACTTTGCCGTCTTTAAATTCAAGTTCATCCTCCATTGGTTTTTTCGACTTTGGCTGGCCATCTTTCATTTCATTAACCTGCAACGTATAAATCTTTTTATTTAACACGTCTTTATCTCCTTTAAAAGAAAGGAAGCTAAACGCAAGTATGCAAGTAGCTGCTGCAAGTATTGATTTTGTTTTTAACATCATTTTATAATTTTTACAAAAATAATTTATTAGCGGATTGCTTTTTTGTATAGTTTTCAACAAGAATAGATTTTATACATTTTTAAGATGAATACGCCTTTGGCCGAACGTATGCGGCCACAAAATTTAGATGATTATGCCGGACAAACGCATCTTATTGCGCCCGGTAAACCATTGCGTCGCGCAATTGAGCAAGGTTTACTCCCGTCTATGATATTTTGGGGTCCACCCGGAGTTGGAAAAACTACCCTTGCTAATATTATTTCCCACATGCTAAAGCGGCCATTTTATACACTAAGTGCCGTAAACTCGGGTGTAAAAGATGTACGCGAAATAATTGAAAAAGCGCAAAACCAGCATTTTTTTGGCCAAAACAAACCCGTTATGTTTATTGATGAGATACATCGTTTTAGTAAATCTCAACAAGATTCTTTATTAGGCGCTGTGGAAAAAGGCGTGGTTACCTTAATTGGCGCTACAACAGAAAACCCTTCTTTCGAGGTCATTCCCGCATTGCTATCTCGTTGCCAGGTTTTTGTTTTAGAACATCTCACCAAAACCGAATTAAAAGATTTGCTTGCGCAAGCCATTAAAAAAGATGAGTTTTTAAAGCTAAAAAATATCGAATTAAAAGAAACTGAGTTTTTGTTGCGTGTTTCGGGTGGAGATGCACGTAAACTTTTAAACGCCTTGGAAATAGTGGTTAATGCCGCCGAATTAGAAAACATTGTTATTACCGATGAACTTGCCAAAGAAAGCCTTACTAATAATATGGCGATGTATGATAAAGGCGGCGAAATGCATTACGACATTATTTCTGCTTTTATAAAATCCATTCGTGGCAGTGATCCAAACGCCGCCGTCTACTGGCTTGCCCGCATGATTGATGGTGGAGAAGATATTAAATTCATCGCACGCCGCTTATTAATTTTGGCTTCAGAAGATATTGGCAACGCAAACCCAACTGCACTGGTTATTGCCAATAATTGTTTCCAGGCTGTTAACGTAATTGGCTATCCCGAAGGAAGAATTATTCTCTCGCAATGCGCTACGTATTTGGCAACTTCGCCTAAAAGCAATGCTAGTTACGAGGCTATAAATATGGCTATGAGTATGGTTAAAGAAAAGCCAAACATGCCCGTGCCACTGCATTTGCGCAATGCGCCAACCAAATTAATGAAAGATCTTAATTACGGAAAAGATTATAAATACGCCCATTCTTACCAGCAAAATTTTACCGAGCAAGAGTTTTTACCCCAAGAAATAAGCAACACAAAATTCTACAACCCCGGTAACAACCCAAGGGAAAACGAGCTACGAAATTTCCTAAAAGGCCTCTGGAAAAATAAATACGGGTATTGAGCTTTGGGCGTTTCGGCGTGCGTCATTATTTTTATATCTACATATATCTGCGCCGCCGGGCTTTACGGTGTAATCTTTTATTGAAAAAAAATAAAAGGATTTTCCCTCCAATCCCTAACGCAAATAATCATCATACTTTATTATTTCATCATCTCAAAAGATCCTGAAAAAATTAAGTATTAGGAATAAAAAACCCTCCTCATTAAAAAATTAAAAATAAATGTAACCTTTATCAATTTTAGGCGTATAAATGTTTGTTTTTACCTCTTAAAATGAGCTTGCTGATAGATAAAAAGATACATATTACTTCTAAAAACAACCCCGAAAGCGCTGTAGAGCATGTGGTGGTTAATGTTTGCGAGCAGTTAAAAATAAGCGAAAAAAAATTCGGCAATATTTTATTGGCCGTTACCGAAGCGGTTGATAATGCTATTGCCCATGGCAATAAACACAACCCCGATAAGAACGTACAACTTTCTTACCACTCTTCTAAAGAAGAAATAACGTTTGCCGTTACCGATGAGGGTATTGGCTTTGATATGGCTAACGTAACAGACCCTACCAAACCAGAAAATCCTGAACACGCTGGTCGCGGTATCTTAATTATGAAAATGCTTTCTGATAAATTGGAGTTTTTAAACGAAGAAAAAACAGTATTGCTTTCGTTTAACCTCAACTAACAAGGTGGCTATTACTTTTAATGCCACTATAAAAACAAAACTCCCCGCCAGGCAAAAACTAAAAACATGGTTAAGCGCCATTGTTTGTTCTGAAAAAAAAGTAATTAAATATCTTTCCTATAATTTTTGCTCGGATAACGAGCTGCTGGAAATAAACCAAAAATTTTTAAAACATAATACCTACACCGATATTATTACGTTTGATTACTCTGCCCCCGACCATTTAACGGGCGAGATTTATATAAGCACAGAGCGCGTTGCAGAAAACGCATCAAAACTACATGTACCTTTTGAAGATGAATTACTACGGGTAATAGCGCATGGATTATTACATCTTTGCGGTTATAAAGATAAAACGCCACAGCACGCAAAAAAAATGCGTGCTGCTGAAAATAGGTGTATTGCTTTATTTAGTGCTGCTCTACAGTAACTAATAATTTAAAGCCTTTACCGTGTACGTTTACAATTTCTACGGCTGCATCTTGTTTTAAATATTTACGCAATTTGGTAATGTAAACATCCATACTACGGCTGTTAAAATAATTATCATCATGCCAAATTGTTTTTAAAGCAAAAGATCGGTCTAATACATCATTTTTATTAATGGCTAATAAGCGCAATAACTGCCCTTCTTTGGTAGTTAATTTTACATCTTCGCTTCCGCCTTTTAGCAATTGGGTTTCTGTATTAAACTTGTATTTACCAATAATAAATTCAGATTGCGTGTTTTCTAGAACCATTGCTTTCATGCTTCGGCGTAAAATAGCTTGTATTCGGGCAAGCAATTCTTCCATACTAAAAGGTTTGGTAATATAATCATCTCCACCGGCGGCAAAACCTTCAATGGTATCTTCTTTCATTGATTTAGCCGTTAAAAAAATGATAGGCACTTGTTTATTGCTTACCCGTATTTCTTTTGCCAACGTAAAACCATCTTTTAAGGGCATCATTACATCCAGCAGACATAAATCGAAACTATGTTTACAAAACATATCAAATCCTTCTTTGCCGTTAACGGCCAGCGTTACCACATAGCCTTTTGCTTGTAGATATTCTTCTAATAATAGACCTAAATTAGGATCGTCTTCGGCTAAAAGGATTTTTATTTTTTCGGTGCTCATATTGTTTGTTTTATTTTTGGGTTAATTTATGTTTTCTGCTTTAAAGGGAATAAATATTTTAAATGTGCTTCCTTTACCTGGTTCACTATCTATTGATATTTGCCCACCGTGTTTGGTAACTATAGCTTTTACATAGCTTAAGCCAAGCCCGAAACCTTTTATATTATGTATATTTCCTGTTGACACGCGATAAAATTGATCGAATATTTTTTTTGCATTTTCTTTACTGATGCCAATACCCGCATCCTCTACTGCAAAAACTATGCCATCTAAATTATTTTGGGTTGTTATAATGATATCGGGTATATCTTTAGAGTATTTAATAGCGTTATCGAGCAAATTTAAAATAATATTGGTAATATGTACCTTATCTGCTAAAATAATGGGATTTTCAGCCAACAGATTTGTTTTTAAATTTCCATTATTTTTATTTATCTGTAAATGAATTTTTTCTACGGCAGATTGTATTAATTCATGCAGGTTTAGGGAAGTAAGTTGCAGTTTAAAATCTCCTTTATCAAGCACGGCGGTTTGTAAAATACTTTCTACTAAAACACCCAGCCTTTTATTTTCTTCGCGTATCATTTTTGTGAAACGATCTATGTTTTCGGGAGTTTTGCTAATGGTATGGTCGGCCAACATTTCTCCTGCAAGGGCAATAGTAGATATGGGTGTTTTAAATTCATGCGTCATATTATTTATAAAATCATTTTTAATCTCCGTATATTTTTTTTGTTTGCTAATGGTAGTAATGGTATAAAAAAACGCCATTACCAACGATAAAATTATAATGGCCGAGACGGAGAGCGTAAGCCACATAGTACTTAAAAGGTAATTTTGCTCGTCGGGAAACTGAAGCGTTAGGTAAAGCGGCACAACAAATATGTTGTTTGGCGATAAATTTACCCTAAAAATGTGTTTATCGGGGTCTACACTGATAAGGCGATGCCTGCGCGCGCCAGACGGTTTATCCTGCCCGCCTTTAAGGTTTTCAAATAGTAGGCTATCTTCTTTTTGCGGCGGGTGCACTTTTGCGGTAAATGCGGCATATATACTTTTAAGGCGAAACTCGCTCTTTAATAAAGAATCTAAAACAAGCGTATCAATACCTGGTTTATATTCTTTATAAATGTTGATGCTGATAAGCTCATCAAATAAGTCGCTGAACATTTCTGCACGTTTCTCAACCAGTTCAGATTTAAGTTTTTCATAATCAGAGCCTTTATCGCCAAACTCCATCGGAAAATCTATTAAATTATTCATAGAATCTCCATCATACTGGCGTTCTTTTATAGAACTGGTAATTACCCCGTTAGAATCGATAGAAATTTCCTCTAAGATCTTAACTTTAATTTCTTCTTTAGATAAGCGGCTGCCCGGTATTCTTTGCGCAATACCGTGCTTGTATAATTTTATTTTTTTTCTAACCTTTTCTGCATTTGTAAGCTTTTCAAGCTTATCTACTACATTTATTAAGGCTTCAAAAACATCGCGCCTAAATTCATCTTTTTTTAATTGTACAGCGTTTTTTATCCAGAATATCTGTATGGCTACCAAGGCTATAAGCGCTATAGAAACTATAATTGTAATAAAGGTTATACTCTGCCTAGCCATGCCAACTTACAAAGTTATTTATCCCTTAAGGTTATCAAAGTGTTTAACCTTTTTTAACCCCCAATGTCTTATCTTTTAAGATGAATTAATATTTTTTGGTTGATTACGATTATGATTTGTATGCAACCTGTATTTGATTAAATTTGCGCCTCGTTTAATCTTTTTAAAAATGAAAATATTAGTAGCTATAAGTAATGTGCCCGATACAACCACTAAAATTACCTTTAGTGATAACGACACTAAATTTAACACCGCAGGCGTGCAGTTTATCATTAACCCCTATGATGAGTGGTATGCCTTAGTAAAAGCACTTGAATTAAAAGAAGCCGGTAAAGCAACGGGTGTAACTCTTTTTCACGTTGGTTTAGTAGAAAGTGAAGCAACTATTCGTAAAGGCTTTGCGCTGGGTGCCGATGATGCTGTTAGGGTAAATGCAGAAAGCCCTGATTCTTTTTTTGTGGCCGAGCAAATTGCTAAATACGCAAAGGATAATGCTTACGATCTTATTTTAGTTGGCAAAGAAACCATCAATTACAATGGTTCTTCGGTTGGCGGAATGATTGGCGGTTTGCTTGATTTTCCTTTCGTATCCTTAGCTACTAAATTAGAGATGAATGGTAATACCACCACTATCGAACACGATATTGACGGAGGCACACAGGTTGTAGAATGCCCTACTCCGCTGGTTATATCCTGCTCTAAAGGCATGGCAGAACAACGTATACCTAACATGCGCGGCATTATGGCGGCACGTACCAAAACTATAACCGTAGTAGAAGCCAGTACAGATGCGCCTTTAACCAACATTAAATCATTTGCATTAACAGCTGGAAGAATAAGTTGTAAGTACATTGATCCAAATAATGTTGAAGAGCTTGTAAATTTATTACATACAGAAGCTAAAGTTATATAAGTGTAGAATTTAATACCCGTTTTGATAAAAGATTATAAATAAAAATAAAAATTGTTATGTCAGTACTTGTTTATATAGAAATAGCCAAAGGAAAAGTAAAAAAAGCTTCGCTGGAAGCTGTTAATTACGCCACTCAAATTGCTACCCAATTAGGTACAACTGCCACCGCCATTGCGTTTAACGCAGATGCTTCTCAAGCCGAAGAAATTGGCAAAGCCGGAGTTAAAAAAGTATTAATGGTAAAAGGAGATCAATATAAAGATAATGATGCCGTTTATTTAAGCGCGGCTATTGAACAAGCAGTTAAAGCAGAAGGCGCAAAAGTTATCATCACTTCGTTTGATGTTACCGGCAAATCTCTTGCACCAAGGCTTTCGGCTAAATTAAAAGCAGGTTTAGTGGCCGGCGCGGTAGATTATCCTATTGTAAACGGAAATGTTTTAGAAGTAAAAAAGAATGTTTTTTCAGGGAAAGCCACTGCCATTTATACCATTAATTCTGATATAAAGATCATCTCTTTAATACCAAATAGTTTTCCGATAAAATTAACCGATAACAAAGCCGAAGTTATTGATTTTGCTGTCGATTTAACCAATATCAGTTCTAAAATTATTATTAAAGAAACTAAAACTACCGATACCGCCGGTATGATTCCTTTACCGGAAGCAGAATTAGTTGTATCTGCCGGTCGTGGTTTAAAAGGACCTGAAAATTGGGGTATGATTGATGATTTGGCTAAAGCGATTGGCGCAACTACGGCATGTTCTCGTCCCGTTGCCGATATGCACTGGCGCCCGCATCATGAGCATGTTGGGCAAACAGGTATTGCCATTCGCCCAAATTTATACATTGCTATAGGTATTTCTGGTGCCATTCAGCATTTAGCGGGTGTAAACGGAAGTAAAACTATTGTGGTTATTAATTCCGATAAAGACGCGCCTTTTTTTAAATCGGCAGATTACGGTATTATTGGTGATGCTTTTGAAATTGTACCAAAACTTACCGAAGCCATTAAAAAATTAAAGGCTAACAATTAAAAAAATACTAAATTAGTTGGCTAATACTTAATGAAGAAAGTACCTTTAGATATTGTTGGATTAAGTTATAGCCAAACGCAGACGGGCGCATACGCCTTAGTACTTGGCGAGGTTAGTGGTAAACGCAGGCTTCCAATTATTATAGGTGCTTTTGAGGCACAAGCCATTGCTATTGAGTTGGAGAAAATGACCCCTAGTCGTCCGCTTACACATGATCTTTTTAAAACTTTTGCAGAAACATTTAGCATAAACGTAACCGAAGTTATCATTTATAATTTAGTAGAAGGTATTTTTTACGCCAAACTTATTTGCAACGATTCAAGTCAGCAAGATTATGAAATAGATGCGCGTACCAGTGATGCTATTGCTTTAGCTGTTCGTTTTGCTTGTCCTATTTATACTTACGAATTTATTTTATCAAGTGCCGGTATTATTTTAGAAGATGAATCATTACCATCTTCTTCAGATAATGATGCTGAGCCTGGCGAAGAAGTGCAGGAGCATGTTTCGGGCCGGGATGATAATGAATATCACAGCAAATCTACTGAAGAATTAAAAACACTTTTGCAAACCGCTTTAGAAGATGAGCAGTATGAGCTTGCTTCTAAAATACGCGATGAGCTTAACAACCGCAAGCAATCTTAAAATTTACTCCCAATTATTTTCAATATTAAATAATTAGCCTTTGGAAAACAACCTTACCGCCAACCAAAAATATACAAACGCGTTTTTGCTGGTTGGCAAGTTGGAAGGGTACAGTTATTTGTTTTTATTATTGATAGCCATGCCTTTAAAGTATATTTTTAAAATGGCTGAATGCGTACGTTTTGCCGGCACTCTGCATGGGGTATTGTTTGTTGGCTTTATGTTCTTACTTATATTAATGATAGTAGCCGTAAAATTATCTTTCAAAAAATCGGCTATTTGTTTTCTGCTTTCGCTTGTTCCTTTTGGTACTTTTTATTTAAAGAAAGTAATCTATTAAAGGTAAATTACGCTTTAATTGCTTTTAAAATTTCTTTACTCATAGGCTCTACAGATGGGCCGAAATAATGTGTAAGCACGCCTTGTTCATTAATTAAATACTTACAAAAATTCCAATTGGGTTGATGATCATTCCAGCCATTTAAAGAAGCATGGGTAAGCCACCTAAATACAGGATTTTGTTGTGATGTTTTAATTACCTTACTTTTCTGCATCATGGTAAAAGTTACGCCATAATTTTTCCGACAAAATGCAGCTATTTCTTCATTATCATTTTTTTCCTGTTCCTTAAAATCGTTGGCCGGAAAGCCGATAACTTCAAGCTGCGAACCAAATTGCTCATTCAATTTTTGTAAGGCTGTAAATTGTGGTGTAAAGCCACAATCAGAAGCTGTATTTACCAATAATACTTTTTTACTTTTAAGTGTGGCATAATCAAATTCCGTTCCGCTAATGGTAATCGCTTTCAATTGATAAAAACTAAAAAGCGGTGTTGTATTTTTATTGTTCTGTAAAATAAGATGGCTCTTTTCTGAACGTAAAAATTTTATTAAAAGAGGATAAATTTTTTGAATAACAAATTGCTTGATCGTCATATAAAAATATTTTTTATAAATCTAAGACTAAAAATAATTAACTCCTGTAATTAATTAAAACGAACTAATCATTTAAAAGGAAACAAATTATTACATTAGTAGCTATGAAAATTGATTGGCATCGAACGGAGAAAAAAAAGGAATTGATATCGCTGATTAGCCGATTTGGTGGGGGACACAGCTAAAATAAAAATGGGACTGGAGAGAATATTGCTCTCCAGTCCCACCAGGTGATCCCGCTGGGATTCGAACCCAGGACCCTTACATTAAAAGTGTAATGCTCTACCGGCTGAGCTACGGAATCATTACCTTAAATACCTGCGTATTTATTGTAAATTTTTCTAAAGAACGTCCCGACTTTTTCTATCGGGCTGCAAATATAACAGCTTTTTTAAAACACAGAAACTTTTCTGAAATTTATTTTTTCATTATTTCATTCAAATATCCACCCAAGGTATCCGAAAACAGGTAAGACCCCTGTAAAGTGGTTACCATAGGCGATATATAGTTTTTTTTATTTTTAGCCAAAGGCAGCTCCTGAAAGGAAATAAACTGAAAATGCAGGTTTTTAGCTATAAAATTAATTTGTTTTAAAAAATCGACTCTATTTGGCTGATTTACGGCTGTTTCATGTAAAATAGGTGATTCATATATAATTACCTTAATATCCTTTTTTTTACAAAGCCATAGAATTTTATAAAGATATTTCTCACGTAAGGTATCCCAACTAAAAAAATAGCCTTTTGGATATTTCTTATTTAGGTTTTCGTAATGATTATCCCATAAAATTTTTGCCGGCGGCTCAAAACCATCCGCGTAATAAGGCAGGTTTTTTTTGGTTAAATAATGTTTCCAACCCTGCATAACATTAAACAATGTTTGGTGGCTATAATAACCATATTTCATAAAAGGTATAGAAGTATATCGGTAAAAACCGGCATCACACTCTTTAACGGTATTGGCAATTACGCTATCATTTAAAAAGGATGAAAACCTATACGAATAAAATGTATTATAAGTTGTGTCGAATGATTCCGGGGTTACAAACAGCAGTAAATAATAGGGCGTTCTATTGTTTTTTAAATACAAATGCAGGTGCAAATAATTATCGGCAAAATCGCTATGACTATTAGCCAAATTATAACAGCTTAGCTTGGTTTTGCGTGTGATTACCTCAGGAGCCACCATCCACAAAGGCTCACAAGGACCAAGCACTAAAACATTTGCATTTATTTTATGCGCTGTAACATAACTCGCTTTTATATTTAGATTATGTTTAATACCAAATGAAAAAAAGAATTGCAAAAAATAAACGCAACAAAAAATTGCCGCAAAAAATAAAACAGGTTTATACCACTTTAATTTTATCAACTTTTATAATTGTTTAATCAAGTCTAAAAAATGGTGCAACGATTTCTTCTTTGCTTCATCTAAATTATAATTAATTCTTTCCGTAAGATATGTTTTAATCATAGTGCGATTAGTAATAGATTTATCTTCTTTAATTGCCTCGTCTGTATGTGCAACACCATATTTCATAGCACTTTCCAGCTTGGCTATAAAGTCTTGGTCAATTTTTTTATTGCTGACCCAAGCCGCAAAAACAAACGGAAGATCAGTAAATTTTTTCCATTCAAAAGCCAGGTCGTATTCAAATTCAAATGTTCCGTTCAAAGTAAAACACCTGTCGCCAATAACTACTGCGGCATCTTTATGAGCAATTTTACTTTCAAAACCTGCTTCCGCGTTTATAAAATCAGGATTTATATTCCAATAATTTTTACACAAAACTTTTGCCAGCATACTAGATGTTCTCGATTGGTAATCAAGGTAAATATTTTTAATTTGCTCTAAAGGCACATAGCTGTAAAGCTTTACCGTATCAACCCGTTCATTGCTGCCAATGCAATAATTACTGATGATATGGTACTCTTTCAATAAAGGAATAACCGCCACCGGTATTAAGCCAATATCAACTTTATCATCCAGTAATTTTTGCGCGCATACCGCTGGAATGTCCAATTGAAGATCCATCTCCGCAAGAACCTCGCTGTTATTTATTCCATAACGCAAAGGCAATGTGTTGGTATATTTTACAATAGATACCGAATACTTTTTAAGCATATTCATCAAGTTCTACTAAGCCTGACCTTTCGGGCCACCAAAGTTTAAGGGCAAAGCGTTTATGTCTGCCTCCTTAATTTTCCCGTGCAATTGCTCGTACTTCATTAGGTTCTCACTCAACGCCATCATCAAGCGTTTGGCGTGCTGAGGCGTTAGTAGTATTCTTGATTTAACGCGCGCTTTAGGCATACCGGGCATAATTTTGACAAAATCAATTACAAACTCAGATGGCGAATGCGTTATTATAGCTAAATTGCTATAAATTCCTTCTGCTACTTCTTCGCTAAGCTCTATATTCAATTGATTTTCGTGGTTATTCTCTTCCATGTATTTTTATTTACATCAAAAGTACAAAATTATCGGGTAGCATTTTTAAGTTGGGCGTTACGGCTTTTCGTCATTGCTAAAAAAGTTAAGCAATCTCCTGAGCCGTCAGGCTGCCCGCAGTAAAGCTATTTGATTACAAAAGGCTTTCTTGCGGCATCCTTAACGCACATTTACAAACCTATCTTATCATTCACAATTTTAAGTATCTCTGTTTCTAAAGCAATAGTTTTTTTTTCTATTTCTTTTCCTTTTAAAATTATATCATGTACAAAGGTTTTATCATCATAGCCTGCGGCATTAATACGCACATTCATAAAGGCACCCATAACTGCACTGCGCATACACAGCGCTCCAACACCAGCATCAGATACCGAGTTAGGATTACCTATTTCTGCCATAGCTTTTATAACCTCCATACTTGCAGAAGAAACTTTCATTACTTTAAACGGAATTTCAATAGCAAATTTGGTTGCATCTTGTATAGCTTTTGTACGGATATTTTTTTCTTCCTCGGTTGCTTTAGGTAATCCAAAGGCCGTCATAATTTTATTAAAGGCCGCAGTATCTTGGTCAACCAATTTTACTAATTCATTTTTATAATGCTCTCCTTTTTCAGCCCACTTACTAAACTCTTCCCATTTATCATCCCAACCTTTTTTGTGTGATGATAAATTCGCCACCATTGCTGCCAATGCAGCTCCTAAAGAGCCTACATAAGCAGCAATAGAGCCCCCACCCGGCGCAGGACTTTCACTTGCTGTTTCATCAGCAAAATCTACTAAAGTCATGCCCACTAATTTGCTGTCGGCTTTATCACGCAGCATGTATTCTATAATACGCTCTTCGGGTTTAAAAGGAGCTAGCTCATCTAAACCCATTGATTTTATAGCAATTTTTATCAATTCTTTTTCTGATACGCCGATAGAACGTTGTTGTTTTAATAGAAAATATTTTCCGGCATCAAGCATAGCTTTTAAGGGAATTAACCCCACTAATTCAGAACCTGTAACACGTATGCCGCGCTCATTGGCTTTTTTACAAACCTCATCAAAAGCAATATGTACAGGTGTTATATTAATGTTGGTAAGGTTCATCGAAATTTGAGCAACACCATACTCTTCAATATACCAGCCAATTGCTTTTACATTTTTTAAACTTCCCGGAATAAAAATAGGTTTGCTATTTGCATCATTTACAATTTTACCGGTTATAGGGTTTCCATCTCTTTTTACACGTCCTGCTTCACGCACATCAAACGCAATAGAGTTTGCACGACGTGTAGAAGTTGTATTTAAGTTTACATTATAGGCTACTAAAAAATCTCTTGCACCAATAACAGTCGCGCCACGTTTCGCATCAAATTCCGCAGGTCCAAAATCAGGTTTCCACTCAGGCAATTTTATCTTTTTAAAGAAGCCTTCGTACTCGCCTGCACGTATAACAGAAAGGTTATTTCTTTTTTTATCTGCCTGCGCAGCTTCGTATAGATAAACAGGTAGTGATAATTCTTTGCCAACGCGTTCAGCTAATTTTTGTGCCCACTTAGCTGTTTCTTCCATGCTAATGTTAGCAATAGGTATTAACGGACAAACATCGGTTGCACCCATGCGTGGGTGTTCACCTGTATGTTTGCTCATATCAATTAACTCGCCTGCTTTTTTAATAGCTCTAAAAGCTGCTTCTATAACCCCCTCCGGACTGCCCACAAAAGTTACCACGGTACGGTTTGTTGCCTTGCCCGGATCTACATTTAATAAGCGTACACCTTCAACGGTTTCAACTTCGTTTGTAATTTGTTTTATTAGGTTAAGGTCAGAGCCTTCACTAAAATTGGGTACACACTCTATTAACTGCTGCATAATTATGATTTAATTTTTTTCTTTAACGGAACTTTATAGCCAACACCAAATTCAAAATAGTTGGCAACAGCCCAATTTGTTTTTAAAGTAAGTATAGCTACAAGATTATTTTTAAAATAATAGCGCATACCTATGCGATGGAAAAAATGGCCATTGCTTCCATCTTTAGTATAAAGATAATAACCCATTTCTAAGGGAAGGCTTAATCTGCCAATGTTGTAAGCGTAAGCAACCTTTGCGCCTACTTGTATGTTTTGCAGTTTAGAGCTAAGGTGCGCACTATCTGCTTTTAATTGTTGCCAGGTAGCGGCATTATAATACACATCAAAGCCAGCACCAATTTTACTTGTGTTATGTATGTTATGATAAAAAGTTGCCGAGTAACTTTGTGCAGTATAGCGCTTGCCATCGGGCTGGCCTACCTGATTAAAACCAATAGCGCCCCAAAATAATAATTCGTTTTTAGTTTTTACTTTAGTAGTAGAATCAATAGCGGCTATGCAGGTTGAATTTTTTGTAAGGATTTTATAAACAAAGCCTGTATTTAATGTAACCAGGTTAAGCCCTAAATTAGGTACTTCAAACCTACCATTGGACGCGTGTGAAAAATTTAAGCCTGCCTCCCAATATAAACGTTTACAAATTTGCCAACGCCAGTAAAATTTTAAATTTACATAGGCATTAACCGGGCTGCTTAATACATTGTTTTTATGATTGGTTATCGGATCGAAATGCACAGGTGCAAAAGCCAAACCCTCGCAGGTACGCAGAAATAAACGAAATGGCTTTTCTTTTTTTCTTAACGGGATGTCATAAAAAAAATAAAACGCATATAAATTACCCAGTTGTTTTGGGTTATCTAAATTAAAGAAAGAAAAACCGGCACCACGCTCCGGAAAATTATTTTCTGAATGCCACATTTTGTTGCCGCAGGTTGGTCTTACGTAATTAAGTTCGAAACCGCTAATATTGCCGTTAACAAGATGCGCAATATTATTATGCTGCTGCATGATAAAGCCATAGTTGAAGGCAGCACGTACATAAAAATCGTTTTTATCGCCTTGCTGAGAAAACAAAAAGCTATTGAGACTAATTAAAAAAAGCAGGATAGATTTTTGCACGCGTAAATTTATAAAAATTTATGTGTTTGGCTTAGCTGATTTCAAATTCAGAACCTATTAAATGTTAGGTAATTTTAATCTGAATAAATAGCCGAAACTTACATACTTAGACAAATTTAGTATTACAACTAAAAATAACCTAATCCTTCCAGAAGTGAATAAGAAAAATTACAAGCGCTGAGACACCTTTACCACCATTTGGTTTTTCCAACTGGCGAAAGTTCCGGCAATAATTTGTTCACGCGCTTGTCCCACTAACCACAAATAGAAATGAAGGTTATGTATGCTGGCAATTTGCATACCCAACATTTCATCGCAGGTAAATAAATGGCGTAAGTATGCTTTGCTATATTGTATGTCTGCAAAACAATCGCTTTCAACATCGAGAGCTGAAAAATCTTTTTTCCATTTTTCGTTTTTAATATTCATGATACCGTTGCGGGTAAATAACAAACCATGGCGCGCATTACGGGTAGGCATTACGCAATCCATCATATCAACACCAAGGGCAATACTTTCTAAAATGTTTGCAGGCGTGCCAACACCCATTAAATAACGCGGTTTATCTTTTGGAAGAATTTGGCAAACCATGTCCGTCATTTCATACATCATTGCGGCAGGTTCTCCAACTGAGAGTCCGCCAATAGCATTTCCATTTAAGTTACGAGAAGCAATATATTCAGCAGATTGTTTACGTAAATCGGGGTATACACTGCCTTGCACAATAGGAAATAAATTTTGCTCATACCCATATTTATCGGGCGTGTTGTTAAAACGAGCAATACAACGATCGAGCCAACGATGCGTCATGTGCATAGATTTGCGCGCATAATCAACATCGCAAGGATACGGTGTACACTCATCAAAAGCCATCATAATATCTGCACCAATAATACGCTCAATATCCATAACACGCTCGGGCGAAAACATGTGTTTAGAACCGTCAATGTGTGATTTAAAAGTGGCACCTTCTTCCGTTATTTTACGTTGCGCAGAAAGTGAAAACACTTGGTACCCGCCGCTATCGGTAAGAATGGGTTTATCCCAACCATTAAATTTATGCAAGCCGCCTGCTTGTTCTAGCACTTCAATACCCGGACGTAAATATAAATGGTAGGTATTTCCTAAAATAATTTGCGCTTTAATATCATCTTTCAACTCGCGTTGATGCACGGTTTTTACAGTACCTGCCGTTCCTACAGGCATAAAAATGGGTGTCTCAATAATGCCATGCGCTGTTTCTAATAAACCTGCACGCGCTTTTGATGATGGATCGTTATTTTGTAAGGTAAATTTCATTTTAATGACTAAAACTTTTTGAGGGTTTCTAAATTAATGTCAAGTAAAGAATGTAAGGTTAAATCTGCTATGCTAAATTTTGGATTACTTATATTAAATTCTTCAGGAATGCCAATAACGCTCATCCCCGCTGCTTTTGCAGAGATAATTCCGTTTAAAGAATCTTCTATTACTAAGCAATTATTGGGCGCTACGTTTATGGCTTCGGCACATTTTAAAAAGACTTCGGGATGGGGTTTTCCGTAATTTAATTCTTCGGCAGATTGTATGTGCTTAAAATAATGTTCGATTTTTAAAACATTCAGCACACAAGTAATTAATTTTTTGGAAGAAGAAGTTGCCAATGCAATAATTAAACCTTCGCTCGTAATTAAATCCAATGCTTGATGTAGGCCCTTTTTGGGTTTGCCTTCGGCAGTAATTAATCCGCATAAATTATCTTCCATATTGTTTTTTACTTGCTCTTCGTTGGTGGTAAATGGCGTTTTAGTATTCCAAAAAGAAATGACCTGATCTATGCGCATTCCGGTTGTAACCCGACTATCATTTTCGGTAAAAGGCAAGCCGCTTGCATTAAAAACACGCACCATTGCCCGTCGCCAAAGGGGTTCAGAGTCTATGATTACCCCATCCATATCAAAAATAATCGCTTTAGGCATTGTTAATTACTTTGTTTAATTTTTGTAAAGGTAAGACAAATAGTGTAGGCTTGGCTGCGTAACTTTGCGTATTATGCCTGTTATAGATTTACATTGTGTTGGTTTTTGGCTGGTAGCCAGTTTTGCGTTTGTTGCTTTACATCAAATATTAGTTTATTTGTTTTTATATGGTAAGATTGCATTTTATAAAGAAGCCGCAAGATCTGTAAATAATGAGCAACCACCGGTTTCGATAATTATGTGTGCTAAAAACGAAGCTGATAATTTAACTGAATTTTTGCCTAAATTTTTAAGTCAGGATTATCATAAATTTGAAGTGATTGTTGTAAACGATTGCAGCAGCGATAACACCGATGATGTGTTGCGTGAGTACGCTAAAATTTTTCCTAATCTGCACATCATTACCATTAAAGAAGACGAATACTACAAGCACGGTAAAAAATTTGCTTTAATGGTGGGTATTAAGGGCGCTAAGTACGAGCATCTTTTATTTACCGATGGAGATTGCTATCCACAAAGCGAAAACTGGATACGGGAAATGATGAAAGGTTACACGTCTGAAAAAGAAATTGTTATTGGCTACGGGCCTTATCGTGCAGAGAAAAATTTCTTAAACAAGCTTATACGTTTTGATACGTTTGCCATTGCTATTCAATACCTTTCTTTAGCCTTAGATAACAAAGCTTATATGGGTGTTGGCAGAAACCTGTCTTATAAAAAAGATCTGTTTTTTAAGAATAAAGGTTTCTCTACGCATTATCACATCAATTCGGGAGATGATGATTTATTTATTAATCAAAATGCAACACAAGTAAATGTGGGTGTAATTATTTCAAAAGATAGTTTAACCTATTCTATTCCTGCAAAAGATTTTAGTGAATGGAATCGCCAAAAAGCGCGCCATTTAAGCACTTCTACCATGTACACAGGTTCTTCAAAAAATAGATTGGGTGTTTTGCACGCAAGCAATTATCTTTTTTACGCATTGTTTATTGCTTCGTTATTTTTCATTGATTTTGTTGTTATAACAGCCGGTGTATTTGTAATTAAAAGTGTTATACAATTAATTGTATTTAATAAAGCGGCTAAAAAATTAGAAGAAAAAGGCCTGTTAGGCGGGCTTTTGTTATTCGAGTTTTTATTGTTATTCTTATATCCTGTCTGGCATACGCAAAAACGTTATGCAAACACAACTAAATGGAAAGGATAAACGAAGAAAATAATTTTTCGCCCAAAGCGCTGCATGATATAAAACTTGTTGAGCGTGCTTTGCAACAAGACGATCAAAAAGCGTATGCGGAGTTGATGAAACGATATTGGGATCCTGTCTATTTTATGTTGCTGCGCATGATAGGCAACCATAAAGATGACGCGGAAGACCTTACCATTGAAGCCTTTGCTAAAGCGTTTAAATATTTGAGTCAGTATTCTACAAACTATGCGTTTAGTACCTGGCTGTTTAAAATTGCCTCTAACAACGCAATAGATTTTTTACGCAGGAATAAAGATCATAAAGGAGTAACTTCTTTAAATAAGCCTTACGGTGATGAAGGATCTGAAGAGCTTTCTAGCTTTATAAAGGGAAGTGGTTTAAATCCCGAAGAAACCATTATCAGAAAGCAAAATATTGAACGTATACGTTTTATTATAGAAAAGCTAAAACCTAATTATCGCGAGATAGTAGAGATGTTTTACCTAAAAGAATTAAGTATGGAAGAGATCGCTAAAAAAGTAGACCTACCTGTAGCCACTGTTAAAACAAGGCTTTTCCGAGCGCGCGATTTTTTATTTACGATTGTTAAACGACATAAAGATTTTTAAAACGTGCAAAGCGCAGAACTTATTTTTTCTTATTTCCCTGATTTAACAGACGAACAAAAAAAACAATTTATACAATTAGAACCTTTATATAAAGAGTGGAATGAAAAAATTAATGTCATATCGCGTAAAGATATTGATCAACTTTACTTACATCATGTTTTGCATTCGCTTGGTATTGCAAAAATTATTTCATTTGCCGATGGCACACAAATCCTTGATGTAGGTACAGGTGGCGGCTTTCCGGGTATACCCTTAGCTATTTTATTTCCAAAAGCGCATTTTCATTTAGTAGATTCTATTGGCAAAAAAATCACGGTGGTAAAAGAAGTTGCCAAAGGTTTAGGTTTAAAAAATGTAACCGCGCAACAAATTCGTGCCGAAGAAATAACTAATATGTTTGATTTTGTAATTAGCAGAGCTGTTACAGAGTTAACGCCGTTTGTTGGCTGGGTTAGAAAATTATTTGCGCCAAAAAGTTTCAATATCATACAAAACGGCATTTTTTATTTAAAAGGCGGTGAGTTAGAAAAGGAGCTAAAACCCTTTGGCAACAAGGTTAGAATAAACGAATTAAAAAATCATTTTAAAGAAGATTTTTTTGAGACTAAAAAAGTGGTTTATCTTTCTGCTAAAAAGATCAGATAAGATTTTATAATTTCTTACTTCTTTTTTCTTCCCACATATTTAGCAGTTCAACTACTAACGAGAAACCAAGCGCTACATACACATAACTTTTTTCTATTTCAAAGCCTGTAAATGTTTTGATGGAATCAAAAATTAGTAGTAGGGCAATTACTAATAGAAAAGTAAGTGCCAGCATTTTTACACGTGGGTTACGGTTAATAAATTCGGCTACAGCGTTAGAGAAAAGAACCATAACCGTCATGGCAGCCACAACAGCAGTACTCATAATAATAAGGTTCTTAGAAATTACAATAGCTGTTAAAATAGAATCAAAAGAAAAAACAATATCAATTAATACAATTTGCATAATGATATTTGAAATGTTTACTTTTTTAGTGGTAGGGTTCACTTCGGTTTCTTCGCCGTTAATTTTATTCCATATTTCGCCACCGGTTTTATACAATAAAAATATACCGCCCGCCATAAAAATCAAATCCCGAAGTGTTATGCCATGATTGCCAATATTAAATAAAGGTTGGTTTTGAGAAGATAAATAACTAAGAGTAAATAGTAAAGCAATGCGTATAAAAACAGCCAGAACTAATCCTATCGTTCGTGCTTTGCCTCTTTGCGCTTCGGGTAATTTATCGGCAATAATGGCAATGAAAATAATATTATCAACACCCAAAACTATTTCAAAAAAGGTTAAGGTTAATAAGCTTATCAATCCCTGAACAGTTATAAGATCAGTAAACATTTGTGCTAAATTCATACTGCAAATTTGTGAAAAAATATGGTAGTAATTTGTAAATATTATCTCTTATTAAATATTTCTTCTAACTTTTGATATCGATAATCAAAAATATAGGCTAGTTGTTTTTTAACTAGTAATATATTAGCTATATCTCCTAAAAATCCAAAAGGGATTTTATAATGCACAATATCTGTCATTTCAATGCCTTTTTTAACTTCTTTTAAAAAATGCTTGTGGTGCCATAGTGCATAAGGGCCAAAACGCTGTTCATCCGCAAAATATTTTTTTGGTTCTACATGCGTTATTTCTGTTACCCAATTCAATTTTATACCTAAAACAAATTTTATGGTATAAGCAATGATCATACCAGGGTACATTTTATCGATTGGGGTATCAGATGTAACAACAAAACTCATTTTATCAGGTGTTATCTTTTTAAGATTTACCGGAGATGACATAAAATCCCAAACTTCATCTATGGATGCATTGATAAGCTGTGTTTTTGTAAAAGAATATAATTTGCTCATATATATTTATAAGATCTTAAAGGTAGTCAACTAAAAATGATCAGAAGTTGCGCCCTTGTTTATTTTTACTAAATTTATTAAAACATTTTACATGAAAACGCTTAAACAAATTTTATTAACTGTACTTATAGTCGGCTTAGGATATGGTATTTATTATTGCAGCATTTCCTTTCCCATTATTAGTGGTTATGGCGCTAAAAATATGTGTTCAGCGGTATTTTTGGCAAATAGAAACGAAGAACAAGTGCGAACACAAGAGCTTGGTTTTTTTCCTATGAAGTTGGGTACTTTTAAAGTTAATTATATGGATTCTTCCGTAACAGCCACTGTATTTGGCTTTGCAAAATGTAAAGCTATTTACCGCAAAGGTTTAGGTACTACATTAGTAAACGAAACTTCAGAACAGGATCTACGCAATCAGCATTTTCAATTAGGGCATATTCCAAAAATTGACCCCGATATCATTGCTTGGCCTATGGGAAATAAGCTTACCGATAGTTTACCGAATGAAATAAATCTGCAAAAATTACAGCACGCCATTCAACAAATATTTATAGAAAAAGATACTACAAAGCCAATTCGTACACGAGCCGTACTAGTTTTGTATGACGGAAAAATTGTAGCCGAACAATATGCAACAGGTTTTACAAAAGATACCAAACTATTAGGTTGGAGCATGACCAAAAGTGTTACCAGCGCCATGATGGGTATTTTAGTGAAGAATGAAAAATTACATATTAACGAACCTGCGCCTGTACCCCAGTGGCAAAGCGTTACTGATAACCGTAATGCCATTACACTTAAAAATTTATTGCAGCAAAGTAGTGGTTTAAATTTTGTAGAAGATTATTCTAAAAGTAGCGATGCTACAAAAATGTTGTTTGAAAAAGCTGACATGGGTGCTTATACCGCTTCGCATAAATTAAAAGATAAACCGGGTTCTGTGTTCTATTACTCCAGCGGAAATACCAATATATTATCAAGAATTATAAGGCAGGCAGTAGGCGAAAAAATGTATCATTCATTTCCGTATGATAGTTTGTTCTATCCGTTAGGTATGTATAGTGCGGTGTTAGAACCGGATGGATCAGGCACGTTTGTAGGATCATCTTATATGTATGCAACTGCTAGAGATTGGACGCGCTTTGGATTATTGTATCTCAATAAAGGAATTTATAATAACAAACGCATCTTAACAGAAGATTGGATACAGCAAAGTATTACCCCTGCAACATCGGCACCGCAAGGCGAATATGGTTTTCAATTCTGGTTAAATGCAGGTGCAAAAAACGATCCTGCCAAAAGAGATTACCCAAGTGCACCAACCGATATGTTTTATATGGATGGGTACGAAGGGCAACGGGTTTTTATAATTCCTTCTAAAAAATTAGTAGTGGTTCGTTTAGGATTAACGCAGCATAAAAATTTTAATTCGGATGCTTTTATTGGCGAAGTAATTAATTCAGTTAAATAACATACATTTTAAAAAACGAAGCAGTCTAAAGATTAAACTGCTTCGCTATACTTCTCAACAACATTATTTATTTTTTTGTTATCTCAGCCGCACTCATTTCTTTCGCAATTTTTATCATTTCTATAAGGCCTGCTATATACCCATCCAGATCATTTTCTTTTGCAAACGTAATAAGGTCTACCGCTTCTTTAAAATTACTCAAGCCCTTGTATTCGCTTCCTCTTAGCATCATGCCAAATTCTGCCACACCGGCAGCCAGTTTAAAATTAACCGACGGTTTATCCACTACAATATCTTGCACAACTTTTTCTAATAATTTAGAAATAGTATCTTGTTGCTTAACGCCTTTATACCGAAACTTGATGGTAGCTATTTCACTGTTGTTTGTTGGTGCAGCTGTTACTTTTGTATATTTTAATGCATCAATATTAGTTTGACTATCAGCGCTTCCCACAGGTATAATTTCATATAAGGCGGTTACACAATGGCCGGCTCCTAATTCGCCTGCGTCTTTTTTATCATCATTAAAATCCTCCGCATTCAGCAAACGGTTATCGTAACCAATTAACCGATACTCTTTAACTTTTGCCGGATTAAACTCCACCTGTATTTTTACATCTTTGGCAATGGTATACATGGTACCGCCAAATTGGGAAACCAATACTTTACGCGCTTCCATAAAATTATCTATATAGTAGTAGTTACCATTTCCTTTATCCGCAAGCGTTTCCATTATATTATCTTTTATATTTCCCTGTCCAAAGCCAAGTACAGAAAGATAAATACCATGACTTCTTTTTTCTTCTATCAACGTTTTTAATTCGTTCTCGCTTGATAAGCCTACATTAAAATCACCATCGGTTGCCAGTATCACCCGATTATTGCCAGTTTTAATGAAATATTTTTCAGCTAATTTATAGGCTAGGTTAATACCTTCGCCACCAGCGGTAGATCCACCGGCTTCTAATTTATCTAGCGCATTATTTATTTTTTCTTTTTCATTACCGCTAACTGCGTTAAGCACTACGCCCGAGTTACCCGCATACACTACAATAGAAATTTTATCTTCTTCGCGTAATTGTTTCGCCAATAATTTGAAACCTCTTTTTAAAAGTGGAAGCTTATCTTCATCTGACATCGAGCCGCTGACATCAATTAAGAAAACTAAATTATTCGGTACGGAAATGTTGGCATCTAACTCTTTTCCTTTAAGGCCAACTTGCAATAAAGTATGCTCCTTATTCCAAGGGCAAACAGCATACTCGGTAGAGATACTAAAAGGTTTATTCTCTTTAGGAAGTGGATAATTATATTTAAAATAATTGATGAACTCTTCTATACGAATTGCCTCTTTTGGCGGCAATATACCTTGGTTAAGCATTCGGCGGGTATTGCTATAGGAAGCTGCATCAACGTCAATGGCAAAAGTTGAAAGCGGTTGATTGCTTACAACTTGAAATCCATTTTCTTTAAACGCACCATATTCCTCAGAATTAGAATTATTATTCACGTAATTAGTGGTGGTTCTTTCTCCTTCCACAAATTCATTTTTATCATAAGTTCTTGAACCTCTTATCTGTAATCGTGATTTATTATATCCATTCGTAGCACCAACACTAGGCTGGGCAGGTAATACGCCACTCATTTTTTTAGCAGCCTTGTGCTGAAAGTTTTCGCGGTCAATAGTGCCGCGAGATTTTGTATCAGCATCTTTCAAAGGCGCGTAATATTCTGTAATCATTACCGCATCTAACTGAACGCCATCAGTAGATAAAGATATAGTTATATAAGATGTTTTATTGCTATCCACTTTTACATCATTTATCTGTTGCAGACTGTAACCTATATATACTGCTTTTATATTGTATTTGCCGAAGGCTAAATGCCTGATAAACGTGTTACCATCTATATCGGTAGTGCCTGTTGCTACTTGTGTTTTACCTTTATAGACAATTACATTAGCAAACGGAATAGACTCTTTTGTCTTTTTATCACTTAGGTTTACTTTAATAGCACCTGTGTTATTTTGTGAAATAGCCGAAACGCTAATCATAATAAACAAAACAATAGTGCTCCATTTTTTTTGAATTGAATTTGCAGTGGCAAGTATTACGCTTTGGTAACAGATTTGCATTTTTACATGTGTTTTCATAGTTTACATTTAGGTTGTTTTTTTAACTTATTTTTTATCGTTTTAATCTAAGGTACATCACGTACAAAAGATTTTTTGATGTTTTATATATCTGGCGGCATAAACTTTATAACTGGTCGGTTTTAACAAATAACTGGTTGCTTATTTTAATTGAGATGCAAGGATTTTATCATTTCCATAAAAAATAAAAAAATAATTTAATCACTCTTTGTATATTGCCTGTATTAAAAAATATAAAATAATATGAGACCAGATCCGCAATTACTCATAACATTAGTTGAAATGCAAATGCCCTTTGGCAGGTTTAAAGGCATGTTATTATGCGATCTGCCTGTATCTTATTTAGAGTGGTTTAACAGAAAAGGTTTCCCAGAAGGCAAACTGGGCGTGCTATTGCAAACAATGTTAGAAATTAAAATGAATGGTTTGGATGACTTACTAAAGCCTTTAAAGAAAAAATAAATTACTTTTGACTCCATTATATAACAAAGATGAAAGATTATAAAAATTATTATACTATTCAGGGGCCGCCTAATGAAGTTTATTTAGCCCTTACAAACCCTTTTACTATTGGCTTATGGACGGGTGAAAATAATGCCGTGATGCGTACGGAAGCAGGAAGTGAATTCTCTATCATGGGAGAAAGTATTGAAGGAAAGAATTTAGAATTTATTGAAAATAAAAAAATTGTTCAACAATGGTATTTTGGTGATGATGAAGAAACGCCATCTATTGTTACTCTAAAATTACACGAACATAAAGAAGGTACATCTATTGAATTAAACCATACCAACATACCCGATGAAGCTTACCAAGATATTGTGGATGGCTGGAACGGCATATACTTCAAGGCTTTAAAAATTTTTTTTTAAAAGCACATCATCGAAAATTCTAATATAGAAATATTTACCGACGGAAGTTTCCATCCGCAAACCCGTATTGGCGCATGGGTTGCTATAATTTTTATGAAGGATAAAAAAATAAGACTGCGTGATACAATAACAGATACTACCAATAACCGAATGGAACTTACCGCTGTTATTAAAGCGATAGAATTTGTAAGAGAAAAAGATAAATTAGTAAAGGAAATAAACATTATTTCTGATAGTCAATATGTAATTGGTTTAATTGGGCGAGAAGAAAAATTTATTGCATCAAATTTTAAAACAAAAACAGGAAACGACATTAGAAATGTAGATTTAGTAATTCCGTTTTTAAATATGACGAAGCAAATACACGTTATATTCACAAAAATAAAAGCGCACCAACAACCAACAAGCGCAGCTAATTATAATATGGAGGCAGATATTTTGGCGCGACATTTAGTAAGAGAAGCTGTGGCTAAATTAAATATAGAATGAAAAAAAAATCAGTAGCTATATTTGGCAGTGGCCCCGCAGCACTTATGTTAGCGGCAACTTTAAATGAAAAACTTTTGGATGTAACTATTTATGAAAAAAATTTTGCACTTGCTCGAAAATTTTTAGTGGCTGGCGATGGTGGTTTTAATGTAACGCACTCTGAAGAAATTGAAAACTTTATAACTCGTTACACACCGCCATCTTTTTTAGAAAAAAGCATTCAATCTTTTACAAATGTAGATTTAGTTAACTGGCTTAAACAAATTGGCATTGAAACGTATGTTGGTTCAAGCAAACGCATTTTTCCGATAAAAGGCATAAAACCCATTGATGTATTGAATGCTATTTTAAATGAATTGAAAAATAAAAATGTTCAATTGAAAACAAAACACGAATGGAAAGGTTGGAATGCTAAAAACGAATTAATTATAAATTATAATAATGAAGACATTTTTGTAAAAGCAGATTTTGTTGTTTTTGCTTTGGGCGGTGCAAGCTGGACTAAAACTGGTTCGGATGGAAATTGGACAACTTTATTTGAGAAAAAAGGTGTTGAAATAATTCCTTTTCAAGCATCTAACTGTGCGTATCAAATTAGATGGGATGATAAATTTTTAAAGCAAGCCGAAGGAAAATCTATTAAAAATATTTCTATTACTTGCGATGGAACTGAGAAAAAAGGTGAAGTTGTAATTACCAAATTTGGTATAGAAGGCGGCGCAGTTTATGCATTGAGTCCGCAAATACGTAACCAACTAAAAGAAAAAAAAACAGCCACTATTTTTATCGATCTAAAGCCAAGTTTTTCTATCGAAGCCATAAAAAATAAATTGACAAACAAAGGCAACAAAACAGTTACTGATGTTTTAAAAATAGATTTGAATTTAAGTCCGGCGCAACTAAGTTTATTAAAAAGTAGTTTAACCAAAGAAGAATTTTTAACTGTTAATTTGCTTTCAGAAAAAATAAAAAAACTTCCTTTATCTATAACAGATATGGCTCCCATAGATGAAGCTATTTCTACCGTTGGCGGCATTTCGTTACAAGAAGTTGACGAGTCTTTTCAATTAAAAAAACTACCAACCCATTATGCCATTGGCGAAATGATAGATTGGGACGCACCAACAGGCGGCTATCTTTTACAAGCCTGTTTTAGTATGGGAACTTTTTTAGGGAAGCAACTTAATTTATGGAAGTAATTATTTCACCTCCACTTTCATCTGTCTTAAAAAACTAATCATACTATCTACGTTAATTTCGTCAGGGCGCACATCTTTAGTCCTCAGTAAACAAACGTATTCCCAAACTTCAAGAACATCTTTTGGTTTTACATTATAAGGCTGATATTGCGGATTATCCGAATGCAATTCTAAATGGCCCGCGTTTCTAAAAATTTTTGAATATAAACGCTTGTAAACAATTCCTTCATCTTTGGTAAGCAGCACATAACTTTTTCCGTCTTTAATATCCGTTAGAGATTCTACGTATTTGCCCACAACAAAATCGCCCGAGTTTGCAGGCGGCATAGAATCTCCTTTTATAGGAAACGAACGATGCTTGCCGGATACCGAAAACGGCAAACTCATCACCGGTAAATTTTCAATAAATTCAGGATCCGCATATCCATTCAAATAACCGGCCGAAGCTTTCATGGGAATAACCTCAATATAATCATTCCCTTTTTTATCCACCATTATTGGAAACAAAAAACGGTTCTTTCCGATCTTCAATAAATTATCAGGATCAGTCTTAGAAAAATCTCCACGCAAAAGCGCATCAATAGATATGTGGTAATAATCTGATATTTTAACCAGCATATTATACGGTGGCTCTGCGCGGCCTTCTTCATAAGAAGCAAAACGCGAACGTGGAATTTTAAGGTCATCCGCTACTATTTCCTGCGATACTTTTTTTATCTTTCTTAAAATTCGCAGGTTGTTATATACTGTACTCATTGCTAAAATATTTAGTGCTAAGTTACTAAATATATTGGCATTATTCAAAGAAATTATTTTTCTTTTTTTCTTGCAATTAAATTTCCCTAAAATAATGGTACGGACTGCAATTTTAGTATGTTTGTATAGTTTGATTTATATAAGAATATGGAAGCAAAAACAAGCACCGAAACGAGAAAAGTTTCTAATCTGGCGCAACACATAATAGGTTCTGAAATTATTAAATTAGCCGGCGAGGTCAATGAAAAAATAAAGAACGGGCAACATGTTTATAATTTTACCATCGGTGATTTTAACCCGAAAATATTTCCTATTCCTGCCGAACTTAAGCAGGCAATTATAGATGAATATTTAGCCGATGAAACCAATTACCCTGCGGCAGATGGTATGTTACTTTTACGCGAAGCTGTTTCTAACCTTTTAAAAGAAAGAGGAAGTTTAGATTACGCTACCGATGAAATTTTAATTGCAGGTGGCGCGCGTCCAATTATCTATTCAATTTTTCGTACGTTAGTTGATGAAGGTGATACCGTAATTTTTCCTGTTCCATCATGGAATAATAATCATTACAGCTACCTTAATTACGCAAAACAAGTTATGATTAATGCCGGACCTGAAAGTAATTTTATGCCAACGGCAGCGCATATTAAACCACATATTAAAGGCGCGTGTTTATTGGCATTATGCTCGCCACAAAATCCAACCGGCACTGTTTTTACCAAAGAAGGGTTGACGGAAATTTGCGACTTGGTGCTTGAAGAAAACAACCGTCGTGGCGAAAATGAAAAACCTTTGTATTTAATGTACGATCAAATTTATTGGGCACTTTCTTACGGAGATACCAAACATTATAATCCGGTTTCACTTCGTCCGGAAATGAAAAAATACACAGTGTTTGTAGATGGTATCTCAAAATCACTTGCTGCAACCGGCGTGCGCGTAGGTTGGAGTATGGGCCCAAAATTAGTGATCGATAAAATGAAATCGTTGTTAAACCACGTTGGCGCTTGGGCACCTAAGGCAGAGCAGTTAGCCACGGCAAAATATTTATCAGATTTAAAACGTTACGATTTATTTTTAGAACGACAGAAAAAAGAATTATATAAACGTTTAGATGGTTTTTATAAAGGATTCTCTCAATTAAAAAATGAAGGTTTTAAAGTAGATGTAATTGTACCGCAGGCCGCTATTTACTTAACCGTTCAAATAGCCTTACATGGTATGAAAACGCAAAGCGGAGAAATACTGGCTACTACTAAAGATGTTACCAAATATATTTTAGATGAAGCAAGTGTGGCCATTGTACCTTTTTACGCGTTTGGTGCTGATGTAAATTCTGACTGGTACCGTTTAAGTATTGGCACCTGCAAAACAGAAGATATAGAAGGTGTTATTTCTAATTTAAGAAAGGCATTAAAAAAATTAAACTAATTAATCTTCTCCTCTCTTTTTGGGGAGGATTAAAAGGAAGGCTATGAAAAATCTTTATTGCATAATAATGGCAGGCGGCGTAGGTAGTCGCTTTTGGCCCATGAGTAAAAGTGTAAAACCTAAGCAATTTTTAGATATACTAGGCACCGGCGCAACCTTGTTGCAAAATACAGCGCACCGTTTTTCTAAACTTTGTCCACCCGAAAATATTTACATTGTAACATCCGAACAATATAAAGATCTGGTAGCCCAGCAACTTCCAAAAATTCCGAAAGAAAATATTTTGTGTGAACCTGCCCGAAAAAATACTGCGCCTTGCGTAGCCTATGCTTCTTATAAAATCCATAAAAAAAATCCTAATGCGGTAACGGTTGTTGCGCCAAGCGACCATTTAATTACCAAAGAAGATGTTTTTTTAAAAGCGGTAAAAGCCTGTTACAGCAAAGCCAAGGCAGAAGACTGTTTGCTTACTATAGGCATTAAACCAACCCGGCCTGATACCGGTTACGGATATATACAATTTGTAGAATCTCCCAACAAAGAAAAAGATACTCGGATAAAAAAAGTAAAAACGTTTACCGAAAAGCCAGATGCCGAAATGGCTAAGTTCTTTATGAAAAGTGGGGATTTTTTATGGAACGCCGGTATTTTTATTTGGAGTACAAAAAGTATTATCAAAGCTATAGAACAACATGAGCCTGAGCTTGCCGCTTTATTTAGAGATGAGCAGAATGTGTATGGTACAAAAAAAGAACTTGATTTTATAAGAAACGCCTACGTATCCTGTAAAAATATTTCTATTGATTACGCGGTTATGGAACGCGCCAAAAATGTTTATGTGCGTGCTTCTATTATTGGATGGAGCGACCTGGGTACCTGGGGCAGTTTATACGAACACATTAAACATGATAAACATCGTAATGCCGTAGTGGGTAAAAATACCATGCTGTACGATACAAAAAACTGTGTAATAAATGTGCCAAAAGAGAAACTTGTTTTAATACAAGGTTTAGAAGATTATATAGTAGTTGAATCTGACAGTATTTTATTGATCTGTAAAAAACAGGATGAGCAGCAGATACGCAATTTTGTAAATGATGTAAAAGTACAAAAAGGCGAAAAGTTCGTTTAGCTACACTAATCCTGTCGAAGTGTACAAAAGATACCGTAGATGTTTGGCAAGCTCAATATGACATAAAATAAATTTAAATGTTTACTGACACACATACACATCTATATTCTGAAGAATTTAAAACAGATATTGACGACGCAATTACAAAAGCAATTAATGCAGGTGTGGAGAAATTTTTCCTTCCCAATATAGATTCATCTTCCATTACTGGTTTACATACCTTGTGCCAAAAATATCCGCAACATTGTTTTCCAATGATGGGTTTGCATCCCTGCTCGGTTAAAGAAAATTATAAGGAAGAATTAGCCATTGCTTATAAATATTTGCAGATAAAAAAATATATTGCCGTTGGCGAAATTGGCATCGATCTTTATTGGGATAAAACTTTTTATGCGCAGCAAGCAAAAGCCTTTGAAACACAAATAAATTGGGCATTGGAATTTAATTTACCTGTTGTAATTCATTGCCGAAATTCTTTTGATGAGATCTATAAAATACTTACTTGTTTTAAAAAATTACCAAAAGGTATTTTTCATTGTTTTAGCGGCAATTTAGAACAAGCCAATAAAATTATAAATGCAACCAATTTTAAATTAGGTATTGGTGGCGTAATAACCTTTAAAAACAGCGGTTTAGATAAAGTTGTTGAACAAATAGATTTACAACATCTTGTTTTAGAAACCGATTCGCCTTATTTAGCACCTGTTCCTTATCGCGGCAAAAGAAACGAATCGGCTTACATTCTTTTAATTGCGGCAAAAATTGCTGAATTAAAAAATTGTTCTGTTTTGGATGTAGCCGCTGCAACCACTAAAAATGCCGAAGAAATTTTTGGCAAACAATAACAAAAAAATCCCCGCAAAAAGCAGGGATCTAATCAATAAAAAAGTATAGTTCTTAAAATCTTTCTAAACCAGAAAAAAAGAAGTTTGCTTCGTTAGCTGCATTTTCATCGCTATCGCTTCCGTGCACCGCATTAGCTGCAATACTTTTGGCAAATAATTTACGAATGGTTCCTTCATCTGCTTTAGACGGATCAGTAGCACCAATAAGCGTACGGTAATCTGCTACGGCATTATTTTTTTCTAACACCGCTGCTACAATTGGGCCGCTGCTCATATAATCAACCAGCTCGCCATAAAAAGGGCGCTCTTTATGTACTTCATAAAAATTACCAGCTTGTTGTTTGCTTAGGCTCATGTATTTCATCGCTTTAATTTTAAAGCCTGCTTTATTTATCATTGCTAAAATTGCGCCGATATTGTTTGCTTCAACCGCATCCGGTTTTAGCATAGTAAAAGTTATGTTTGTTGCCATATTTTGTTTTTGGGCTGCAAATATAGTGGTTTTTACTGTTTAGAAGACTCATAGATCTCTTTTAATTTAGCTTTTGTAGCAATGGTACTTGCTAATTGAGCGTTTAAAGAAGCTACATCTCCGTTTTGTTTTTTTACCTCTTCAACTTTAGCATTCAGGTCATCTTCCTTATTAGCATAGGCTTTAACAAGGTCTTTCAACGCTTTTTGCGATGAAAATTTAACGTAATTATTTTTACCTTTTTCTGTATAGGTTTTAAGAAGGTTAGCTCCGTTTAATATTGTTTCATTTTTATTACAATGTTTTAAAAACTGACCATAATTAGTGATGAAGCCAATACTTTCAAAACCGCTAAAATTATCTTTCTGTTTCACAAAAAAATCATTGTTGCTGTCGTCTCCATAATTAGCGTACAAATCCATTAACGTAAAACGTATGTTATCACTATCCTCGTTTTCAAGCTGTTTAGATTTTTGCATAGCCAGCGTAGGGTTTTCTTTTGCTATGGCAGTTAAGCCGGCACCCATTACCGTGTATGATTTTTCATTAAGGGCTGATGTGTAAATATTTTTTACATCCGTATCTCCCACATAATGCTTGGCTAAAAACTCTATGGCTGCAGCGCGTACTTTTGTTTTCTCATCTGTTTGCGCTATTTTAATTAGAGTTGGTTTTAGCTCCGCAAGTTTTGTAGCATCGGCATCTTCTAATAATCGGATGGCCTTCAATCTAAGATCAGCCATTTTATCGGTAAGTGCAAGTTTAATGGAAGTATATACACCTGCGTTTGCGCTATTATCTTTAAAATGATTTAACGCTTCTAACCTGTCTAAATATTTAGGGGCGTTTTTATATTGATATATATATTCATCTATAGTTTTGTTTTCACTTTTAACGCAAAGCAATTGTTTTTCTCCATCAAAATTAATTAGTGTGGGTTTGCTTTCTGAGGCAAACGTAAATTCTTCACTAACCTGTGTTACGGTTATCTGCACTTTTTTAACAATTTTATTAGCTCCATCACCCATGTATATATCAACATAAACAGGCATTTTGTATAATGGGTTTTCTTCAAAATCTTGTTTTTGTTCAACCTTAACTTTAACAAGTTTAGCAGCGGCATCATAACTATAATTTATATCAAGCACCGGGTGTCCGCCTTTCATATACCATTGATTAAAGAACCAATTAAGGTCTTCGCCGGTAATTTCTTCAAAGGCTAAACGAAGATCATTTACCTCCGCATTTTTAAACCGGTTTCTGTCTAAATATAATTTTAAAGAAGCAAAAAACGCATCATCTCCAACTTGTTTACGAAGCATGTGCAATATCTGTCCGCCTTTATTATAGCTTACACCATCAAACATATCTTCACGATTTTGATATTCAAAGCGAATAAGCGGCGGGTCTTTTTGCGAAGACTGCATAATATACCCCTGCATGCTGCCGTAACTATGCGCATCGGCTGCGTCAACTCCATGTTTATATTCTTGCCATAAATATTCGCCGTAGGTTGCGAATGATTCATTTAAAGAAAGGTTGCTCCAGCTTTCGGCTGTTGCCAAATCGCCAAACCATTGATGAAATAATTCGTGAGAGATAACATCTTCTCCTTTGCTTCCATCCAATAACTCGCGTTCGGTTTGATAGATAAATTCGCCGTGCAAAGTAGCCGAGGTATTTTCCATGGCACCCGATACATAATCTCTGGCAACAATTTGCGCGTATTTTTGCCATGCAAATGGCACGCCTAAACGCGTAGAATAAAATTCGATCATTTCAGGAGTTAGGCCAAACATGGCTTTTGCAGAAGATTCATATTCTTTCTCTACGTAATAAGAAATCTCTTTTCCGTTCCAAGGTTTATCAACTATTTTTTTAAACTCTCCAATGCCCATCATTACTAAATAAGTAGAGTGAGGAAGATCCATTTTCCAATGATCGGTACGTGTGCCATCTGCATTTTTTTTGCTATCTGTTAATAACCCGTTTGATAAGGTGGTGTATTTATCATCCACGTTAATATAAATTTCGTCGGTCATTTTTTCATTCGGACTATCTACACAAGGAAACCAAACCGAGTTACTTTGTGTTTCACCTTGTGTCCAAATTTGTGGCATTTTATTTTTTTCTTCACCTTTAGGATTGATGAAATATAAACCTTTATCATCTGTGATGGCCTGGCTGCCCCCTTTTTTTACTTCGTTTGGCTTAGATTTATAATCTATAAAAACGGTGTATTTATCATTGCGTGTATATTCTTTTCCAAGATCAATTTTTAAGGAATCGTTTTCGTAAACATATTTAAGATCGGTATTTGCTTTAGCGCCTACCAATTGCACTTTGTAAATATCCATACCGCGCGCATTTAGATATAATTTTTTTACGGGATAGAAATAGGGTTTTATATCTATGGTTGCTTTACCAAACATCCATTGGTTTTGCCAATCAAACTTAACTTCTAATTTTGTGTGCAGTATATCATTGCTTTTTGGGTTTGAAGCCTGGTATAGTCTCGTATGAGGAAGTTCCGGTTTTTTATCTAGAAAAACTGTATCTGTTTTTACAACAATTATTTCTTGAGCTTGTTTCTCTTTTTTATTTTTCTTTTGGGCAAAACCAACTTGTATCATAAACAATAAAGAGGCTGCACCTATAAGTAAATTTTTACTTTGCATACATTATAATTTGCTGCAAAATTGCAATTTTAAAATGATTCATCGGTCGTTTTTTTACAAGAGGTAAAGTTTAAGGATAGAAGAATAAAATAGGTTGAGAAAAAGGTTGATTCCGAATTTACTTTATCAATAAATAGTTATTTCAATAATGTTACGGTGCCTGTATAGGTTTTACCTTGGTGAGTTACAGTTTGTAAATCTATTTTCCAAACATATACATCTTGCATCAATATATCTCCGCCTTTATTATGCCTGCTGCCGTTCCAACCAGTGTCCATGCTGCTGCTTGTAAAAATATTATTTCCCCAACGGTCAAAAATGTTCATTGTAAAAGAGACTATTCCCTCGCCGGTAGCTTTAAAAACCTCGTTCTTTCCATCTCCATTAGGTGTAAATGCATTTGGAACGTAAAGTGCATAATCAGGTTCTACAACAATATTTTTAATAATAGTATCTATGCAACCGTTAGCGGAAGTGGCAATTAAGGAAACACTATATGTGCCGGCAAGTTGATAAAGATAGGAAGGGCTGTTTATAACAGAAGTATCAGTATCTGTAAGCAAATCGCCAAAATTCCAATGGTAAATAATATTGCCGCCTAAAGCATTATAAGTTTCATTATTAAAGTGCACATCAGGAGTTAAAATGGTAACAGGCTTTGGCAAATAATCAAAATCAGCTGTTGGTATTGGATAAATAAATACAGTGGCTGTGGCTGTGTTAACGCAGCCATTGGCATCGGTTAAAGTTAACTTAACTATTTGGTTGGCTGTAGTGGCAAAGCAAGGCTGTGGGTTTTGAGCGGTAGAAGTTTGACCGGCACCAAAATTCCAGTTATACGTATTAGTCAAAGCGTTATTTGTAATGGCGGTATAGGTTGTGGTACATTGCGGCATACAACCTTTTAGCGTATCGGGCATAATACTTACCAACGGTAATTTATTGGGTGTAATATTTAATATAGCTGAATTAGAGCACCCGTTTGCATCTTGCCCTGTTACTGTATAAGTTATGCTTGCGGTTGATGTAGGTGTAACAAACACTTGGTTACCGGATGAAGGATTTAAGTTTGTTGTAGGATTCCAAGTATACGTACCATTTATCCCCGCACCCGATGCTATTAGTGTGCCTGTAGACGATACGCAAACCGGTGAAGCTAATGCAGTTATAGTTGGGGGAGAATTTACAGTAACTGTTACACTGCCAAAATTATTACAGCCATGTATGTCTGTTACTATAAAGTTATATGATCCAGACAAACCAGCTACTGCATTAGGAATTATAATAGGAACGCTTGTTGTATTGGTGGGAATTGTAGGGAAGCTATAATTAGAAAAGCCAGGAGTTATATTAATAACCAATTGCTGACCTACACAAACCGGCGGTGCTGAGGCAGTAAAAACTGGCAACGCGTAAACAGTAACCGTTAAAACAGTGCCGCCAATACATCCGTTTGCATCTGTACCGCTAACGCTATAAGTAGTAGTAAGCGTAGGTGTAGCTGTGGTTGAAGATGTTGTTAAACCACCTAAAGTTGCCGAAGGAGACCATGTATAACTTACGGCGCCACTTGCACTAATAGGCGCAGAAGCACCTACACATATACTATTGCTGGTAGCTGTAATATTTGGCGCTGGGTTAACCGTAACCGTTGTAGTAACAGGTATTGCAGAGCAGGTGCCAACAGTACCACTTACTGTATATATGGTTGTTGCGGTTGGTGTCGCTACAACTGTTCCACCCGTGGTAGGGCTTAAGCCTGTGGTAGGATTCCAACTATAATTGGTAGCACCGGTTGCTGTTAAAGTTGCCGAAGCGCCTCCGCAAACCATACCTGCATTTACATTTACCGTTGGATTTGGCAATATGGTAACCGTTGATGTATTAGATGCTGAACATGTACCAACCGATCCTGTTACCGTATAAACAGTTGTTGATGCAGGACTTACCGATATTGAACTTGTTGTAGCACTTGTACTCCAGGTATAGGTTGTAGAGCCGGAAGCTGTTAATGCAGCAGTACCACCGGCGCAAATAGTTGAAGAATTTACAACAGGTGGCGTATTTGCACTTACAACCACTGTAGTTGTTGCTAAGCAAGTAACCGTACCACTCGTGGTGCCAGTAACACTATAAGTGCCGCCCATAGCTAATGTAGAATTTGGTATAGTAACATTTTGCCCGGTCGCACTAAATGAGCTTGGACCCGTCCAGGAATAAGTAGTAGCTGTTGTGTTTGTAGTAGTGGCGTTTAAAGTAATAGTTTGACCCACGCAATAAGGCCCGGTATTGGTAGCTGTTACGCCACAACTAACTATATTACAATCTGTTGCACCTGTACTGTTTGACTGACTACCAAAGGATATAGTACCCGGATCATTGGAAAAATTAGTCAATAAAAGAGCGTAATATTGGCCTGTAACAGCATTATTAACCGTACATGTTTCGGTATTAGAAGCAGAATAACTGCAATCTACCGATGTGGCAGTGCCGGCCGCTATAGATGCGCAACCAGATGTCATATCGGTAAAAGGGCCAAAACAGTCAAAATCAACATCTAATGCGTTTCCGCTGGCATCAACCTGCGCAATAGCAATAGATAAATTACCAGAGGTTAAAACTTTCATAAAATACCACACAGGGTTTGGGGTAGAGAATAAACAATCAACAGCGCCTAACCCGGTTGTATTACCGGTAGTATTAGGAAATGTATAATTAGTGCCGGTACAAAATGGGTTAGCATCTGAGCATGTACTTCCTGGCGGCGGTGGGGGCGGTGGGGGCGGTGGGGTAGAACTACAAACTATATTAGCTGTCCAACCTGCTTTTTGCACACTTCCATCTGATGTAAACGAAAAGGTTATGCATCCGCCAATTGATGAGCTAATGAAGGTTGGTGCATTAGTACCCGAATAATTACCAAATAGAGGAGAAGCTGTTGTTGGGCCATTGTAAATTTTTAAAAAATCAAAGCCGGACTCTGTATTAAAAGCGGTAAAATTAAATGTAATGTATTGACCAGGTGGGGCACAAAAAGTTTCTGTAAAATTTTGGCTGGCACCATAGTTACCTCCTGGTCCGCCCGAATCGTAAAACAATCCTCCACAAGCATTGCTTATACTACCGTTATTACCCATATTATAGGCAGTTTGGGCTTTAAGGGTATAAAAACCAAAAAAAAATAGCCATATATATATTAATCTATGTTTCAATTTAATTTATCGTTTCTTAAAATAAGGTTTAATGTTATCTTGATTTTCAGTTAAAGCAAATTCTACTTCACTATAATTTTGCCCGTCTTTTATAGTAAACTCGCTAATTTGTTTTGCATATAAATCAAGTAATTCTTTAGCAGAGTATAATTCTACAGAAACATTTGCGTTTCTAAATCGTACAATTCTTCTCTTGTTATAAAACCTAAATTGGTCTAATTGGCCATAATTAGTTAAAGCATTTTCATAATTACTAATATGAATGGAAGGATTATATGAGTGAAGTACAAAATGAATTTTTTTTACCTCCCTATCTGTTTGAGAGACTAGTTTACCCAAAAACAGAAAAAAAACTACTACAAGTATAATCCTACAATTTGTCATTATTATAATACTAAGTGACAACAAAATTTGAAATTAACAACATCAATTAAACTTTATTAGATCAACTTAGGTTTATTTTAAAAGCGTAACCGTACCTGTAAGATTTTTAGAGGTGTTTTGAAAATTCTTTAGTTCTATTTTCCACACATACACATCCTGTAATACTACATCGGGTCCTTTTGCTTGATAACGGCCATCCCATCCTTTATCAAGATCTTCAGAATAGAAAATTAAACTTCCCCAACGATCAAAAATATACAGTTTATAATCCTTAATACCTTCGCCTACGGGTTTAAATATTTCGTTACGTCCATCATCATTTGGAGAAAACGCATTAGGAACGTAAATAGCGTAATCTTCATTAATAATAATTGGTTTTGTTACCGTTGCCGAACATCCGTTTGATGAAGATACAGTAAGTGTTACACTATATGTGCCGGCTTGGTTATAGGTATGCACGGGGTTACGGATTGAATCGGTATTATTGTAAACATCTCCAAACGTCCAACTATAATTTGGTATTCCCGGTGTAGATTCATTAGTGAATTGAACTTCTGGCGCTAATACACTAACAGGTTGAGGTCCATAATCAAAATCTGCAATTGGTACATTAAATGCAGTAACAGTTGTTGTGGCAACGTTTGTACATCCATTTATATTTGTTATAGTAAGTACTACATTAAATGTTCCGCCAACCGTATAACATTGGGTGGGTGAGGCTTGGGTAGATGAGTTTCCGTTTCCAAAGCTCCAACTATAGGTGCTAATGGTATTGGCAGAGGGTGATGTAACTACAAATGGGTGGCATAAAGGTATGCAATCTGGTATAACAGTTGGCGTGGTTACAATTGGCAATTGGTAAACAGTTACTGAAGTAGTAGCGGTATTAACACATTTATGTATATCAGTGCCAGTAACGGTATAATCACTTGGCGATGATATAGGATTGGCTAGTGCAGGGTTAGCTACAGACGTAACGATCGCTGACCCGGTCCAGGTATAGGTGGAAGCGCCACTTGCTGTTAAAGTGGCTGTTTGTTGACCTAAACATATAGAGTTTGCTGAAGCAATAATAACAGGCAAACTATCTATTACAACTGTTGCAAAACCGGCACCTCGGCAATGATTAGCATCTGTAACAATAACGTTGTAATTACCTGCCATGGCAAAGGTAGAGTTTTGCCTTACTAATGGGTTTTGAGTGGATGAAAATAATGGTTCTGATTGATGAGACCAAGAATAGGCTACGCCACCGGAAGTTAATAAAATAATAGAATCTCCAATACATATTGGTGCAGTAGTTACAATAACATTTGGAAGTGGATTTACAGCTACGTTAACAACAGCTGTATTTGTACATGCGGGCAAATGATTATCAGTTACGGTTACAGTATACATACCGGCCAATGCTGTGGTTACATTTTGAAAAGGTACTGATGGGTTAGGTCCGGTCGCTACAAAGTTATTAGGTCCGGTCCAAGCATAATTTGCTAAACCTGCCGGCGTACTAGTAAGTTTTAATGAATCTTGGTTAACACAGGGAGCATTACTTGTGGCTACCGGCTGAGGTAAGGCATTTACCGTTAAACTGGCTGTGGTACTGGCAGTACAACTACCTACCGCGCTTGTTCCTACAATCGTATAAAGTGTGCTTATTGCCGATGGAATGGTAGTAACCGATGTGCCTACGTTAGAGCTAATGCCTGCTACGGGGCTCCAAACATATGTGTTGGCTCCCGTGGCAGTTAATGTGGCAGTTTGCTCACCGGCAGCACAAATGGTGGCGTTATTTACCGAAATACTAAAAGTATTATACACAGTTATAGTGCCTGTTGCCGTGTTTGTACAATTATTTCCATCAGTGCCTGTTACTATATAATTAGTAGTGGCAACGGGTGTTTGTGTAAGAATAGATCCAAAAACTGATGGACTTGTATTCCACGAATAAGTTGATGCGCCCCCAGCAATTATCGAACCTGCAACACCAGGACAAACCGAAGTTGAAGAAGATGTTACAATTGGTAATGGAAGAACGGTTATAATAGTCGTAGAAGAATCTACACACCCCTTGGCGTTAGTGCCTTTAACCACATAAGTTTGCGTAGCAGTTGGATTACCTGTAACACTTGATCCGTTTGGCCCGCTTAGGCCTGTTGTTGGCGTCCAGGTATAAGTAGTTCCGCCCGAAGCAGTTAAAGTAGCTGTTTGTTCGCCCAAGCAAATAGCAGCCGAAGTAGCTGAAATTGTTGGTAAAGAATTTACCGTAACGGTAGTTGTTGCTGTGGCAGAACAGGTGCCAACTGATCCGGTAACGGTATAAATAGTAGTTGTATTGGGGGTTGCACTTACCGGACTTCCTATGATAGGATTTAATGATGTTTGAGGATTCCAACTATAATTTACCGCTCCGTTAGCAGTTAAAGTAGCCGTCTGTTGTCCAATACAGATGGTTGCGCTATTTACAGTTACTGTTAACGTTGGAAAAACTGAAATAGTGCCGATGGCCGTATTTTTACAAGTATTGGCATCTGTTCCGGTTACTGTATATGAAGTAGTTATTACTGGAGTTTGTGTTAAATTAGGTCCTACAAAACCGCTAGGATTCCAGGTATACGTACTGGCGCCCCCTGCGGTTATAGTTCCTGCAAAAGTAGGGCAAACAGAGGTTGATGTAGCTGTTACGCTTGGCAATTGATTTACTACAACACTGGTAGTTCCTGTATTTACACATCCGTTAGCATCTGTGCCTGTTACTGTATAATTTTGCGTTGCACCGGGATTAGCATCTACACTTGTTCCTGTAGTACTGCTTAAACCTGTTGAAGGGCTCCATACATAACTTGTTCCGCCACTGGCAGTTAAAGTTACCGTTTGTTGACCCACACATATTGTACCCGATGTTGCAGTTATAGTTGGTAATGAATTTACTGTTACTTGCGTCAAACCGGTGTTTATACAACCATTAGCATCTATACCACTTACTGTGTAATTTTGTGTTGAAGATGGATTGGCAACTACCGGGTTTCCGATAGAAGGCGTTAAACTGGCACCCGGAGTCCATGTATAAGATAAACCACCACTGGCAGTTAAAGTTGCCGTTTGTTGCCCCACACATATTGTACCCGAAGTTGCTGTTATAGTTGGTAATGGATTTACTGTAAGAATACCTGTAGCGCTTGCCGTGCAAGTACCGGCCGTACCCACCACGGTATAAGTAGTTGTCATAGCCGGGTTAGCGGTTACCATTGAAGTTGTTGTTGAACTGAGTCCTGTTGCAGGAGACCATACATACTGCGATGCACCATTGGCTGTTAAGGTAGTGCTTCCGCCTACACAAATAGTAGCCGAAGTTACGGTTACTGTTGGATTTGTTACTACCGTTACTGTTCCATATTCTGTGCCCGAGCAACCATTTTCAGATCCTGTTACGGTATAGGAGGTAGTAACGGTTGGTGATACAGTAATTGTTTGCGCGGTAGATCCGGTGTTCCAACTATAAGAGGTTGCACCAGATGCTGTTAAGGTAGTGGTAAATCCGGTACAAATTATAGGGTCATTAACGGTAACCGTAACACTTGCCGAAACACTAACCGTGCCTACAGCAAAATTAGTACAACCATTGGCGTTTGTTCCTGTAACGGTATAAGTTGTATTGCCCGGAGGAGATACAGATATTGTGTTTGTATTTGAGCCCGTATTCCAGGTATAACTAGATGCGCCACTAGCAGTTAAGGTGGTTGAATTGCCGGAACAAATGGTGGGTGTAATTATTGATAAAACAGGTAACGGATTTACGGTTACAATAGCTGTGGTACTTGCTGTACAAGTTCCGGCTGTGCCTACTATGTTATAACTTTGTGTGGTGGTAGGATTTGCCGTAACCATAGAACCGGTGCTAGCGCTTAAACCTGTTGCTGGGCTCCAAACATACGTGGAAGCACCGCTTGCCGTTAGGGTGGTATTACTTCCTGTACAAATAGTAGCCGAAGCAACTATTACAGTGGGTGTAGTTACAACCGTTACAGTTGATGTTGCTGTTGCTGAACAAGAACTTGTTGTGCCCGTAACTGTATAAACTTGGGTACTTGCAGGGCTTACCGAAATAGTTGCAATGGCAGCACCTGTACTCCAGGTATACGTTGCTGCACCGCTTGCAGTTATAGCAGCTGTGCCTCCGGTACAAATAGTTGGATTATTTACCGTTACAGTAGGTAATGGAATTACAGCTACAGATGCTACAGCCGTTGCTGTACAGCCTGTAACACTTGTGCCCGTAATAGTGTAATTTTGTGATACAGTAGGATTTGCTATTACCACAGAACCGGTTGTAGCGCTTAAGCCAGTAGCCGGACTCCAAAAATACGAAGAAGAAGTACCGGTGGCCGTTAAAGTTTCTGAACCTCCCGCGCATATGGGTCCTGATGGAACACTAATAGTTGGCTTTGGGCTTACGGTAACTACTGCACTAGTTGTTCCTGTACAAACACCCGAAGTTCCTGTAATAACATACGTTTGTGTACTCGGTGGTGTAGCGGTAACGCTGGCACCTGTAGTAGCACTTAAACCTGTGGCCGGAGTCCATGAATAGGTAGTTGCGCCACTAGCATTTAAAACAACAGAATTTCCTGTACAAATAGTTGCTGAAGGTACTGATACCGTAACTCCTGATCCAATGGTTACAGTAGCCAAAGCGCTTGATGAACATATACCATTGTTTCCTGTTACGCTGTATGTTTGGGTACTTCCGGGGCTAACACTAATGGTATTTGTTGTTGCTCCTGTGCTCCAACTATAGGTTGTTGCCCCAGTTGCTGTTAAGATAGCTGTTCCTCCCGGACAAATTGTAGGGCTATTTACAGTTACAGTTGGTGTTGGTGTTACCGAAACAGTTGATACAGCTGTGCTTGTGCAACCTATCGAACTGCCAGTAACCGTGTAAGATGTAGTAGTGCCGGGCGTAACAGATATAGAGTTTCCGTTTGCTCCGGTACTCCAGGTATAAGTAGATGCACCGCTCGCAACAATAGTAGTTGCATTTCCCGAACAGATAGAAGGATTAGTTACTGTTACAGTAGGTGTTGGATTAACGGTTAAAACCGCTGATTTTACATTAGTACAAGCACCTGTTGTTCCTGTTACAGTGTAAGTTATACTGCTTGTTGCTGTTGATGTTACAACACTTCCTGTTGTAGCACTAAGCCCTGTTGCCGGACTCCAAGAATAAGTTGTAGCACCATTGGCTGTAAACGTGGCTGAAGTGCCTGCACATACCGTTGCAGCATTAACTGTTATAGTTGGAGTAGCATTAACCGTTACACTTGTAGTAGCTGTACAAGTACCAGTTGCAGTGGTTAACACAACCGTATAAGCGCCGCTCATTGCAGCGGTAGAACCTGTTATAGTAGGTGTTGCTCCTGTGGCAGTATATCCCGAAGGTCCGGTCCAATTATAGGTTCCTGTTGCCGTTGATGTAGCTGCAACACTAATAGTTTGCCCAACACAATAGGGCCCTGTGTTATTGGCTGTTAAGGAACAAGGAGTAACAATAGAACAATTTGTTGAACCTGTACCACTTGTTTGATTAAAAACTATATTTTGAGCTAGGTTTGAAAAATTTGTTATCATTACCATGTAATACTGGCCAGTCACTGCACTAGGTATATGACAAGTTTCCGAAGCCGAAGTAGAATAACTACAATCTACTATACTACCAGAGTTTAACCCTGCTGTACAAGCACCTGTTGGTGTTGTAAAAGGACCCCAACAAATAAAATCAACATCGTAACCGCCGCTACCTGCAATATCTAAAACTAAATTCCCTGAATTTGCAATTTGCAAATAATACCATGCAGGATTTGGCTTAGTACCTAAACAACCATAATTAGGTCCCACCTGACCTGCTGAACCACCTACTGTTGCAGGAAATGTATATGTGGTACCTGTGCAAAAAGGATCAGCTTGCCCACAAGTTGGAGCGGACATTGGAGTAGGAGGAGGAATTGTTCCTCGCCCTACGATAGCTGACCAGCCAACAGCGGTATTACTCCCATCACTGGTAAAAACAACAGTTAGGTATGCGCCACTTGCTTGTATAATTTTGGGATTATTACCGCCCGAATAAGCTCCTATTAATTTTGATGATGTATTAGGGCCATCATAAATGTACATAATGTCAAAATTACTTTCTGTAGAAAAAGAAGTAAAATTTAAATAAGGCTTTTCCCCGTTATCAGAATATATTGTTTTTATGTAGGTTAAGTTGTTGGCATAATTTTCTGTTAAAGATCCCCCATCCTCAAGTATACCACCAAAAGTGGTTATTTGTTTGGATGCTTTAATATCTATTTTTGCATAATTATTTAAGGGCAAAATAGGCAAAATCTCTAACGCATAATTATTTTCGCCCACCTTAAAAGATGCATTTGTAGCATCAAGTGGATTTTTTATAGTTAACGGGCTAATTGGTTTTCCGTAAGCAATTAATAATTCCTGAGCTGAAAATAGTTCTATTATAAGATGGGTTCCTTCTACCGGAATTTGCCTTCTTTCGTTCATAAAACGCAACTGATCTACCTGAGTGTGACTTAACGCCTTTTCGCATATTAATGATGATTCCATATCAGAGTTGAGTATGGTGTAATGATGTTTGTAAGTTTGTGATTGAGCTATCCCAAAAAGGCATGAAAGCAATAAAAATAAAAGTAGAGTTTTCTTCATTTCTGTAGTTTTTTAACTTATTACAAAAACTAAGATATAAAAAATTAATTTGACAATGCCAAATTATTCTTTAAAAGTTGTTAGTAATAGACGAAAGACAAAAAAAAGTAGACGAATTTAAACTTACCTATTTTAGCAATGTTACTTGTTCGCTAAGCTGTTTAGCCGAACCTAAATAATTGTTCACTTCAATTCTCCAAACAAAAACATCTTGCTGTACTTCCGTGTTTTTAATGTGGTAATGCCCATCCCATCCCATATTTATGTTGTTGATTTAAATACATTGTTTCCCCATCTATCAAAAACATACATTTTAAAATCTTTAATGCCCTCGCCCACAGCGGCAAATACTTCATTTACACCATCACCATTAGGTGTAAAAGCGGTTGGTACATATATGGTATAGTTTGGGTTAACCACAATTGTTTTTACAATACTTTCTGTGCAAGATTGCGTAGATACAACCGTTAATGTTACTTGGTAGCTTCTGGTATCTGCATACAAATGCGTTGGGCTGATAGCCGAAGATGAATTTGATATGGAATAAAACATGCTCAAACATAAGCTAATAGTGCTGCTGTCACGTATTAGGATAGTCAAATCTTATACCTCTTCCACTACTGTTTGATTGGAGTACTTGCTAAGACTAGTGCCGTAGTGCTTTAAGAGTTCGTTGTATAATGCCTCGAACACTTGCCAGTTGCGGTTTTTGTTGCCATCACTCATGGTAGATTTTGCTGGGCTTTGTTGCCATCCTAAGTCACCTATAAAAGTTTCTGATACGCCTATTCCTACCGAAATATCCTCCAGAGTGCTACATTTACAAAACTGTCCGAACAAAAGAGCTACTAATTGATCGTACGTTTTATTTTTATGGCAATATTTATCGCTCTTAAATTTATTTATACAATTTGTAAGCAGGTGCTTTGGAATTAAATCTATAATCTGACGAATTACAGGTTTATTGTTATTTTTGTTTCTGCGGAAAAGGCTCTTGTGTGGTTTAGCCACCTCAAAAGGTTTGAAAATTTTTCGCTTACTTTTATTTTATTTACATTCGGATAGTTGTGTTCATGTATTAAATAAATATAATAATATATCAATTATTAACAAAAGGATTTGCCCATTATTTTTATTGCGCCAAAATAGCTGTGGTGAAATTTATCTTTTAAACAACCAAGCAGAAGGATATTGCTGTTTTATTTTAACGAGTTTTTTGCGCGCATCAGCTTCATCGGCATAACCTGCCACGCTTACTACATAAAGGTTTTTAAAGTTTTTGCCGGCAATAGATGCTTGCAAATTTTGTTGCTCTAATTGATTAATCAATTTAAAGGCATTTTGTTTAACCGAAAAACAACCAACCACAATTTGATATGGTTGTTTATACCAATCTTCTATTAGCGGTGTATGCTTTACCACGCTTGTTTTATCAATACTTGCGGTTGTATCAGGTAAAATTTCGGTAGGTTTTGCAATTGCTTTTTCTTTTTCAATTTTGGCGATAGTAGGTTTTACAACATTTACATTTGTTTGGGTAAACGGCTTTACATTTCCTTTAAACGGACTAAAAGTAGCCATTACATTATTTAACGGATTTTGCTTAGTCACTAAAAACATCAGCGTAATAACGCAAAACGCTAAAGATGCTGCAATAGCAATACGCCTGATAGGCTTTTTAACTTTAGCAACCGGCACCACAACTTCTCTGTAATGTAAAGGAGCTTTTACGGCTACAATTTTTTCTTCTTTTTCAACTTTTTTAATAAGTTTAACGGCTGTAACTGCCGGCAATCCAAAGGCATAGGTATTATGATTTACCTTAACATCTTGCTCAAAAAGAATCGTATTTTCTGCGCTTTTATATAGTACGCCTAATCCGCGTAACTCAAAACGTTTTTTGGTTTCTAATTGTTGTTTGCAATGACTAACAAAATTTTCTATAATAGACGTAGCTTGCTGGTAGGTTGCGTTTTCTTTTTGCATAATGTACCCTGCCAATAATCCATCATTATTAGATAAATTTTTATTGAAAACGATAGATTTTGAAGGAGGCAACAAAACATTGCCTGTTTTTGCAAAATTAGCCAAAGCCACACGCGCTACAAAGCCGCCAAAAGCAGGAAGTATAACGCAATCGTGTTCAAACAAAAGTTCGCTTATGTATAGTTCTACGTTTTTCAACAGGACGAAAATACATTTTTTTCAGTTATTAGGAAATAGTTAATAGGGATTAATCATTAAGCTTTACAAGTTCTATCAACTATTCTTCATACGCTATTAACCACTAAAAATGTATCTTTACAGCCAAATTATGCAACAAAAAAAACTTATTTTAATTACCAACGACGACGGCATTACCGCGCCGGGCATCTTGTTTTTAAGCAATATAGCCAAAAAATTTGGAGAAATTTGTGTGGTAGCACCCGATAAGCCTCAATCGGGCATGGGGCACGCCATTACCATAAATTCTACCCTGCGCATGCACAAAACAAAACATCACGGCGTTGATTATGAATATGCTTGCACAGGCACACCGGTAGATTGCGTTAAAATTGCCATCAGCAAAATTCTCCCTAAAAAACCCGATTTAATTTTGTCGGGTATCAACCACGGTTCTAATTTATCTATTAATGTAATTTATTCGGGAACCATGAGCGCCGCTATTGAAGGGGCTATTGAGGGTATTCCGTCTATCGGATTTTCATTATGTAATTATTCTATTGAAGCAGATTTTTCGCAAGGAGAAAAATTTATTACGCAGATTATTGAAAAAATGCTGGCTCAGAAACATGCAGAAACGGTTTGCTTAAACGTAAATATTCCAAATTTAAAAGCGGATGAAATTCAAGGTATAAAAGTTTGCAGAGCCGCTAAAAGCAATTGGGTAGAAGATTTTGACGAGCGTAAAGATCCGTATGGAACACCCTATTATTGGCTGACCGGTAATTTGGTAAACTTCGAAAAAAATCATCCCGATACCGATTTGTATGCCAACGAACAAGGCTTTGTAACCATTGTGCCTGTTGGGTTTGATATGACTTTACATAAACAAATACCAACGCTATCAAAAATATTTTAATGGAAAGAACCAAGCTAAATAATTTTGTTTTAGGTGTTGTTTTAGGGTTTCTACTTCCAGCTTTTTCGTTAGTTGGTTATTGGATGTGGAGTTTTAAAATGATGACTTTCCCAACCCAGTTTTTTGCGTTTTTACTTTTAGGAAAAGTATTATCGGCCGTTATGAGCTTATGTTTATTGCCAAGTTTAGGAATGTTTTACATTTTTGTAAATAAAGAATTTTACAAAACAACACGCGGCATAATTCTTTCTACTATAATTTTTGGCGGTCTTATTGTTTGGATAAAAACTTACGTAGAACATAGCTGGAGCATTTAGCTATTAGTTGATTTGATGATTTAGATAATTGTAGATTGTAATTAATTTTTAATTTAAATACGTGATAAATTTCATTCATTCTATAACTCAAAATCCAACAAATCTATAAATGAATTACTACGTTATAGCTGGCGAACCCTCGGGAGATTTACACGGTTCTAATTTATTAAAAGCGTTAAAACAAGTTGATAAAAATGCCCACTTTCGTTGCTGGGGTGGCGATTTGATGCAAGCGCAAGGTGGCCAAATTATTAAACATTACCGAGAGCTTGCCTTTATGGGATTTGTAGAAGTGATTATAAATCTTAAAACAATTCTTAAAAACATTTCTTTTTGCAAGCAAGATATTTTACAGCACAAACCCGATGCACTTATTTTAATTGATTACCCCGGCTTTAATTTACGTATTGCCAAATGGGCTAAAAAACAGGGCATTCGAGTGTTTTATTACATATCGCCCACTATTTGGGCATGGAAAGAAAATCGTATACATATTGTAAAAGAAAACGTAGAGCGTATGTATGTGATACTTCCGTTTGAAAAAAAGTTTTATGCAGATAGAGGTGTTGAAGTTGATTATTTCGGACATCCATTAGTGGATATATTAAAACAAGAGCAAGAAAAAATTATATCACGAATAGATTTTTTAAAGAAATACAATCTCTCCGAAAAGCCTATCATTGCTTTGCTTCCGGGCAGCAGAGCTCAAGAAGTTAAATATATTCTGCCTGTAATGATGCAAGTTGTAAAATTTTTTCCCGATTATCAATTTGTCGTTTCTGCCATTCCTTCTTTGCCTAAACAGGCTTATACAGAACCTACAAAAGGTTTGCCGGTAACTATCATTACCAACGATACGTATAGCATTATGCACCATGCGCATACCGGGGTTATAAAATCGGGTACTTCATCGCTCGAAGCAGCCTTGTTTAAACTACCACATATTGTTTCCTATTTAGGTAACGGAGCTTCTTTTTATATCGCTAAGAAATTGGTTGGCACTCGTTTAAAATATGTGTCGTTAGTAAATATCATTCCAAACAAAGAGGTTTCCAAAGAATTGCTTCAGCAAGATTTTACCGTTCCAAAAATTGTAGAAGAATTAAAATTACTGCTTACCGATAAAAAAAGATATGAAGTATTAAATGAGTATAACCTTTTGTTGGATATGTTGCAGGATGAAAATATTTCGCTTAAGATTGCAGCAGATATTTTTACACGACTAACCACTAATGCGCCCAGCAACTAAACTTATATTTTTAGCACTTGCCTTAACAACTTTGGCAGGGGTTTCGGGCGTTACACCATTTCCAAAAGACAAAATCACCAAAAAAAATACATCAAAAAAAATAGAAAAAAAGTCGTTTTCGGTAAACGAAGTTATTTCGGTTAAAATATTAAGTCAAACTAAAATAAAAGAACTTTTAATTGCGCCCGAAAAAGGCACCTACCAAGTTGTTGCCGACGGAAAAAACATCATTACCATTGATGCGCAAAACGCATTAAAAATTACCATTATGGATGATTTTATCGAACTAAAAGCCTTCGAAAAAAACCTGGGCAAATTTTCGTTTGTTAAATTAATTTCTTTCGATGATGAAAGATCATTCAAAGTAAAATCTATAAATCCCGATAGAAAATCGCGTTTCTTTAATGATAATCTCTCTATTTCTATTGAAAATGGGCTTTTTCGTTTAATTAACGACAGTAAATTAGATAATTACATTGCCGGGGTTTCTGAAGCTGAGGCTGGTTCTCGCTCCACACCCGAGTTTTACAAAGTGCAATCTATTTTAGCGCGCACGTATGCGTTAAGTCACATTAACAAACACCAAGCAGAAGGTTTTAATTTGTGTGATCAAACGCATTGCCAAGCGTTTTTTGGCAGAACTACCGAAGCCGATATTTTACAAGCTGTTGTAGCCACCAAAGGAAAAGTAGTGGTTGATGAAAACATGAATTTAATTGATGCCGCTTTTCACTCAAACAGTGGCGGACAAACCGCAAATTCTGAAGATGTTTGGGGTAAACCCATGTCGTACTTAAAATCTATAAAAGATACCTTTAGTTTAAAAATGCCTAATTCAAAATGGCAGCGCAAAATGTCTTCGGCCGATTGGCTGTCGTACCTTAAAATTAAACAAAATTACCCGGTTGAAGACAGTAACGCGCGTTGGCTAGCCTTGCATTTTAAACAAGATTATCGTAAAGCGAATTTAGAGTACAACAACATAAAAATTCCGTTAAAAAATGTACGAAACGATTTGCAATTAAAATCAACTTTTTTCTCTTTAGAAACCGTAGGAGATACGTTAATATTTAACGGCAGAGGCTTTGGGCACGGCATCGGTATGTGCCAGGAAGGTGCCATGCGCATGACAAAATTAGGCTACAACTACAAAGAAGTGCTAAGTTTTTATTACAAAAACGTACACTTAATCGATCTAAAAGATCTAAATTTTTTTAGAGAATAAACTCCATTCCTTGTAAAAAGGGTAGAGAATGTGTGTTTGGGCGTTCCGGCGTGCGTCATGCCGAGCCTGTCGAAGCACGCCGTCGGGCTTTTCGATTCAATCTTTTTATGAGTACATAAAAAGGATTTCCCTTCAATCCCTAACGTAAATACAATTTTTAATTTTAATTTTGCTTTTTTAATAAAAATCGTATATTTGCCCTCCCTTTTTAAGACTAAAGATGGCAGATAAACAGTTTATTATCCGCTTAAACGGATTACCAATAGGAAGCCATCTTTACGAGTTTAAGGTAACAGATTCGTTCTTTGAGTCCCGCGATTATTCAGACATCCAGGGCGCTAATGTAAATGTAGCCGTTGAATTGCTTAAACAAAATTCAATCATTAATCTAACTTTTACACTAAGCGGTACCTTACAGGTTTTATGCGACAGATGCGTAAAAGCCTACGATGTAGAGATAGATTCGGTAGAAAAAATGCACCTGTGTTTTGGAAACCCCGATGAACCTCATGCCGAAGATGTGTTTGTTTTGCCACACAACGAAAATGAATTGGATATATCCGAGCCGCTTTTTCAGTTTATCAGCCTTGCATTGCCTGCACGTTTAGTGCCTTGCGAAGAAGATAAAAACTTTACATGCGATTTTGAAACATTAAATAAATTAAACGACATCTCTGTAGATGAAACCGAACAAAAGCCCGATTCGCCTTGGGATAAATTAAAGAACATAAATTTTAATAATAACTAGTAAAAAATAAGTCATGCCAAATCCTAAAAGAAAACACTCGAAAGCCCGCACACGTAGCCGTAGATCTACTTATAAAGGCGCAGCCCCAACGCTTGGAGTTGATCAAACAACCGGTGAAACCCATTTATGGCACCGCGCCCATTGGCATGAAGGCAAACTTTATTACAAAGGAAAAGTAGTAATGGAAAAAGCTGTAAAATAAAAAAACTTAAAACAATAAAAAACAGGCTAAAAACCTGTTTTTTTGCGTTAAAACTATTGGTTTTGCATTAAAATAGGCAAATTGCTGTTAAAAACTTAATATTTTTTGATAGGATTTTTATAAAAAAAGTAGTTCCTTAGCCACCTCTTAAACAAAAATATATTATTTAAACATGATCAAGCCAATAGGCCAACAGCATGTTGTAATAGTTAAACAATAAGAAAGTCAACGTGAAAATAGGATTAGATATAATGGGCGGCGATTTTGCCCCAAACAATGAGCTGGAAGGTGCTTTAATGGCCGTTGCTCAACTACCTGAACACATAAAAATTGTGCTTTTTGGTGATAGTGATGCAGCCAAAAAATATTTTACTGATAAAAAAGCAAATCCTGATACATTTGAGTATGTGCATACAACCGATGTTATTAAAATGGGTGAGCATCCAACCAAAGCATTAAGTCAAAAACCAAACTCAAGTATTGCGCTGGGCTTTAAACATCTTAAAGAAGGCCATATACAAGGCTTTATAAGCGCGGGCAATACCGGAGCTATGATGGTTGGTGCCATGTTTTCGGTAAAAGTTGTGCCAGGTATTATCCGTCCCAGCATTGGTACCATTCTGCCAAAGGTAAATGGCTCTCTTGGTTTTATGCTGGATGTAGGCGCCAATGCAGATTGCAAGCCCGATGTATTATATCAATTTGGTGTTTTAGGTTCTTTATTTGCAGAGCATGTTTATAAAATTAATAACCCAAAAGTAGCCTTATTAAATATTGGCGAAGAGCCCGAAAAAGGCAACCTAGTGTCGCAGGCGGCTTACAATTTGATGAAAGATACTAAAGATTTTAATTTTATTGGCAATGTAGAAGGTCGCGATCTTTTTAATGAAAGAGCCGACGTAGTAGTATGTGAAGGCTTTACCGGAAATGTAGTTTTAAAAAGCTCCGAATCTTTTTACACGAACATGAAAAAGAAAAATAAATCAGACGAATTTATTGATCGTTTTAATTACGAGATCTACGGCGGCACGCCTATATTGGGCATTAATTCAACCGTAATAATTTGCCATGGTATATCTTCTCCGCTAGCCATAAAAAACAGTCTTATATTAGCTAAAGATACCTCAGACGCTAATTTGCCCGAAAAAATTAAAGCCGCTTTTAACTAATGATAAGGACCGCTATAACAGCTGTTGCAGGATATGTGCCTGATTATATTTTAACCAACCAAGAGCTTGAAAAACTGGTTGATACTACCGATGAATGGATCATTAGCCGCACAGGTATTAAAGAACGTCATATTTTAAAAGAGCCCGGCAAAGCCACATCCGATATGGCAAGTACTGCTGTATTAGAACTTTGCAAAAAAAGAGGTATCTCTCCCTATGAAATAGATCTTTTAATTTGTGCTACCGTAACACCCGATATGGTATTTCCGGCAACGGCCAATATTATTTGCGATAAAATTGGTGCTACCAATGCCTGGAGTTATGATATTGGCGCGGCTTGCAGCGGTTTTTTATACAGCTTGGTAACAGGCGCACAATTCATACAAAACGGTACCTATAAAAAAGTAGTTATTGTTGGAGCCGATAAAATGAGTTCTATTTTAGATTACGAAGATCGCTCTACCTGCGTTATTTTTGGCGATGGAGCCGGAACTGTTTTATTAGAACCAACCGAAGAAGAAGTTGGCATACAAGATTTTATTTTAAAAACTAATGGCGCTGGTCGCCAGCATTTACATATGAAAGCGGGCGGCTCATTAATGCCGGCTTCGCACGAAACCGTAGACAAAAAATTACATTTTGTTTACCAGGAAGGGCAAGCAGTATTTAAGCATGCGGTATATAACATGGCAGAAGTATCGGTAGATATTATGCAACGTAACAATTTAAAGGCAAACGATATTGATTATTTAGTTTCTCACCAAGCCAATAAACGTATTATTGAAGCTACGGCTGAGCGTATGGGGCTTGAACCTAAAAAGGTATTAATGAATATTGAACGTTATGGTAATACAACCGCAGGCACTATTCCGTTATTACTTTGGGATTACGAAAAATTATTTAAAAAAGGAGACAGCCTTATTCTTTCTGCCTTTGGCGGAGGATTTACTTGGGGCGCAGTTTGGTTAAAATGGGCTTACTAAATCATAGATTACATTAAAGTTTAAAAACGACACACAACAAGCAAACATAATACATCAACTAACAACTAAAACAGATCAATATGAAACTAACCGAAATTCAAGATTTAATAAAGTTTGTAGCTAAATCGGGTGTAAGCGAAGTAGAGCTTGAAACCAAAGAAGTAAAAATTGTTATCAAAACTCCGGCAGGCAAAAAAAATGATGCGCAGGTAATTTACCAACAAGCGCCGCAACAATACATGCAAGCGCCACAACAAAATTATCAGCAAGCACCGCAACAACAAGTTGCGCCATCGGAAACCGGCACTCCAACTGCAGCAACAACAGCAACCGAAGATGCAAAATACGTAACTATTAAATCGCCCATGATTGGTACTTTTTACCGTTCTGCAGGCCCTGATAAACCTTTGTTTGTAAACGTAGGCGATGATATTAGCGCAGGTAAAGTAGTTTGTATTATTGAAGCAATGAAGTTGTTTAATGAAATTGAAAGCGACATTAAAGGTAAAATTGTAAAAGTATTGGTAAACGACGCTACTCCGGTAGAATACGATCAACCACTTTTTTTAGTTGATCCAACAGCTTAAATAATTTAAAATTAATAATTTAAAATTTAAAATTCTTGATCATATAATCTTGAATTTTAAATCTTGAATTTTAAATCTGAAAGAATGTTTAAAAAAATACTAATAGCTAATCGCGGAGAAATTGCATTACGGGTTATACGTACCTGCAAAGAAATGGGTATAAAAACTGTAGCCGTTTATTCTACCGCTGATAAAGAATCTTTACACGTAAAATTTGCTGATGAAGCAGTTTGTATAGGGCCTCCGCCAAGTAAAGAGAGTTACTTAAACATGGCAAATATTATTGCTGCCGCAGAAATCACCAATGCAGATGCCATTCACCCGGGTTATGGTTTTTTATCAGAGAACGCAAAGTTTTCTGAAATATGCCGTCAGAATAAAATAAAATTTATTGGCGCATCTCCCGAAATGATCAACTCCATGGGTGATAAAAGTAACGCAAAAGCAACCATGATAAAAAATGGCGTGCCTTGTGTGCCGGGCTCAGACGGACTTTTAGAAAGTGTGGAGCAAGGAATTTTATTAGCAAAAGACATTAAATATCCTGTCATTATAAAAGCTACTGCCGGTGGTGGTGGTAAAGGAATGCGCATTATTTGGAAGGAAGAAGATTTTCAAGCTGCTTGGGATAGCGCTACACATGAGGCTTCTGCTGCATTTGGAAATGGTGCCATGTACATGGAAAAATACATTGAAGAACCTCGTCATATAGAAATTCAAATTGTTGGCGATCAATACGGAAAAGCTTGTCATTTAAGTGAGCGTGATTGTTCTATCCAACGTCGCCACCAAAAATTAGTGGAAGAAACTCCATCTCCATTTATGACACCTGAGTTGCGTGATGCCATGGGTGATGCTGCTGTTAAAGCTGCTTTATCGATCGGTTACGAAGGTGTTGGTACTATTGAGTTTTTGGTTGACAAACATCGTAATTTCTATTTTATGGAAATGAATACGCGTATACAAGTTGAACATCCTATTACCGAAGAAGTTATTGATTATGATTTAATACGCGAACAAATTTTAGTAGCTGCCGGTGTTCCTATCTCAGGAAAAAATTATTACCCGCAATTACACGCCATTGAGTGCCGTATTAACGCAGAAGATCCGTTTAAAAACTTTACACCATCTCCGGGTAAAATTACAACCCTACATACCCCCGGCGGACATGGAGTACGTGTAGATAGCCACGTTTACAGCGGTTATAGTATTCCTCCAAACTACGATAGTATGGTTGGTAAATTAATTACCGTTGCACAAACACGCGAAGAAGCTATTGCAAAAATGTATCGCGCGTTAAGCGAGTATGTTATTGAAGGAGTAAAAACTACGATACCTTTTCATTTAAAATTAATGCAAAATGAAGATTTTAAAAAAGGAAATTATACCACTAAGTTTTTAGAAACCTGGGATTTTAAAGAAGAAAATTAATTAGCATGAAAAAAATAATTTGTTTAGCAAGCGCATGTATTATTGCATTGATTTATTCTTGCAGTCCAAAAACCAATAAAGCTGTAGCAAACACTACGGTTGAAGCGAAGCCACTGGCCTCAACCAATGAAGTAACAGATGTACAATTAGATGCAGCAAAAACAAAATACCCTAATGCAACGTTAGATGTGCTTAAACAAGGTCGTGCTATTTATTATGGCGATGCCTGTACAAAATGCCATAGTGCAAAAAGAATTGCAAATTTTAGTGCAGAAGAACTTCCGGGCATTATAGATGAAATGGCAAGAAAAGCAAGAATTTCTCCTGAAGAAAAAGATGCGGTTTTAAAATACGTGATGGGTGTGAGATTAGCGTTTAAATAAATAATTTCTTACTTCTTAGCCTTCAAATACGGGAAGTATTTCTTTAAATTATTGATAGGATTCTCCATCAATTTCCAGGAAAGGTGAGCCATTATAAATGTTATCAAGTAGAAAACAACAAAGGCTGTATATTTATTATTTATAGTAAGCCCGGTTTTAGGCAATAAAAATCCCCAAAAAAATTGGGGTACAAATAAATGAAATACGTACAAGCCATAAGATATTTTTCCTGAGTAAACGACAAACTTGTTTTCGATTATGCGTTTTAAAATTCCCGTAAACATATTTTTTGATGCGTAGTTTATTATGATGGCAGACATAATTGCAAAAAGTATGTTATCAATAATTTCATGTAACCAGTTAAGTTGGCTAAAAAAAGCTATGTAATGAATTAAAAAATAAGCAGCCATGCTACCACTTACCCAAGTAAATTTTGTAAAATAAGCTATTAGATCTTTCCTGTAAATATTCCAATAAGAGATAAGCGCGCCAATACCTAATGCGTGCATGCAGCTTAAGGTAAAGTAAGATTGTGCCATCCATTTATCGGGAAAACAAGTAAATAAATAAATTTTTGTAAGCAGAGAAAGTATTATCAAGCCGATAATTATTTTTTCGCTGTTTTTGGTTGGAATTAAAATTATGAGCCATGGCCAAAACACATAAAATTGTTCTTCAACGGCCAAAGACCAAAAATGATTAAAATCTCCTACATACACATTGTTTAAAGATTGATAAATATTGGAGGTAAAAGTTGCTAGCCAGGGAAAAATTTCGCGTGTATTTTTATAGGAAATTAGAAAAAGAAAAATAATTGTTCCAAAATATATGGGAAAAATTCTAAGCACCCTTCTTATATAAAAAGATCTAATAACCGGCATTTTTGGCAAAGCAAACTCAATGGATTTTATTTTGTTCTTTAATAAAATATCTGTTATAAGGTAACCACTAAGTACAAAAAATAAAGTTACGCCATTACCAAAGGGGAAACCGTTTATAATAGGACGGTTAATTTGCCATTGCAACCAATGCCCTATCATTACAGAAAGTATAGCGAAAAAACGCAAGCCATCTAACTGTATGATGTACCCGTTATCTTGCCTGGCTATTGGTTGTTCTATCATTTATTCGCCTAATTGTAAAGGAACTAAATCTATGGTTCCTAGGTTATAAGTAGGTATTCCATTCTCTGTGGTAAGCGTTACTTTATCCCAATCAAACTCTTGGCGCCTGCAACCCATTCGAGTGGCCGAGGTCATAGAATGAAAAAGTTTGTAGTTGCCGTAAATAATGAACGAACCATCTGCTTTTGAAAAAGTAAGATTTGATTTACCGAAGTATTGATCCCAGGCTACAACCGTTCCTCCTTCAATAGGCTCACTCGTTCTTCTGTTAACTAATTTTCCTTGTATGGCATATTGGTTTAAGCCATCATAATTATAATAGTTATCAAGGCAATTACATTTTTCAGGTTGTTTTTTTGTATCCACATTCTTAAACAGATGAGCGGCAGGCTTTACAGTACCATTAACAAATTGATATTTAACACTAGTAGCTGTAAGGCCTGTATCGTTAAGCAAGCCTAAAAAATTTGACTGGTACTGAAACCATTGTACATCTTTATACTGCCACCAAGAGAAACCGCTGGCACCACAATTAACAGCCCTACGAATAAACTTTTCTGCATATTGTTTTTGTACATCATAACTTATAGAATCGTTATCAGCCGAGAAACCGGTCTCTCCTATTATCCAAGGTTTCTCTACATATTTACCATACCAGTATATCTCATTCTCAACTTCTCCTTTATGAAATTCGTAGGGATGAATAGAAAGAAAATCAACATCCAAGATATTAGGATCCCACTCAAACACCTCACGTGCACCGGTTAAGCCAATGGTTAATAGTTGATTAGGCGCATAGGTATGCATAAAATCTTTCCAACTCTTTACAATATAATATACTTCTTTTTTAGTCCTTTCTGGCGGATCAAAATATAAAGGTTCATTAAAAAAATCCCAGGCTAAAATTGCTTTTTCATCTTTAAAACGAGCCAGTAGTTTGCTTAGATAAGTGTCGGTAAGCTGGTTTTCATCCGGATATTTCTTAGTTAGCACGATAGCTTTTATACCAACCTCATTAAGTATTTTAAAAACATCGCTTAAGGCGTTCATGTATTTAGTAAGTGTTTTATCATCCATTACCAATAAAGTATCTTTGCCTATATCGGCAAATTTACTGATGATATTATCTTTAAACTGGTATTCTACTACACCATATAACCTGATGGCGTTAAAACCAAGGTCTTTAATCATTTGCATATCAGCCCTAAATCTTGTTTGGCCAGATTCTTTTGTTTTACGCAAATCTTTATCGCGGTAGCCGGTTGTAGGACTTACCCAGAGCATGGTATCTGCCATCATTAATTCGGCACCATAATTTAGCACCATCGGATAAAAATCTTTATTATCAAGTTTAAATGTTTTGTTATCTATATATACAAAGCCTGGTTTAGGAATAATCTTATCGTTTTTACAGGCATAAAAAAAGATAGAAACGTAGATACACAAAAAATAAATTAGTGTCTTAAAAGATACTTTACAACGCATTAGAAAATAATTAAGAATTTCAAAACTAATAATTTAATGTGGCTTTCTTTTACTTAATAGTAGGTGCAAAGCTAAAATAAAAGCCAGGTTATTTTAAAAATTAAATTTAGAAAAATAGTATGTTGGTAAAATGTTTTTTATAATTTTAACCGATGCGTTCAAGAGTTTTTTACCTGACAATTATTAATGTATTAATCCTTATTGTTTTTTTTAACTGTTCTTCTTCTGAAAATTCGGCTACTGAAAACAAAAACGAAACAACTATAAAAGACAGCGTTTACGATGTGTTTGTAGTAGCGGGACAATCTAATACTTATTGGGGACAAGGATATGATTCTACAAAAGATAAATACGCGGCAGGAATTTACCAAGTTGGGAGAAATGAAAACAACCTTAAAATAATTGATGCCAAAGAGCCCATAGCACATTTTAACCCAAAACCCGACAGGGTTGGTTTTTCTCTTACTTTTGCTAAGTTATATCAAAAAAGTATAGAGAATAAACATGCCATTTTAATTATACCCTGCGGCATGGATAATACCGGTTTTGATGGAGAAGGCTGGCATAAAGGAGATTTTTTATTTGATGATGCCGTTAAGAGGATTAATTATGTGTTTAAAAAATATCCAAAAAGTAAATTAATAGGCATATTATGGCATCAAGGTGAAAAAGACATTGGGTATAAAAATTATCAAAGAGATTTAGATACATTTATTGTGCAATTTAGAAAAGATATAGGTGGCAATAGCCACACGCCCTTTATTTTAGGAGGCATGGTACCCTATTGGGTAGATCTTAATGAAGCAAGAAAAAAACAACAGAAAATTATTAAAAACACCACCTTGCGCTTGCCTGATGTTGGCTATGTAGACCCAACAAATCCTACTAAGATTGAAAAATCTGATAATAACCAGGATACCATGCATTATAATGCCGAGGGACAAAGAGAACTGGGTAAAAGATATTTTGAGGTTTATAAGAATCTGCAATTGAAAAACCAAGATAAAAACTAGAAGTTTTGCCACTATATTCAAAAAAAACATTTTACTTACTGTTTATCCTTCCCGTAATTTATGGCGTGCTTGCATCTATTTACTTGTATCAAACCAAAGCTTTTTTTACAACTTTTACAGATTCTACGTACATCTATTTAATTAACGGCACCAATATTGCCGGAGGTAATTTTGCTATTGGCCATTATGATAACCCGGGTACTACAGGACATATTTTTGCGGGTATAATTATTTTTTTTACGCATTTATTTATTGGAAAAGGACTTGTTAATGAAGATGTACTTTCTAACCCAGAATTATATTTAAAAATTTGCGCCATTGTTTGTATTGTATTTGTTTTGATAAGTGTTTTTGTAAGCGGTAAATTAATTTTAAAAAATACCGGCAACATTTTTATTGCCTTGCTTTTTCAGCTAATACCTGTAAGTACTTATTTAGCTACGCATTACATGGTTAGAATTTGTCCCGAGTATCTTATGCTTGTTATTCTACCCTATTATTGCGCGTATATGTTTGTTTTGTGCTTAAAGATAACTAGTGATCCATATTTTTTAGACGATCATATAAAACCTATTTTATTTTTATCATTTATTACAGCCGCTTTAATTGTAGGAAAAATAACCTGTGTACCATTTTTAATTGTGCCCCTGTTTTTTATTAAAAAAATATCGAAGAAAATAATTTATTTATTTGCCACCTTAATTTTTGGGATGCTGTTGCTTTTTCCGGTTTGGCCTAACCTTAAGGGAATGATGCATTGGTTTATGAGCCTGGCAACACATAACGGCAAGTACGGTGGCGGCACGCACGGACTTATAGACGCCAATTCGTATCTCAATAATTTAAATACTCTTTTTTTACAAGAATTCTTCTTCTCTATAGGTTATTTTCTTGTTTTAATTTTTATTGTTGTTGGTTTAGTAAAACAAAAATGGAAAGATAATTTTTATAAACTAGCGCTGACCTTTTGGATAACTATAACTGCCCAAATAATATTGGCTGCCAAACATTACGATTATCATTATTTAATTCCGGCACAATTATTAATTATTCCAACCATATTGGCTTTATGCCATGTTTTTGTACCTGCCCGTTTACGTAAAGTTGTTATTATCTTTCTTTTAACGATTAGTGCAACAACCTTGCTTTATAAAATGAGCCAATGTGCTACAGATTATATGGATGGAAATAAAGAATATGAATCGAGTTTAGCAGCTAAAAAATATGCAGATATCCCTAAGATAATTACTACTTCTTACGAAGAATCTTGTTTTATAGAATCGGCTTTACATTTTGGAGGTGCTTATGGGGGAGATCATTTCCAAACCAGCTATTTATTTTTACGGAAACAATATCCTAACTCTTACTTTTATTTGATCTCCAATAAATCTATCTGTTGGTTTGATGTAAATATGCCATCAGCGCAGCTTTTTGAAAAGTATGATAAGCTGTTACTTTACTTTTTCAGAAAAGATGATGAGACAGAAAAAGATATGATGAAAAACATTATAGCCGGTAATGATTCATTAATTAAAAGTATAGAGCTGGTTGAGCACAATTATGATACCGGAGAGAAATTTTATTTACTTACAATCGATAAAGAAAAAACAAAAATAAATTACACAGAAAAAATAAATATTGTTTGTGATTTTGAGAAAAAAACGGCTGATAATTCTTCATTCATTTCATCAGATGGTAAATTTTATTTTGGCGGAGCTGAAGCAAATTCTACTGAAAAATATGCTTCTGCTACTAATTCTGTAAAAGCAACTCCCCAAAAACAATATGTGGCTTGGGCAGCTTTTCCTGTAAAACGGGGCGATGCGATCGATATTTCTGTAAAAGTTAATTATGATGATATTTCGGGTGGCATTGCACTTTCTGCTTCAGATGGAAAAATATTTTATATGCAAGGAGATTTTGTGGTTGAGGATGATGGAAAAGGCTGGAAAAAAGTTAATTTAAAAACTAAGATCCCAAATGATTATTCTGAAAAAGAAATACGTTTTAGTCTTTTTTATTTTGGAAAGAAAGCCTGCTACTTTGATGACCTAAACATTACCTTATTTAAAAAGTAGTATAGATTATTACATCCTAAACAGTCCGTATTTTATCATGCAGTATAATGCCCTTACACCATCTTTCCAGCTAATTTTTTTTCCATCTTCGTACGTTCTTCCATAGTAAGAAATACCAACTTCGTAAATTCTTATTTTAGGAATGCGCGATACTTTAGCGGTTACTTCTGGTTCAAAGCCAAATCTTTTTTCTTTTAATATAATTTTTTGTATTATTTCTGTACGAAACAATTTATAACAGGTTTCCATATCTGTTAAGTTTAGATTAGTGAACATATTAGACGTAAAGGTTAAAAATTTATTACCTATAGTATGCCAGAAAAATAAAACACGGTGCGGGTTACCACCCATAAATCTGGATCCATAAACCACGTCGGCTACACCATCTAAAACCGGTTTTAATAAAATATTAAATTCATTCGGGTCGTATTCAAGATCGGCATCCTGTATAATTAAAAATTCGCCGGTAGCTTTAGAGATGCCTGTGTGTAACGCAGCGCCCTTACCTTGGTTAAACTCATGTTTAAAATATTGAATGTTAACGCCAGCGTTATTTGCCATATAGTTTTTTATGGCATCCTCGGTATCATCTTTAGAAAAATCATTTACTATAATTATTTCTTTTTCAAGATCGCCAATAAGTTTTACTTCTTTAACTTTATTTAAAATAAGATGAATTGTTTTTCCTTCATTATATGCCGGAATAATAATAGAAAGTTTTTTCATTTTATTTACTATCTCTAATACGTTTTCGTCAAATATACCTAAAAAACAAAACCGATAAATGGCTTATCTATAACCTATTTACTTTATGGGTATAAATTTAAATTTTTCATTCTTACCTATAGAGTTGGCGTTTGCAAAAATTTGATTTGATTGGTTGTTTAGTGTTAAATATTTTCCATTATACGTTTTAAATGCCACTGAGTCATTTTCTAAATTAATCATAATGAATGTAGCTTCTTTATCTGTTTCTTTTTTAGTAGCTGAAACCATTTCTTCTTTATTTCGGGCAGATAAAAATTTAGACTCATAAGAAGCAATAGCTACCTTATTATTCTTTAATCTTAGCAGCGTAAATGTTTCCCATTTCCATCCATTATCACTGGTAGCTGCGAGTAAATTATTGTGCGTACCGTCTGAGCAAATATATTTATTATTAGAAGCTTTAAGTTGCAGAAATTCGTATGGAACATACCTTACTAAAAAGTTGTTTGAAGACGAGTAATAATGAACTACTTCCATGCCTTTTAGTGGCATTTTGTTATATTCTTCCTCGGTAAAATAATCATAATCATTTATTTGTTTTGCATCTTTATTGGAGGTGAGATTAAGCCAGTTTAGGTTACCAGTTTGTTTATAAAAATGAAGCGCCGGTGCAAATATCCAGGTTGAACCTAAGCTTATTTTATTAACGGGTTCTTGGTTTTTTATTTGACTAAGTAATTCTGTTACGTGCTTTGAATCCATATCATAATACCACTCACAATACCATTTTACATTAATTGTATAACAGGTATGTAATAAAAAAAAACCGGATAAAATGTATAGAAAAATGCGACTTATATATGGGTATGAATAGGCTAAAAGATCTATTAAAATAAAACTACTCATTAAAATAAATATGGGGTAAAGAAATAAAGCAAAACGACTAACTAAAAGAGGGGTGTTAAACCATTGATTTTGCATGATGGACGATAATGCAATTAAAAAAAGTATAGAACCAAAGCAGAGCATTATTTTTTGAGTTAAATTAATGGATTTTTTTTTTATTACATAAAAGGTACATCGTAAAAAAAACAGAGTTGAAAAAATGATGATGATTGTTTTTCCAATAATCATAAACAAAGCGCCATAGTTTGCATAATAACTAGACGCGTTTAATAAAGACCTAACCGTATCTTCCCAAAAGCCATCCATACCTCCAAAGTTTAGCATATTAAGAGTTGTAACCTTATGAATAGGTAGATAACAAACAGCGGCAAGAAGTAATAATAATAGGATGTTAATATAATTTGTGCGCCATACATTTTTAAAAGATATTTTTTGGTACGATACAAAAAACTGCATGAGGTTATGTACCAATATAAAAACCAAAATTAAATTAATGAGGGCAAAATTTGCCAAGGCAGCAAAACAAAGCAGAAGTAATGCTAAAAAATGATATTTGTTTTTTTGACATTCTATAAATCGGCAATAAAAATAAAAAGCTGTTACCATCAAACCTATTGCTATGCCATAACCCCTTGCTAAAGAAAAAAAGTCAAGCAGGAAAGGATTAGCATTAATTAGTATAAAAAACCAAATCGCATTTCTTTCGTTGTATCTTTTAAATATTTTAAATGAAAAAATAAGGTATAATAGATGCGCTACAATATTGGGCAAACGCAAGGCAAGTTCGGACGAACCAAATATTGCTTGCGAAAATTTCATTAATAATGAATTAAGAATGTGATTATTTGGAAAAGGATTTTTATAAGAAATAATAGCCATGATGCTATCATTTACATAACTCAGGTAAGTAAAACTTTCATCATGTGTAAAAGATGTGTGCGAAGCTTTATAAACATCAAACGCAATTAGAATAATTGTTATAAGGGTAAAAACAATTACATTAATTTTTCTTATTAAAAGCAAGTTCACTATGTAAGATATATTTTTCAAAGATAACTAAAAAGCGTTCCTAACTTTCATTACTAAATCCTTGTCTTTATAAATGAAAATTTACTTTTAAATCTTAAAATATGTTTTTCAAAAAATTCGTAAGATAATATCGAGAGGCCAATAGTAAAGACTAAAGATAGTAAAGGAAAAATAAATTTCCATGCTCCGATTGTATAATTAATACCTACTGATTTAAAAAAGATGCCGGTAAAAATTAGTACTATTGGATGATACATGTACATACCATACGTATATTTACCTAATCTTGAGAAAATAGATTGTGGGTCATTTTCGGTGCTTTTTTCTACAGAAAAAACAACTAAATATAAATAAAACAGGGGTAATAGAACTAATGAAAAATAGTAGTAAGGACCATAAAAATCTTTAGCTACCGTTAAAAATATTCCTAAAATAAGTATAAAATAAAAACTCTTAGCTTCCATTAAATAACTGGTTGAAATGCTTGGCTTGTGTTTATAATAGAATATGGCTCCTAAGCAACCCATCATTAAATAACGCAAATTTGCCATAGTATCCGCGTATGTATCTTGAAAATCTAAGGTATAAAAAGTTGAAATGGCGAATAAAGTAATACATACAAATGATAAAAGTTTTTTATTTCGAAAAAAGATAAATAATAGAGGCCAGATTAGATAAAATTGTTCTTCTATTGCTACGCTCCAGGCTATATTTATGTTGGAAGCAGAAACCCTCATGGCAAAATTATTTAAAAAAGTCATGTTCATTAGTTCATTACCTGAATCGTGAAATGCATTATTTACGTGTGGCAATATATATAAGCCTAAAACCATTACTACATAATATAAAGGCCATATTCTAAGGATGCGCCTTACATAAAAAAATCCTAAATTAAATTTACCGGTTTCACTTTCTTCTTTAAGCATTAAAAAAGTTATTAGAAATCCGCTAATCGTAAAAAAAATATGTACGCCAATACCTCCGGTAATAGTAAGTGCAAAAATTGGTTTTAATAAAAGTTGATTATCTGTAATGCCAATAAACAAATCTAAAAACCCATGCTGCCAAAAAACTAAAAAAAAGCTACAAAGCATAGAACATCCAGTTTTTTAAAAAATAATTGTTTTTTCATTTGATATAAATAGTTATTTATTTAATATCTCTAATTTAAATTTTTCATTCACGCCTATGCTATCTCCTTTAGCAAAAATTAGATTCGTTTTTAAATTAAGTGATAAATATTTTCCATTATAAGCTTTAAAAGCTACATATCCATTATTAAGTTTAGTAATTGAAAATTTTTCCCAACCATTCAATTTTTCTGTCCCGGCCGTTATTTCGCCATGACTTCCTAAATTTGATGATAAAAAGAAATTATTATAAGCGAGTATGGCACATTCATTTTTATCATATTTAATTAATGTATATGTTTCCAAGAGGCCTGCATCTTGTCTATTTGCAATTATATTATTTGTTGATGCAGCACAAACGTACTTATTATTTGAGGCTTTTAAATGAATTTGTTTTTCGCTTACACTTGGTTTAAAAGGAAATTCTATTATTTTATTTAAACCAGTTTCAAGCATTATATTTAAGATTATGTCGGGCTTTTCTTTCCAAATAAGATCTTCATGCATTTGATATAGCCATTCACTATGTATAAAAACAGTTTCCTTAAAGTGTTCTTGTAAGTATTTAATCATATAAATAGTGAAAGAATCCCTAATAACTAAACATTTTAGTTTCTTTCCATGGCTATTCACTTTAATAATTTCGAAATCCCAATCGGATACTGTTTTTGGCACCGTATAACCTCGCTTAATACCATCTTGCGCGTTAACAATATATTTTTCGGTTAACTGAATAAAATTTTCAGGATAATCTTTATCCATACTAATCATGTTAGCTAAATTTCCTGTGCGCGTTTTAATTTCAATTTTGTAATCGTGTAATTCGTGTCCTTTCAATTCAGGAAAATCTTTACATAATTTACTCATAATTGCCTCGTACCCATAATAAGCTCCTAAGTCGTTCCAATGATCATCTGTATGCTGATATAAATCATAGCCATCATTTTTATGTTTTAGCAGGTTTTTTTTAATATCAATAATATTAATAGAAGTATCGTTATTTAAAGCAACAATTTGATCATATCTGGTTTTTTCTGAAACATTTATAATTTTACTTGGAAGGTATTCTGGATAAACATTCATTTTATTAGGAATAATCGCCAAATAATATTTGATCCCTCTTTTTGCCGCCCAACGGGTTCTTTTCTTCAATTCATTTTTATATTGAATAAGCTGCTTTTCTGTAAATAAATTTATGCCTTTATAATTAGGAACGCAATTAGCCAAATAAAACCACCCATGTTTACCAACTACTATTTCATCTGGAACGGGCGATGTTCCAAAAATTGAAAATTCGAATTGATTTAAAAATTTAATAAAATTATTTCTTAGGTTAAAATTATCTGTGTAATAAAGGTCATAGTTTTTCACAAATTTTTCCAGACTGTCTTTTTCAAATAAAGGTTTTAAGGCTTTAGTTCTGTTTTCAGTACCTTCTTCTTCTTTGATTAAATGAAAACCTTCGTTTATGGATGGTAATAATAGTACTCCTAAAAATATGATTACTACAAGTGTATTTATAATTTTAAAGTAAACTTTCATCTAAAACCTAAAGTAAATAAATGGATTATATGTGCTTGCGGCTAAATATGAAACCGTAATTACAAATAAAGCAATGCTAATTACAAATTTACTAGAATAAAAAAATATTGAATAAAATTTGAGCAAATTTTTTGATTCAAACACACAATGAAGCTTTTCTATTATCCACCTATATATTCTAAGTGAATAGAAGGTGGCAAAAAGTAACATAAAAATTATTTTTGTGTCCAGATATTCTACCAAAAAAACTTGTACTTGCTGTGATGAAGAAATAAAAAACATTTTACTCAAATAGGTAATAGCATCCGATAAAGTATCAGCCCTAAAGAACACCCATCCAACCATTACTAGTAATATAGTATAAATAATTCTAAAAGGTTTCCATATACGTGATAGTATTTTATCGAGTCCGAGGCGTTCTAGTAATAAAAAACTTCCATGAAACATACCCCAAATAATAAAATTCCAGCTTGCGCCATGCCAAAAACCGGTACAGAAGAACACTATCAATAAGTTTCTTATTGTTTTACTTTCGCTGCCTTTACTGCCACCTAATGGAATATATAAAAAATCTCTAAACCAGGTTGATAAGGAAATATGCCATCTCCTCCAAAATTCTTTGATGGATTGGGCAACATATGGTTAATTAAAGTTTTCGGGAAAATCAAAACCAAAAATTTTTGCCAATCCAATAGCCATGTCCGAATAACCTGAAAAATCAAAATATATTTGAAATGTATAAGCTATAATTCCCAACCATGCTAAACCGCTTGATATTTGATTAGTTGGCGCATTAAAAATCTGGTCGGCCAAATAGGCCATTGTATTGGCTACAATTACTTTTTTAGCAAAACCAAAAATAAAACGTTGTATTCCAATGGTTACCTTTTCAAGACTTAATATTCGATGTTGAAACTGAACAGACACATCAATATATCTAACAATAGGGCCGGCAATTAATTGCGGAAAAAATGAAATGTAAAGCGCCAGATCTAAAAAATTACGCTGCACGGCAACCTTTTTTCTATACACATCTATTATATATGACATGGCATGAAACGTAAAAAAAGAAATACCAATTGGTAATGCTACTGTATTATATACGATAGGTTTAGTGCCTGTAAATGAAAAGACAGCATTCATATTTTCCATTAAAAACTCAAAGTATTTAAAATATCCGAGTAATAATAAATTTATGGTAACACCTATCCCTACTAATATTTTGGCTGATTTTTGCAGAGCGTTATTTATCAATAATCCAAAAATGTAATTAAGTATAATCGAAAAAATAAAAATAGGTAATTGAGATAAACTGCCCCACGCATAAAAAAAAAGGCTGGCAAATAAAAGTATACTGTTATGTAACTTCTTTTTATTGACTGCAATTAAAAAAATTACAATAGGTAAAAAAATAAAAATAAATATAGGTGAGCTAAATAGCATCTTTATTTAATATCTCTAATTTAAATTTTTCATTCACGCCTATGCTATCTCCTTTAGCAAAAATTTGTTTTGTGTTTTCGTCTAAACTTAAATATTTGCCATTAGTAGCTTTTAATGCCATGTAATCATTCTTAAGTTTTATTAAGGTAAATGTTTCCAAATCTCCAACTTTATTCTTAGTTGCTGTTATTTCTGATTTACTTTCTAATTCAACAGATAGAAATTTACCTTTATGAGAATAAATGGCAACTTTATTATTTCCTAAAGATAAAATTGAGAACGTTTCCCAATCCCAACCGTTATCGCTGTTTGCAAAAGCAATCTCTTTGTTATTTCCATCAACGTAAAGGTATTTATTATTACTAGCCTTTAGATGAACTATTTTTCTTTTACTAAAAATATTTTTAGCTTCCAGCATGGCTATATTAGCCGTATCTTTTGTTTTATTTAGTACCTCTTCTAACCACTTTGGATTGTGATTTATGCTCTCTATTATATTTTCTAAAATATCATTGTTAGATACATGATTAGCGTAATATTCTTCAATTCCGTATGGAAAGGTATTTAAGGTGCTAATATTTCCTACTAATAAAACAAAATCGGCCTCCTCAATTTCTTTCATAATATTAATAGTATTTAAAGGAACACCTGGTTCATCTCCAATTGGGAAAGATGTGGTAGCAAAATAAAACCAAAATTTAGAATCGAATGAAAAAATATCACTCATCATTTTTTGATTTTTAAGTTGCCAAAAAAAACTATCACCAATTACAATTACTTTGGGCCGATATTTGTTTTTTGTTTCTGTAATTATTTGCTGTTTAAAGTATGCATACTGATGTTGGCTAAGGGTGAATAGCAAATTTAAAGGCCCTTCAAAATCATTATCAGGTTCTCTTGCAGTATCAGATAGTTCTACGCTTTCTTTTCTATATGCAGGGATTTCTTTGCCAATAGTATTTGCTATGTAATGTATTAAGGTGTCGTGTGCAATTGACGCGCCATATAGCGACCAATGGAAACCTGTTTTAGTAAATAAAGAATATTGAGCGTTATCTTTAAGATTTTTAAAGTATACGCAATAATCAATATATGGGATATTATATTTTTTATATCCTTCAATAAAATCTGCATAATCATTTTGAGGTAGGGTATTTTGTTTGTACTGATTGGGTAAATAATCAGGATAAATACTTTCTTTAGAGGGTGCAATTAAAACTAATAAATGTCCGCCATGTTTTTCCACACCTTTTTTTAAGAAGTTAATTTTTTCAATAGTGGCTGCATTTTTATTTTTGCCGTTGTAGTCAAGCCCTAGTGTTCTGCGAATAGAGCCTACGCTAAAAATATAGTTATCTTTTCCTGCAATATTATCTTCAATACTTAATTCTTTAAAAACTAAATAGTTTAAACTATTTTTAATTTTAATAAATATGCCGCGAAAACCAAAATTACTATTTTCATAATTTTCATATTGCTGTTGAAACTTAAATTCATTTAATGAGTCTATTGAAAATTTTGGCAAGGTTGGTTTTACAAACGCTCCTTTCAATTCGGTTTCTTTAAAATATTTTGTTAGTTGCTGTATAAATGGCAGCCAAAGCAGGGCAAAAAGAAAAATAAAGAATAGTGTTTTTAAGCGCTGCATAATCAAAACTTAAAATAAATAAAAGGGTTAAAATCGCTGGAGGTTATCTCGCCTATACACAACACCAAACATAAAACGATAACTAATATATTAATAGCAGTTCTTTTTATGGATATATTATATACTAGGTCGTTTTTAAACGCTAAATATTTTGTTCTATAAAATAGTGGGATGAAAGATAAAATTAAAGCTAAACCTAAAATATAAAGTAAGTGCTGGGAATAATAAAATTCTTTATACGAAAACGAAAACATTTTTTTTAGAAAATTTAATGCTTGCTCAACATTTTGTGCCCGGAACAATACCCAACCTATTAATACAACTAAAAAGGTAAACAGTACCCTTAAGAATACTCCTATTTTAGAAGTTATTTTAAGGAGGAATAATCTTTCAATAGCAAGAAAAAATCCATGATAGGCTCCCCACAAAATAAACGTCCACTCTGCGCCATGCCATAAACCTGAAATTAAAAATACCACCCATAAGTTAAAGTATAATCTTGGTTCGGATACTTTATTACCTCCTAATGGGATATATAAATAATCTCGCATCCACCTGCTAAGCGATATATGCCACCTACGCCAAAAATCTGTAATACTTTGCGCTATGTAAGGATGATTAAAATTTTCGGGGAATGTAAAGCCCATCATTCTTGCAAGGCCAATGGCCATATCAGAGTATCCTGAAAAATCAAAATAAATCTGAAAAGTATACGTAAAGGCTCCCATCCACGAAAGAACAAAATCAAGTTCATCTGCCTGCAAAGTAAATATTCTATCGGCTTCCTTACCCAATACATTGGCAATAAGCACTTTTTTTGCTAATCCAATTGAGAAACGTAAAAAGCCTAATAAGACCTCATCTACATTAAATTCTTTATTTCTGCCTTCTATCTGATCTGAAATTTCATTATATCTAATAATAGGACCGGCAATTAGTTGTGGAAATAGTAATATATACAAGGCATAATCAGATATTTTTTTCATTGGTGGTTTAACCTTTCTATAAACATCAATAATAAAACTTAACTGGTGAAAAGTAAAAAAAGAAATACCAATAGGTAACGCAACATAAAGTATGGTTAGTGAATGCACATGAAAATGTTCTAAAGCTGTATTAGTATTATCGATAAAAAAATTAGCATATTTAAAGTATAGCAAAAGCGATAAGTTAACCAGTACAGAAAAGACTAGTAATTGCTTTTGTGATCTATTTTCTTTCAACCTGATCATTATATGTGCTGAAAAAAAATTAAAAACAACCGTACCTAACAGAATAAAAATAAACTTAGGCGCTCCCCACGCATAAAATAAAATGCTGGCAAAAACAATAAAATAATTTTTTAAAAATACGGGCAATATAAAGTAAATTGTAAAAAAAACCGGCAAAAAATATAACAGAAAAAAGGTACTACTAAAAAGCATAATTTTATTTTTTTCTTAATGACTTTTACCTATCTCTTTGTTCTCCCTTTATAGCAGCGTTACTAGGTGGTATTTCTAACTCTTTGTTATACTTTGCATAGTCATCGTCTGAAATATTAAATTTTGCAAAAACACGCCAATAAGCATCTTTGGTCATAGAATCAAAATGCATTAATTTATGCTCTAAGGGATGATCGTACTGATATGTTTGAATAATATTTAGGCACATAAAAGAGGATAGTAAAAAAACAGTAATTGAATTTAATGCAACTGAAAAAAATTGCCATTTAAAATTAAATGAAAAAATATATCGATAAAAAGCCGCTAAAGGAATGGCTAAAAACGGATAGGCTTGAATCATTGGCCTCATGCCAAACCCGCCGCCGTACCACCAACACCACCAACTTGATATAACATATATATTTAGCGTTAAATAAATAATAAGCGGTATTTTTATAGTATCTGTTTTACTTTTAAGTATAAAAAATAAACTTATAAGGGCAAGCATCATTACAGGTGTATAAACTAGCCATCCCTTACGATAGCTGAACAATAAATTAAATATTTGTGGGTCTGCCCAAAAAAATTTTTCTTCTCCGTAAGAGAAAAATAAAAAACTACCGGTTTTTACTTTCCATAAAATAATTTGCGGAAGCCAAACAAGTAAGAAACCTACAATAAGTAAAGGCACATTTTTGTATGAACAGATTATTTTCTTTAATTTATTTTTTAAGTCAGAAAATGAATGAACGCCATAGCCAATAAAAATTATAGAGATCAAAATTTCGGTAGGTCTTATTAGGCTTGCTAACCCAACGGCCATACCAATCCATAATAAATAAATACTTTTTTGTCTTTCGTGCCATCTACAAGTAAGCCATAAAAATAAACTTGCTGCAAAAAAACCATAACAGTGAGACATTTCTCCATCTCGTAAGGTGTAAAAAAATAAATTCGTCGCAAAAAACAGAGTGGCCAGTGTAAGCGCTGTTATTTTATCAGAATAAAAACGCCGCATCACCAACGCAAGTATTACTAAACCCATGAGTGAATAAAACAAGCAGCTATAATGCACGCAAGTTGTGTAAGGCTCGGAATATCCTGTTCGAGGACTTTTTTGATTAAAGGCAATTTTATCTCCCAATAAAAAAAATGGCATCATTAAAAAAGCCACACCGCTGGTCATTTTTGGTACAGATTTGCCTGTAACAGGCGATGTTGTTAGCCAATAACGGTTTGTATAGGTAAAATCAAGATCATGGTAAATAAAGGTAGCGGGCAGGTAAGAATAATATTGATCTGCATCCGATTGAAAGGGGGTTTCTCCTTTTTTTATATCCCAATACCTCCAATAATTTTGAAAAAAAAGCATATACACTAAAATAAAAATTAGTGTGTAGATGGTTATCCAATAAGGTTTTCTGCCTGTGTGCATCAATCTTTTTTAATTCCTGCCAAGGCGTCTAACACCGAAGCAATAAATGATAATACTAAGCTGAAGAGCAAGGCTTTTAAGAAACTGTTTACATGAAAACCACTAACAAGTTTCTCAGCTAAAAGAATTATAACAGCATTAATAACTAAATAAAACAAGCCCAGCGTTAGTATAGTTACCGGTATTGTTAGAAAAACCAAAACAGGTTTTAATACCGCATTTAAAAACGCCAATACAATAGCTATCATTAAAGCGGTAAAAAAACTATTGCCATCAATACTAACCCCGGGCAGCAACCAGGCAGTTATCAGCACAGCAATGGTAGATAAGATAAGTTTAACTATAAAATTCATGTTTGTAATTTGCCTTAAAAATAGTAATTTAGTTTAATGATTAGGCTTCTATTTTTTGCGTTTTTAATTTCTGTAAATTGTTTGTCGCAGCAGGCGCAAATGAATGTAGCCCTAATAAAAGCATTACATAAAGATGTTTCAAAATCATATCCTGTTTTAATTAAAGGAAATGTTAGTTTGGTAAAAGAGTTTACGGCTTCGCATAAAGGATATTTTAAATACAATTCAGGCACTATAAGCTCTGTCTGCCTTTCTGGACAAGCCATTCAACAATTGGCAAAAAATCCTCAAATAGAACAAATAGCGTATTACATTAATCACTTACATACATTAGATGATACTTCTAACATAAAAAATAATGTATTTAAAGTTCATCAAGGCGTGCCTCCTTTAACGCAAGCTTACGATGGTAAAGGGGTTGTTTTTGGATTGATTGATACCGGCATAGATTTTACACACCCTGATTTTAAAGATAGTACAGGCAAAAGCCGCGTAAAATGGTTTTGGAATCAAAATGCGGGTTATACAGGGGGTGATATTCCTCAGCCATTTAATTATGGACAAGAGTGGAATAATCAAAAGTTAGATAGTGGTTTATCTACTTTTATAGATTATGGTGGTTATGGACACGGCACCCGGGTTGCCGGTGTAGCCGTAGGTAATGGCAGCGCTAATACTATGTATAAAGGAATAGCAACAAAAGCAGATATTATGTGCGTAGCTATAGATTTTAACAGTAATGGCCCGGTAATTTCAGATGCTGTAAATTATTTGGTTACTAAAGCAACCTTAGCTAATAAACCGCTTGTTATTAATATAAGTTTGGGAGATTATTATGGATCTCATGACGGACAAGATCTGCAAGCACAAATTATTGATGGAATGACAGCAAACATACCCGGACGCTGTGTGGTAGCTGCAGCAGGCAACGCGGGCAATGTTGATTTTCATTTGGGTTATGCAGTTAATGCGGATACCAATTTTACGTTTATGCAAAACGGTTCAAGCAACCCGTTTAGTTATGGTTTGTTTGCCGATACCAATAATTTTAAAAATGTAAAGTATACTATTGGCGTTTATAATGCAACAAATTATCAGTATCAAGGAAATATTAATTTCAGAAATATTACCTCATGCTTAAATACTCTTATTACTGATTCGATTATGTTTAATGGCAACCGCATTGGTTATGTGCAAACAGCTGCTGCTATCAATGGAGGAGCGTATGAGTTAGATATAAATATTATAGCAGATTCTTCCGCTTATTTCTGGACTTTAGAAACTACCGGCTCAGGTTCTTTTGACGCTTGGGATTTTGAGTATTTGCCTTTAAATCAAATTCCGTTTCCGTTAGCAAGTATTACAAGAATGACATATTACAAAGTTCCCGATTCGTTGCAAACAATCTGCACAAGTTTTCAATGCAGTAATAATGTGATAACCGTAGCTAATTATACCGAGCGTAGAGGTTTTACCACTTTTGGTGGTGTATTCTGCCCTAAACCCGGCCCTTATGATACACTTTCTTACGATTGCAGCAGAGGGCCAACCCGCGATGGAAGAATTAAGCCGGATATTGCCGCAACCGGAAATAATATTGTTACGCCAGGGGCTTTATGGGCATGCCAAGATCAAGCGATGAATTATCCTAATGACTGCAATTCTTCTCAAGATACTATGTACATGGTGTTTAGCGGCACATCTTCAGCATCTCCTGCTGTTGCGGGTGTTGCAGTGCTATACCTTCAAAAAAATCCTACTGCAACCAACCTACAAATTAAACAAGCTATTACCGGTTGTACCACAAAAGATTATTATACCGGAAATAGTTTACCCAACAATACCTGGGGCTATGGTAAGTTAGATGGCTTTAACGCGCTGCTTTGCGGTACACAAACCACTGGCATACATCAAGTAACATTAAATAATGATCAGGTAACAGTTTATCCAAATCCTGCGCAACAACAAATTCAGTTTACGTTTAATAATTATGGAACTAACGCTGATCTAATTATTTATTCTCTTTTAGGAGAAGAAGTAAACCGGATACATACAAACACAAATAATATTACCCTAGCGGTTCAGCAATTGAAAGATGGTTTATATTTGTACAAGATCTTAAAAGGCGCCAATCTTTACGCTCAGGGTAAATTCATAAAAAATTAATATGTCAAAGAAAGCAGTAAAAAAAAGTGCTAAAAAAGCGGTAACTAAAAAAGCAGCGATAAAAAAATCTGTGAAAGCAGCGAAATCAGTAGCGAAGAAATCTCCAACAAAAAACACAGTAAATAAAATTCCTTTTAAAGCACACATTACAGGCCTTAAAGCCGGAATAGCCGCACCTTTTTTTAGCGGAGTTGATCAAAATAACAATACTGTTTCTTTAGATGATTTTAAAGGTAAAACATTGGTGCTATATTTCTACCCAAAAGATGATACTTCGGGTTGCACAGCGCAATCATGCAACCTACGCGATGAATATAAATACCTGACGAAAGAGAATTACGCTGTGGTTGGTGTAAGTGCTGATAACGTAAGATCGCACAAAAAATTTGCAGATAAATTTTCTTTGCCCTTTCCGTTAGTTGCTGACGAGGATAAAAAAATGATAAACGATTACGATGTGTGGGGAGATAAAATGCTATACGGCCGCATTTACCAGGCCATTGTACGCACTACCTTTGTTATTAAGGATAAAAAAATTCTACGTGTTATCACCTCCGTTGATACTGAAAATCATACCAAGCAAGTGATGGAGGGGTAGATGATAAAACTCTCTGTTGTAATTATTACATTTAACGAGGAAAGAAATATTGCGCACTGCATAGATTCTGTAATGGGTTTGGCTGACGATATTGTTGTGGTTGATTCTTTCAGTAAAGACAAAACAAAAGAAATTTGCCTTCAAAAAAAAGTAAACTTTATTGAACACGTTTTTGAAGGCCACATACAACAGAAGAATTGGGCCATAACGCAAGCAAAATATTCTATGATACTTTCTTTGGATGCGGATGAAGCATTGGATGAAACATTAAAAAAATCTATTCTTGAAGCAAAAATGAATTGGAAAAAAGATGGTTATTACATGAACCGTTTAACCAATTATTGTGGGCATTGGGTTAAGCATTGCGGCTGGTACCCTGATAAAAAACTGCGTTTATGGGATAGTGCTAAAGGCAGTTGGGGCGGCATTAACCCGCATGATAAATATGAAATGTTTGCCGGAGACCAAACCACGGGATACCTAAAAGGAGATATTTTACACTATAGTTACAACTCGGTTAACGATCATATAAAACAAATAGCGTATTTTACCGATATAGCCTCACAAGCTTTGTTTGATAAAGGTTACAAGCCTTCGTTCATTAAATTATATGTTAGTCCGGCTGCAAAATTTATAGAAAGTTATTTTTTAAAGCTTGGTTTTTTAGATGGTAAATATGGCTTTGAAATTTGCAAAAACTCTGCCTGGTTTACGTATTTAAAATATCATAAGCTAAAAGGGCTATATAAGTAAAATTTATGTGCGTTAAGGATGTGGTAAGAATCCTTTTGAGAAATGCTTTTTCAGCATTCTGCGAAGCAATCAAAAAAACTAAAACAATAAGCTATCGCAAAGCTTTACTGCGAGTAGCCTGCCGGCGTAAAAATTTCTCGACTTGACCCATAATTATAAATAAGCCGCAACGCCCAACCTTTGGGAAACTTAAACCTATAGAAAGAAGTTATATATTACTTTAAACTTCCAACCATCTCTTCGGGGCGAACCCATTGGTCGAATTGCTCATTAGTCACATACCCTAAACCAACAGCTGCTTCACGTAGCGTTTTACCTTCTTTATGAGCTGTTTTAGCAATTTTTGCCGCTTTTTCGTAGCCAATATGTGTGTTTAAAGCAGTAACCAACATTAAAGAATTTTCCATATGCTGCTTAATAATTGGAAGGTTAGGTTCTATGCCCACCGCACACTTATCGTTAAAAGAAACACAGGCATCGCCTATTAAGCGAGCACTTTGCAACACATTAGAAGCTATTAAAGGTTTAAAAACATTTAGCTCAAAATGTCCGTTCATGCCACCCACAGAAACCGCCACATCGTTACCAATAACCTGCGCGCACACCATGGTCATGGCCTCGGGTTGAGTTGGGTTTACTTTGCCGGGCATGATAGATGAGCCGGGCTCGTTATCAGGAATTACAATTTCGCCAATGCCAGAACGTGGCCCTGAACTTAGCATACGAATATCGTTAGCGATCTTGAAAAGAGAAACTGCCGAGCGTTTTAATGCGCCCGAAAGCTCAACCATAGCATCGTGCGCAGCTAACGCTTCAAATTTATTGGGCGCAGTAACAAACGGGAAACCCGTTAATTCAGCAATTTTTTTTGCGACTAAAACATCATATCCTTTAGGTGTATTTAAGCCTGTGCCAACGGCTGTACCACCAAGAGCAAGTTCTTTAACCATATCTAACGCGTTTTTAAGGGCGCGTACGCTGTTGGTAATTTGTTGTACGTAACCGCTAAATTCTTGTCCGAGGGTTAGGGGAGTAGCATCCATAAAATGAGTACGACCTGTTTTTACAATATTCTTCCAACTTTCGGCTTTTTTATGCAGGGTATCGCGTAATAATTCCATACCGGGAATGGTAATTTCTGCCACCTGTGTATAAGCCGCAATGTGCATGGCAGTAGGGAAGGTATCGTTACTTGATTGTGATTTATTTACATCATCGTTTGGGTGAAGCACTTTTGTTTCATCGCTTAATTTACCACCTGAAAGAACGTGAGCACGGTAGGCAATTACTTCGTTGGCGTTCATATTACTTTGTGTGCCTGAGCCCGTTTGCCATATAACCAAAGGAAACTGATCATCTAATTTATGGGCTAATATCTCATCGCAAACTTTGCCAATCATATCAGCTTTTTCTTTTGTTAAAACCCCAAGCTCGCAATTAGCTAAAGCAGCAGCTTTTTTTAAATATGCAAAAGCATGAATGATCTCTTTGGGCATGCTTGCCTCGGGCCCTATTTTAAAGTTGTTACGACTACGTTCTGTTTGCGCGCCCCAATATTTATCGGCAGGTACTTTTACCTCACCCATGGTATCATGTTCAATTCTATATTCCATTTTTGGTTGTGTTTATTAATTTTATTTGTACTCTATGTTCGCTTCGTTTGGAAGTATTTCTATGCAGCAAAATTAAATAATTAATTTAAGATTAATGACCCAACCTTTTTTTATCATCATCGTTGCCTTTAATATCTCTTTGCTGAATTTTTACTTTGCCGAAATTATAGGTAACAGTTGTAATAAAACGGCGCGAGGCAAATGTTATGTTTACTTTATATGTTTGGTCTGGTATATACACTGTATTCTTTGTCTTTTCTATTGTTTTTTTTACACCATTGGCAGTAACCTTAAAAGAACTAGGCTTAAAAAAACCCATAGAGTTTAAAAATGGAAACATTACCAAAAATTAACCTACGTAACTTATTTTCAACAAATAGTTGCCGGGTTTAATGTTTTCAAAAACAAATGTGCCGCTTTCATTACTCACACTTCCTTTTGCAATAGCACTGTCTGAAATATTTAGTAAAGCAAGCGGACAAAAAGAAACGGCCTCAGCTTTTGCATCTATAATTCTGCCTTCCAGCCTGTTTTGCGCATACGTGTTTACGCAGGCAAGAACAATAAATAAGGGTGCTAAAAATTTTTTCAGAAAAAAAGTATTTTGTTGTTATTTTTAAAAGAACGAGAGGGCTAAAATTTTATTGTAATAAGCTAAACAATTAATTTTTATCTGCTACAAAATGATCTTCTGCATCTTCATGAGGTACAATATAAATGCGGTGCCACTCTTTACCATCTAAAATTTTCCAAGTGTGGCCTTTGCCTTTTAAGTCTTTGGCAACCAGTATAACCCCTGGTTCAACAATAAAAGTACTGCCGTTGCTAACGGTAAATTCTAATTTACCTTTTAAAGTTATAACAAATTGATAGCGTGGTGCCGGATGTGGAGATAATTGATATGCTTCTATATTTGTATGAGCAAAAAAATGTGTGGCATCAATATGCAAATTTTCAGGGATAGCGCCTTCTAAAAAAGTGCAGTTGTTATCATCTGTATTTATCAGTTTAAAAGCTTTCATAAATTCTTTAATGGCTTTGCACAGCAAAGTTATATTTGTTTTCCAATCTGTAAAAAAGAACTATCTATAAAAACGTGTAATTGTTATCTTTGCACATTAAAATAAAACCCATGACCGATAACGAATTAGAAAAATTAAAATACCCGGTTGGTAAATTTATTGCTCCACTAGCTTATGATATGGATGAAGTGAAGTGGTTTATAAGCGAAATAGAAGTTTTGCCTAACTTATTGGAAGAAACCGTAAAAGAAATTGCTACCAAAGAACTTTTATTTTGTTACCGCCCCGGAAGCTGGAATGTAAAGCAAATAGTTCATCATTTAGCCGATAGCCACATAAATATTTACCCACGTATAAAACTTGCTCTTACCGAAGATTTACCAACTGTAAAACCTTACGACGAAAATAAATGGGCAGATCTGATCGATGCTAATTCCAACGATTTGGAAGCCTCTTTATATATTTTAAAAGGTCTTCATAAACGCTTGGCTTTACAGGTAAAAGACCTTAGCGAAGAACAATTACACCACGAAATTTATCATCCTGAAAGAAAAGTAAACATTAGCATTTTTAATTTACTTGCTATGTACGCATGGCACGGCAAACACCATGTGCACCAAATTAAAGCAGCCTTACAACATAAATTTTAAATAACAGAAACGTGCAAACAAAATTAAGAACGCATACCTGCGGAGAATTAAGAGCAACCGATATTGGACAAGTAGTTTCACTTTGTGGCTGGGTACAAAAAACAAGAAAATTAGGTGGCGCAACCTTTATAGATTTGCGTGATAGATACGGTATCACTCAACTAATTTTTTTAGGAGATGATGAAAATAGTGCGGCACTTCACAAAGAAGGTTTCAATCGTGAAATGGTTATAAAAGTTTCAGGTGTTGTAATTGAAAGAGAAAGTAAAAATAAAAACATACCTACCGGAGATATTGAGATAAAAATCTCTTCTATTAAAATTTTAAATAATTCTATAACACCTCCATTTACTATTGAAGACGAAACCGATGGGGGTGATGAACTTAGAATGAAATATCGTTATTTGGACCTCCGTAGAAATATTGTACGCAAAAATTTAGAACTCCGTCATCGTTTGGCTATTGAAACACGTAACTATTTAGATAAATTAAATTTTTTGGAAGTAGAAACGCCTGTGCTTATTAAGTCTACACCCGAAGGTGCAAGAGATTTTGTGGTGCCATCACGTATACATGATGGCCAGTTCTATGCACTTCCGCAATCGCCACAAACATTTAAACAATTATTAATGGTTAGCGGCTTTGATCGTTATTACCAAATTGTAAAATGTTTCAGAGATGAAGACTTACGTGCCGATCGTCAGCCTGAATTTACACAAATAGATTGCGAGATGAGCTTTGTAGAACAAGAAGATATCATCCAAACGTTTGAAGGCTTGGTTCGGCATCTTTTTAAAACCGTAAAAGGTATTGAGTTGCCTGCTCTTCTGCGTATGACGTATGCTGATGCCATGAAATATTATGGCAACGATAAACCCGATACGCGTTTTGAAATGAAGTTTGTTGAACTGACTAATATAGTTAAAGGCAAAACATTTAAAGTTTTTGACGATGCCGAATTAGTTATTGGAATTTGCGCTAAAGGTGCAGCAGAATATACACGCAAGCAATTAGATGAATTAACCGAGTTTGTTAAGCGTCCGCAAATTGGCGCAACCGGTTTAATTTATGCAAGGCATAATGCAGATGGAACTATAAAATCATCGGTAGATAAATTTTACAACGAAGAAGAATTAAAAAAATGGAGTGCGGCATTTAATTCGCAGCCTGGAGATCTACTTTTAATATTAGCTGGACTGGATGATAAAGCCCGTAAAGCCTTATCAGAGTTGCGTTTAGAGATGGGCACACGTTTAGGTTTGCGCGATAAAAATAAATTTTCTTGTCTTTGGGTTGTTGATTTTCCTTTGTTAGAATGGAACGACGGCGACCCAAATTTATTAGCATCTCTGGCAGGAAGATGGCATGCAAAGCATCACCCGTTTACATCGCCAAAGGCAGAAGATATTGAATTACTTAAAACTCATCCTGGCCAGGTTCGTGCAAACGCTTATGATATTATAATTAACGGCGTTGAAATTGGCGGTGGTTCAATTCGTATTCACAATAAAGATCTGCAGGCGCAAATGTTTGAGATATTAGGCTTCAGTAAAGAAGATGCGCAAAATCAATTTGGTTTTTTAATGAATGCTTTTGAATATGGTGCGCCTCCACATGGCGGATTGGCTTTAGGCTTCGACCGTTTATGTTCTATGTTTGGCGGCAGCGATTCTATACGAGATTTTATCGCGTTTCCAAAAAATAATGCAGGCAGAGATGTTATGATCGATAGTCCGAGTGCAATAAGTGATGAGCAATTAAACGAACTGCACATTTTGGTTAAGCACGATAATAAAAAGTAGATCTTTCTTAAATTACTTCATCACGGGTAAATTTTTGCCCGATTTTCCCAACTTTGGTTGTTAATGCATTTAAATTAAATGGTATTTTTTTTTATTATATTAAATATCCTTAAAATTATTTTATGAAAAACTCAACTTTACTCTCATTCGTTATAGCACTTTGTTTATCAATAACCATGTGCTCTTGCACCGCTATTGGCGATATTTTTAAAACAGGCGTTGGTGTGGGTATATTTATAGTAGTATTTATAATTGTACTTATTGGCGGTATAGCAATTGCTATGAGAAAAAAATAAAATGGCGCATAAAGACAGGTCTACCTGGTTTGAAACCTTTGCTTCCAAAGCTACAAAAGCTACGGGAAGCAGTTGGGCGTTTGTGGTAGCTTGCCTGTTGGTTTTAATATGGATTTTAACCGGACCGTTATTTCATTATTCTGATGTGTGGCAAATTGTAATTACCAAAGCTACCACCATTGTAACTTTTTTAATGGTATTTCTTATACAAAAAACGCAGAATAAAGATTCTATTTCTATACAAATAAAATTAAATGAACTTGTTGCGGCTAATGAAAACGCAAGTAACCGTATTATTAGCATTGAAGATTTAAGCGAACATGAATTAGTAAGATTGAATGATTATTATACGCGTCTTGCAGAAATAACTAAAAAAGAAAAAAATTTAAAGACAACACACTCTATTGAAGATACAACTATTTTAGAAGACGAGCGTGAAAGGCTTAACCAAAAAATTGATGAAATTGTAACATAACATTAATTGAATATATCATAAATAAAAACCGCTTTATTACTATCGCGGTTTTTTGTTTTATAATTGTTTACAAAACGCAAATATCAACCCATCCCTTTTTAGTAATTTTGTCAAAACAAAAATTATGCTTTTTAAAACCTCAGATAACTTAGAAATTTATTACGAAATAAGCGGTAACACGCAAAGTCAAAAAACAATTGTGTTTTTAAATGGCTTATCACAATCAACTGTTGCGTGGTTTTTAATGCTTCCATATTTTAAACAGGATTTTAAAATTATCTTGCTTGATTTTATTTTTCAGGGCCAATCATCTAAAAATGCCGAATGGCAAACGTTTGATAGACACGCGCAGGATGTAAAAGAACTTTTAAATGAATTGAAAGTAGAAAACGCAACCATTGCCGGTTTATCCTACGGAAGTTTAGTGGCTCAGCATTTTGCTTTGTTGTATCCTCAAAAATTAAACAAATTAATTTTGATGAGCACCTTCGCGCATAAAACACCTTATTACAACGCCATAGAAACTGCTTGGTGGAATGCTTTGCAAATTGGCGGTTATTCGCTTATGCTGGATGTGATGCTGCCAAGTGTTTTGGGCGAAAATTATTTTAAAAATCCCATTATCCCTATCGATTTGATGAAGCAGGCTCGTACCGATGCCAATAGTAACAGTGATGCATTATTTAAATTGATGCGTGCTACTAGAGAGCGCATTGATTATCGCCCTATGTTGCAAAAGATAAAAACACCTACATTAATTATTCATGGAGAGAAAGACTTGTTATTATCCGTTCACTTGGCGCAGGAAGTACAAAAGGCAATTCCAAATTCTATTATAGAAATTATACCGAACGTTGGCCATACATTAAACCTAGAAGCGGTAGAAAAAACATCGCAATTAATACTTGATTTTTTAAAGTAATGAAAAAAATATTACTGGCCGAAGACGAGGCGCATTTGCAGGAGACTATAAAACTTAATCTTGAATTAGAAGGTTATTCAGTTACTACTTGTAATAACGGCGCAGAAGCTATACAGGTTGCCAAACAGCAAAAATTTCATTTAGCTGTGTTAGATGTAATGATGCCGCAAGTAGATGGTTTAGAAGCCTGCGCGCAAATAAAAAAGCAACAAGCAGACTTGCCGGTTTTATTTTTAACCGCCCGAACTGATGGTAGCAGCCGCATTGCGGGTTTAAAGTTGGCCGACGATTATTTAACTAAGCCCTTTAATTTAGAAGAACTTATTCTTCGCGTAAAAAATCTTTTAAAGCGCTATGATGTAATGGCTACCGATGCTTTTACTTTTGGCGAATTTGAGATTAATTTTTCTTCGCTTTATATAAAAACAAAAACTGACACTATAACATCTCTTTCTCAACGTGAATGGCAATTGCTTAACTTATTGATCAGTAAAAAAAATTTGGTAGTTTCTCGTGATGAGATATTAGAAAAATTATGGTCGCCCAATGAAAATCCTTCTTCAAGAACTATTGATAATTATATTTTAAATTTTCGAAAAATATTTGAGTCCAACCAACGCGAACCTAAATACATACAATCTATAAGAGGTGTGGGATATAAACTTTCGGTATAAAAAAAATACCTATATTTAATTATTCATAAACGCTGCTATGTTTAAACTGCTTTTTAAATTAAGTAACTGGAAAATTACACATTACTTGCCTGTTAACATAAAAAAATGTGTTATAGTAGCTGCGCCACATACCAGTAATTGGGATTTTTTTTATGGCATTGGTGCATTACATATTATGAAACTTAAGATGCGTTTCACTATAAAAAAAGAGTGGATGCGTTTTCCTTTTAAAGGCATTATGACTTCCTTAGGTGCTTTGCCCATAGATAGATCGGCCATAAAAAACGGTGAAAAAAAAGGTACCGTAGATGCTGTTGCAGATCTATTTAATACGCATGATGAATTGCATTTAATGGTTACGCCCGAAGGTACGCGCGCGCGCATGGAAAAATGGAAGACCGGTTTTTATTACATTGCCCTTAAAGCCCATGTGCCAATTGCGCTTGGATTTTTAGATTATAAAACGCACACATGTGGTATAGATAAAATAATTTATCCTAGCGGTGATTTTAATTTTGACATGAAACAAATAATGGATTTCTATAAAAACGTAACCGCAAAATATCCGCAAAATTTTAGTGTTGATTTAGATCTGGCTAAATAAGTAATCAGCTTCTTAAATACAATTTTTAAAAACTAATTAAAAAATTGATCGTTGTAAAAAAAGCCTGATTGGTATAGGCGTTGGTTGTTTTAAAAATATTATCCTGCGCGTTATAATATTTTCCTTCTAAACGTATTAAAGAGCCTTTGTAAGGCGAAAAATCTATATTTAACGAGCTCCCCAAAACTCTTGTCCCGTATGTAGTTGCAGTTGCTACAATAACTTGCGACGGATCGCTGTAATATTCTCCTCGCAATGAAGTTGAAAATACACGTGTAAATTTATATTTTAAAATTAACGATGTACCAAACCAATTATCGTAATGTATTTTGTCTTTATATTTTTGCTGCATGCCGTAATCAAACGCAGCCGATAAATAAATTTTCTTGCTAAAATGCGATGTAAAATAAAAGTGATTAAAATATCTCCATTGCTTGGCGCTATCGGGTTTTTCATTTCCAACAAACGTACTGTAATTAAATTCTGTTTTATCGCTTGGGCGGTATAAAATTTGTGTACAGACAGGCTTGTTATTATTATCTGGCGTTTCCTGAATGTTTTGCCATCCGTTTAAAAGCAATAAACTAAATAACCATTTCTTTCCGGCATCATAAGTTAACTTAGCTCCTGTTTGATAATACGGGGTATTCTCTGCCATGATAGAGCGTGTAAGCGTTGGATTTGTTAGAGAAAAAGCAGATTCATTGCCAATATGCGAAGCAAAAATACCCACATCTAACCAAAGATGTTTCGCCATTTTAATGCCGGCATTGGCCTCGTAAATATTTTTTAATAAGCCTTGTTCATTTGCATAATTATATTGACCATAAGTACCTGCCATTAAACCAATTTTTGCACGAATTTTATCACCGCTATAATTGGCGCTTAACAATGCCAGGTTAATATTAAACTCGTTATTACGTTTGTAATTATAAATAAATGGCGCGGATACTTCGTGGTTTGGCGGCTTATTAAAATCGTATGAATAATAAGCATCTATAAAACCCGAAAACTGTACAATATGCGTGTTTTTAACGGTATCTGCTTCTGTTTGAGAAAATACATTTACGCACAAAACCGTAAAAAATAAGAAGTAAATTTTCTTTATCATAAGTAATTGCCGTAACAAATATGAGTTAATATCTTGCAAAAACAAAAAGCAATTTAAAGAGAGATTAATAAACCAATGCATAAATAAATCAACCCTTTGTAGATGTGGTAAATTCGTATCTTTGTACCCTAAATTTTAACCATGCCAGGAACAGAATTATTTGGCGCCGAAGAGCGTAAAGAAATTGATGATGTGTTATCAACCGGAGTATTATTTCGTTACAACCACGATGTACTGCGCAACAATCATTGGAAAGCAAAAGATTTTGAAACAGAAGTAAAAAAAATAACTAACGCTAAATTTGCACACGCCATGAGTAGCGGCTCTACCGCAGTAGCTACAGCGCTTGCAGCAAGTGGCATTGGTGCGGGTGACGAGGTTATTGTTCCGCCATTTACCTTTATGGCAACAATTGAGGCTGTTTTATTTATTGGTGCGTTACCTGTCTTTGCCGAAATTGATGAAACACTTTGTTTAAGTGCTGAGGGAATTAAAAAAGCAATCAGCCCAAAAACAAAAGGTGTTTGTTTGGTACACATGTGTGGTGGTATGGCCGACATGGATTCTATCATGAAAGTGGTAAACGAACATAATTTAATTTTGGTGGAAGATGCCGGACAATCATTTGCTTCTTCTTACAAAGGAACTTATACAGGTTTATTTGGCAAAGCCGGATGTTACTCATTCGATTTCTTTAAAATTGCGACTGCCGGAGAAGGGGGCGTAATGGTTACTAACGATGAAACGACTTACAAAAAAGCAGATGTGTACAGCGATCATGGTCACGACCATGTAGGTGCTGTGCGCGGTATGGAGCAACATCCGTATTTAGGATTTAACTATCGCATCTCTGAATTACATGCTGCGGTTGGCGTTGCACAAACTCGCCGCGTACCTATGATCAAAGAAAAAAATCGTGCTAATAAAAAATTTATACAAGATCTTTTATCTAAAACTCCCGGCATTTCTTTTGCAAAATTAGCCGACCCGGATGGAGATTCAGCAACCTGTTTAAATTTATTATTACCCGATACCGCAACAACGCAACGTGTGGTTGATGAAATGAAAGCTGCCGGCGTTGTTGGTTTTGATTATTGGTTTAAAAATATGTATCACTTTATTAATCAGTGGGATCATATTAAAGAATTGCGCACCGTATCTAAGCTAACCATCGAACTTGTTGGCGCCCCACAAGATTATAAAAATCTTCAGTTGCCAAAAACACAAGAAACAATCGGGCGTTTAATTTCGTTTGGTATAAAATATAAATGGACAGAAGAGGATATGAAAACGCTTGCTGCTAAAATTTCGGATTGTGTTACCAAGGCAATGAAACCTGTACACAGCTAATGAATTTATCAAAAGAAATATTTTGGGATGTAAATTACTCAAAACTTGATTTTGATAAAAGTGCAAATTGGGTAATTTGCAGGGTGTTGGAATATGGCAGCCTAAGCGATTGGAAAGAAATTAAAAATCAATATGGTATAAATCGTATCATAAATGCGTCTATTAATGCCCGTTCATTATCTTTGAAAACAATGCACTTCATCCATAACATATTTAATGTGCCTTTAAAAAAATTTAGATGTTACAATTCAACGCACTCCGACCAGATACATTGGATGTATTAAAAAAAGCCATGGCAGAACCATTGCTCAACGATTTTACATTGGTTGGTGGCACAGCATTGGCATTATATTTTGGGCATAGAATCTCAGAAGATATTGATCTATTTACTTGGCAAAAATTTAATGTTGATTACTTATTAAACGAACTGGAAAAAAAACTTTCATTTAATATTAAAATAAAAACACCTATCGGCGCTCATTTATTTATCGAAAAAGTTAAAACAGATTTGGTATATTTTCCTACTCCCCCCATAAGAGAATCACTTACGGTTGATGGTGTAAGGTTATTGCACATTGAAGATTTGGCGGCTATGAAATTAAATGCCATTGCAAACAGAGGAGCTAAAAAAGATTTTTATGATTTGTTTTTTTTACTGGAAAAATTCGGTATTGAAAAATTGATTTTGTTATTTTCGGAAAAATTTAAACAACAAGATGTATTCGGCTTAACGCGAAGTTTATCTTATTTTAAAGATGCTGATGAAGAGGATACTGAAATTATAGTATTAAAAGATAAAAAATTAACCTGGGAAAAAGTAAAACAAACCATCATTTCAGAAACACGAAAAATAGTTTAAGTATAAAATGCTACACAAAAATTTTAAAAACATAGATAAGGTTACTTACGGCAGAGGCTCTTTCTCGCAATTAGCCGAAACCGTTGAGCCCGTTCGTAAAGATAATAAGCAATATTTTGTTTACGTAGTAGATAATTATTTCAACGGAAAAGATCTATCAAAAAAACTCCAAAATAAACCAGCGGATTTAATTTATTATATCGACGTTGATCCGCACGAACCAACTACCGAGCAAATAGATTCTTTACGAGATGAAATTTTAGCGAAGAAAGGTTTGCCAAGCGGCGTTATTGCTATTGGCGGCGGAAGCATTATGGATATTGCAAAAGCATTATCATTAATGTTAACTAACGAAGGCTCTTCAACTTTATATCAAGGATTAAACCTCATCAAAAAAGCAGGTGTTTATCATATAGGTGTGCCAACTATTTCGGGTACGGGTGCCGAGGTATCAATGACAGCCGTGCTTACCAGTCCTGAAAAAAAATTAGGTTTAAAATGCGATTGGACTGTTTTCAATCAAGTAATTCTCGATCCAGAATTAATTGCCAGCGTACCAACCGATTGGTGGTTTTACACAGGCATGGATACTTACATTCATTGTATAGAAAGTGAAACCGGTATTCGTAACAATGCATTTAGTTTAGCGTATGGAGAGCAATCATTAAAACTTTGTAAAGAAATTTATTTGGGTGATAAAGCGGGGCAAACGCCTGAGAACAACGATAAACTAATGGTGGCTTCTTTAATGGGAGGCTTAAGTTTAACGTATAGCGAGGTTGGTGCTTGCCACGCATTGAGTTATGGCTTATCAAAAATATTAGGCACACGTCATTGTTACGCAAACTGTATTATTTTTCAGCACCTTGGCGATATTTATTTAAAAGGCCATAGCGATTTTATGCAAATGATTGCCAAGCATAAAATTACATTGCCGCAAAAATTAAGTAAAGAGTGGAGTGAAGAAACCATAACTGCTATGGCAAATGTTTCTTTAAACTTGCCGTTTATGTGGCATCACGCCTTTGGCGACAACTGGCAACAAAAAGTTAATTTAGAGTATATAAAAGATTTATTTAGAAGGTTATGATAAACAAAAAAATAGTAAAAGTTGGAAATATTGAATGCGGAAGCAACGAGTTGTTTTTAATTTCTGGTCCATGTGTAATAGAAGAAGAATCTATTATGATGAAAACTGCCGAGAAACTAAAAGAAGTTTCTGAGCGCATGAAAATTAAAATCATTTACAAATCATCTTTCCAAAAAGATAATCGTAGTAGTTTAAAATATTACGATGGTCCGGGTTTAGATAAAGGCGTAAAATTATTGGCTAAAGTAAAAGAGCAATTTGGTTTTCCTATTTTGACTGATATTCATTACCCCGATCAAGCTGCTGCTGCTGGTGCAGTTTGCGATGTGTTGCAAATTCCCGCTTACTTATGTATGCAATCTACTTTGTTGGTAGCTGCTGCAAAAACGGGCAAAGTGGTCAACATAAAACATGGTCAGTTTTTAGCGCCCGATAACATGAAACATCCTTTACAAAAAGTTATCGAAGCCGGAAACGATAATGTTATTCTTACCGAACGCGGTTATACATTTGGTTACAATGATTTAATTGTTGACCCACGTGCATTTTTTCACCTAAATAATTTGGGTTACCCTGTAGTGTTTGACATTACACATTGCGTGCGTAAATATGGTATTCCAAGTTCGGATGCTAAAGGTGGCGCAAAAGAATTTTTACCTGTATTATCTCGTGCAGGTGTAGCAAGTGGCGTTGATGGTATTTTTATTGAAACACATCCTGAACCTTCAACAGCCTTGTGTGATGCGGCCTCTCAGCTATGTGTTTATGATTTAGAAGAGTTCTTAAAACCATTAATTGAAATGCACGCTTTAGAAGTAAAGTATAGAAAGTAAATTTTTCTTTTTTCTAAAATTCATCTGCCAAAAAGTGGGGTTTATCCTATTTACCTATAAATTCTGTTAATATTTAAAGATGATTTTTTATATGTATAAGATATTCATATAAAATGTTAAATTTGCGATAGTTATTTAAAAATTATCTCATGAAAAAATTTATTATTGCTTTTTTATTCGCTTTAACAAGTATTGTAAACGCAAACAATGTGCAGGTTGGTATTCCTACCTTGCCAACAACAACAACTATTCAATTTACAATCCAGTGGGATAATAGTTGGAGGCTAGCAGGCGGACCAACCAATTGGGATGCTGTTTGGTTATTTGTAAAATATCAAGATTGTACAACTAATTTATGGAAGCACGTAGATTTAAGTACAGTAGTGGGCAACCACACTGTAGGAGGCGCACAGTTAGAAGTTTTAACCGTTGCAGATGCTAAAGGCGTGTATTTACGTCAAAATGCCAACGGAAATGGAAATATTGCACTTGCAACAGTAACTTTAAAATTTAATTCATTGGTAGATGCGGGATACAATTATCAGGTATTTGGTATTGAAATGGTAAACATTCCTTCAGGCGATTTTTATATTGGCGATGGTACAAGGGGTAGTAGCACATACGGTTTTTCAGATGTAAATCCATATCCTGCTAAACTTATCACTACGGCTATTCAATCAGCTGGGTTAGGAGCTGCGTCAACATACCAATTTAATAACTGGGGTTCTACCGCCGTTTTACCGGCTGCTTTCCCTTTAGGATGGAATTCTTTCTATTGCATGAAATATGAGATAAGCCAAGAACAATACGCAGCCTTTTTAAATACATTAACGTATGATCAGCAAGTTGGTGTTACATCTGTAAGTCCTAATGCCGCTGTTGGGTCTTTAGCTATTGCTTCGGCAACAAACTCAAGAAACGGTATCCGTATTCAAACAACCGGCGCATTAAATAACATACCAGCTGTATATGGCAATGATTTAAATAATAATGGAACATTTGGCGAAGCTGCCGATGGACAAAACATTGCTTGTAATTGGTTGCAATGGAGTGATCTTATATCTTACTTAGATTGGTCGGCTCTTAGGCCAATAACAGAATTTGAGTATGAAAAAGTGTGCAGAGGTCCTAATGCAGTTACACCAAATGAATATGCGTGGGGTTCTGGAACAATTTTACAAGCTCAATCTGGTGCGTTAACAAACCCGGGTGCTACAAACGAAATATCTACCGCATCTGGTGCCGGACTTTGCGCATGGGGGATAAACAGTACTGCACAAGGCCCATTACGTTGTGGTTTTGCGGCTACTGCGATCACTAATAGGGCTCAAGCAGGCGGCTCTTATTATGGTTGTATGGATATGTCTGGCAACGTAATGGAACAATGTTTAGGAGGATATAATTATAACTATTCAGCGTTTACTAACTTATGCGGAGACGGCGCTATCGCAACTACAGGTTTGGCTAATACAGCTAATTGGCCATCTACAGGTGGCGGGCAATTTGGCGGCGTAGGAAGAGGTGGTAATTGGTATGATAATAATAGCGCATATCTTAATGTTAGCGACCGTGCCTGGATGACAACGAATACAAATCAAAGTAGAGATTATAGGTTTGGTGGCCGAGGTGTTAGGTAACTCTTGTTAATCTGCTTTTACAAGATGAAAAAACTATTCTTACCTATATGTATTTGGATGCTTTGCGGAATAAGTTTTGCAGGTAAGGCTCAATATTTGGGTGGTAATGCAGATGGGTTTGCATTTAACTCTTTAATAGCTTCAGTATGCCCAGCTAAACAAAATACAAATATTTTTTTTGGCGGTAATGCAGATGGATCTGCTTCTAGATCATTTATTGCGGCGGTTTGCCCTGCTCAACAAAATTCAAACATCTATTTTGGGGGTAACGCAGATGGGTTTGCCTCACGTGCACTAATTGCAAGTGTTTGCCCGCCTCAACAAAATTCAAATGTTTTTTACGGGGGAAATGCCGATGGTTTTTCTTCAAATTCTAGAATTGTAACAGTCTGCCCTCCGCAGCAAAACACAAATGTATTCTATGGAGGAACGGGAGATGGCTTTACTAATAAACCTTTCATTAATACGGTTTGTCCTCCAACAATAAACGCAAATATTTATTATGGAGGCATTGCTGCGGGTGCCAGACGTGGGCAAATAATTGCTGCGGCTTGTGCTGCGCTGCCTATTGAATTAATATCTTTTACGGCTATTTGCGAGAAGCAAAAAATAAATCTAAACTGGAGTACAGCAACCGAAACAAATAATAATTATTTTACTATTGAGAGTAGTGAAGATGCTGTAAACTGGAAAGTTAGCGGAATTGTCAACGGCGCAGGAAATTCAACAAGTCTGCTTAATTATTCTTTTGTTGATACTGCCTTAACTACAAAAGCCATAACATATTATAGATTAAAGCAAACCGATTTTAACGGGAAGTATGAATACTGGAATATTATTACGACTGAACGATGCATAGATGGAGGTATTGATAATATAAGTATTTATCCAAACACCTCTTCTGGCAAATTTAATTTGGTTTTTAGTGGCGATAAGAGTTTGGTTTATTCCATCGAAATATTTAATGCCGTAGGAGAAAAGGTATATAATTCTTCTGTGTTTCAATCTAAAATAGAGCTGTCAGATAGAGCTCCTGGTGTGTATTACTTACATCTAAACACGCTTTCTAAAAGCATGAGTACAAAGGTAATTATCGCAAAATAATTTGCTATTCTCTTTTCTAAAAAAAATTCTTGTACTTATTGCTAATCATCTAAATTAACTTAGTATTAAATTATTTTCTATCCACTACTCTAAATAAAAATTGTAATTTTATTCCTTATTAAAATCAATGGAAAGAATAGAAGTTTTAAAAACCTATAAAATATTTATAGGCGGGCAATTCCCGCGCACCGAAAGCGGAAGATATTATCCCTTACTTGATAAAAACAAAAAAAATATTGCCAATATGTGCCTATCATCTCGTAAAGATTACCGTAATGCCGTAGTTGCTGCACGTGGCGCTTTTGGCGGGTGGAGCGGAAAAACTGCCTTTAACCGTTCGCAAATTTTATACCGCTTAGCAGAAATGTTAGAAGGCCGCAAAGAACAGTTTATGGACGAATTAGTAAAACAAGGTTCTACAAAAGTTTCAGCGTTAAAAGAAGTAGAATTAAGCATAGATAGAATTGTTTATTACGCCGGTTGGTGCGATAAATACCAGCAAATATTAAGTTCGGTTAACCCGGTGGCATCATCTCACTTTAATTTTTCGGTGCCCGAATCAATGGGTGTGGTAGCTGTTTTGGCAGATGAAACAACTTCTTTAATTGGATTGGTTTCTGTCATTATTCCGGTTATTGCCGGCGGAAATACCTGCATTGCTTTGGCATCTGAAACAAAACCATTGTGCGCTATTACGTTGGCAGAATGCCTTGCTACCAGCGATTTACCGGGCGGCGTAGTTAATATTCTTACCGGAACAAGTGCAGAATTGCACACACATTTCTCTTCTCACATGGATGTAAATGCCATTGTTTATTGCCGAGATAACGCCACAGAGCGCAAAACCATTGATGAAAACTCGTCTTTAAACGTAAAACGTTCTTTTTACTGGCACAAAAACTGGACTAACGAAAACGAGCAAAACCCTTATTATATAACTGATTTGCAGGAAATTAAAACAACCTGGCATCCAATTGAAAATATTGGTATTGGTGGGGCTAAATATTAACTTTTTATATTCTTTTTGTCTAATAGAAGCCTAAGAGTTTTTTTACCCAAATATTAATTGTACTATTGCCGCCAGTTTAGTTTTTTGTTAAACGCATTAGGGCTATTATACAATTTCCTACGCCGAAGTTTTTACCGCTTAGGTTGTTTAATGCCTCTTTTATCAAAGATCTTAACTTATTTTAAGAGAAAAAAAGTAATTTTAATAATTAAATTTTTAAATAATGGACATACTTAAATCACTTAGTAGAAAATCAGATTATTCTAAAACGCAGTTGCAATTTATTTTGGCAGGATGGGTTTTAAGCACGTTAACCGAAAAGAAAAAAACGGTTTCATTAGCAAACGGCGATGTATTAGAAGAAGATTACGACAAACAATCAATCTATTCATTACTTTATTCAATTTATCGCTCAATGGGCGAAGTACAAGATGAGCATGGTACAAAATACGAATGGACATTTAACACTTGGGGTTATTCTTGGCCGACAAGCTGGGGTTCAGATCCAATTCCGGCTTCCGATCCGCAACGTTTTGGAAAACACGCCTATACAGGTTTATACCAATTTGCAGAAATTAAAGAATACGTTAGCAAACTAAACGGCAAAGTAAATATTGTTGAAATGGGTTGTGGTACCGGCGGTGGTGCTTTTCATGTTTGTAAAAACGTATTACCTCAGTGTACTTACGAAGCGGTAGATATGCAACAAGCTGCCATTCAAACGTGTAAGCGTAAGTTTGTTCCTGAATTAAATGGCCGTCTTACTGCAACTTGGTCAGATGCTACTCAACTATCTGTAAAAGATGCTTCGGCAGATTTTGTGGCTGTTTGCGAAACACACGTAACCGAAATGCCGGGCGTAATTACCGATGAAGATAAATTATTCTTTCAAACGGCTCATCGCCTTTTAAAACCAAACGGATATTTAGTTTGGGGAAATGCCATTCCTGATAGTACCTGGAAACCTTGTTTTGATTATTTAGAATCTATCGGCATGAAATTAATTGAAGTGCGTGATGTAACTAAAGAAGCTGTTATTGCACGCGACCAAGATGAAGCACGCGTTAAGGTATATGTAGAGCAGTGTCTTAAAACATTTTGGGGCTTTAGCATTCCGTTCTTAGGAAGCAAAAAACGCAAAGAAGCAGAACTTGCCCTTAAAAACTTCTATCGAGATCCAGGTACCAACTTATACGAAAACATGCTAAACGGAACCGATTCATATAAAGTGGTATTAATACAAAAAGTGCGCTAATTTTTGATAAATAGTACTAAGCCGTAATTATAAAGCACACTTATGGAAAAGAAAAGAAGAATTACTATAGCAATTTTACTTGTTGTGATAATTGCCTGTTTTACGAGAGTAACAGGTAACGAAAACATTAGACCCATTCAGTTTATATTAATATTTATTATCGGAGGATTATCGGCATTATTATTAAACGAGTTTGTAACTTTATTTAAAGGAAAACGATAGTAATATCTCAATTTTAATAATAGATTTAAAAATCATCACTTAAATAGTAGAGAAAAGCAGTTTTTTGTGCCTTATTTCAGAAAATAGCCTATCTTTGCCATCCTTAAAAAAACAAACATGCCTAAAATGAAAACAAACTCCGGTGCAAAGAAAAGATTTGCATTAACCGGGACTGGTAAGATTAAGCGCAAGTATGCTTTTAAAAGACACATATTAACCAAAAAAGAAAAAGATCGCAAACGCGCATTACGCGGAAGTGGTTTGGTTCACAAAACAGACTTAGGAAACGTAAGGTTTCTTTTGGCTATTGGAAAATAAGCTCTTTCAAAGCAGAAAGTAAAAATCAAAATCGGTAAAAAATCAATTGTTAAACCCGATTTTCAGTAACAAGTTTTGCCATTTGTGCAAACACTGAAAGTCTAAAAACAAAACAAAAAAAGAAAATGCCACGTTCAGTCAATCACGTTGCCAGCAGAGCACGCAGAAAAAAAGTCCTTAAGTTAACCAAAGGTTACTGGGGCGCTCGTAAAAACATTTGGACAATAGCCAAAAACGTTTGGGAGAAAGGTTTAACTTACGCTTATCGCGATCGTAAAAACAAAAAACGCAGTATGCGCGCTATGTGGATACAACGTATTAACGCAGCAGCTCGTGAAAATGGTTTAAGCTACTCTCAATTTATGCATAAAATTCACCAAAAAGATGTTCAGTTAAATCGTAAAGCATTAGCAGATTTAGCTTTAAACCATCCGGAAGCTTTTAAAGCAGTACTTAATTCAATTAAGTAGAAATTGATTTAAAGAGATAAAAAAGAGGAGAGCCAATTGATTCTCCTTTTTAGTTTCTACAAATACCTGCAAAACATAAAACTGAAGATAAAGTTAAAAGTAAAGCCTCCTCGTTATTGCATCAAGGCTTTATTTATATTTGATAACTTTCAATTAACATAAAGATGAAAAAAATAAGTATAACAATAGCTTTGACCTTTTTTTTGTGCAGCCATGTTTTCTCTCAAACAACAGGACAAATAAAAATTTTATTTGATAATACACATGCCGAAACAGCCGGTAGCGGTGATTGGTGCATAGATTCTGATTTGCAAAACATGACCTGGTATGCAGCCGGACAAACAGGTTCGGGTGGAAGCTATTATCACGCCAACCCACAACAATACCCCACACCAACGCAAACCGCCGTAATATCTACTACAGCCGAAACTTATTGGAAAGGTGCTTTATCTTATTGGGCAATTGATTGCGTAAACAAGGGTTATTGGGTAGAAACGCTTCCATTTACAAGTTATATTACTTATGGTAGTACCACCAACACAAAAGATCTAAGCAAGTATGATGTATTTGTAGTTGATGAACCAAACATACTTTTTACAGCGCTTGAAAAAACAGCTATCATTAACTTTGTAAATAACGGTGGTAGTTTATTTATGATATCAGACCATACCGGAAGCGATAGAAACAATGATGGGTATGACTCTCCCGCCATATGGAATGATCTAATAACCAATAATACAGTTCAAAATAATGCTTTTGGTTTTAAGTTCCAATTACAAGATTTTTCGGATGCAAGTGGAACTCAAACAAGTGGCGGAAACCCTAATGTATCTACTTTATCTACCGATTCTATAACAAAAGGACCATTTGGCACCGTTACTCGCGTTAAATGGAGTAATGGAACTTGTATGACCAAAAACACTGCGCAAAATAGTAAAGTAAAAGGCCATGTTTGGAAAAATGGGAAAGGCCAAACAGATACAGCCGTTGTATGCATAACCTCTCAATATGGTTGCGGTAAAGTAGCAGCCATTGGCGATAGTTCTCCACCAGATGATGGCACAGGCAATACCGGCACAAGTAACCAAATTACTTTATATAACGGTTATACGGGCGATGTGGGACAAAACCACCGATATTTATTAATGAATATAATGACTTGGCTGGCTGAACCAGGTTGTAGAATTACATCATCCATTAAAAACATAACAGAAAATAATGATTTGCAGCTATATCCTAATCCTGCTAACGGAAATGTAACTATTAATTTTACAAACGAAACTGAAAACAATGCCGTTTTAAGTTTACTAAACATAAACGGACAAGTGGTAAATGCTGCACAAACACACCAAAAAAATAGTCATCAAGAAATTTTTATACTTGATACAACGCCGCTTGCCCCAGGTGTTTATTATTGTAAAGTACAGCTTGCAGATAAACTACATATTAAAAAATTAGTGGTTTTAGCCGGAAATTAACAGGCACAATATTTTAGAGAGAATTTCGTTTGAATGATAATGAAAAAGAATTGCCTATTATTTTTTGCTTTTTTTATCCTAAACATTAGCTATTCTCAAAACAGCCATAACAAACAATATTTCTCGCACGATGTAGGTATTTTGTTAGGTGCCAGCTATTATATAGGAGATATTAATACGAAACATTTTGCATCTTCTCAACCGGCTTTTGGTGTTTTCTACCGGTTTAATTACAATTACCGCGTTTCTTTTAAAGGCGCGTTTAATTACGGAAGCATACAGGGTGATGATTCGCAAAGCAGAAACCCCGATCAGTTAGAACGTAACCTTAATTTTAAAACTACCATCATGGAGCTTTCGGTGCGTGCCGAATTTAATTTTTGGGAGTATAGAATAGGCCACAGCAAATATATTTTTGCACCTTATATTTTTATGGGAATAGGCGTTTTTAGATTCAATCCTCAGGGATATTTAGGCAATCAATGGGTTGCATTAAGAGATCTTTCTACCGAAGGGCAAAAAACGCCTTTAAACCCCACACAGCATCAATACCCGTTAACCCAGCCAACCATACCTTTTGGTATTGGCTTTAAACTAAATGTATCTAATTACATTGGTATTGGCTTAGAATGGGGGCCACGCAAAACCTTTACCGATTATTTAGATGATGTTAGCGGCAAATATGTAGATCCTTCCAAACTTGCGGGTTATAAAGGAGGTATGGCTGCCAGTTTAAGCGATCAATCAAAAAACCCTTTAGGCCAAGCAGATGATGTTGGTAAATTACGCGGCAACCCAAGCACAAAAGATTGGTACATTTATTACGGGTTGGTTGTAAGCTTTAAACTAAAAGGTAAACCAAAAGAGTGTCGTGGCGCATTTTAATTTTCTATTCTGTTAATAATTCACAGTTAAAAATCGCTGTTTTAGCGTAAATTTGCAGCCGAAATTATTTATTGATTTGTAGAATTTTGAATGGTAGATTATCGCAATTCTAAAACTCTTTAAATTAACAACCCTAAAACTGAAAAAATGGCTCTAAAATGTGGTATTGTTGGTTTGCCAAACGTAGGTAAATCAACACTTTTTAATTGTTTAAGTAACGCTAAAGCGCAAGCGGCTAACTTCCCTTTTTGTACAATAGACCCAAACGTGGGTACTATTACCGTGCCGGATGAAAGATTAACAAAACTTGCCGCCATGGTAAACCCACAAAATTTGGTACCTACTACTGTGGAAATAGTTGATATTGCCGGCCTGGTAAAAGGTGCCAGCAAAGGCGAAGGTTTAGGAAACAAGTTTTTAGGGAATATACGCGAGTGTAATGCCATTCTGCACGTGCTGCGTTGTTTTGATGATGATAATGTAATACACGTTGACGGGAAAATAAACCCTGTTCACGATAAAGAAATTATTGATACCGAACTTCAATTAAAAGATTTGGAAAGCGTTGAAACTAAAATGAAAAAGTTTGAGCGCCAGGCGAAAACAGGTGCCGATAAAGAAGCTGTAAAAACATTTAATGCGCTTACAAAAGTAAAAACAACTTTAGAAAGCGGACAATCTGCAAGAGCAGCACTCTTAGAAGAAAGCGAATTAGAATACATTGCCGATTTACATTTACTAACTATTAAACCTGTTGTTTACGTTTGCAACGTTGATGAAGCATCTGCAAAAACCGGCAATAAATATGTGGAAGCAGTTAGAGAAAATGTAAAAAATGAAGGCGCTGAAATATTAATTATTACAGCTCAATTGGAAAGCGAAATTGCATCTCTTGAAACATTTGAAGAAAAGCAAATGTTCTTGGCCGAAATGGGATTAGATGAACCGGGCGTAAATAAATTAATTAAAACGGCTTACAAATTATTAAACCTGCAAACGTATTTTACGGTTGGTGTAAAAGAAGTACGGGCTTGGACCATTGACAAAGGCTACAAAGCACCACAAGCCGCAGGGGTTATACATACCGATTTTGAAAAAGGATTTATTAAAGCTGAGGTAATGGCGTATAATGATTTTACAACGTTGGGTTCTGAAGTTGCTTGTAAAGAAGTAGGTAAACTTCGCATAGAAGGCAAAGAGTATGTTGTTGCTGATGGAGATATTATGAACTTTAGGTTTAATGTTTAATGAGGGTAACAAAGTTTTTAAGTAGCAAAGTTCTTAAGGCGACTGTACATAAAGTTGAAGATTTAATTGTTTGGCAAAAGTCAAGAGAGTTAGTTAAACTTGTTTTTGTACTTACGTCGAATGAAAAATTTTCGAAAGAATTTTTCTTGAAAGATCAAGCTAAACGTTCTGCTATCTCTATTATGTCAAATATATCGGAAGGCTTTGGCAGAGGAGGTAATTAAGAGTTTGTTCAGTTTTTATACATTGCTAACGGCTCTTTAAACGAGTTGAAAGCACAAATTTATATTGCGTCTGATTTTAATTTAATAACCGAACAAAAAATGAATGATGTTTTTGAATTAACCACATCTATTGAACTTATGATAAAATCACTGTCGAAAAAATTAAAAGAATCTGAATTTAAAGGAACAAAGTTTAAATAAATAGTTAGTTAACTTTGCTACTCCAAAACTTAAAAACTCTGATACTCTAACAATGGCTACTCTAATTAAATAACTCTGGCACACTAACACAACTTTGCTACTTAAGAACTAAAAAACTTTGATACTATAGAAAATGGCTAAAGAAATTGCAAATTACAACGAAGACAGTATAAAATCGCTCGATTGGAAAGAGCACATACGCATGCGCCCCGGCATGTACATTGGTAAACTGGGCGATGGCTCTGCGTTTGACGATGGTATTTACGTGCTTATAAAAGAGGTGATGGATAATTCCATTGACGAATTTATGATGGGTGCCGGCAAAAAAATTACGGTACAGGTTAAAGAAGGTGTGGTTACTATTCGCGATTATGGCCGTGGTATTCCTTTAGGAAAAGTGATTGATGTGGTTTCTAAAATAAACACCGGAGGTAAATACGATAGCGATGCGTTTAAAAAATCTATTGGTTTAAATGGTGTGGGTACCAAAGCGGTTAATGCTTTGTCGAGCATGTTTATTGTTACTTCTTACAGAGATGGACAAAGCAAAACAGCCGAATTTAGCGCCGGAAATTTAGTTAAAGAATCAAAACTCGAAAAAACCACCGAAGCAAATGGCACGCATGTAGAGTTTCGCCCGGATGATAGCATCTTTAAAAAATACCATTTTGTACACGAGTATATTGATAGAATGTTATGGAACTACGCGTTCTTAAACACAGGATTGACTTTGCATTTTAACGGCAATCAATACAAATCTGATAACGGTTTAAAAGATCTATTAGAAAAAAATATTACCGGCGAAATTTTATATCCTATCATTCATTTAAAAGGAGAAGATATTGAAATTGCCCTTACGCATAGCAACGAGCATTACTCGGAAGAATATTATAGCTACGTTAACGGACAATACACAACCCAGGGCGGCACACACCAAGGTGCGTTTAGAGAAGCGGTTGTTAAAACCATACGCGAGTTCTTTAAAAAAGATTTTGATCCTAACGATGTACGTAAATCAATTATATCGGCAGTTTCTGTTAGAGTACAAGAGCCTGTGTTTGAATCGCAGACAAAAACAAAATTAGGTTCGCAAGAAGTTGCGCCTGGCGGACAATCGATGCGTTCGTTTGTGGGCGATTTTATGAAGCAGCATTTAGATAATTATCTTCATAAAAACCCGGAAACTGCAAGAGCTATTGAAGCAAAAATTGTAGCCAATGAAAGAGAACGTAAAGAACTTTCGGGCATACAAAAATTAGCGAGAGAGCGTGCTAAAAAATCATCACTTCACAATAAAAAATTACGCGATTGCCGTACACATTTAGATGATAATAAAGATGCGCGTCGTTTAGAAACAACCATTTTTATTTGCGAGGGAGATTCTGCAAGTGGGTCTATTACCAAAACGCGCGATGTGAATACCCAAGCGGTGTTCAGTTTAAAAGGTAAGCCACTAAATTGTTTTGGTTTAGGCAAAAAAGTTGTTTACGAAAACGAAGAATTTAATTTACTACAAGCTGCTTTAAATATTGAAGATGGCTTAGATGAATTACGTTATAATAACGTAGTTATTGCCACCGATGCCGATGTAGATGGTATGCACATACGTTTATTATTGCTTACGTTCTTCTTGCAGTTTTTCCCTGATTTGGTAAAAAATAATCACGTGTTTATTTTGCAAACGCCACTGTTTCGTGTACGGAATAAAAAAGAAACTGCTTATTGCTATAGTGATGAAGAACGCAAAGCCGCTGTTGCTAAACTTGGCCCAAAACCTGAAATTACACGCTTTAAAGGTTTGGGCGAAATCTCACCCGATGAGTTTAAACACTTCATTGGCAAAGATATTCGCTTAGAGCCTGTGTTAATTGACCAACGCGCTTCTATACAAGATATGCTAAGTTATTACATGGGTAAAAACACGCAAGACAGGCAAGAGTTTATCATTGATAACCTGCGTGTAGAAAAAGACACCGAGGTTGAGTTGATTTCAGTTTGAATTTATTGCTTCCCGCTTGTAATAAATACATACCGTTTTTTATGGTGCTTAGGTTTAAATTATTTATAGTACCATTATAAGTAGCTGTATAAATAATTTTACCGCTTAAATCGTACCCTGGTAAATTAGTTATGAAAAAAGTTTTTATAATACTTAGCTTAGTTATTATTGTAGTAATAAGCTCGCGTAAAAAAAATGGCGGAGATACCGTAAATAGCCAAACCATACACGGGCAGATGTATAATTTTTGTACCGATAGCAGGCTTGTTAACTGTACTGTGTTTTTAAAAGAAAATAGCAATACTATAACTTTACGTAAACGCCTCCCAATTTTCATTACACTATTTAAAAGGCGTTTTGCAAACATGTATAATAAATAAAGATGTTTTACGTTGAGGTAACATTGTGTTACGGGGGCATTAAATTTTATATTTATGCATAAGAATGTTTACCAATGCAAACGTTTTAAAAAATGAACTAATTAACAACATATAATATGCTATTAAACAAAAGAATACCGCTAAAATATATTTTCGATAGCATAAAAAAAGATATTATTTATATTGTTGGTTTTTCTCTATTTATCAATTCTATTATTTTATATAATAGTCATTTACTGCCCGAAATTCCGGTTGCCATTCCTGCATTTTTGGGTACCGCTATTTCTCTTCTTTTATCCTTTAAGTTAAATCAGGCCTACGATCGTTGGTGGGAAGCCAGAAAAATATGGGGCGAAATAGTAAACGATTCTCGCACCTTAGTTGTTCAGTTAAAATCTTTTTTAAAGCCGGCAAACCAAGCGGCTATTAAACAAATTACATACCAACAAATTGCTTGGTGTTACGCGCTTGCGCAACAACTTCGTAAACAAAAAGCCTTGGGTGAGATAGAAAAATATTTTAATGAAAATGAATTTAATGCGATTAAAAAAAGCGAGCACATTCCCTTAACGATATTAGATCTTTCAACGCAACAGGTAAGTTCATTGCAAAGAGACGAGCAACTTAATGTGTTTCATCAAACTCAAATTGACAATACGTATGTAAGACTTACCGCGTCTATGGGTAAAGCAGAAAGAATAAAGAACACGGTATTTCCTAAAACCTATAGTCTTTTTACCCATGCAATAATTTATATTTTTATTATTATACTTTCTATTTCCGTAGCTGAGATAGATTATTTTTATGAAATTATTATGGTAACCGTAATAGCTATTCCTTTTTTATTGTTGGAAAGAACATCCGAGCAAATACAAGATCCATTTGAAAACAGGCCTACAGATACACCCTTAACAAAAATAAGCCAAGGAATAGAACTCAATTTAAGGGAATTGATAGGCGAGGAAAAACCTGCTATAGTAGAAAACCCCGAAGACTTTTTTGTTTTGTAGAAACCACTTCTTACTATAAAGTTGGCGTTTTGGCGCCTTGTCATTTAGAGCGATTCGAGAAATTTACCCAGTCTTATAATCTCACACAAAGCCCTATCTTTACTACATCAAAACCTTAGCTACATACAAAATTATTGTTGCATTTTTTTTAATAGGATTTTCTATCTCATTAAAATCGCAAAATAATTTGGCGAAGCCACAATTTATAAACTCTTTTAGTAGCAGGCTTTCTCAGGTTAATTCATCTTGTTTTTTATATTCTTCTGCAAAACAAAACAATAATATCAACATGATTTTGCCTTCTATAAAACACACCGCCTTTTTTTGTGTGATGGAAGATAAAGTATATGGAAAACTTAATGTTTGGATAAAATTACGTGCAGGCAGCGATGAAAGTTACCGTAAAATGATTACGATTCCATAGTATGAAAACACGTTATTTAATTTTTATTTCTTGTATATGGCTTCTTATGTCATGCGGCACGCAACAAAAAAAAGAAGCGTCATCTTCTTTATCGCATGTTCAGCAAAATAGTTACGCCACGTATTTTAAAATCTATAAAGAAGAAAGTTTTTCTGCTTTAGTTACTTATATAAATGCCGAAAAAACAGATTCGGCTACATACATCATTTACAAAAACGAAAAACCAACGTTGAACTATAATGCTTATTATGTAAAAACACCAATTAACTCGGTGGCTTGTTTGGCTTCGGTTTTTGTGGGTGCATTAAATAATTTTGAGTTATTAAATTACATTACCGCGATTGATAATGTCGATTACATTTGCAATCCAACCATCTTAAAAAAATGTGCTGAAAATAAAATACAGCAATTAAGTAAAAACGACGTTTTAAATATAGAGCAAACGCTTGCCTGTAAACCGCAAATACTATTTACAAACCCAAGTGGAGATCCTAAAAAAGATTTCGATTCACGTTTATTAAAAGCAAACATCATCCCCGTTGTGTGTGCCGATTACTTTGAAACCAACTCGCTTGCCCGTGCCGAATGGGCTAAAGCACTTGCTTTGTTTTTTAATGAAGAACAAAAAGCAGATTCTTTATTTTCTTCTATCGAAAAGAATTATACGCAATTAAAAAACTTAGTAGATACTTGCCGTTATAAACCAAGCGTATTTACCGAACTTAAAACCGGAGATGATTGGTTTGTGGCCGGCGGAAAAAGTAACATGGCGCAATTACTTAAAGATGCAGGTGCTACCTATATTTTTAGCGACAATGATAAAACAAATGCGCTATCTTTAAATATGGAACAGGTAATAAGTAAGGCTGCTAATGCAGATTACTGGCTTAATTTACATTACTCAAACAGCGCGGTAGATGTTTTAAAGCAAGATAAACGCTACCAATTTTTTAATGCTTATAAAAAAAGAAACCTGTATAACAATAATGCTATGATGAATAAAAATGGTGGAAATGCCTATTGGGAATATGGTTTAAACCACCCGGATGAATTGTTAGCCGATTTAGTTAAAATTTTTCATCCAACCTTGTTGCCTAACCACACACTAAAATATTATAAGCAACTTAAATGAGTTTCACCAAAAAATATATCTTACTAATTGTATTAATTCTACTACTTTTTATTTTAGATATTGCTTGCGGTTCTGTATTTATTTCCATCCAAAAAATAATTAATTGCTTTACAAACCCTACCAACGCAACCGAAACTATTATTGTTTTAGGCCTACGTTTACCAAAAGCTATTGCCGCTATTTGTGCAGGTTCTGCTTTAGCAGTGGCAGGTATGCTGATGCAAACATTCTTTAAAAATCCCTTGGCGGGACCTTATGTATTAGGTGTAAACTCCGTTTCATCATTGTCCGTCGCGTTATTTATGTTAGGCGGAAGCGGCATCACAAATTCTTTTTTTCATTCGCTTGGCATTCCGCTTGCTTCGTCTTTGGGAGCTTTGGCAGGTTTATTTTTAATTATGTTTATTGCCAAAAAAATTCAAAACCAAACACACATTTTATTAATTGGTATGATGATTGGTTTTATTGCCAGCGCCTGGCAATCGGTGTTAGAATACCTGTCAAACGCACAACACCTCAAAAATTTTGTCATTTGGAATATGGCATCGTTAAGCAACGTAACCGATAACGATTTATTAATTTTCGCCACCATCTTAATCGGTTGTTTTATAGCTTGTCTGTTTTTAATAAAACCTTTAAACGCTTTGTTACTAGGCGATGAGCAAGCTCATTTGCTTGGTGTAAACATCACTTTTTTAAAAAATGTACTTTTAATTTTAACAGCCTTACTTAGTGGTGTAACTACGGCGTATTGCGGCCCGGTTGGGTTTGTGGGTTTAGCACTTCCGCATTTGGTGCGCATATTCTTTAAAACCACACATCATTTGCATCAATTATTTGGCAACATTTTAGCTGGGGCGTGTTTTTTGTTGTTGTGCGATGTACTCAGCCATCTACCCATTTTTGAAATTACATTGCCTGTTAATGTTATCACTTCTTTATTTGGCGCGCCTTTTGTTTTATGGCTTATTCTTAAAAATAAGAACAGCATCGCGTAGGTAGGTAATTCATTCTTTTCAATTGTTTTCGGTACTATTTTTTATAATTGTAATAAATGTATTAATTTATTTTCTGATAATTTTGTTCCACTCATGACTCGCCTTTATTTTTTAGTTTACATAGTATGTTTGTTTTTTGCTGTTACTACAACTGCACAAACTAAATCATTTCATAACCTTAGTAAATACGAAAAACGATGGGCAATTTGGCATCCGTTTGCGGCTAAGAAAATAAAACAACATCAAACTGAAATGTATGCGGTTGTTAAAGAAGTTAAGCATCGGCAACTGTTAGATACATTTGAGAACGGAGGTAAATTAGATGCTTTTCGTCATACATTTGCTATGGCCTACTTTAGCAAATTTGTAAAAGTACATAAATTGCGAAACCTTGGCAAAGCACACGAAAAAGCAAACCATTGGCAGTTTCTACATCATTTGCCCGATGAGGATGGGGAGCTTTCTGATTCGCTTTCATCGGTAATGGATCTAAAGAATAATGATATTGCATTATCGCTTAGTAAAGAAGTAAAAAATTTACCTATCGAAGAAATAAAACAAAAAATCATTGCTCTAATAAAAAATGGTGGCGTGTTTATCATAAAACGAAATACCGAAGGGAAATATGTTGATTGCAATAATGAGCTTATTCCTGCTGAAAAGTTGAAAATTTGGAATACGCCTAAGAGTTTGGTAAAAAGTAATTCTAAAAATTAAATCTTATTTTTTATGCCATTTATCACCAACAGCCATCCATTGTGCTGCACTTACTTTAGTAACTAATTCGCCAATAAGTTTGTAAGGAATTTGGTCCATTTTTTTAAAACGTATGCAGCCTTTTCCCATATCTAATTTGGTTGTAACCTGTTTAGCATATTGGCCTACAAACCAATCTAATAACTTTGTGTCGGCATAAACACCCAGGTGATGTAAGGCTATAAAATTTTTCTGCGAACCCAAATTTATAAATGGCAACGGAAGTTTTGGATTGCAATGATAACCTTTAGGATATAATGAGTGCGGCACAACATAACCAATCATGCCATAACTCATTTCTTCTTTAAATTCTTTTGGCAGGTTTTTTTTGATAACCTTACGCAGCTCACTAATGGCTTGCTTCCTATCATCAGCAAGTTCACCTACGTACTCTTCTACTGTTTTAGCTTTTGATTGCATGATTAAACTTTAATTCAACTTTTTCAATAAAGTTTTTAAACTAACTTTCTCTGCTATTAAATTTGGAATGGCATCAATAGCCACACGGTCTTGTTTCATGGTATCTCTATCACGAATGGTAACGGTGTTATCTTCTAAAGATTGTTGATCTACCGTAATGCAATAAGGCGTACCAATAGCATCTTGTCGGCGATAACGCTTACCGATGTTATCTTTTTCTTCGTACGTAACATTGTAATCAAACTTAAGTATGTTTATAATTTCTCTTGCCTTTTCTGGCATCCCATCTTTACCCATTAAAGGAAAAACGGCAACTTTAATGGGAGCTAAAGCTGCGGGTATAGATAACACCACGCGTTCTGAACCATCTTCTAATTTTTCTTCTTTTAAGGAAGATGCCATAATGGCTAAAAACATTCTATCTAAGCCGATAGATGTTTCAATTACATAAGGCGTATAACTTTGGTTTAATTCAGGATCAAAATATTGTTGTTTTTTTCCTGAGAATTGTTCGTGGTTGCGTAAATCAAAATCGGTACGGCTATGAATACCTTCCAGTTCTTTAAAGCCAAACGGAAATTCAAATTCAATATCGCAAGCAGCATCCGCATAATGCGCTAATTTAATATGATCGTGAAAACGTTTTTTCTTCGGATCAATTCCTAAAGCGTTATGCCATTTTAAACGGGTTTCTTTCCAATGCTCGTACCATTCTTTTTGCGTACCAGGGCGAATAAAAAATTGCATTTCCATTTGTTCAAACTCGCGCATACGGAAAATAAACTGGCGTGCAACAATTTCATTACGAAACGCTTTACCGGTTTGTGCAATACCAAACGGAATTTTCATTCTGCCTGTTTTTTGCACATTTAAAAAGTTTACAAAAATACCTTGTGCAGTTTCCGGACGAAGGTAAATGGTGTTGCTATCATCAGCTACAGAACCAAGTTGGGTAGAAAACATTAAGTTGAACTGACGCACATCTGTCCAGTTTTTGCTGCCGCTTACTGCGCAAACAATTTCACTATCAATAATAATTTGTTTTACTTCTGTAAGATCATTTTCGTTTAAGGCTTTTTTAAAGCGAGCATTTATATCATCGGCACTTTTTTGATATTCTAAAACACGAGCATTAGTTGAGCGAAACATTTTATCGTCAAAACCTTCAAAACGTTTAGCCGCTTTCTCAACTTCTTTCTCAATCTTAGCTTCAATTTTAGCAACGTGTTCTTCAATTAATACATCTGCACGGTAACGTTTTTTGCTGTCTTTATTATCAATTAAAGGGTCGCTGAAAGCATCTACATGTCCACTTGCTTTCCAGGTTGTTGGATGCATAAAAATAGCGGCATCAATGCCTACAATATTTTCGTTTAACTGCACCATACTTTGCCACCAATACTGGCGGATGTTATTTTTTAATAACGTTCCGTTTTGGCCATAATCGTATACAGCACTTAATCCATCATAGATTTCGCTGCTTTGAAAAATAAATCCATACTCTTTACAATGAGAGATAAGGTTTTTAAAAAGATCTTCTTGGTTGCTCATGGGTGCAAAAATAACATTTTAAATAAGAAGAGTAAGCACCTTATTACGCTTAATAAGCAACATACGAATGCGTTTTATAAAAGAAGTTTTGTACCCTTATTTTCCATTTCGAATTAAAATATTTAAATTTACTTTCTAATATTGCTCAAATTGGATCCAATAAAAAAACACTTGCCTTGCCTGATGGTTGATGATGATCCTGATGACCAAGAAATATTTTTAATGTGCTTGAAAAATGTAAGTGTTGCAATTACCTGCCTAACAGCTAATAATGGTATTGAAGCCTTATCGTTATTGAATGCTGACGAGCGTATATTCCGGCATTTATTTTTCTTGATGTAAATATGCCAAAAATGAACGGAATAGAATGTTTAGAGCATATAAAAAAGATAGATCGGCTAAGGGATACTAAGGTTTTTATGTATTCTACTACTACAGAAAGTTCAGTCGTAAATAAAGCTAAAGATTTGGGCGCTGATGATTTTACTGTTAAACCATGCAGTATAACGGCTCTAATAGATAAATTAACTAAAATTTTTGCTGCTGATTTATAAATAAGCAATTTAAAAAACAGAAATATTATTGAAAACTAATATGACAGATACAAAAGAAGATTTATCTCATAAAAACGCTGAACAAAAAAATAACTTGCATTCTAAAATGATAGAAGAAATTCAGGATTATGCCATTATACTTATGGATAAGAATGGATTTATTCAAAACTGGAATAAAGGAGCCGAGAAGATAAAACTCTATTCTGCAAAAGAGATTATAGGAAAACATTTTAGTATCTTTTATCTGCCTGAAGACCTTGAAAAAAAATTACCTGAAACGCTTATGTATGAAGCTGCAAAAACAGGAAGGGCATCGCAAGAAGGTTGGAGAAAAAGAAAAGACGGATCGAGGTTTTGGGGAAGCATTACCATTACTGCTTTACATGATGATGACAATGCGGTTATTGGCTTTTCTAAAGTTACCAGAGATCTAACCGAAAAAAAGATTGCAGAAGATAAATTAAAGATGAGCGAAGAGCGCTATCATTAAATGATAGCCGAAGTGCAGGATTACGCTATTATTTTATTAAGTGAAGAAGGAGTTATTGAAAATTGGAATGCCGGCGCAGAAAAAATTAAAGGATATACAGAAAAAGAAGTTAAAGGCAAAAAATTTGAAATATTTTATACCAAAGAAGACCGTGCAGATAACCTGCCCGCTAAATTATTGCAACGCGCAAAAGAACAAGGTAAAGCACTACAAGAAGGATGGCGTGTTAGAAAAGACGGCACTAAGTTTTGGGGTACCATTGTAATTACCGCTTTACATAACAAAGCCGGTAAGGTAATTGGGTTTTCTAAAGTAACCCGAGATCTAACGCAACAAAAAATTGCCGATGAAAAAATGCACGCTTATACCAAAGAATTGGAAATACAAAATAGCGAATTAGAACAATTTGCCTACGTTGCCTCTCATGATTTGCAAGAGCCTTTAAGAAAGATACAAACCTTTGCCGAATTAATACAAGATAATTATGCGAATGAAGAATTTGTAAAAAAATATTTTATAAAATTAGATTCGTCTGTCAAAAGAATGTCAGCCTTGATTAAATCATTATTAAACTACAGCCGCCTGGCTAAAGATAAAGACCAAAATGATAATGCCAATAAGGAAGTAGACCTGAATACAATTTTAAACGAAATAAAAGAAGATTTTGAATTATTGATTGAGGAAAAGAACGCCGTTATTACATCAGATATTCTCCCGCATATTACGGGCAATCCTAATCAGTTAGGGCAATTGTTTTCTAACCTCATTAGTAACTCTTTAAAATTTTCAGCTACTAATCCACTCATAAAAATAAGCGCAAAAATTATTTTAAAAGAACAAGATCCTAACCTGCCTGTTTCTCTGTGCGAAAAACAATATCACCTCATTACTTTTGAAGACAATGGCATTGGGTTTGAACAAAAGTATGATAAAATAATATTTTCATTATTTCATCGGTTACACGGTAAACAAGATTATGCCGGCACAGGCATAGGCTTGGCCTTATGTAAAAGAATAGTAGAAAACCATGACGGCTTTATAGATGCTGTTAGTGAGTTAGGAAAGGGCGCAAAATTTAATATTTACCTGCCTGTAGTTTAAAAGTACTTAATTGGTTTTTTTAAACTTAACTATATATACTATGGGGTACTTGCCCTCATTCTCGTTTAAACTTTAGCGGTAACGAGAATTATTTAGCTATGCGTTTGCAAGCGCATTCATAACCATGTGTTTGCACCAAATGCATTCTCAATCGGATATTGCAGCTCCTAATGCGGGACATAATAATCCTCTTAATCCAGCTTATTATGGGGGTTGGAACGCATTAACTCCTTTTCCATTAAATGTAGAGAACCGCGGCAACGGCGCCGGGCAAACCATTAATTTTTTAACCGGCAGCAAGCACCGCAGGCGCATTTTACACATACATGGTGGCAACAACTCAACCGGCGCCATATTTACCAGCGGTATACGAGATTGGATGCAAACAGGCACACTCTATACCGAAAACAGCAACGGCATGTACACCGGGCTAAAAAGCAAATTTAACGGCACAAG
>JBBRAG010000002.1:0-190986 GCA_038206945.1 Bacteroidia bacterium | reverse complement strand
ATTAATACGCTCTTTTATTTCTTTTAATTGCTCCGCAATGCTATTTTGTTTCAATAAAATTTTCCTAATTTCTACAAAATTCCGCATAATGGCAATGTTCATATTAATAGCCTTATCGCTATTTAAAATTCCGCTCAACATAGCAATACCTTGTTCAGTAAACACATAAGGTAAATATCTTGTGCCGCCTCTTCGTTTTGAGGTTTCATTTTGCAACCTCAAAGGTTTGTCATATTGTTCTATGGCCTCAATTTGAAATCTTAAGTCTTCGTATTCTTCTTTAGTAAGTTGGACCATAAAATCTTTTGGGAAGCGTTTTAAATTACGCTTTACTGCAAGATTTAAAACCTTAGTTTTTGTTTCATACAAGGTAGCTAAATCTTTATCAAGCATCACACGCTCGCCTCGTATTTCGTAAATTCTATTTTGTATGGTTTGAATTATTTGCATCGTTTTTTTTAAGCCATTGAAACTTCATTATTTACTTCTTCCTTCTCTTCCGTATCGTAAACTTCGCGGCTTACACTTAAAATAATTCCAACAGAAATACTGGTAAACCAAATAGATGTGCCGCCCATACTTACTAATGGCAACGGCTGACCTGTTACCGGAAATAAATTTACGGCAACTGCCATATTTATCATAGCTTGAAAAACCAAAGAAAAACTTAAACCAACGGCTAATAAGCCGCCAAAGGTTTTTTCTGCCTTTCGTAAAATACGAATGGATCTAAAAAATAAAATCAAGTATAAAAACAAAAGAGTTAAGCCCATTAAGGAACCATATTCTTCTATAATAATAGCATAAATAAAATCGGATGCAGCTTGTGGCAAAAAATTACGTTGCGAGCTGTTACCCGGACCAACCCCAAAACCATAGCCGCGTGCAACTGCAATTTTAGCCTGCTCTGATTGATAATTACTTTGCGAATCTCCGTTCACAAAATTTTCTATACGTGCTTTCCACGTAGCACCCCTGCGCATAATATCGGGCTTTACATAAATAACCGTTCCAAATAAAATTCCCACCAATAAACCTGCACCCACAATAGCGCCAATAAATTTTAAGGGAACTCTGCCAACAAACATAATTAGTAAACAAGTAAAAAATAATAAGGCCGCCGTAGAAAAGTTTGCCGGAAAAATAAGCGCACAAATTATTGATACCGGAAGAAGGATGGATTTTAGTATTACTTTAAAATCACCTAACTGGTTTTCTTTAATAGTTAGCATACGTGCTACAAAAACAATGAGTGCGAGCTTTGCGAAATCGGAGGTTTGAAACGTTAAACCAATACCCGGAATTTCTAACCAGCGATTTGCTTCGCCTGCACTAACTCCTTTTAGTAGCGTAAACAATAAAAGCGGAATGGCAACAATTAAACCGACTTGCGATAAGCGCGAAAATATTTTGTAATTGAATTTATGTACGAGATACATAATTACAAAGCCCATTAAACAGATTAATCCGTGCTTTATCAAAAAGTATTCGGTGTTGCCGCCTTTTGATTTTTGGGCAAGCGCATTACTAGAACTATACACAACAAGTATAGATACGATGGTTAGTAAAAAGACCACCATCCAAATAACGCGGTCGCCCTTTATATAATTAGTCAGTTTCAATGTAGAATTTTAAAGAGAACGAACTGAACCTTTAAATTGAGAGCCCCGATCTTCGTAATTTTGAAATAAATCAAAACTTGCACAAGCCGGAGATAACAAAACTGCATCGCCTTTTTTTCCTAATTTATAAGAATAAGACACCGCTTCGTGCATAGATTGTGCTTCTACAATGGTATCCACTGCCGAAGAAAAATTATCGATAATTTTAGCGTTATCTACACCTAAGCAAACAATAGCTTTTACTTTATCTTTTACTAAATCGTAAAGTTGCGTGTAATCATTTCCTTTATCAACACCACCCATAATTAAAACTACAGGTTTAGTCATACTTTCTAAAGCATACCATACTGAGTTGATGTTTGTAGCTTTTGAATCGTTGATGAATTCAATGCCGTTGATAGTTGCAACAACTTCTAAACGGTGTTCTACATTTACAAAATCGCTCAGGCTTTCGCGAACGTTTTCTTTACGTACATCAACTAAGCGTGCAGCAATTGCAGACGCCATCGAGTTGTACACGTTGTGCTTTCCTTGTAGGGCTAATTGTTCTATGGTCATGGTTATCGGGTTTTGGTTTATATTTATGGTTATTTCGTTTTCGTTTAAATAAGCTCCGTCTTGTTCAATTTTTTTCTTGATAGAAAAAGGATAAAGTGTTGCCTGCGGATTTGCTTTTTCTATGTATTGCATAATGGTTTCATCATCTGCGCAATAAATAAAAGCACCGTCGGCTGTTTGATTTTGTGCTACACGAAATTTTGATAGCGCGTAATTCTCAAACTTATATTCGTATCTATCCAAATGATCCGGAGTAATATTTAAAAGAATGGCGATGTCTGCTTTAAAAGCATACATGCCATCTAACTGAAAACTACTTAACTCAATAACATAGTAATCAAAATTTTCTGTTGCAACTTGCCAAGCAAAACTTTTACCTACATTGCCCGCTAAACCAACATTGTAGCCTGCATTAGAAAGTATGTGATAGGTAAGCATAGTAGTAGTTGTTTTACCATTGCTACCTGTAATACAAATCTTTTTTGCATTGGTGTATCTTCCAGCAAATTCAATTTCAGAAATTACATTGATGCCTTTTGCTCTTGCTTTTTTTACTAAATCTGCTTTATCAGGTATGCCTGGACTTTTAATAATCTCGCTGGCATTTAAAATTTTTTCTTCGGTGTGAACGCCTTCTTCAAACGCAATATTTTTTTCTTGCAGAACAGATTTGTATTTTTCTTTGATTTCTCCTTTGTCAGAAATAAATACATCGAAACCCTTAGCTTGCGCCAGGATAGCTGCACCCACGCCGCTTTCTCCGCTACCTAAAATAACCACACGCAACCCCTCTCCGGCTTTCCCCACAGGGGAGAGAGTAGTTAGCATTTCGTTTATATTTTTATATTTTTCCAAAATATTTTTTTCAACTAATCAAAGTCTTCCTTGCGGGAAGATTTAGAGGGGTGTCTATCTGAGTTTCAACGTTACAATAGTTAATATGGCAAGCATAATTCCGATAATCCAAAAGCGAGAAACAATTTTTGATTCGTGCAAACCACCTTTATGGTAATGGTGATGAAGAGGTGCCATTCTGAATAAGCGATGTGTTTTTGCGTATTCTAAACCGTGTTGTCTTTTTCTAATTTTGAAAACAAATACTTGCATCACCACAGAAAGATTTTCTACAAGAAATATTCCGCACAGAATAGGAATTAAAAGTTCTTTACGAATTGCTATGGCAAACACTGCAATGATTCCACCTAAAGCAAGACTTCCGGTATCGCCCATAAAAACTTGCGCCGGATACGAGTTGTACCAAAGGAAACCGATGCACGCACCTACAAATGCTGCAATAAAAATTACGAGCTCGCCCGAGTTGGGTATGTACATAATGTTGAGATAATCGGCAAACACCATGTTACCCGATACGTAAGCAAGTATCCCTAATGTTGTTCCAATAATAGCCGAAGTGCCAGTAGCCAAGCCATCCATACCATCAGTTAAATTTGCACCATTAGAAACTGCTGTTACAATAATAATTACAATCGGAATAAAAATTATCCAACCCCATTTGTTGCAATCGTTACAAACCCATCCAATTAAATTATTGTAATCAAACTCATTGTTTTTTACAAACGGAATAGTTGTTTTTAATGTTTTAGTTTCTTCAATAGCATACTTAGGTGCTTTATATTCGTTACCCTGACTTAACGCCATATCAATAGAAGTAGATTTTGAACCGCTTGAATAAACACGTTCCTTAATAGTAACTTCCTGATTAAAATAAAGTGTAATGCCAACAATTAATCCAATACCAACCTGACCAATTACTTTAAATTTACCTTGTAAACCTTCTTTGTTTTTTTTGAATACCTTGATGTAATCATCCAAAAAGCCTATTAAACCAAGCCAAACAGTAGATACCAACATCAACACGATATATACATTATGAAGTTTTGCAAATAATAAAGTAGGAATGATAATAGCAGCGAGAATAATCAATCCGCCCATGGTTGGTGTACCGGCCTTTTGTTTTTCGCCTGCTAAACCTAAATCACGAATAGTTTCTCCAATTTGTTTACTACGAATAAATTCTATAATGCGTTTACCAAATACCAATGAAATAACCAACGATGTGATTACCGCCATGGCCGCGCGAAAAGAGATGTATTGAAATACACCTGCACCCGGAAAATCGAAGGCTTTGTGAAGCCATGTAAACAAATAGTAAAACATTATGCGTTAAGTGTTTTAAAGGTTTCTTTTAAAATTTCAAAATCATCAAACGGATGTTTCACACCTTTTATCTCCTGATATTTTTCGTGCCCTTTGCCGGCAATTAAAATAATGTCTCCAGGCTTTGCCAGAGAAATAGCTGTTCTTATCGCTTCTTTTCTATCCGTAATACGTAATGTTTTTTTTGCATCAACCGGGTCGATGCCTTTTTGCATTTGATTTAAAATTTCTTCAGGGTCTTCGCTGCGCGGATTATCAGCCGTAAGAATGACCTTGTTACTAAACTGACAAGCAATTTTTGCCATAACGGGGCGCTTAGCCGCATCACGGTCTCCGCCGCAGCCGGCAATGGTTATAACCTGTTCGTTACCTGTACGAATTCCTTTGATCGTTTCTAAAACATTTTTCAACGCATCCGGCGTATGTGCATAATCAACAATACCGATGATGCCGTTTTCTGATTTTAAATATTGAAATCTTCCTTCAACAGAATTAAGTGCGCTAAGTGCAGTAAGAATATTAGTAGCATCTTGCTTTAATAAAACTGCCGTAGTATATACCGCTAATACATTATAAGCGTTAAACTGTCCGATTAATTTTACCCAAACTTCTTTGTTATCAATATTCAATAACAAACCGTTTAAATGATTTTCTACAATGCGGCATTTGTGATCGGCAGGAGATTTAAGTGCATACGTAATACGAGTTGCTTTTGTGTTTTGTAACATCACCATTCCATTTGCATCATCTTTATTGGTTAATGCAAATGCTTCTTGCGGTAAATTATCGAAGAAAGTTTTTTTGGCTTTGATGTATTCGTCAAATGTTTTGTGGTAATCTAAATGATCGTGTGTGATGTTAGTGAACACGCCACCTGCAAAGGTTATTCCGCTTACACGATGTTGCACAATGGCATGCGAGCTAACTTCCATAAACACATACTGACAACCTTTTTCAAGCATTTTGTTCAGTAATTCATTTAAAGAAATAGCATCAGGCGTTGTGTGTGTGGCAACAACTTCTTCGTTATGAATTTTATTTTTTACCGTAGATAATAACCCAACAGTATACCCTAACGATTTAAATAAATTATATAAAAGAGTAACCGTTGTTGTTTTTCCGTTAGTGCCAGTAACTCCAACTAATTTTAGTTTTTGAGAGGGATTGTCATAAAAGTTAGCCGCAATAATTCCTAAAGCATAATTGGCATTCTTAACTTTTACGTAGGTAATATTTTCAAGTTGTGTTTCAGGAAGCTCTTCACAAACAATAGCAATAGCACCTGTTTCAATGGCTTGTGTAATAAAATTGTGTCCGTCAACCGCGTTACCTCTCACCGCAATAAACAAACTATCTTTTTTTATTTTGCGAGAATCGAAGGTAATAGAAGACACAGCCACATTGGTGGTGCCGATTATTTCTTCTAATCCTGCTTTATAAAGTATGTCGGTTAATAAACGCATTAGCCTAATGTTAAAACGATTTGAGACCCTTTAAAAAATTTTGTTCCTGCTTCCAACGATTGTTTTTTTACTGCACCAAAGCCTTGAAGTTTTACATTCAATCCGTTATTCTCTAAAAGAAATAAGGCATCTTTAGCCGATAAACCCTGAAGGTTTGGCACCATTCCTTTTTTTAATTGTGTTTCTAAATCAACACCTTGCAACGTAATTTTTGTTGAATCGCTTTTAGAATTTGTAATCCAGTTAGCTTCTGCTGCTGCATTTTTAAATGGAATATTTAAATCTGTTAACACATAATCCAAATCTTGTTTTTTACCTTTAATCAGTTCTGGAGCTTGAGTCAGCAAAGGAGTTTTACCTGCATTAATTTCTGTTTGAAACTCTAAAGAATTTGAATACACTTTTTCTGCAACTTCTTTAAAAACCGGACCGGCAACTAATGCTCCGTAATACGTTCCGTTAGAAGGAGAGTTAATCACAACTATGCACGAATAAAGCGGTTTTTCGGCAGGGAAATAACCGACAAAAGAAGCTTGGTAAATATGATTTCCAACTGAACCATAACTACCGTTAACGGCTATTTGCGCTGTACCGGTTTTACCCGCTACTTTAAATGCAGTAATGTTTAAACCTTTACCGGAACCTCTTTCAACAACACCTTCTAACATGGTTCTTGCTTTGCGCACAGTAGATCCTTTTACAATAGCTTGATTAATTACTTCGGGGAAAAAATTTTTTACAACAACACCGTTTTTAATAATCTCTTTTATAAAACGAGGCTTAACCATTACACCATTATTTGCAATGGCATTATAAAGTGTAAGTGTTTGTAAAGGAGTAACTAAAACCTCGTATCCATAAGCCATTTGGGGCAATGTTAAACCCGACCAATGTTTATCTTTTACATTTTTAATAAGCGGAATACCTTCGCCCGGAATTCCTAAGCCAAGTTGTTTACCTAAATTGAAAGTCAGTAATTTATCTACAAACTTTTGCGGATCTTTAGAATAATATTTTGTGATAACTTTTGTTGTACCAACATTAGATGATGTTTCAAAAATTTCTTGAACAGTAAGTAGAGGTTTTTTTGGCGGATGAGAATCTTTTACTTTTTTATTGTAGTACATACACTCACCGTTGCCCACGTCAAACACATCATCTAAATCAACATACTCATCATCTAACGCAACTAATAAAGATGCTAGTTTAAAGGTAGAGCCAGGTTCTGTAGGGTAACCCATCGCATAATTTAAACGCTCGCTATACATGCCAGAATCTGTACGTGTAAGATTTGCGATAGCACGTATCTCGCCAGTTTTTACTTCCATTAAAACAACACAACCTTGTGCTGCATCGTTCTTTACAAGCGCTTTCAGTAAAGCATTTTCGGCAACGTCTTGTATATTTATATCAATAGTTGTGTAAATATCGTTTCCGTCTTTTGGTTCAATTTCATTTTCGTCGTTGATGGGTCTCCAAACATCTGCTGCCACTTTTTGCATTAAACGTTTGCCGCTTGTGCCACGAAGAATGGTATCATAAGCACCTTCAATACCCACACGTAATTCGTTACGGGTATAACCAATTGTACGTGCAGCCAAAATTTTAAAAGGAAGCTCTCTTCTATTAGTTTGTAAGTAAACCAAACCACCACGTTTGCCTTTTTTAAGCAATGGAAACTTTTTCATTTTTTGCAAATCTCTGTAAGAAACATTGCGATGTAACACTACGTAGCGGTCTTGTGTTTGGCGCGCCTTACGTAATGTTTTTTTAAATTCTTTCTTCGTTTTATCAGAGAACATAGAGGCTAATTCTTCCGACAATGGATTGATATATCTACTAAAAGTATCTTTGGTAAGTGCAGGCGCATTTACATCCATACCAACTTCATAATAAGGAAGCGAGGTTGCTAAAAGATTTCCGTTTTCATCAAAAATATTTCCGCGAGAGGCTTCGATGTTTACATACTGAGTAGTTAGTTGCTTAGATTTTTCACGCCACATATCACCTTGTATGTACTGAATCTGAATAATTTTATAGGTAATAGAAAGCGCAAAAACGCACATAAAAATGTACACCAAGTAGGTTCTCCATAATATGTCTTTTCTGTTTTCCATTAATCCTGTCTCTTGTCTCTTGCCTCTTGTCTCTTGCTTGTTGTGTCAACTACAATTTTCATGGGCGGAACGATAGGTTCTTTCAATCCCATTTTTTCTACCGATTTAGCTACTTCGCTTTGTTTACTCACAAACATTAAATCAGATTTTGTAGAGATATATTCACTTCTAAAATCTTTTATCTGTGCGTTTAATTTATTTACCTGTCTTACTTTATCATCTGCCCAATACCCATTTGCTATGTACAAAATGGCAATTACCGATAGAAATAAAATAAAAGGAATATGTTTTAAAACGTTGTCGTTACTTAAAAATGTGCCACTAAAAACTGTATTTAAAGATTTTACAATACCACTTTTCTTTTTTTTGGAAGTCGGTGGAGGTGTTGCTGAGGCTGGCTGTACCTCTTCAATAATTGATTTTTCGTTTTTTATTTCTTTAAATTTGTTTGCCACTTATTTCAGGTATCAATTATCATTTTTCAGGTATCATTTTGTTTTACTGATACTTGTAACTTGTTCACTGTTTCTCTGCTACTCTTAATTTTGCGCTTCTAGATCTGCTGTTTCTTTCTATCTCTGCTTCGCTTGGTGTTACAGGCTTTCTCGTTATCATTTCAAAGGGCCTATCTATGTTTCCGAAAAAATCTTTTATCGCTTCGCCTTCAAAATTTCCACTCTTAATAAAATTCTTTACCAACCTGTCTTCTAAAGAATGATAGCTCATTACCACCAATCTTCCGCCAACACTTAACACTTCTAGCGATTGTTTAAGCATTTCTTTCAGCACATCCATTTCATCGTTTACTTCTATGCGCAATGCCTGAAATACTTTTGCCAAATACTGATGGTCTTTAAACGTTGGTGTGCAAGGCGCAATAATATTTTTTAGCTGTTCTGTATTTGTAATAGGTTGTGTGATGCGCGCATCGGTAATCAACTTCACTAATTTGTAAGCGTTATCAACCTCTCCGTAACTTCTAAAAATTTGTTTAAGTTGATTTTCATCATACTCATTCAACACAGTAGCTGCTGTTTTTTTGGAGGCTTGATTCATGCGCATATCTAACTCTGCTTCAAAACGAATAGAGAAACCTCTATCTGCAATATCAAACTGATGAGATGATACACCTAAATCGGCCAAGATACCATCCACTTTATTTGCTTCATACATCCTCAAAAAATTCTTCATGTACATAAAGTTTTGAGGAATGAAAGTTAAGCGATCATCTTTTGGCAAATTGTTAGCAGCGTCTTTATCCTGATCGAAAGCAAACAACTTTCCTTTAGGACTAAGCTGCTGTAAAATTGCTTTACTGTGTCCGCCACCGCCAAAAGTTACATCTACATAAACGCCATCTGGCTTAATACGCAAGCCATCTAAACATTCTTTTAAAAGAACGGGTTGATGATAATCCATTAGTCTTTATCATCATTAAAATCTATCCCCTCAAAAACATCATCTGCTAATTTTGCTATATCAACATCTTGCGTTAAGAATAAGTCGTATGCTTTCTTATCCCATATTTCAATAATGTTGTTACTGCCTAAAACTTTTATATCGCTTTTAATGTCTGCGTATTCTGATAATGGTTTTGGAATAAGTATGCGTCCGGTATTATCTGCTTCACAATTTGTTGCGCCGCCGGTAACTCGTCTAATAAAAATATCTACATCTTTTTTTAAGCGATTAAGCTTGCCTAATTTTTTGTTCAACTTGTTCCATTCTTCTAAGGGATAAAGCGCCAAACATTTTTGGTGCAGATTTCTATTGATAACAAATCCTTTCTCAAATGCTTCGGCTAACTGTTTTTTAAGTGTAACCGGAAACATAAAGCGGCCTTTTGCATCCACTTTACATTCAAATTCACCTATTAAACTATTGACAGCCATCTTTTTATTGATATATGACAAAAATAGACAGTTTTTACCAGCATTTACCACTTCATACCACTTTTTACCACAGTTGTTGAAAAGTTTTTGACCTCACCTTATTTTTGTTTGCATTAAATATCTTTACTTAGTGCTTGTAAATGCCTGATAACACAAGAATTTTTAAGGAATTCGAATTAATAAAAAATCTAACTCAAAGCTGGGTAATCAACACGAAATGAACAATTTTTAAATGGACGAGTTAAAAAAAACAATCGATATAGAGAAGATCATTAAAGATAAAAACCCTACGTTGCATAAATGGTTGCCACGATATATCATTAATTATTTAAAAAGAAAACTACATGAAGACCGCATTAACGAGTGCGTTTATATCAATCGAAATAATTATGGGTACGATTTTAACGACGGTTGTTTAAAATATGTGGGGGCAAATGTTACCTGGGAAGGATTAGAAAATTTACCTTTAACCGGAGGTGTTATTATTGCTGCAAATCATCCACTTGGCGGCATTGATGGGATGGCTATTTTACACGCTGTTTCGCAAAAAAGAATGGATGTACGTGCAACTGTAAACGATATTTTAACCAACCTTGTAAATTTTGACGGTATTTTAGTAGGCGTAAATAAAGTGGGCGTAACATCTATAGAAGCCATTAAAGCTATTGATGCTTTTTATGCGTCAAATGGTGTATCTATGGTGTTTCCGGCAGGCTTGGTTAGCAGAAAACAACATGGAAAAATTAAAGATTTAGAGTGGAAAAAAAGTTTTGTTACCAAAGCAATTCAATACAATAAACCTATTTTGCCTTTGTATGTAGATGGAAAAAATTCCAACTTTTTTTACAATTTTGCCTTGTGGCGCAAACGCTTTGGGATAAAAGCAAATATTGAAATGTTTTTTCTGCCCGACGAAATGTTCTCTTTAAAAAACAAAAACATCAAACTAAAATTTGGCAAACTCATCATGCCCGAAACTTTAGACAAGAGCAAAACTCCTAAGCAATGGGCGCATATTATTAAAGAGCAGGTTTACAGTTTAGAAACACGTAAGTAATTTAATTCTAATTGTCATTTATGAGTCTGTCGAAGTATGGGCGTTCAGGCGCATTCATAATTATATTCTAATGAAATTACTACGTTGTCGGGCTTCGGGTAGTAAAGCTTTTTTGGTTACTAAAAAAGTATTTTCCTTACATTCCCTAAGGGGAATATAATACCTTATTTTTTCTGATCATCTTAAGCTAAGCTACTTAGTCTTAACTTTAAACAACTCAACTTTAGGTTCTTGCTTTTTAAGCAAGCGTTGTATGTTTTTTTTGTGGGTAATAATAAGTAAAGCAGCCACCATAAAAGAAAACAATATTAAGGTAACCGGACTGTTATGCAAAACCATTAATACAATAAAAGGAAAAGATAAACCACCGCAAATAGATGCCAAAGAAATATACCTGAACGTAAAAAATATAAGCAAAAACACAATCAACGCAATAGCTGCGCCTAAAGGGGTTATAGCCACACCCACACCTAATAAAGTTGCTACACCTTTACCACCTCTAAAACCTGCAAACAAAGGAAAAATATGTCCCAGCACAGCAGCAATACCCAAAGCTATTTGGTAATTTATAAGTGGGTTTGATTGCGAAGCAAAATCACTAAAGTGCGCCAGGCAAACGGCCAGCACACCTTTTAAAATATCCATTATTAAAACAGGTATACCAGCTTTTTTTCCTAAAACCCTAAATGTGTTGGTAGCGCCTGCGTTGCCGCTGCCAAACTCACGCACATCAATACCATAAAAAATTTTACCCACCCATACTGAAAAGGGCATGGAGCCTATTAAATAAGCTGTTAAAATTAAAACTACCTCAAAAGCGTTATTAAGCATATTAGCAAATATACAAAAAAATTAAAACTTCATTAATATGATATAAAACCATGCCTGAATTGTTACTGTAAAAAACAGTGTTACACTTAAAAAAATGCAACTATCTTTTTTTCTTTAGGCATACATTGTTGTATAATAAGAGCAATACCCATAACAAGTAAGCAACCAATAACATTCAACCATAAAAAAGAAATTATATCTGCAAAAAAAATAGCAATTACACATACCTCTGTAAGTAAAGCGGCATAAAAAACAGCCTTCCCTCCTACACGCTTTATATAAAAGGCCACAAGAAAAATACCTAAAATAGTTCCATAAAATAAAGATCCTAATATATTAACAGCTTCTATTAAACTTCCTAATTTACTGGCAAACATAGCGGTAGCAATGCAAAATAAGCCCCAGCCAAAAGTTATCCAGCGCGATGCTTTAAAGTAATGTTTTTCTGTTTGATCTTTTACCCATAATCTTTTATATATATCTATAACCGTAGTTGATGCCAGCGAGTTTAAGGCAGCAGCAATACTACCCCAGGCAGCTAAAAATATCATGGCAATTAATAAACCAATTAATCCTTTAGGTAGATTTTGTATAACAAAGTACAAAAAGATATAATTTGTATCATTCGTATCGGCTGTTTCATCTGCTTTTTTCATTAAAGAAATAGCATTTGCACGAATAGTTTTTGATTGCGTTTCAGTTTCTTTAAGTGATGTTTGGATGTATTTTATTTGCGAACTATTCTCCTGGTGTAAAGCGTTTACTAATTGATGCGTTTGAGTTTGCTTTATACTATTTACAGAATCATTTTTTGTTTGAAGCGTAACGAATTGCTCTTTATAATTTGTAGCTAACACTTTTTCGACTTGTTTTTGATTAAAAAAAACAGGCGATTGATAAAACATGTAAAACACAAAAACCAAACTTCCTACCAACAGAATTAAAAATTGCATGGGTACTTTAACCAAGCCGTTCATTAATAAACCTACACGGCTTTCCTTAGTGTTTTTTGCCGTTAAATACCTACCAACCTGCGATTGATCTGTTCCAAAATAAGAAAGCGCTAAAAAAAAGCCGCCAATTAAACCACTCCATATATTGTACTTATCTTTCCACCAATGAGAATCCGTTACATCAATTTTTGTTTCAATAACATTCAACTTTCCCATTTTACCGGCAACTTGTAAGGCATCTGTAAAACTTACTCCTTCGGGCAGCATGTGCACTACCATATAACCAGCCAAAAACATACCGATAAAAACAATGGCTAATTGCTGCATTTGCGTGTAAGTAACTGCTTTGGTACCACCGCTAACCGTATAAATAATTAAAAAACCACCCATTACTAAATTGGTGTAATAAATATTCCATCCTAATAAAGATGATAAAATAATTGATGGCGCGTAAATACTTATGCCGGTTGATAGTGCACGTTGAATTAAAAATAAAATGGATGCAAGCGTGCGCGTTTTAAGATCAAAACGCTGCTCTAAAAATTCGTAAGCGGTAAACACTTTTAATTTATGATAAATAGGGATGAACGTTACGCATAGCACAACCATTGCCAAGGGCAAACCAAAATAATATTGCACAAAGCGCAAACCGTCTGTGTAGGCTTGTCCGGGTGCAGAAAGAAATGTAATGGCGCTTGCCTGCGTGCCCATTATAGAAAGCAAAATTAAAAACCAACTCATAGAGTTGCTGCTTTTAAAATATCCGTCTAATGTTTTTTCGCTTTTACTTTTATAAATTCCATACGTAATTACAAACATTAATGTTATAATAAGTACAAACCAATCTATCGCGCTCATGCAAATTGTTTAGTAAAAAAGTAAAAGAAAACAATAAGCAATATCAAAACACTAACGACTAAAATATAAGCGTAACCCCATTTTTTAGATGTATATTTTTCTGTCGACATATTATTTATTTTGCGGAAGGCTTAATAAGTTTACAAATAAACGATAAGCACCCGGTACGCCCGCAGGTAATTCTCTAAAAAAAACCAATCCTGTATAAGCAAAATTACCTTTTCCGTATTTAGCTATGATCAAACTTCCATCACTTGCCTTTTCTTTAGGATCATTGATAGAAAAAATAGTTTCATAATTTTTATCGATTTCAGTTGCAAAATAAATTCCGCGTTCTTGCACCCAATTTTTAAAATCTGCATTTGTAATTATATTCGGAAAATTTAATACAGCATGTTTAGGATTTGTAATTTTCATTTCGGCGTTATCATCCGTAACTCTATCTCTCGAAATAGTAAATGAATAGGGACCAACCTTTGTCCCCACAGGACCAATACGATTATTAGTATTGTATTGCACAATTAAATTTCCGCCATTTTTTACATACTCCATTAATTTATTGTAATGAATTTGCAAACGTTCGTTTGTGTTATAAGCGCGTATACCCGTAATGATAGCATTGTATTTAGATAAGTTTTCTTTTGATAATAATTCATCCGTTAACAAGGTAACATCATAACCAACTTGTTTTAAACATGCCACCACTTCATCTCCGGCACCTGGAATATACCCAATAACATTACCTTCCTTTTTTAAGTTCATGTTTACAATGGTTGCTTCGGCATCACTCAAAATAAATTGGTACGGAATATGATCGTATTCAATGCGACGAATACTTTTGTTATAAATTTTTCCATCTATACTTAATGAAGCTTGCAACTTGCCATTTATACTATATTTTTTAGGCGTTAATGTTGCATATATACTAATTTCATCGCCTTTGTTAACTAATTTAAAATTAGGTTTTTTAATTGTAGCCGTCCATCCTTCGGGAAGCTGCAATTCAATTGTACCATTTACATTGGATTCGTTTGCCTTTACGGTAAACGAAACATCTTTTGCCATTAGCGAATTAAACACAAAAACTTTATCTGAAATATTTAAAGTAGCCGGTGGCAACACTTCAAAAGGACGATAGACTTCTCCTTTTACCGGATCGGTATATTTATAAACTAAACCGCGTTCAACTGGTAAATTCAAATCATTTATCGTTACATCAAAAATTACTTTAATCGCTGCATCATTTTCGGGTTTGCCCATTAATTGTTTGTTATTTACAGTGTACATGCCAATCGTGTGTTTCTCGTTCAGCCAATAAGGATTTGAAAATGAAGTTGCGGACGCTAATTTTTCTTTGTGTTTAAACGTATATAACTCATTCGTTTTTAAAGTAAGATCTGTTGTACTATCTGTCTGATAAAAATAATTAATCAAATTAATTTTTGCCTCACTGTTATTTCTTTTAATTATTTGAGCCGTAATTAAAACATCATTGCCAGGAACAGCCGTGTAATCTGTTGTGTAGGCTTCCATCCATAAACCGCTGCAAGCAAGCAACAAGGTTTCGCATTCTTTTAATTTTAGTGTTTTCCAATATTTCATGTTAGCATCACTTTCATCCAAGACTTGAAGTTGTTTGTAAAACGAAATTAAATCACCTACAATTTTTTCAGGAGCTTGCGGATTATATTTTGTAATAATATCATTCAATATTTTTTGAAATTTAGCGGTTGCCCTAAATCGATTCCATGTTTGATCAACACCTTCAAACAAATCTTTTTTGGCAGAATCACCTTTTAAAAATTTAAAGTACTCGATAGATTCACCTCTTGTTTTTGCAGAACCAAAACCCTGACTTTTGTGCATTGATCGACTATCAGCCGCAATTTCTCCATAACTCTTTCCTAATAAAGGATTATAAATACCCACATCAATTTTTAATTGATCTGGAGATGTAGTGTTGGTGCCGCCAAAATTAAACGTATTCCAAAAAATGCGTTTAGCTTGCCACACTTGCAAATAAGCTAACTGATTAAGAAATTTAGTAGGATCGGCTGCGGCATCAAAAGCCTCTAAAGCCAAAATAGCTGATGCCGTGTGATGACCATGACCACCTTCGCCGGTTGTTGGAAAGCGACAAATTATAACATCAGGCTTAAATTTTCGGATAGCTAAAACAACATCGGCAAGGATGCTATCTTTATTCCAAATAGAAAAAGTTTCTTCTGGATTTTTAGAAAAACCAAAATCGTTCGCACGTGTAAAAAATTGTTCGGCACCATCTACTCGACGCGCAGCTAAAAGCTCTTGTGTGCGTATTAAACCCAAAGCCTCGCCTTGTTCTTTGCCAATTAAATTTTGTCCTCCATCGCCCCGTGTTAATGATATATAACCAGTACGCAATTTTTTTTCGTTGGATAAATAAGCTAACAAGCGCGTGTTTTCATCATCCGGATGAGCCGCTATATATAGAACAGAGCCAACGATATTTAATTTTTTTAATTTTTGCAATATCTCTGCCGTATTAAACTGCGGAGAGGTTTGTGCTTTAATTAACCCGCTAAAAACATAAAGGCTTATCAGAAAAAATCGTTTCATAAATGTTATCAAATTATGCGGAGAAATTAATTAATAATAGCCAAACGAAATATTAATTAACTTAATACATTTAAACTACCTAAACCTTCTCGTATAACAACGGTTTCATCTTCGGTGCAATCAAGTATGGTTGTCACATAAATATTTCCATAACCACCATCAATTACAACGTCGGCAATTTTTTCATACTGACTATAAATCATTTCAGGGTCGGTAAAATAATCGATTATTTCATCATCCTCATTATGTAAAGAGGTTGATACCAAAGGAAAACCAAGTTGTGTTATAATTTCTCTGCAAATATTATTATAGGGAACACGTATACCAATTGTTTTTTTATTCTGCCTTAAAAAAATTTTAGGAATGTTATTTGCTGCTTGTAAAATAAACGTGTAGGGCCCGGGCAACGCTTTTTTCATTAACCGAAATGTATTGTTGGGTAAAGGTTTTGCATATTCGCTTAATTGACTAAGATCTGCACACACCAACGATAAATTAATTTTTTCGGGTGTTGTTTTTTTTATGCGGCATATTTTTTCTATCGCCTTAGGGCTGTTACTACTGCATCCCATTGCATAAACCGAATCAGTTGGATAAATAATTACGCCATCGTTTTTTAAAACTTCAACAGTTTTTAATATATCTTCAATAACTAGTTTATCGGGATTTATTCTTAGTAACATCTAAAAAGGGTCTTCTATATCGTGATTTGGATTTTCATTGATAATATCATTCATGTTATCATCCGTTTTATCCCAACCTTTTGATTGTACAGTTTTCGTATTTATAAAATCTGTATTAGGTTCTAATGGCTGTGCTTGGTTGTTATACATATCTTTTGCGCCTTCTACATAATCAACATCAGCAAATTTGGCAAACTGACCAACAAATTTTACGCGTGGTTGTGCAATAGAACCGTGACGGTTTTTGGCAATATATATCTCTGCCATTCCGCGTGATGGTTCATTATCTTCAAACACATCCAAGCCATAATATTCCGGACGATAAATAAAAGCAACCATATCGGCATCTTGCTCTATAGCTCCAGATTCACGTAAATCTGATAACTGCGGACGTTTACTACCTGTGGCACGTTTCTCAACATCACGACTAAGCTGTGATAACGCAATGATGGGGATATCTAATTCTTTTGCTAAACCTTTTAATGAACGAGAAATATAACTAATTTCTTGCTCACGATTGCCGCCACCTCGTCCGCCACCTTCTCCGCCGGCCGTCATAAGTTGCAAGTAATCTATGATGATCATTTGAATATCGCTATTCTCTTTTAAACGACGCGCTTTTGCACGTAATTCAAATATAGAAAGTGCAGGTGTATCATCAATAAATAAAGGGGCGCTGGCTAATTTTTTAATACGTTCGTTAAGCTGAACAAATTCATCATCGCGTAATTGTCCTTTACGAATTTTATCTTGCTCTAACTCTGCTTCGGCAGATATTAAACGATTTACCAATTGCAAAGACGACATCTCTAACGAAAAGAAAACAACCGGTTTATTAAATTCAACCGAGGCATTTCGTGCCAAGGTTAATACTAAGGCAGTTTTTCCCATAGCAGGACGAGCTGCAATAATTACCAGATCTGATTTTTGCCAACCACCCGTAATTCTATCAAGGCTTGTAAAGCCGCTGGGAACACCGGTTACACCACTTGTTTGCTTGCTGGCTTCTTCAATTTGCGTAATAGCTTTAGCTAACAATTTACTAATACTATCTTGTTGTTTACGCACGTTGGTATCTACCAATTGAAAAATACTTTCGGTAGCTTTATCAAGCAAGTCAAATACATCCGTGCTATCTTCATACGAAGAAGTAATAATTTCGGTACTAATACGAATAAGATCTCTTTGCAAATATTTTTGAAGAATGATACGCGCATGATGCTCTGCATTGGCAGAAGATGCCACACGGTTAGTAAGCTGAGAAATATAGTATGCACCACCTGCAATTTCTAGCTCGCCATTTTTTTTAAGTTGTGCGGTTACCGTTAAAAGATCTACCGGTTCTGAATTATTGAAAAGGTCTAACACAGCGCGATACACAGCCTGATGCGCCGGTTTGTAAAAAGATTCAGGTTTTAAAATATCGATAACATTACTTAGCGCTTCTTTTTCAAGCATCATGGCACCAAGTACAGCTTCTTCCAGGTCGGTAGCCTGAGGTTGTAACCTACCATCTAACGTTGGCGGCGTATAGTTTTGCAACTTATTTTTTGGTTTATTTGTAGGAATTATGTTCATAGAGGGGTGCAAAGAAGCATCAATGTTTTCAAACCTCAAAGTACAAAAAATATTTCATGTTTTTTAAACAAGTTATTAGCTTATTTATATCGTTTTCGGCTATTGTTTTTTTACTAATTTCGTGAAAATCAATCAACAGCAATGAGATTAGCTTTAACGTTAACAATAGTTTTGTTCATATTTATTTTAAGCAGCTGCACAAAAGACAAGAAAGATACGCAGCCGCCAATAATTACTTTTACAACTCCAACAAACGGGCAGTCTTTTGTTTTTTTATTAGATAGTACTTCAGGTAAATACCATATACCAATTAATGTAACGGGAAACGTTAGCGATAATATTCACCTTACATCCGTTTATATAATTTTAACCGACATGAACCATACGCCCGTTCAGGATGCTTATAAATTATCGGTTACATCGGCCAGCCTTACCATAAATAACACTTATGATGTAACTGAATTTCGTTTGCAAACGGGGCAGTATATTATGCAAATTACGGCGGATGATGGTTATAATTCTGTATCATCTTTTCAACCTATAAATATTACAGAATCTCCTACGCAATGGCTGGGATATTGCGTTAATTTACGATCTGCTCCGCAAACCATTACAGGTTATGATTCTTTAAAACATATAAACTTAACCCGCACAATTAACGGTACGTATAACGGCATGAAATACGGAAGTTATTACCAGCAATTATATGTAAACGGAAACGCTAACCAACCATTTACAGCTTACGACATTAAAACGAACACACCTGCATACACAGAGATACTTACCGGCACCCAAACAGCTTTTACCTGTATGCATACAGATGGGCGCAAAGCTTATGTTGGGTTTAAAAACGGCATTACAGATGGTACGATTTATTCCTATTTAAACACAGGTGCGCCAAGTACATCCTATAGGTTTACGTCTTCTACCATTTCTTTTCCTTATTATTTTACAACAACCAGCACTAATAATGTAGCCGTTTATAAAAATGTTTCAGCTCCGGGGGGTGATAACCTGGTAACTTTTGGCGGCGCGGGAGCCAGTTTTAACAACTCGCTGTTGCCCGTAAACATGAAAAGTGTAAGTAGTATCATAGAAAAATCGCAGGATAGTTTGTATGTGTTTGGCAATGATATTAACGATAATGCTACCGCCTATATATATACCTTTTCAAGCAATGGTTTTCTAACTCCTCCTATCTTTTCAAATACCTTTGGCAAATTATTATCAGCTGTTAAGGTAAATAACCAATATGTTATTTTCTCTACCGAAAGTGGAGTTTATGCCTGTAAAGGAACATCAGTAAATAGCAACCCAATATTAACCGGTGTTGTTCAAAAATTAGCGTATCAGCCCAAAATAAACATGCTTACCACTGCGGAAATGGGCTCTTTAAACGCTTATACGGTAGGCACAAATTCATTATCCATTTTAAATGCAAGATCTATGGCTTTTAGCGGAGATAGCATTGTAGATTTTGAAGTAATAACAAATAAATAATAAATTTATAATCATAAAAATATCATCATCATGAAAAAAACATTTTTTGTACTGGCCATTTTTTTATTGGTAAAAATCCAGGCCCAAACTGCCGATTTTAAAAAGAATTATGAAGACGGAAATACAAAACTAAAAGCAAAAAGTTTTAGCACAGCCATTGTTGCTTACGATAAAGCCATAGCCCTTATACAAGATGATGCCGATAATGCCATAGCGTTAAAAAAATATATAAGCGCTGATAACAAATATATAAGTGATGTTTACGCCAAAAGGGCAACTTGTTATTACAACACCGGCAATTACAGCGCTATGAAAGTGGATGTCGAAAAAGTGATGGCTTTAGATTCTGCAAATGTAGATGCACCTGCTTTGTTGGCTTATCAAAAATATAAAGCCGGCGATAAAAAAGCTACCTGTACCAACATGAGAAAACAAATTACCCGAGGAAGTGAAATTGCAAAAAAAGTATTTGAAGATTGCTTTTGCTGGAGCGAAGGTATGGCTCTTTATAAAGACGGAATGACTAGCGCAAACTTAAAAAGATACGAACCTGCCCTTGTAAAATTAAATGAGGCTTTAGCTATCCTTCCAGATTCAGGGTCTATATATGCCGAACGTGCTAAGGTATATGTAGAAACTAACCAGGCAGATAAAGCTGTAGCCGATCTGCACATTGCTATTGCAAAAAAAACCACCAATTATAAAGTGTATTTTCTGCGTGCCAAAGCGTATTTAAAAGAAGAAAAATTAGATTCGGCTTTTGAAGATCTTAACCAATGCCTTAATCTTAAAAAAGATTATTACGATGCGTATTTATTGCGTGCCGAAGTAGCAGAAAAACAGGAGAAATGGAACAACGCTATTTTTGATTATAATCAACTTATAAAATTGCGTCCGGAATTTGGCATGAATTATTACAAGGCCGCTTTGGTAAAACATAATGGATTGGATGATCTTTTAGGTGCTTGCGAAATGTACACAGCCGCCGCTAACAGAGGGGTTGAAGAAGCCAAAGTAATGGCAGCTAATTGTGCAGATATTAGGTACATGAAAAAGAATCTTAAAAAAGCCGGCAAATAAATTGCAAATTTATTTCGCAAATATATTTACAGATGCAGATACCGTTCTTTTATCTGCCGAAGAATCTAAACATTGCATACGTGTGCTTCGCCATAAAGCCGGAGATATTATACATGTCATAGATGGTAAAGGAAATTTTTATGAAGCAGAAATTACAACTGCCGATGTACAAAAATGCAGTGTAAAAATTATCAGCAAAAAGCAAATTTCTTCGCCTAAAAAATACCGTTTACACATTGCTATTTCTCCTACAAAAAATGCAGATAGAATTGAATGGATGCTTGAAAAGTGCACCGAGCTTGGCGTTGATGAGTTTTCATTTATTATTTGTAAACGAACCGAGAAGACAGGCGTTAAAACAGATCGCTTAAAAAAAATTGCAGAAAGCGCCGTTAAGCAATCCATTCAGGCTATGCTTCCTGTAATTAATGAAGCACAAACGTTTAAAGAATTTATTTTACAACATAAAAATACACAGCATAAATATATTGCGCATTGCTTGGAAAAAGAGAAAACAGCTTTAAGCAAAATTTTAAAAAACGAAACGGCATTAATACTTATTGGCCCTGAAGGAGATTTTACGGAAGATGAAATTAAACTGGCTTTCGATACTAATTTTGCGCCGCTATCTTTAGGAAATACGCGTTTAAGAACAGAAACAGCCGGACTTTTTGCCGCCGCTGCATTTAAAACACAGCACGAAAAATAGTTTTAGAAACTCACTATGCAATGTGATATATCTTCATAATATTCTTTAGTATTTTTTTGAAGTCGATTTTTAAATCAATTAATTTGCCGGTATGCACATCAAACACCCAACCATGCACGGTTATTTTTTTCTTTAACAAAGCTCTTTGCACTTCAGATGTTTTTATAACATTAATACATTGCTCTTGCACGTTTAATTCAACCAACCTGTTATAACGCAGTGCTTCGTTTTTTATACCATCTAATTCTTCTTGATGTAAGCGATAAACATCGCGTATATTACGCAACCACGGATTTAAAATACCCATATCTACCGATTGCATGGCAGCTTTTACACCACCGCAGGCATAGTGCCCGCATACCACAATATGTTCTATATGTAATTGCGTTACGGCGTAATTAATAACCGACATAGCACTTAAATCGGTGCTTTGAACCATGTTGGCTATGTTACGATATACAAACACATCACCTGGTGATAGTCCCATTAATTCTTCGGCAGTAACCCGGCTATCTGAACAACCCATGTATAAAAAAGTGGGCGATTGTCCCTTAGAAAATTGCTTAAAATAGTTCTTATCTGTTTTTAATTTTTCTGCAATCCATTTTTCGTTATTGGCAAATATTTTGTTAATATCCATTTTTCAAAAATATACATAAATCAATAAAAAACAATTTTAAGGTTTATCAATTATAAGTTAAGAATAAATAAATTTAGTTTTACAAAAAATAATACCTCAAAAAAAAATCCCTTGCTTGGCAGGGGATTTCTGTTCTTAGTAAAATAAGTTTTATTTTTTAGTGCCTTTATCCTTCGGTATAATATATACACGTTCTAAATCTCTAAATTCCATAGCGTTTGCCGGAAAATTACGAATGTTCTTTTGCACTAACCTGTCGTTCTCATCATAAAAAATTGGCATGATAGCTCCATCATCAATTAATAACTGATCTGCCTGCATGTAAATTTCCATACGTTTCTTAGTATCAGGCTCTCTTAAAGCTGCCGTAAATAATGAATCGAATGTTAAGTTTCTATATCTTTCAAAATTTACAAAAGATTTTTCTAACGGATTACTTGGAATGTGTTTGCTGTAGAATAAAGTTAAGAAGGTTTCGGGATCTGGGTAATCAGCACTCCACGCCGTACGGAAAAACTCTAATTTACCTGAGTACATAGCATCAATTTGTTCTGCTAAAGGAGTTACATTTATGTTTACTTCAATATTTAAATTCTCTTTCAGCATTTTTTGAACCGTTTCTGCAATTTGTCCGTTACGTTCGCCACCGCCGGCGCTTATAGTAAGTGTAAGTTTAGGAAAACCTTTACCATCCGGGTAACCGGCTTGTTTAAAATAATCTTTTGCTTTTTGAGCATCTAAAGTATATCCTTTAATTTTAGAAAAATCAAACCCCATCTTTTTAAATGTTTCAGCAGGAGGTACTATACCATAATTACCCGGTATGCCTTCTCCTTGCAAAATATAATCTACAATTTTATTCCTGTCTATAGCATAATTAAACGCTAAACGAACTTCTTTTTTATTAAAGATATTGCCTGTAAACAACATGCCGTAAATGGTAGTGACAAGCGATGGTACGTTCTGTATCTCAAAATCATTTTTCTTTGCGTTTGGATTATCGGCTGTACCCATAATTTCTTTATACATTTCAACCGGTATACGGAAAACCATATCTAAATTTCCGCGCTGAAACTCAAGCATTTCTGCCTTTTTTTCTTTAATAAAAGAAATTTTTACCGCATCTAAATATGGAAGTTTGTTTCCGTCTTTATCTACATTCCAGTATTCTGCATTTTTTTCAAGAATAACGGTTTCTCCTTCTTTAATTGTTTTAACAACAAAAGGACCTGTACCCACGCATTTGGTGCGCATATCAATACCGTATTTTTCAAGCGCTTCTTTTGGATAAATAAAGCAACCAGAATGTGCAATGATGTTTAAGAATCCTGAAAAAGAATATTCTAAACTAATCTCTATCGTAGAATCGTTCAATGCTTTTACACCTTGCACCCCACCTTCAAGCAATTTACCAGTTTTACTTGCTTCAAAATAAGCATTGGCTCCTTTTACTTTATCTTTAAAAGTAATGTCAAAAGCCGCGTTGCTTGCGTTTGATTCGCACAATTTATCAAAACAATATTTTACATCAGTAGCATTCATTTCACGGCCTTTTCCATCAGAAAAACATGGGTCGTTATGAAATTTTACACCTTTGCGTAAATGAAAAGTCCATACGGTAGCATCTGGGTTAGTCTCCCAACGATAAGCCAAGCAAGGAATTGTAGAAAGATCAGATTGATTAAATTTTACCAACCCCTCGTAAACCTGAGTGGATATACGCCAAGAAATAACATCTACAATAGCCAAAGGATATAGATTTTTAAAGTCTTCCAGCTCATTCATTCTAAAAACGCCGCCATAATATACGCCACCTTTACCTTCTTGAGATTGATGCTGCGCTTTATCTCCGCCGCAAGAAGAAAGTAAAATTGCTACAGCTCCTGTTATTATTAGTAATTTTTTTATCATCATCATGTGATTGTGTACTCTGCAAATTTATGAATTTTTTAATATAATTAACTTTTATATACAAAATTCTGTATTGTTAAAAATAAAAACGTTATTTGTCAGGCAACAGCTTCTCAATTATCTTTGGCTGCAATAATGATCTCGCAACTTACCTCCTACATAAATAAGAATAAATTATTTAAACCCGCCGATAAGTTATTGGTGGCGGTAAGTGGAGGGGCCGATAGCATAACCTTGTGCTGGTTATTAATAAACGCTGGGTATCATTTTTCGGTAGCCCACGGCAATTTTATGCTTCGCGGCCCAGAGGCAGATGGCGATGAAGATTTTGTAGCAGCATTCTGTAAAAAAAACAAGATCAACTTCTTCTCAAAAATATTTACGACAGCTAAATATGCTGATAATAAAGGCATTTCCATACAAATGGCTGCCAGGGAATTGCGTTACAAGTGGTTTACAGAATTGCTTGTCGAACATCATTTTGATTACCTATTAACCGCGCATCATGCCAACGATAATATAGAAACTTTTTTTATAAATCTTTTGCGTGGCACGGGCATTAACGGCCTAAAAGCTATGACGCCTAAAAAAGATCGAATTGTTCGCCCGCTTTTGTTTGCAACAAGACATGAAATAGAAAACTATATCAAAGAAAATAAAATTTCTTTTCGGGAGGATAGCAGTAATAAAGAAGAAAAATATTTACGGAACCAACTTCGTTTACAGATCATCCCTGCATTAAAAAAATTAAATCCCTCGTTCGAAAAAACAATTACTAACGAGATAGCCATCTTTCAACAAACCAATCTTATTTTAAAAAAAGAAGTAGAAAAGCAACGTAAAAAATTATTCATCTATGAGGAAGGAATTATAAAAATAGATATTAAAAAATTAGAAAAAATAACAGCCTCCCAGCTTATTTTATTTGAGCTACTTACTGAATTTAATTTTAATTCTTCACAAATAGAGAACGTTTATAATTCGATGGAGCGCCAAGCTGGTAAAGTTTTTACAAGCAATACACATACGATTATTAAAGACAGAAATTTTCTACTAATTAAAGCGCTAAGCACAAAATCTATTCAAGAATTTATTATTAATAAAGAAGATACAGAAATTAAAAAACCAATCCAGTTAAAAATTTATTTTACACAAGGAAATATTCATTCTATAGCAAAAAAAAACTTTAACGCTAACACCGCCTTTTTAGATGCCGATAAAATAACCTTTCCATTAACTGTTAATCAATGGCAACAAGGCGATAAATTTAAGCCATTAGGCATGACAGGCTTCAAAAAAGTAAGCGATTTTTTTATCGCAGAAAAATTTTCATTATTCCAAAAACAAACTCAATACATTATGCGCTCAAATAATGGTATAGTTTGGCTTATAGGTAAACGCACCGATGATAGATTTAAAGTAACCACGTCCACAAAAAAAATACTGGTCATTACCTTTAATGCGGTCTAAACACATTAATATTCGCTATTAACTAATTTCTAAAATAGTATCTTTGCCAAATTATGAGCAAACGATTAAAAATTGTATTACTGGTTATTGCAGGCGTTTTATTGGCCGATCAGTTGATTAAAATTTACATAAAAACAAATTTTGTTTTAGGCGAAGAATATGTGTTTTTCCCTTGGTTCAGAATACATTTTACCGAAAACCCGGGCATGGCATTCGGCATGGAGTTTGGCGGTTTTTTAGGTAAATTAGTTTTAAGCGTTTTTAGAATTTGTGCCGCCATTTTTGGCGTTTATTACTTACGACAAATCATTATAAAAAAATACCATCCCGGTTATGTGGCCGCTATTGCCTTTGTATTTGCAGGCGCCGTAGGCAATATTTTAGATAGTATGTTTTACGGTATGTTCTTTAACGAAAGTTTTTCAGAGCCCGCTCATTTCTTTCCTGCCGAAGGTGGTTACGCCGGTTTTTTACATGGCCGAGTGGTAGATATGTTTTATTTTCCCTTGGTAGAAGGCAATTTCCCTGCTTGGGTTCCTATCTGGGGTGGCGAAGACTTTATGTTCTTTAGACCCATATTTAATTTGGCCGATGCCTCTATTTCCACTGGTGTAATCCTTATCTTATTATTTCAAAAACAGTTTTTTAAAGAAAATCAATTGGCAGAAAATAATACCATTCAAGATACGCCGCAACCTACTCAACAAGAAAACAATTCACTTTAAATTTTGGGCGTTACGCTGAATTATAATTTCTTTTTTATTATTTTAAAATGGTATTTCTAAATGCTGAAAAAACATTTCAGCGTCGGGCTTTTAGCAGTAAAGTTTTTTGATTACAAAAAACTCGAATCTACCACGCCAGCCTATTAATAGGGCCTTTGTAAGGGATTGATATTGCTTGAGTAATAAAGTAGGTAACATTTTTACTTTAAAACACCTAAACCTAATTTGCAAAATGATTTATACACTTTAGTTTTAGTTGTTTTTTTGTTAGACCTTTTTTCCAAAAATATTTCAAAGAATTACATCACAAGTGTAATAAAAGAATTTCACCTTACCATACAAATTTACGCAATTCATCTGTCTTTTATTTTTAAGCGCAAATACGAGTATTGTCTTTTAAATATGCGTTATAAATACATTGCTTAAATATCCTCGTTACGCTGCGCTAAACGAGGACGAGGGGGCTGTTCACTATTTTTTACTTGATCAAATCCTTTAAAAGTAAACTATAATCAACATTAGAAACATAATAGTATTTATCCCAATTCTCTAAGGCGGATTCTTGTTTATTGCCTTTTTTGATATACCGATACTTTTAATCTCTATTAATCAGCTAAACTTATCTTTGAAACATTCCGCTCCTTGAAAATAGTCATATTCTCCAATATGTGTATATAAATTTCCATTTTTATCTCTTGCTATAGAATCAATTTTTGTTATTTTAAGATTGTTTCGTTGTATGTATCCTAATTGCTGCCTTTTATTATTATAAAAATACGAATACTTTGTCGCTAAATATTTATCGACTTTGGCTCGAACGAATATGCGACAGAATGCCCAAAAATAAAAAACCCCAAAATTTTTTGGAGTTTTTTTTAAAATTGGTACTAAAAATTAATCTTTAGAAAATTCTGCGCTTCCTCTCACAACAACTTCTTCGCTAAGCATTGTGCCCGGCATAGATGCGCCAATACCAAACATATTGCGGTTTACAATACCGTTCACTTTTACACCTACTACGGTTTTTTTACTCATTGGGTTTATACCCGATCTGATAACAGCATCAAGACTAACTAATTTAGTTACGCCGTGCATGGTCATATCTCCAATAATAGAATATTTATTGCCTGAAACTTTTTTTACAGATTTACTTTTAAATGTAATAGTAGAAAATTTTGCGGCATCAAAAAAATCAGGCGATTTTAAATGCCCGTCACGCTTTTCGTTATCGGTATTAATGCTGTTTACATCTGCAGAAAAATCGAAAGAAGCGTCAGAAAAATCTTCTTTAGAAGAAGTGAAATTAGCATCAAAGGTTTTGAACGATCCGTCAATATCTGATATTGACATGTGTGTGATGGTAAAGTTAACAGATGAATGTCCTTTATCTAATATATAAGTAGTAGGGCCTACTACTGTAAAAGAGAACATAAGAGCTGCGGCTGCTGCTGCAAGAATGGTGTTTTTTTTCATATTTATTTTATTTATTTTTTATGGTTTTAAAATTATTACGCTTGTTTAATATATTGTATATTGCTGTTCAGTTTTACTTCGTCGCTTACAACTACTCCGCCTGCTTCTGTAACCATGCCAAAAGTAATGCCATAATCCTGGCGGTTAATTTTGCCGTTTACCATAAATCCTGCACGTGTATTGCCATAGGCATCTTTTGCTATGCCGCCCATTTCTACATCTAACACAGCAGGTTTGGTAACTCCTTTAATGGTAAAATTACCATGCAATTTATAATTTTCTGCATCAACTTTTTCCATTTTACGGCCTTCAAATTTAATTTCGGGATGTGCAGCTGCATCAAAAAAATCACTTCCTTTTAAATGTGCGTCTCGTTGCTCATTATTTGTGTCGATAGAATTAACATCGGCTGAAAAATTAATTTTAGCAGTTGTAAAATCATCGCCGTTTGTTTCAACGGTAGAGCTGAATATTTTTAGCGACCCTGTTACGTTAGAGATCATTAAATGTTTTACTTTAAACTGTACTTCTGAGTGGCTGGGGTCTAATACCCATTTGGTTGTGGACATATTTTATTTTTTAGTTGATACAAATGTATCTATATTAGCTATAATTTTGTTACCGATATACAAAAGTATACCGATATACTTTTGTAAACCATCAGTAAAATTAGGCTAAAGAGAGTATCTTTGTATATTATTTTTTTCTTAAATAACCATAAAATGGCTAAAAATTTTTTAAAAGACCCAAGCAAATTAACCAGTAGCGAATGCTCCAAAAGCCTTATGCCGGTACAAGATGCGCTGTATGTATTAAGTGGTAAGTGGAAGTTGCCTATTATTATAGCGCTAATACATGGTAACAAACGTTTTAAAGAATTGAACAGAGAAATAATTGGTATTACTGCAAAAATGCTTTCTAAAGAATTAAAAGAGCTTGAAATTAACAGTCTGGTTACACGAACTGTTTATAACACTATACCTGTAAGTGTTGAGTATGAATTAACTGCTTACGGTACTACTTTAAATGAAGTTATAATGGCTTTACGCGATTGGGGTTTAAAACACCGACAAAAAATAAGAGAGAAAAAATAAATTTACTTAAATTTTGTTTGGGCGTTCCGGCGCATGTTATTTTGAGCCAAGGCGAGAAATCTTTGCGCCGTCGGGCTTTACGCTACAAATCCTCGGCGTTTACGCCTGTGGGTTTTCCGCTGCAATCCCTAACGCATAATTACATAAAACCAAGCTCAAGCTGAGCAACTTCACTCATCATGTTTTTTTCCCAAGTAGGCTCAAAAGTTAGGTCTAATTTTACTGATTTTATGCCTGCTAATTCTTTCAATTTCCCTTCCACTTCGGCCGGCAAACTTTCCGCAGCCGGGCAGTTAGGAGAGGTAAGCGTCATAACAATACCTAAATCATTCTCTTCAGATAAATTTATTTCATAAATAAGCCCAAGTTCCCAAACATCAACCGGTATTTCCGGATCGAAACAAGTTTTTATTTCGTCAATAATGCGTTGTGCTAATTCTGTATTTGTTGCCTTAATTATAGCTGCCATTTTCTTAATTTTATATAGATTTCTGACTTAACGCAAGAGCATCTAACTTCATTTGTTTTATCATACTAATTAATCCATTTGCACGCGTTGGCGAAAGATGTTCTTTCAATCCAATCGTATCTATAAAATGCACATCAGCTTTTAAAATATCATCTGGTTTTTGATTTGAAAACACACGTACTAATAACGCAACCATTCCTTTTGTAATAATGGCATCACTATCGCCGGTGTAAACTATTTTATCGTTTACCCTTACAGAATGTAACCACACTTTACTTTGGCAGCCTTTAATAATATATTCGTCGGTTTTATATTGTGCGTTTATTAATGGCAATGATTTTCCTAATTCAATAAGGTGTTCGTATTTCAATTCCCAATCGTCAGCAAACAATTCAAACTCTTCAATTATTTCTTGTTCAATTTCTGCTATGCTCATGATAACATTTTAATTGCTTTTTCTAATGCCGAAATAAAAACATCAATTTCTGCTTTGGTATTGTAAAATGAAAAAGATGCACGTATCGTTCCCGGAATATTAAAATATTGCATTAAAGGTTGCGTGCAATGATGACCTGTACGAACTGCCACACCTTGCTTATCAAGGATAGTTCCTACATCAAACGGATGATTATCTTTTACATTAAAAGAAATAACAGCTGCTTTATGTAGAACATCACCATAAATTTTTACACTGGGCAAGGCGCGTAATTTTTGTGTGGCATATTGCATCAACTCATCTTCGTAAGCTGAAATAGTTTCTAAACCAATTTCATTAATATAATTTAAAGCAGATGCTAAACCAATAGCGCCTTCTATGTTTGGTGTGCCTGCTTCAAACTTTAACGGACCATTAACGTAAACTGTTTTTTCAAACGAAACTGTTTTAATTGTTCCGCCACCAACTTGATAAGGCTCAAAATTATTTATCCATTTTTCTTTGGCATGCAAAACGCCAATACCTGTAGGAGCATAAATTTTATGTCCGCTAAAACAATAAAAATCACAATCTAAATCTTGTACATCAATAGCCATGTGTGGTATAGCTTGCGCACCATCTAATAACACCGGCACCCCTCTCCCTGCCGCTCCTCCCAAGGGAGAGGAGAAGTTTTTGGCAAGCGCAATAATTTCTTTTACATCATTAATTACGCCTAATGTGTTTGAAACATGAGTAACAGCAACTAATTTGGTTTTATCTGAAAGTAATTTTTTGTAGGCTTCAATATTTAATTCGCCGTTTTCATTAACGGGAATTACTTTTAAAACAGCATCTTTTTCTTCGCACAAAATTTGCCAAGGCAAAATATTAGAATGATGTTCCATTTCTGAAACAATAATTTCATCTCCTTTATTAATACATAATTTACCAAAACAATGCGCCACTAAATTGATGCTTTCGGTTGTGCCACGTGTAAAAACAATTTCGTTTACAGATGCCGCATTAATGTGTTTGCGTACTGTTTCTCTGGCAAGTTCGTAATGTGTAGTGGCTCTTTGACTTAATGTATGAACGCCTCTGTGAATATTACTGTTTTCTTCCGAGTAATATTTTGCAATAGCATCAATTACTTGTTTTGGTTTTTGCGAGGTAGCTCCGTTATCAAAATAAACAAGCGGTTTGTTGTTTACCTGCATTTTTAAAATAGGGAAATCTTCTCTTACTTTTTCAATATTGAAAGCAGTATGTTGAAGTATATTTTGCATCGAAGAAAAAAATTAATCTTGTAAAGATTGTTCAAATAACGCAACTACTTTTTCTTTTATAGTTTCGTTTTTTAATTGATCAATTACTTCGTGTGCAAAGGCTTGCAATAAAAGTTTGCGTGCTGTTTCATCGCCAATGCCACGTGCTTTTAAGTAAAACAAAGCATTTTCATCTACTTTACCGGTTGATGTACCATGACTGCATTTTACATCGTTAGCATAAATTTCTAACTCCGGTTTTGCATTAACGGTTGCATCATCACTCAATAAAATATTTTTACTGCTTTGATAAGCATTTGTTTTTTGCGCATCTTTTTCTACAAAAATTTTTCCGTTAAAAACCGATGTAGATTTTCCGCCAACAATACCTTTATACAACTCGTTGCTTTGGCAGTTTGGTTTTAAATGATCTACCAAAGTGTGATTATCAACCAATTGATTTGCTTTGGTAACGAATAAGCCAAATAAATGTGTTTCTGCAAACTCCGCAGCGATGGCTGTGTTTAAATTATTACGAACCAACGCGCCGCTAAATGTAAAACAAGAATTTGTATAGGTGCTTTGTTTGTGCTGATGCGTTTTTGTGGTGTTTACGGTATAACTTGCTGCACCTGCATTTTGAACAACTGTATGGTTGAAATGCGCGCTTTCTCCAACAAAAATTTCTGACAGGTTATTGCAAAAATATTTTTGATTTGATGAATGAAAAAACTCAGTTACTTGCGCTTCTGCATTTTTTTCAACGACAAATAAATTGCGCACGTTAAAAAATAAATCCCCTTCCGATGAATTTACATGATGTATAACAATTGTTTTTTCAACCGTAGAAGTTACATGTAAACAAATTCCTCTATCGGCATACGCTACGTTTACTGCAATAAGTGCATCGCTATTTGTTTGCGCATATTGTGCTAAATGTTTTTTTAAAATTTCTGTAGGAGTTTTATCAATGCTTGAAACAACTGTATTTGCAGGCATTTCAGAAGCATCTAAAATTAATTTTCCGTTTACAACATAAATATTGCAAGCGTCTTTTATAAAATAATTGCTTTTTAAATCGTTTGTGGTAACGGCAATTTCTTTGCCCGAAATCGTTTTAAATTCTTTACGAAGTATAGCTTCAATATTGCAGTATTTATAATCTTCGTGTTTGTTATTTGGGATGCCTTTTTCTTCTAAATATTGTAAAGCCAAGCCTATCTCAGAAACAGGCATAAAGTTTGCCTTTCCGGCGTGTTTAGCTAATTCGTCTAAAAAATTATGAGTGGCTGTTAGTTTATCCGTAATCATCTTGGGCCGTTATACAGCGGCAGTATCGTATTCTTTTTTAATCTCGTCGTAGCCTTTTTTCTCCATTTCAAGCGCCAATTCTTTGCCGCCGCTTTTTACAATTTTTCCATTGTACAGTATGTGTACAAAATCAGGAACGATATAATCTAACAAACGCTGGTAATGTGTAATTAAAATGGTTGCGTTGTTTTTATTTTTTAATTTGTTTACACCGTTTGCAACAATGCGCAGGGCGTCAATATCTAATCCGCTATCGGTTTCATCTAAAATGGATAGCTTTGGTTCAAGCACCGCCATTTGAAATATCTCGTTGCGTTTTTTTTCTCCTCCGCTAAAACCTTCGTTCACACTGCGTCCGGCAAGTTTAGCATCTAGTTCAACTAATTTTTGTTTCTCTTTTATAAGCGCTAAAAAATCTTTGGCTTCCATATCGGGCAAGCCTTTATATTTTCTAATTTCGTTAATAGCTGTGCGCAAAAAATTTATGTTACTCACACCCGGTATTTCTATCGGATATTGAAAAGCAAGAAAAACGCCTTCGCGAGCGCGATCTTCAGCCGCAAGTTCCAACAAATCTTTTCCGTTAAAAGAAACGCTTCCACCTGTTACATCATAATCTTCTCTGCCGGCAAGCACAGCCGATAAAGTACTTTTACCAGAACCGTTAGGCCCCATGATAGCGTGCACTTCACCGGCTTTTACTTCAAGATTGATTCCTTTCAGAATTTCTTTACCGTTAATTTCAGCTTTTAAATTTTTTATGCTTAGCATTAATTAAAAATTAGATACGGGTGAACTTGCGTAATCAATGGTGTTTCCAAAATTATCAGATGATGCTGACGATGAATTGCCATCACTATTTCCATTCCCACCGCGGTAATTATTTGATTTAGGACGAACTTTACCTTTACGAGCGTCTTCTTTGTACTGAATTAAACCAGAAACTAATTTATCAGTATGATCAACTAAAGGTTGCACTTCTGCGCTTTGCTCGTGAGAGATAACGCCTAAATCTACAGCTATTGCCATAGCAGTTTTAAATTCAAATATACACTCGCGTGCTTCATATAAATTTTCTAAAGATTGTACGCGTTGTTTAACACCGTAGCTACGAGCCACGCTGTAAGAAACTTCTAATGCCGAGTAAATTAATTTGTCTTTAATGATAGCATCTAAATTAATACTTCCAACCAACTTGTAAGCTGTTACCGCCAACTCTTTTGCTTTCTGCCAGGCAACTAGATCTTCAATGTTCCCTTTTTTTTCTGTAGGTGTGTTTGTGTTTTCCATGATTTTTTAAGGTTTTTGTTTGGTATTATTGTGTGGTGCAAATTTATATGTAATTTTTATTTTAAACTATTGTTTAAACCATTTTAAGTGTATTTAACCAACGCTTCCTTCCAAGCTCACAGCTAGTAATTTTTGAGCTTCAACAGCAAATTCCATCGGTAATTTATTTAACACATCTTTGCAATATCCATTAACAATTAGGCCTATTGCTTTTTCGGTTTCGATGCCACGTTGCTTGCAATAAAATAATTGATCTTCACCAATTTTTGAAGTAGTTGCTTCGTGTTCAACCACGCCAGTTTTATCTTTTATTTCGATGTATGGAAATGTATGTGCGCCGCATTTATCACCCATTAAAAGACTATCACATTGAGAAAAATTACGCGCGCCTGTTGCACCTTTTTGTATACGAACCAAGCCACGATAGCTGTTATTGCTGAATCCGGCAGAAATTCCTTTTGAGATGATAGTCGATTTGGTGTTTTTACCAATGTGAATCATTTTGGTTCCGGTATCTGCTTGCTGATAATTATTGGTAACGGCAACCGAATAAAATTCGCCAACCGAATTATTTCCTTTTAAAATAACGGAAGGATATTTCCAAGTAACAGCAGAGCCAGTTTCAACTTGTGTCCAGCTAATTTTAGAATCATCTCCTAAACAAATACCACGCTTGGTAACGAAATTAAAAATACCACCTAACCCGTTTTTATCGCCCGGATACCAATTTTGCACGGTGCTGTATTTTACTTCTGCATTTTTATGCGCAATGATTTCTACAATAGCAGCGTGCAACTGATTTTCATCGCGTTGCGGTGCGGTACATCCTTCTAAATAAGAAACGTAAGAATCTTCTTCGGCAACAATTAAGGTACGTTCAAACTGACCGGTACCACTGGCGTTGATGCGGAAGTAAGTAGAAAGTTCCATTGGGCAACGAACGCCTTTTGGAATATAGCAAAACGAACCGTCTGTAAAGACAGCACTATTTAAAGCACCATAAAAATTATCAGTATAAGGCACCACCATGCCCATATATTTTTTTATTAAATCGGGATGTTCTTGAACGGCTTCGCTAAAAGAGCAAAATATAATTCCTTTTTCGGCAAGGGTTTCTTTAAAAGTAGTTTTTACCGAAACACTATCTATCACAGCATCAACGGCAATGCGACTTTCAACACCACTTAAACGTTTTTGTTCTTCTAAAGAAATACCAAGCTTTTCAAAGGTTTTTAAAAGCTCAGGATCAACCTCATCTAAGCTACCAAGTGTTTTTTTTTGTTTAGGAGCTGAGTAGTAAATAATATTATTGAAATCGGGTTTTTTATACGTAACATGCGCCCATTTCGGTTCTTCAAGCGTTAACCAATATTTATAGGCTTTTAAACGAAACTCCAGCATCCATTCGGGTTCATTTTTTTTGTGAGAAATAAATCGAATAATATCTTCGTTTAAGCCAATAGGTGCTGAATCCGACTCGATATCAGTTACAAAGCCGTACTTATAATCGTTGCTAATATGTTCTTCTAAAATTTCGTTAGCCATTACCCCTCCAACCTCCCCGCAAGGAAGGTCTTTTTATTAAACACTAAAACTTTCCCCACAGCCGCAAGTGCGGGAAGCATTGGGGTTTTTAAATACAAATCCTTTTCCGTTCAATCCACCCGAGTAATCTAATTCAGTTCCAACTAAATATAAAAAACTTTTGCGATCAACTACAACCTTTACCCCATTATCTTCAAATACCTGATCGCCTTGCTTCATTTCATGGTCAAAAACAAGATTATACATAAGGCCTGAGCATCCGCCACCGTCAACACCCACGCGTATAAAAGTTCCCTCGGGTTTGTGTTCTTCTTTTATTAATTGTGCAGCATGTTCTTTAGCTGCGTTCGATACTGTAATCATGATCTGTTTATTTAGACTAATTCTAAACTCCACTACAAAAATACCACTTTTATGGTATAAAGTAAAAAAATAATGAAATTAATTTTTAAGAGAATTTGCAATAAGAGAGGTTGAAATTAAAATGAAAGTTTATTTTTTTACAAACTCACCCATTTTATTATCGTAGTTAAGAAAATACCCACCTTTTGGTAAATTAGTACAATCTATTTTATTGCCAAAACCGCGTTTAACAATGTTACCGTATTGATCATAAATTTCAAACATGGTTTCAGTTGGCTTATCAGTGCAAGTAAAATTAATGTCCTTACTAACTTTTTGCGGTGCAAACGCAACATCGCAAGAAGTGCTTGTAAATTCGGTTGATTTAGATAAACGAGGTTGGCCGCTGTAATCAGTCTGTTTTAAACGAAACTGGTTTTTACCTGAATGTGGTGTAACTTTAAATTCATAATTATTAGTTGCTGCGGTACCAATGCCGTCAACTTCTCCAACTTTAACCCATTTGGTCCATCTAAATTGCTCAATAACATAAGGTAATTTTCCGCTTTCTCCTTTAGTACTCCATTTAAGTGTACCATCTGGGGTAACGCTCATAGAAACAACTTCGTAGGTGCTTTTTGGTTTTAAAACTTCTGGGTTAAGCACTTTAGGTTTGCAATCATCTTTATGTTTAATCTTAATTTCAACCTTATCGCCAATAGCTAATTTATGCGGTTTAAAATCAATTTCAAAAGCGCTAGATTGGGTTTCATCAGTTGTTAAGTTACCGTTAACATAAACTTCTGTAACACAAAAACCTACGTTACCGCTGGCAAAAGGGTTCTGCACATATAAATTTTTACCTTGGTAATTACCTTCAATAATAATTACTCCGCCTTGCGAAAAACTGGTTAAAGCATATAATGCAAATATAAAACCTAAAAAATATCTTTTCATTTTAAAATTTAGTCTGAAAAATTTCATGGCAATAATAAAGCGAATTATCGGAAAATCAAAATATTTAATCGACTATTTTTTACAGTTAGGCATTAAATATCTTTTATAAGAAAATGTATTTGCTATCTTTAGCCACTTTGAAACATATAAAATTTATACTTTTATTTGTTATTGTTAGCGTTGCCAAAGGGCAGCAGTACCCATTTTGGAGTCAATACCGCAGCAATCTTTTTATGATGAACCCGGCTGCAGCTGGTACAAAAAAAGATTTTAACACCGCTTTAACTTACCGAAACCAATGGGTTGGCATGACAGGTGGTCCAAAAACGTTAAGTGTTAGTGCCGATGGTAAGCTTGCAAAAGGTAAAATGGGCCTTGGCGCTTTTGTTTTTCAGGATAAAATAGGGCCTTATTCTTATACGAGCATGGCGGTTGCGGTTGCATATAAAATTAAATTCCCGGATGTAGCACTTTCTTTTGGTTTAAACGGCAGCTATAATTCTCAAGGTATAAATGGTGCTTTCTTAACGTATCAAAATTCGCAGGATGTAGCTATGTTAAATATTACATCAACAGGTAAGGCCAAAGCATTTAACGCCGCCGGAGGTATTTTGTTGTATAACGATAGGTTCCATTTAGGGATCTCTGCCAATAATTTAGCGGGTACTTCTTTTAATTATGATTTAAGTAAAAACTCTGTAAAACGAGGAGTTTATAAAACAGTGCCGCACTTTTGCGCTTCTTTAGGATATAATTGGGGCGATAATCCTGATTTTGTTTTTGAAAATAACTTAATGGTTGTTTTGGTGGCCGGCACACCTTTGTTGGTTGATTATTATTTGCGGGTACATATTAAAAATGCTTTATTCGTTGGGGCGGGGGTTCGTTTGGGTTCAGCTATAGTAGGTCAACTGGGCTATACTTTTCAACAATGGGGACAAATAAGTTATTCGTATGATTATACCACCAATAAATTAAATTCATTCAACAGCGGCTCGCACGAAATTAGATTGGTTTTCTTTTACGAGAAACCAAAAAGAAGGAATGGAAGAGGTACAGGAGAATTTATTCATCAACGATATCAATACATGTTATAAATGGCAGGCAACTCATTTGGAAATATTTTTAAACTGATAAGCTTTGGAGAATCTCACGGAGAAGCCATTGGCGGCATTATTGATGGATGCCCCAGCGGATTAAAAATTGATTTTAAGTTTATTCAAAACGAATTAGATAGAAGAAAACCCGGGCAATCGCACATAGTTACACAACGTAAAGAAAGCGATACGGTAAATTTTTTATCCGGAATTTTTGAAGGAATCACAACCGGCGCACCCATTGGTTTTGTTATTCATAACGAAAATCCAAAAAGTAAAGATTATAGTCATTTAAAAGATGCGTATCGCCCATCGCATGCAGATTATACCTACGATAAAAAGTACGGACTTAGAGATTATCGTGGTGGCGGCCGTTCATCTGCAAGAGAAACCGCATCGCGCGTGGTTGCCGGAGCTATTGCCAAACTTTTTTTAAAACAACATGGCATTGAAATTTTTGCTTACGTATCGCAAGTGCATAACATTAAATTAAATAAATCTCATACAGAAATTAACGCAGCTGATATTGAGAAAAACATTATTCGTTGTCCGGATGAAAAAACGGCACAACAAATGATTGAACATATTGAAAACATACGCAAACAAGGGGACACCGTTGGCGGAACCATTACCTGCGTTGCAAAAAACACACCAATCGGCTTGGGCGAACCTGTATTTGATAAGCTGCATGCTGAACTTGGAAAAGCTATGTTAAGCATAAACGCTGTAAAGGGTTTTGAATATGGCGCAGGCTTCGATGCCATTAATTACAAGGGTTCTGAACTGAATGATATTTTCACTCCCTCTCCTTTGGAGAGGGCAGGGGTGAGGCTAAAAACAAATAATAGCGGTGGTATACAAGGCGGCATTAGCAACGGAGAAGATATTTATTTTAACGTGGCTTTTAAACCGGTAGCTACAATAATGCAGCAACAAAAAAGTGTAAATGCTAAGGGTGATGAGATAGTTTTAGAAGGGCGCGGCAGGCACGACCCATGTGTATTACCAAGAGCCGTGCCAATTGTAGAGGCCATGACTGCCTTGGTTTTAGCCGATTTTTTATTGTTAAACAAAACGACGAAACTGTAATGTCGAGTTTTATACGAATTGCAAAACCCAAAGATGCCGAAACGATTGGCAAACTTGCTGCACAAACTTTTATTGAAACATTTGAATGGTATAATACCGCAGAAAACATGCGTTATTATAATGAAGCGTATTTTACAAAAAATAAAATTCTACATGAAATTACAGATGTAAAATCTTTTTTATACGTAGCTGTTATAAACGAAGAAATAGTTGGTTACGCAAAACTTAAGTCCTCAGAACCGCCGGAAGAATTAGGTAATTCAACTAGTATAGAAATCGAAAGGCTATATGTAAAAAAAGAATTTCACAACAAAAAAGTTGGGCTTGCTTTAATGAATACCTGCATAGAAAAAGCTAAAGATAAAAATGTTGAAATTATTTGGCTGGGTGTGTGGGAACAAAACCCTAAGGCTATAAATTTTTATACACGCGTTGGCTTTACAAAATTTGGGCAACATGTTTTTCAGCTGGGCGACGATCCGCAAACTGATTATTTAATGAAAATGGATTTAAAATAAAACTATTTTTTATCTTATAAAAATTCAGATATTTACAAAAAACAAAACGATGGAAACTTTTTTAGAGATCATAAAAATATTAATACCGGCTGCGGCTGTATTTGCGGCAACCTACTTTATTGTAAAAACTTTTTTGGCTAACGATCAAAAACGCAGGGATTACGAATTGCGTAAATCGCAAATGAATATTACAACACCAATACGTTTACAAGCCTACGAACGCATTATACTTTTTTTAGAACGGATCGAGCCAAACAACTTGGTTTTGCGTATCAATCGTGCGGGGATGACAGTGCCTATGTTGCATGCAGAATTAATTAAAACCGTTAAAACAGAATATGAACACAACATTTCTCAGCAAATTTATGTAAGCGTAAACGCCTGGCATTTGGTAAAAACTTCTAAAGAAGAAACCATTAAACTTATAAATATTTCGGTTACCAAAGTGCCCGAAACCGCTAAAGGGCATGAACTTTCACAGGTAATATTACACATTGCATCAAGTGTGGAAAAAACACCTACGCAAATTGCTAATGAGTATATTAAAAGTGAAGTGGCTAAATATTTCTAATTGAAGTATTAATGGAAAAATTATTTGCTGAGTTTAATGCAGCTACTGCGCAAAATTGGAAAAACCAAATCATAAAAGATTTAAATGGGCCTGATTTCGAAAAATTAATTTGGAAAAACCCCAATGGTTTTGATGTAAACCCATTTTATACAGCCGAAGATATAAAACAAAATACGCCTAATTTATTTACGCATAGCAATTGGGAAATTGCTTCCAAGTTTTTAGTGCAAGACGAAAAGCAAAGCAATGCCGATGCGCTAAAAGCATTAATGGGCGGCGCAAGTAGTTTGATTTTTATCATCACCAAAAAGACAGATCTTACTCTTTTATTACAAGATATTTCTATTGAGCATATTGAATTAAATTTTGTTCTCAATCACAACGATCCAAACTTTATTGCCGATTTTAAATTACACTTAAAACAAAGAAACATTTATCATGAAAAAATAAATGGCAGCATTTGTTTTGATGCTATTAATCATTTTGTCGAAACAGGAAATGAAATTAGTTTAGATTTTAAAACAGAAAATTCTACATTAAAAACAATTGGCGTGAATGCCGCATTATACCAAAACGCAGGTGCTACGCAAACCTTTGAATTGGCTTGTACTTTAGCGCATGCGCACGAGTATGTAGTGGCACTTTCTAATAAAAACATAAACTATAAGAATCCATTTTATTTTACGGTTGCCATTGGCGCAGATTTTTTTGGAGAAATTGGCAAGCTTCGTGCACTTAGAAAATTATGGATTTTGTTGGCGCAAGAATATAATATCAACCAAGAAATTCATATTCATTGTCAGACTTCTTTATTAAATAAATCTGCTTTAGATGCCAACAATAATATGCTGCGTACCACTATCGAAGGCATGATCGCTGTTATTGGTGGCTGCAATTCGCTTACTATAAATTCATACAATGCCGGTTTTGAACCCTCAAGCGATTTTAGCGAACGCATGGCGCGAAACCAGCAATTAATTTTAAAAGAAGAAAGTTATTTGCATCACACAGCCGATATGGGTGCAGGTTCTTATTACATCGAAAAATTAACCGACGAGCTTGCATCAAAAGCTTGGGACGAGTTTAAAGAAATTGAAAATAAAGGTGGATTTATAGCTTGCTTAAAATCAAATTTCATCCAAAATAAAATTAAAGATCAAGCCGATCATTTAATTCAACAATTTCAATCAGGAGAAATTGTTTTAGTAGGTGTAAATAAGTTTCAAGATAAGAGTCAAGAGGCAAGAATTAATAATGAAGAATCAAGAGACAATGTACAGCATACAAAATACAATCTCATCAAGTCTATAAGATTAAGTGATTATTTAGTAAAACAAAATGCGTAAAAATTTTTCTAACATATTATATAATCCGGTCGTTTCGAGCGTAGCAGAGAAATCTTCTTCTATTTCAAATTTCACTACGGCCGAACAAATCGATTTAAAAAATTCTTATTCTGCAACCGATTTAAAAGATGCCGAACATTTACATTTTGCGGCAGGTATTCCTCCGTTTTTACGCGGACCGTATTCTTCTATGTATGTTCAAAACCCTTGGACAATTAGGCAATATGCAGGTTTTAGCACAGCCGAAGAAAGTAATGCTTTTTATAGAAGAAATTTAGCGGGCGGACAAAAAGGTTTATCCGTAGCATTTGATTTAGCTACGCATCGCGGATATGATAGCGATCATGAACGTGTGGAAGGTGATGTAGGTAAAGCGGGTGTTGCCATCGATTCTATTTTGGATATGAAAATTTTGTTCGACCAAATTCCACTCGATCAAATGTCCGTTTCTATGACGATGAACGGAGCCGTACTTCCCATTCTTGCTTTTTATATTGTGGCCGCCGAAGAACAAGGTGTTAGCATGGATAAACTAACTGGCACTATTCAAAATGATATTTTAAAAGAGTTTATGGTGCGCAATACGTATATCTATCCGCCAACTCCTTCCATGAAAATTATTGCGGATATTTTTGAATTTACTTCTAAAAATATGCCTAAATTTAATTCCATTTCTATAAGTGGCTATCACATGCAAGAGGCCGGAGCTACTGCCGATATTGAGCTTGCCTATACTTTAGCAGATGGATTAGAATATATTCGTACCGGAATTCAGGCCGGTTTATCTATTGATAATTTTGCGCCACGATTATCATTTTTTTGGGCAATTGGCATGAATCATTTTATGGAGATTGCCAAAATGCGCGCCGGACGAATGCTTTGGGCTAAAATGGTAAAACAGTTTAATCCTACCAGTGCAAAAAGTATGGCGCTTCGCACACATTGTCAAACCAGTGGTTGGAGTTTAACTGAGCAAGATCCATTTAATAATGTTACCCGCACTTGTGTTGAAGCTCTGGCTGCAGCTATGGGTGGAACGCAATCATTACACACAAACGCATTAGATGAAGCTATTGCTTTACCAACCGATTTTTCTGCTCGCATTGCACGTAACACACAAATTTATTTACAGCAAGAAACTAATATTTGTAAGGTGGTCGATCCATGGGGAGGCTCGTATTATGTAGAATATTTAACCGAACAATTGGCGCAAAAAGCATGGGCTTTAATTGAAGAAGTAGAAGCCCTTGGCGGAATGACAAAAGCCATCGAATCGGGAATTCCTAAAATGCGTATTGAAGAAGCAGCAGCACGTAAACAAGCACGCATAGATAGCGGAAAAGATATTATTGTTGGTGTGAATGCGTACAAAACAGATGAAAAAACAGTCATCGAAATTTTAGATGTTGATAATGCAAAAGTACGTTTGCAACAATTAGAAAGATTAAAAAAATTAAAAGCAGAACGAGATCCTAAGCAAGTTGAAGAAGCGCTAAATGCCCTGACAGAAGCGGCTAAAAGCGGCAAAGGAAATTTATTAGAATTAGGTATAAACGCAGCAAGAGTTCGCGCGTCGTTAGGCGAAATTTCTTCTGCTTTAGAAAAAGTTTTTGGCAGATTTAAAGCAACCAATCGTTCTATATCTGGCGTTTACTCAAAAGAAATTTCAATGGATAAAGATTTTGCCAAAGCAAGAGAACTTGCCGATAAATTTGCCGAATTAGATGGTCGCCGCCCACGTATAATGATTGCAAAAATGGGACAGGATGGGCACGATCGCGGAGCAAAAGTTATTGCTACCAGTTTTGCCGATTTAGGTTTTGATGTAGATATTGGTGCTTTGTTTCAAACCCCCGCAGAGGCTGCCAAACAAGCTGTTGAGAACGATGTACACATTGTTGGTGTTAGTAGTTTAGCTGCCGGCCACAAAACTTTAGTGCCGCAATTGGTTTCCGAATTAAAAAAGTATAATCGCGAAGATATTTTGGTTGTTATTGGGGGCGTTATTCCGCAGCAAGATTATGATTTTCTTTACAAAGCCGGAGCCACAGCCATTTTTGGCCCGGGTACTGTTATTGCAAAAGCCGCACAAGATATTTTAAACGTACTGACTGCTAAAATTTAGTTTGAATTGTAGTAATTCTATGCGTTAGGGATGCAGCAAGAAAGCCTTTTGCGTACTCGCAAAAGCTTTACTGCGGGCAGCCCGACGGCGTATGAGATTGCTACACTTTGTTGGCAACGCCTAAGAGCCGTAACGCCCAAATTATGCTTTTGTTAATGTAATAAGGGTAATCTCGGGCCAAATGCCTAAACGCCCGTTGTAAGCTACTATATGCTCTCTACCCACGCAGCCCAGACCGCGGTTTACATATAAAAATTGATTTTTATTGTTGTAAAGGCCGGCCCATTGTTTGTAAAAATATTTAGAAGGGCTCCACCTAAAACCGGGTATTTCTATGCCAAATTGTGCGCCGTGGGTATGGCCGCTAAAAGTAAGGTCGATATCTTTATATTGTTTTTGTACCTGTAGATCCCAATGAGAGGGATCGTGCGATAACAACATTTTAAAATCGAATTTTTCGGTGCCGGCATAAGCAAGATCCATTCGGCCATATTTGGCAAAACCCATTTTACCGCCCCAGTTTTCTATGCCTAATAAAGCAATTTGTTGTCCGTTTTTTTCTAAGGCAACATGCTCATTTAGTAATAAACGCCAACCGGCGGCCGCATGTACTTTTTTTAAATCGGCTAAGTTTTCTTTTTTTGCTTGGGCGCTTGGCCATGCCGAATAATCGCCATAATCATGATTTCCTAAAATAGAATAAACACCCATGGGTGCTTTTAGTTTTTGGTAGATGGGTAAAAAGCCTTCTGTTTCGGTAACACGGTCGTTTACCAAATCTCCGGTAAAAAAAATAATATCGGGTTTAAGTTCCATTAACATATCAAATGCGTGAGAAAGAGCGTCGGTATTTTCATAGCTACCGGTATGTATATCTGACACCTGTGCTATTTTTAAACCACTAAAAGCTTCGGGCAGGTTTTTAAATTTTAAATTAACTAAATGCGTTTTGTACTTATGCGCGCCACTAGCTAAGCCGTAAAAAAAAGAAATAAAAGAGGTAGCAAAAAAGCCGGCTGATACGTAGGTTAAAAATTTTAGTCTGGAAATACCTTCGCGTTGCTCGGGAAGATTAGTTGTTGTTGCAAACTGATAAACCCAACGAAAAAAGCGAATTACATCATCTACCAATAAAAAAGAACAGGCTAAAAACTTGGAAATAAATAAAATAAAAGTCACAGAAACCACATAAGCCATAAAAAAAGGAGGCAATGAGTGCTGAGAAACTGTAAAGCCTATAAAAACGCATAAAATAGTTAAGGCAGAAATTGCCCAGTATATGGTTTGAATAGTAACTTTACGCTGTGGCGAAAAATCTTTAATAATGGTTTGTATTGCCGAAAAAAAATAAAGGTCAATTAAAATAAATATGACGGGTACCAGAAATTTAACCATTGTTTGGGTTATTAGCTTAATTACTTTTTTAAGTTCTGCGCTTTACGCGGTAAACGGCTACAAAATTACATTAAAAAGTAATGTAAAAAATCGGGCTATTTATATGTATTACCAATACGGCGAAAACCGTTATGCGCGGGATACCAGCTTGACAGACGGGGAGGGTATAGCGGTTTTTGAAAGTGATGAAAACCTTACGGGAGGTGTTTTTTTATTTTATCTCTCTAGCAAAAAAGCCTTTGAATTTTTAATGACGGATGAAAATAATTTTACTGTTTCGGTAGATACATTAGATATTATGGGAAGCATTTCTTTTATCGGCACCAAAGAAAATACAGCTTATTATGATTTTTTAAAGAAGTATAAATTCAATGAATTTCAAATGGAAGTGCTTCAAAAAAAAATTAAACGGAAAAACGTGCAGCAAGATTCCGTTCCTATTTATAAAAATCTTATTATGGTTTATCAAAAACAATTACTTCAGTTTAAAACACAAACAGTAACAAAAAATCCAGGTACGTTTGTAGCAGATCTTATCAATACCAGCATACCTGTTGAAGCACCAACATCGGTAATCATAAACAAAAACAATTACCGTAAAAAGCATTTTTTTGATCATATAAATTTTACGGATGATAAATTGGCTTACAGCAATGTGTTGTATATAAATTACACGCATTACATTAATGATTATGGTTTTCCCGCAACCGATTCTGTTATTGCTTGCTGCGATACTATTCTTAAAAAAGCATCTGCCTCTAAAGATGTTTTTAAATGGAGTTTATATTTTTTAGGTAATTCTTTTGAACGCTCTGCCATTACCGGGCAGGATAAAATATTTGTGCATTTAGTAGATGAATATTATATGAAAGACCGCAGCTGGTGGCTTACACAAACCGAATTAAACGGTATCTATAAAAAAAGCGATGCGCTTAAGAAAGTATTTATTGGTAATGTTTGTCCAGATTTTACAGCTACCGACAGTGCCGGAAAAGATGTTCACCTTCATCAGCAAATAACTAAAACTACTATACTCTTTTTTTGGAGTTATGATTGCAGCCATTGTCTACAGGAAATACCTAAGCTTAAAGCCTGGTTACAACAACACCCCGGCGTAAATTTAATTACCGCTTGTGTGCTGCCGGATGAGGATGAATGGAAAGAAAAATTAAGGAAATTTAAATTGCCGGGTACACATGTAATTGATACCGATAGAAAAGCAAATTACTTACAAACTTATAGCATAAGCGGCACGCCACAAATATTTGTTATTAATAAAGAGAAAAAAATTGTAGCTAAGTATATGGCCGATATTCAGGAACTCAACGCTTTTTTTAAAGACAAAAAATGAGTTTAATCCCTAAATAAGGGGGATTGAGGTACAAAAAAAGGTTAATTATCGTTTTTAAAAATAATAACATCTTTATTTTTTTTTGAAATTAATATTGTTAGATTTGTAATGCAATTTTAATATTATTAATTATTAATTAAAGAAAACATGAATATTTATGTTAGAAACCTAAACTACAACTTAAAAGAAGATGAGTTAGGTCAGTTATTTGGTGAGTTTGGCGAAGTATCTTCGGTAAAGATCATTAAAGACAAAATTACAGGACGCGCAAAAGGATTTGGCTTTATTGAAATGCCAGACGATAATGCGGCTACTGAAGCTATCAACAAGATCAATGGATCTGATGTTAAAGGCAGGCCAATTCAGGTTGAAAAAGCAGAGCCACCAAAACAAAGAGACTAATATTTTTAAATATTTAAGTTTAAAAACCCCTTTCTAACCCAGAGGGGTTTTTTATTTTATACTATTGGGGCATTCCGGCTGATCTATACATTCGTTTTTATTGTTTTAAATTGGCGTGTATGCATGCTGAAAAAGCATTTCAACCGTCGGGCTTTTCGCTGTAAAGCTTTTCGGTAACAAGTTCCTATTATCCCACAAAAACCGGAATTTGGGAATATTATAAAAGCGGAAAAATTATTAAAACAGAAAATTATAATTAGTTTTTTGAATTTACTCGAAACGCCCAGGCATAAGCTTGGGCGTTTTGGTTTACTTCTTTTTAGGAGCAGCTTTACGCCCTGCATCCGCTTTAGTGAGCTTTGCGCCTTCGACTTCTGCGCTTCTTCCTGCAGAGCCGTTAACTACGAAAAAACGTAATAATTAAATTAAATTATTTTTCGACTCATAATGTATTGTTTCCAAAGATGAATCCTGACTGATGGCTGTTTTTGGTACTGTAACTAATATCTTGTGTTAAATTACTTAGTGTTACAAAGCCATTTAAATTTGCCGCAAAATCTTCTATTAAAACGGTAGATTTTATAACACTTTTTACCTTGCATTTTAAGTTGTAGTTCTAATAAATTTTCTTAAAGTAGCTTTTTTTTTTCAATCGCCGCAGAAGAAGATATAAATTGCTCGGAAACAGAAATGCTATCCATTTTGGCGTTTTCTTTACTATCTATTTCTCATTTTGAAGATGCACATGCAAATACAACTAAACATACTACGGTTAGGGCAAAAAAATTCCTTTTCATATTTTTATGATTAAATGGTTTAGCACAATAATTAAACTGGTTATTTAATTTCCTTTAAAAACTTTAATGTTGTACACACAAGATTGTATGCGTTTTAACTGCTGACTTCTGCTAAGATTTTTCAATGCGTTTTTTCTGTTATTGCTTTGCAATTCTGTTTTCAATGTGTCGTTTTCAATAGTACTTAACAACTGCATAATATAATTAGATTTTACTGCAAAGCCTGTTCCTTCTGCACTACTGTTTTTACTTTTAATTAAACCAACAACATTGCCTTGTTCATCAAATAAAGGCCCGCCACTGTTACCGGGGTTTATAGGTATGCTTATTTGGTACATAGCTGTATCAGCAGAGCCTTTTAAAGAAGCAATGGTTCCTTCTCCATACACAATATCTTCGGCAGGGAAACCAAGCGTAAAAACTTTCTCGCCAATATCTGCAGAGGCATTTTTAAACACATAAGGTACATTAGAAAATTTACCGGCAGAATCTTTTTCAATTTTTAAAATGGCAATATCTAAACGGGCATCAGTTAGTACAACCGTTGCGTGGTACGAATTTTTTTCTTCATCCATTACAAAAACAGAATCGGCATTATTTACCATGTGCAAACTGGTTAAAAAATAACCGTTGTTGTTTAGCGCAAAACCTGTTCCTTCTACGTTAGCGGCTTCAAAACTGCGTTTTTCACTAATTGTTTTTATACCATCAATAATACCTTCTTGCACAGATTTCATGTGGATTATTTCTTTAGATAGGTTGGTAATAGAAGTATCATGTTGTTTAATTAGATATCCGCCTGAACTTAATAAAGCAATGGTGCCAATAACCGCAATAATAGCTACAGACGCAGCAACGCCCATTATGCGACCATATTTGTTGTAAAAATTATCTTTAGCGTTTAATTGATGAATATTTGGTGTGCCAAATTCCTCCGTATAAATAGTATCTAATTTGCTTTTTAGTTGTTCTTGTTTTCCAAATTCCTGCAATAAATTTACAAATGCTTTTTGTTCTTCAAATTGTGCTTTAAAATCTGCATCCGCTAAAATGCGTTCTTTAAACAATTTTGTATCATCTGCATTTAAGCGTTGGTGTAAGTAATCGTCAAATAAATCTATGTTTCTCATCTCTAAAATCGTTACGAGGTTTTACCCTCTTTATCTAAAAAAAATATCTTCTTCAATCGTTGCAGGCATTTGTATTTTTGATTCTTGGCATTATCTGCATTGGTGTAACCAAATTTTTCGGCCAATTGATCCATACCTAAACGAGCAATGTAAAAATCGGTAAGCAAGGTTTTGCAAGGCTCGCCTAATTGATTAATGCTTTCGTGCATTCTATCTAAGTTTTGCTCGCGCACTTCGTAAACAGTTGCATCGTTTTCAGCTTCTGCAAAATCTTCTCCTTCATAAAACCGTTCGTCTAATTTTAACGTACCACTTTTTTTATGAATTTGTTTAAGCCACAAACGCTTTGCCACACTATATAAATAGGTTTGCAGTGCGCAGCTTAAAATAAAATTTTGCTTTTGCACATGATGATAAAGAACTAAAATACTCTCCTGAAAAACGTCTTTGGCCTCATGCTCGGTACCATTGTTATTAAGCACCATACGCATAATTGCCGGATAAAATTTTTTATATACCGAACGAATTACAGCATTATCGCTAAGCCGTAAACCCTCTATATAATCATTATCGGTTAGCGTAAGCGCAGCCATAAACGCTTTAGTATTAATACTTGTTTAATGCAAAAGTAACCCATTTTTTAGGTTTTAATTACGTTGATTTTCAAATGATTAGGATTTTGGGCGTTTCGACGATTACGCCGCCGGGCTTTACACTTCAATCTTTTAAGATTACTTAAAAGGATTTTCGTTGCAATCCCTAACGCTTTATTTGCAATATTTGTTTATTTTATCTAGAGCATATGGGTAGCCTAATTCAGAGGCTTTCTTATAATTTGTACAAGTATCTTCAAATTTACCTAATTTGTAATAAATTTCTGCGCTAAAATAATAAGGAGAGAATAATTACTATCTAAACTAAGTGATTTATCATAATCTTCTAATGCTTCTTTATAATTACTTAAAGAAAATTTATAACCCCCTCTTATATAATAAGCCATAGCCATATTTTCAACTTTCAACTCTATTGCTTTATCAAGGTTTTTTACTGCCTTTTTTGTAGAACTAAATAACAAGGCAATCGCTCTTTTATAATATGCCATTGCAAAATTTGGATTTAACTTAATTGTTTTATTAAAATCCATTATGGCTGCTCTATTATTCATTAACGCCAAATACACACACCCTCTTTTGAAATATGCTGTATCACTTGGATTTACTTCTATTACTTTATAAAATTTATCTGTAACTTTATATAAAGGAATCAATTCTATTTAATTTTATCCTACGTGTTTCAGATTATGTTTGAGCGTTAGCGAAAATGAAACATAGGAATAAAAAACTAAAGAATATTTTTTTTATTTCAATTATCTAATTGCCAACTTCTTAGATATTTCACCGGGAATTACCTTTTTATGAAGTGTAATGCTAATGGTTTTTAAACGAACATATTGTTCAGAAGCATAAAAATAACCATCGCAATCGTTGCGTTTTGTGCCCCAGGAATTTTTTATCAAATAATATTTATTTCCATTTTGATCTTTTGCCAAACCAATAATATGCATTCCATGATCATCTTGCGTTTCGTAATTGTCGAAAGCTGCTTGGCGAAACTCTTGCGTAATATTTTGTTGTTTACATGGTTTTAGAAAACAATTATTTTTATCTGCATCGCTCATTGCACTCCAATTTTCGGGTACAAGGGCTAAACCATCCTGAAATCTAAAATAAGGTTCACTAACATCAGCTGCCCAGGCAACCCCATAACCATTAGTAAGCGCGTTATCAATGGTATTCATCAATTCATCAATAGGTACGTTTTGATAGGGCTGCCAACTCCAATTATCAGGTACTTCTAAAATAAACGGTTTATAAAAAGGATGATGTGTAAACGAAGAAATAAAAACATAATCATCAGGGTTAATACCTAATTCGGCCGCGTACGTTTGTGGCGTATAATGTTTCCCTTTGTAAGTAAAGGTTTCCGGAGCCTTTCCTAAGTAAGTATCTAATGTATTGTTAACTTTCTGTTTCCAATCGATTGGATTTATTTTATCACTTATTGAAATTGCCTTTACTTCAGTTAATAAAGTAGAGTCCATTGCTTTATGATTATACCCGGTTGTTTCATTTAAGTTGCCGTTATAAACTTCACGCGGCACCATGCCATAATTTCTAATGCAATAAATAACATCTGTTGGTTCTCCGCCTTCGGCAAATTGCGCGTTTCCGTGCATACGTATATAATTCTCAGCTTTTAAGGGATAGTTTTTTCTAACCACAAACATTTCACTCAACTTAACATCCTTTGTTTTTTTAATGCGCATTACTTCCGATTCAAAAAAAGAAAGCGTAGAAAAACTCCAGCAAGTACCTGTTTTACCCTGACTTTGCACAGGTGTACTTTCTATGCTTTTTGTTGTAGTAAATACATAATCGCTGCCTTTTTTATTAGTGTTAGGTTGGGCAAGTAATGAGATAGAAGATGTAAGAAATAAAATGAAAGAGTATTTAATTTGTTTTTTCATGATTAAAATTTATTCTAACAAAAATAGCAAAGTATACAAGTGTATTGCACTTTGTGAATATTTAATGATATAAGTTGAAATTAATGGGACAGTTAATTAAAATCAAAAATTCGCTTCAATAAAAGCGTATCCAGTTTTTTTTGTTCTTTTTTGGGAAGAGAAAATAAAAAAGAGTCTTGTTTAGTTTCTATAATATTTATTTTTTGTGGGAATGAATCTACGTTCCATGCTTCATAAAAATTGCCCATAATGTTGTTAAACAAATATTTTTTATCAGTAAAACCCTTGCCAGAGTAATAAAACAAGTAATACGTACCTGCCGGAATTTCTTCTATAAATAACCGATAGCCATGTTCTATAAAATGATGGCGAATAATTTTATGATCCTTATTCTGCAAAAAAACAATTACATCATTTTTACTTTGATTGGTAATTTTAAGATAGGATTTGGAGGAACTGTTAAAGATATTTCTGCCAAAGTTAGCGCTATACGGACTTTCAGATGTTTTAATTTCTGAAACAATAGTTTTTTTTTCCGTAATTGCTTTTTCTTTACTAGGCTTTTGATATAAACTTACAAGCAATAACAATAAGGAGATGGCGGCGGGAATGCTGATTAAAATATAGGTAAGCTCTTTATAACTTGTTTTTTTCTTTGACTCAAAATTATACCCTGCCTGTTTTTGTTTTGGTTTATAATGCTCCTGGTAATAATTTCTGTGCTTTAATTCAGGCTCGGTAAAGGTGTAAGTTTTTTGTTTTTTTACAGGCTCTGTTTTTTTTACTTGAGAAATAGTTATATCATAATTTCTTTTTACATCATAACGATTTCGTTGTACTTCATCAATTAATGTTTCATAAGCTTCTTTTATAAGTCTGAATTTATCATCAAAACCAGAGTTTTTATCCGGATGAAAGAGCTTGGCCAATCTACGGTAAGAAGCTTTTATCTCAGCGTGGGTAGCTGTTGTAGAAACTTGAAGTATTTGATAATAATCAATGCTCATTAAAACAATGTACATTGTAAAGCTACATCATACAATGTATTACTTGGCAGAATCTTTGGTTTCTTTTTTTGTTGATGCAGGCATTTTAATATATACATCAGAAAAATTACGGTAACGCATGGCATTTGTGTTTGCATTTTGTATGCCGTATCTTGTTAAGCGATAATTCCCATCATACCATAAAACCATTAGAGGCGCATCATTCATTAATTGCTGTTCTGCTTTCATAAAATAGGCAAAACTACTATCCCTGTTAATAGCATCTCTGCCCAATTCAAAATATTTATCATACTGAGCATTTTTGTAGCGAGCCGTATTTGGATACGATTTTTGAGCAGCATCTTTAGGTACACCAGCCCCATAAAACATGCTTAAAAAAGATTCCGGGCTTGGATAATCTGCCACCCATGCATCTCTAACAATATCAGATTGGCCGGTTGAAGATAATTCCAGTTTTTTAGCCATTGGTATAACTTCAAAATCAACATTTACATTTAAGTTTTCCAACAATTGCTTTTGTATCTCTACTACAACATTTGTATTACGAGCTCCGCCACTGTTTAAAATTAGCTTAACAGTTGGAAAAGCCCTGCCATTTGGATACCCAGCCTCGGCTAAAAGTTTTTTAGCCTCCGCTACATCTATATCATACCCTTTAATTTTAGAAATATCATAAGCGGGAAAAGTAGGCGGGGTTATGCCGTTAATACCCGGGCCAAAGGCCTGATTGTTTAGTACCTCTTCTACAATGCGCCTGCGGTTAATAGCCATGTTAAATGCTTTACGCACTTTTGGATTATCAAACGGCGGGCGACTAACGTTAAACGTATAATACTGCGTGATCATTTCTGCCGCGTTATCTAATAAGTATTTTGGTGGGGCGCTTTGAAAATCCTGTATCTGCGTTTCTACCATTTCTTTAATAGATTGAGAGGGTAAAGAAGTTATCATATCCAGTTTTCCTTCTTTAAATAATGTTAGTTCCTGATCTTTTGAGGGTGTTATAAAAATTATAAGAGAATCTAAAAAAGGCAATTTGTTTCCTGAAGAATCTACGCCATAATAATTTGGATTTTTGCGAAGAATTATCCTTTCTTTATTGGAGCTTGCATCAAACACAAAGGCACCCGCACCAATTTTCATATCCTTACCGTATTTATCCACAGCTTCCTTAGCAACCACGCCACATAAAGATTCTGCCAGTATTTGTAAAAAAACGGTACTTGGGTGTTCTAACGTTATTTCTAGTGTGTAATCATCAATTACTTTAACGCCATCTAACTCTCCTTTACCTTCGTAATAAGCGTTAGCGCCTTTTACCCTATCTTTAAATGTGCTAAAAAAAGCTTCATTTTCTGACGTATTTTTACATAATAATTCAAAAGAATATTTAAAATCTGCCGCCTTTACTTCGCGGCCAACTCCGCCAGAAAAACATTTATCATCCTGAAAAGTAGCGCCCTTTTTTAAATGAAACGTATATTTTGTGCCTGTTGCATCAACTTCCCATTTTTGGGCTAAGGCTGGTTCAACTTTTAAAGTACCATTATTTAAACGCACCAAGCCATCGTAAATTTGAGTAGCAATAAAGTTAGAAGTTACATCTAATATAGAAATTGGGTTCAAACTTTGGTAAGATTCAGTTTCTGCCATACGTAGGCAACCGCCATAAACTTTACCACCTTTAGCTTCAACAGTTGGAGTGCTATTATGTTCGTTGTTTTTATCACCACCGCAAGAGGCTATTAAAAGCGTCGAAAAAATGGTCAGTATAGTTGTCTTTTTCATAAATAACCTATTAAATAACTATTAAATAGTTGTACAAGTTTATGATATTATTCGCAAAAAAAAAAATATTTTATGCCTTGTGTAATTATTTATCAATATGAACGTTCTACGATAAATCATTTTTACTTAAATTACATATCAAACGGATCTTTGTCTCCTGAATTTTCTTCTGTATTTTGCTTCATGCCCTCATCATATTTCCCGCAATCAAGTTCTATCTCGCTCATTTTTGCAGGTCTTTCAAAATCTCCTTTACCAATTTTTATACTTTTATCTGCATACACTTTTTGAAAGAATTTTCCCCAGATAGGTAAGGCCATACTAGCTCCTTGCCCTTGGTCGGTGGTATTAAAATGCACAGCCCTGTCTTCACCCCCAACCCAGCAACCCGCTGCCAAATCGGGCGTAAAGCCAATAAACCAGCCATCGCTGTTGTTTTGTGTTGTACCTGTTTTACCGGCAATGGGGTTCATTAAATTATAGCGATACCTGATGCGCGAACCTGTGCCCGATTGTACTACGCCTTTCATTAATTCGCACATTACAAACGCCTTTTCTTCATTAAAAACCTCTTCGGTACGAGGTACAAATTCTTCTAAAACTTTGCCATTCTTATCTTCAATACGCGTAACAAAAATAGGCTGTACATATGTGCCTTTATTGGCAAATGTTGAGTTAGCGCCCACCATTTCATATAAAGAAATATCGGCAATACCCAGGCAAAGCGCAGGCACAGCATCTAAATGCGATGTAATACCCATTCTTTTTGCGAGATTAACTACCGCATTTGGGCCAAATTGTTTCATTAAAGCAGCACTTACATAATTGATGGAATTAGCCAAAGCAACTTTTAAGGTAATGATCTTTCCTTCAAATTTTTCATCTCCGGCAGAGTTATCAGGGCACCATTCTTGTCCGGTTTCGGTAGTGATGCAGGTACGCACATTTGGTATGCGATAGCAAGGCGAGTACCCTTCTTGTATGGCCAATGCGTAAACAAAGGGCTTAAATGTAGAACCAACCTGGCGTTTACCTACCTTTACATGATCGTACTGAAAATGTGTATGGTTAATGCCGCCAACCCAAGCCTTAATATAACCCGTTTGCGGCTGCATGGCCATAAACCCTGTTTGTAAAAAGCTTTTGTAATATTTAATAGAATCGTAAGGTGTCATGGTTGTGTCAATTTCTCCTTTCCAGCTAAAGACAGTCATTTTTAAAGGTATTTTAAACGATGCCAATATTTCATCTTCCAATTTACCTGCGGCTTTCATCGATCTCCATCTATCGCTGCGATGCATAGCACTTTGCATAATATTTTTAATTTCATCTTTGTTTACATTCCAGGCAAAAGGTGCGTTCTTTTTTGTTTTACATTCTTTGGCAAATAAAGCCTGTAAAGCTTGCATGTGTTCACTTACGGCTTCCTCCGCATATCGTTGCATGCGAGAATCTATCGTGGTATAAATTTTTAACCCATCCCGGTAAATATCATACGATTTACCATTTTCTTTTTTATGTGTTAAACACCATTCTTTTAAAAAATTATCACGCAAATATTCACGAAAATAAGTTGCCAAGCCATCATTATGATCTTCTGGTCGGAAAACCAAATGAAGCGGCTGCGTTTTAAGTGAATCATATTTTGCCTGCGGCAGATAATCGTACTTTACCATTTGATGCAACACTACATTACGACGCTGCTGGGTTCTATCTGCAAACCTAACCGGATTAAATAAAGAGGGGTTTTTTGCCATGCCCACCAACATGGCTGCCTGCGAAACATTTAATTTATCTGGTGTAGTATTAAAATATATTTGTGAAGCCGATTTTACGCCAACAGCCAAATTCAAAAAATCGAACTTGTTTAGGTACATGGTCATAATTTCTTGCTTTGTATAAAGTTTCTCTAAGCGAATGGCAATTATCCATTCTTTTATTTTTCGAAACACTAATTGAAATTTACTTAAATTTTCTCTTGGAAATTGCATTTTAGCCAGCTGTTGCGTAAGGGTGCTTCCTCCGCCCGAGTGTGTACTACCGGTAACTACCCCTGTAACCGAACGAAATAAGGCCTTAAGGTCAACACCGCTGTGTTCTAAAAAACGGGCATCTTCGGTAGCAATTAAAGCGTTTACCAAATTAGGGCTAAGCTCTTTATACTTAACATTTACACGATTTTCTTTATAAAACTTACCCAATATATTTCCATCGCTACTATAAACAATAGACGCTAAATTATTCTTCGGATTTTGAAGTTCTTCTACTTCGGGCAGATCGCCAAAAGTACCCATAGAGGTGAGCATTATTAACATAAAAAAGAAAATTACCGGACTAATAACAATTAACCAAGTAATGATAATATATTTTAACGGAGAGTTTTTTGCCGATGCCATAACCGATACAAAAGTAAGCATAATTACGTGATAGCATTTGATAAATATATAGCTTTGCCGTATGAAAAATACCATTGCTGTTGAAGGAATAAAACTATACGCTTACCATGGCTGCTTGGATGAAGAAGGTTTGATTGGTGGGCATTATATTGTAGATGTATATATGGAAATTGATTTTGCCGAAGCAGCAAAAAAAGATGATCTTACTAAAACAGTTGATTATTGCGCCGTGTATGAAATTGCCAAAGAACAATTAGCTATTCGTTCTAAACTGATAGAGCAGGCAGCCATGCGCATACATACTGCTATTTTAAAAGATTTTAAAACGATTACCAAAGCCAAAGTACGTGTTAGCAAGCTTAACCCGCCTATGCACGGACATGTAGAAAAAGTTTATGTAGAGATAGAATAATGGCATTTAAAAAATGCTCTCGCTGAAAAAAAGAATTAACTTGCTGTAATGAAAATCTGGGTGTTGGTGCGAAACGATTACTTTAGATGTGATTACTCTTCAACATCTAAAAAAAGAATTTACAGATTGTCTTTGTGAAGATTGCTTGAAGTATTATGCAATTAAAAAGTAAATATTCTATTTCGTAATTTATTTAAAATTTGTATGTTTGCATTCCTTTTACAAAAGGTCCTGTGGCCGAGTGGCTAGGCTCAGCTCTGCAAAAGCTGCTACGGCGGTTCGAATCCGCCCGGGACCTCACTAAAGCCTCTGTTTTACAGGGGCTTTTTTATTTATTGACAAGTATCTTGGTTTCAAATCAATTGAAATAAAATATTTTTACGATATACTTTTTCAATTAAAAAAAAAACCTAAATTTGCAACCCAATTGTCCGATGGTGTAACTGGCAACACGGCTGATTTTGGTTCAGCAGAGTTCAGGTTCGAGCCCTGATCGGACAACCTAAGGTAGTAAAACAGAAAAACCTCGATAATTTCGGGGTTTTTTGTTTATAAAAGACGCAATTTTAAATTACCTAAAAATAGGTACACTTAAATGGTGTACTAAAGGAGAAAGCGGAAAATTATCTTATGTTATTGAGCAATTTAGATGATCAAATGGGTTAAAGTTGGAGAATCAGTATTTACGCGCCTTCAATACTCATCACGAGCAACGCAAAGGTATTTACCGGCTTAAATTTTTAACCGATGCATCAGCCGTATTTGCTACCTCTCAAAAGTAAGGTCTAATTTTACTGATTTTATACGCACGTTTGTATCAACCAATTGAAAAATATTTTCAATAAAAATTAAATATTTATTAGTCAGTAAAAGAATCCTGCGGGTATGTTTCAGGACAAGGATTACTTTGCATTACATACCCGTTTTGTAATAAACCTTGTTCACGCTCTCCTTGTTGATTTGCTTGGTTACCTTGACCTTGCTCGTTATCAAATTGTGTTGTTTCCATTTGTCTGTTTTTAATTGTTATCCTCTTTGTTTTATAATACAAATTTATTGCCAGTAAAAATGTGTGGAAACAGCCGTGGAAACTACCTAAACGAAGAAATTAATATAAACCGAGGAAAATTTCCTACAAAGAAGCAGGTAAATAGATATGAAAGGAACTTCCCACATTCTTTACAGAAGTTGCTGAAATAAAACCATGATGATTTTGCGTAATTTTTTTGCAAATAGAAAGTACTATGCGGGTACCTTCATATTCGTTTTTGCTTTGAAGCTTTTGAAAAACCTGAAATATCTTATGTTCGTATTCTTTATCAAAACCAATTCCATGATCGCTTACCGTAAAATGATGGTAATCTTCCAATGGTTGCGAATTCAAATTTTTAATATCTAAGCCTTTTGTTTTGCTATATGCCACTTTAATTTTTGGAGCTGCATCTGTTCTCAAAAACTTTAACGCATTAGAAATTAAATTTATAAAAAGCTGCCTTAATTGAAAAGATATTGCATTAATATCAGGTAAAGTATCAATTAGTAATGAGCCATTCTTTTCTTCTATGGTATCAACAAAATTATTTTTAATTTCGGATAATAAATTATTTAGGTTAGTTTTTTCAAACTTTTTTTCTGCCCCGCTGGCTTTAGAATACGTTAACAGATCATTAATAAGTGTCTGCATTTTTTGGACTGAATTTTCTACGCGGTTAAAATAATTTTTTCCATTCTCCGAAAGTCGTTCTGAGTCAGAGTCCTTTATACGACATACAAAGGTCTGTATCTTTCTTAAAGGTTCCTGTAGATCATGACTTGATATGTAAGCAAAAGAGCTTTATTCCTGATTTTTGTTTTCAAGATCGGCGTTTGCGTATTTTAATTCTTTCGTACGTTCTCGCACTAAATTTTTCAGGTTTTGCGCAAATGTTTTTTGATCTTGTATGTCAGTACTGGTACCCAGCCACATCTGTATCTCGCCTTTCTCATTTTTTTGTGGTATAGCCCGGCTTAATTGCCAACGGAGGAAGGTCTAAAATATTCATTAATTCAGAACCATTCTTTGCCATTGTTAAATTAGAGCCTATACAAACTTCGTTTAAAGCATCCGGAAATAGCATACGATCATCCTCATCATCATCGGCTAGGTAAATATTTTTTGAAAAACAGCCGTTTTTAATCATATTAAAATTTACTAAAATTAAAATACGTAAGTGTCTTAATTTGTTAAGCTATCTTAATTAACGCGCTTACCGTTATTGTATTCAATGCGACTGATTTCAGCGCCGTTCTTATCATAAAAAATCCAGGTGCCGTTGGGTACACTTTGCTCATGCCCTTTACGAGAATCTTTTACGATGCTGTAATTCATAACACTTTGCAGTTTTTGGTTTGTTTGCCATGTAATACTTTTACCGGATAGATGCCCGTTCTTAAAATGCTGTTCGCGCTGTATCCCACCTGTTTCGTAATAATATTGCCACGTTCCTGTTTGCTTACCTTTACGGTACTTGCCTTTTGTATCTATAAAACCGTTTTCGGTATATTGTATAAAGTTGCCGTGTTTAAAACCTAGTATGTAATTAGAAATTTCTTTAGGCTTGCCGGTATGCTCAAACCAATATTGCCATTTGCCGTTTTTTTTTCCTTCTTTATAATTACCAAAATAATTTGCTTTGCCATTGCTGTAAAAGCCTTGCCACAAGCCTGTTATAATACCTTTGGTAAAAGAACCTTTATCTTTAAGTGCGCCATTTTTCCACCAGGCCTGCCATTCTCCTTCTTCTTTATCATTTACATAATTACCTTCCTGCAATTTTTTTCCGTTCTCAAAAAATGTTGTCCATAAACCATTCTTTAAATTATTAGAAAAAACACCTTGTTTCCAAAGCTCGCCGGTTTTGTACCAATATTTCCAGGTGCCGTTTTGTTTGTCATTTTCAAAAGTACCTTCACTTTCTTTTTTACTGTCTTCGAAAAAATAGATCCATTGACCTTCGCGCAAATTATTTTTAAAGGTTCCCTGCATTTCTATGCTGCCGTTATTGCGGTAAAAATTCCAAAGACTATCTTTTTTGCTTTCAATATATTTTCCGTCAGATTTTATGGTTCCATCTTGAAAAAAGGCTTTATAAGGGCCGTTAATTTTTCCGTTGAGGTACGTAGTGGTATATTCTAAAGCGCCATCTTCAAAATAAAACTTCCACAAACCATTACGCAACCCATTTTGGTACAAACCCTTACCGCGTAGCTTACCGTTATCTGACGTTAACACCAGCAAACCATTACCGTTTACAATCAGTTGCTTATGGTCTTCATTCCAAAGGTTCATCAAATACTCAAGACTGTCTTTATATTCTTTTTCGGTTTTTTGCTGGCCGTTCTCGTAAAATTCTGCCCATTTGCCGCAAGGCGTTCCATTACAATAATTTTGTTGCGCTTGTATGTTTCCGTTCTTATAATAATTTAAGAGTTGACCACTTTTTTTATCAACTTCAAAAAAACCATCGCTTTGCGGTTTTCCATTTTCGTAATAATATTTCCATGCGCCTTGCCTAGTGCCGTATTTAAAGCTTTCCACGCTTCGCAGGTTACCGTTTTCAAAGTAAGAGGTCCAAACGCTGTCAGGTCTGTCATTCTTAAAAACATTTTCCTCGCCTAACTTTCCATTACTGTAATAATATATATGGTGGCCCTGCTTTAATCCACTTTGGTAGTGTTCAATGGCTTTTTGTTTTCCGCTCTCATAAAAATATTTCCAGATACTATCTTTTTTTCCATTATTGTACCAACCTGTGTAAAAAACTTTACCATCTTTAAAATAGTTAACCGTCTTTCCATGCGCCACGCCGCGTTTGTAATTATCTTCGGTTTTTACAATTTTTTTATCGGCATCCCAATATTCAAAATGTGGCTGTGCGTAAAACGCTATACTTACTAATAAGCTAAATAAAATAAGGGTGTTTTTAATCATTGCAACAAAAATAAAAATCAAAAAACAGATAGCCGCAATAAGCTAAAAAACTTGTAAACAATTATTATGGTATTTGGACGTTTCTGCATACTAGCTACGTGGAGAAATTTAACGTTGTGGGCTGCCTGTAGTAAAGCTTTTTAAGAATTAGCTCATTTTTAATTTTTTAATTGCTTTGCAGAATGCGGAAAAAGCTTTTCTTATAAGCCTTTCTTGCCGCATGCTTAACGTAACTCTTATAAATCTTGAACAACATAGCTAAATTTCATCTTTTACAGCTATTTTAGTTAAAAAAGCTTCAGATTAATTTATTTTACTATATTCGCAGTCTGTTTTTAGCCGCTGGTTACACAAGGTAACGAATGCTGAAAACTAAATTTAAAATAAAAAGAAGTCATGAGTTTATTACTTGATTTTGTAAAAAAACAATTAACCCCAGAGGTTTCACACCCACAGTTTAAAGCTGGTGATACAATAACTGTACACTATAAAATTAAAGAAGGCGAAAAAGAACGTACCCAGTTATTTACAGGTGTTGTTATACAACGTAAAAACGAAAGAGCTACGGCAAGTTTTACTGTTCGTAAAATTTCTAACGGAGTGGGCGTAGAGCGTATCTTTCCGGTAGCATCTCCATTTATCGAAAAAATAGAAATTGGTAAAGTTGGTAAAGTGCGCAGGGCAAAATTATTCTACCTACGTAATTTAACTGGTAAAGCAGCACGTATTAAAGAAAAATTAGGTGCAAGAGTAGTTGTTGCTAAATAAACAATAGAAAATAATATCTAAGAAAGGCTGCATTTTGCGGCCTTTTTTGTTTTAAACAATCTTTCTTTAATAAGTGAACGTTAAAAAAATGTTATTTATAAATAAAATTTAATAGTATTGTAAATGCAACATTTTTAAAAAATGTGCGTTATATTTTAAATGCGTAATTGGTTTATTTACATAGTAGTTTTCTTTATGATGTTTACCACATCGTTTGCGCAAAATTTTACGGCGCAGGATGATCCTATTGCTGCCGCGTTAGATAGCTTGGCCACCAAAAAAATATTAGATAAATTATATGCTAAACCTTTATCATCAAAAAATAAATTTGGTTACGCGCCAGATTCTATACCGCAGTTTGATGATTTTGTATATGAAAACCGCTTGGCAAAATTAGATGCCGCTTCTCCGTTTGATTTGCAGTTTAACGCTACCGTAATGCCTTATATAAAAATGTACACTAAAAGGCGTACATTAATGAGTCGTATCTTGGGCTTGTCTCAATTATATTATCCGCTTTTTGAGGAGGTATTTGATAAATTTAATATTCCTCTTGAATTAAAAAATCTTGCGGTTATAGAATCTGCATTAAATCCTGTTGCCCGCTCGCGTGCGGGTGCCAGTGGGTTGTGGCAGTTTATGTACCCAACGGGTAAATTGTATGGGTTAAACGTTACGTCTTATATTGATGAACGAGCTGATCCCTATAAAGCAACTGTTGCCGCGGCAGAATATTTACAATTCTTGTATAAAATGTTTAAAGATTGGCAAATGGTGTTGGCGGCTTATAACGCAGGGCCGGGCACTATTAACAGGGCTATTCGCCGTAGTGGAGGTAAAAAAACCTATTGGGAAATTAGACCTTATTTGCCAATTGAAACCCAGGCTTATGTACCTGCCTTTATTGCCGCTAATTATGTAATGACTTATTACCCAGAGCATAACATTACCCCGGATATACCTCGTAAAAGTTATTTTGAATTGGATACAGTTATTATTAAAGAACCACTTTCTTTTCAGCAATTGGCGGGTGTTTTAGATGTAGAAGTAGAAGAGATACAATATTTTAATCCTATTTATAAAAAACAAATTATACCTGCGGGAGGCAATATACTAACCATGCCAAAAGGCGTTATAGGTAAATTTGTAACCAACGAAGAAGAAATTTATGCCATGCTTCGCAAGCAAAGTGAAGAACAAAAAATATTAGTGCAAACACGCGTTAAAGAAATTCAGATATCACACGTAGTAAAGGCCGGGGAACGGTTAAGCACCATTGCGCGTAAATACGGCGTTACGGTTGGTGATATTACCACCTGGAATTTAGTAGGAAAAAAAGGATTACGCCCCGGTAGAAGGCTTGTTATTTATAAAGCGGAAAAACCTTTGGCTGGTATAGATACAAGTTCTATAAAAAAAGTGGGTGCAACTTTAACGGATAAAGCGATAACCGATAAAAAATTGGTGGCTGATAATGCAGTAAATACTGAAAATAAAGTTAATAAAGAAGAAACATATATCGTAAAACAAGGCGATAATTTTTATAAAATTGCCAGAGAACATGCTATTTCTGTGGCAGAACTATTTCAATTTAATGGGTTGACCAAAAACTCTAGGCTTTCTGTAGGCCAAAAATTAAAAATTAAATAGCTTTTTTAATCATAAATCAGGTGTTTCTAAATCTTTTTTAAAATTAATCTACCTGATTATCAATAGTATATGTTATAATATGGTACTATGTGTTGCATAATAGTAAACAAAGCACTTATCTTTGCATAGCACTTAAGTAAGAAGTTAGAAATTATAAAAATTATACATTAAAATGAAACAAACCATTAACACAGAAAACACCCAATCTCAAATGCGCAAAGGCGTGTTAGAATTGTGTACGCTATCGGTGTTAGCTATTGGAGAAGCCTATCCAACCGAAATTATAGAACAATTAAAAAGCTCTAAAATGATGATTGTAGAAGGTACGCTTTATCCTTTACTAACCCGTTTAAAAAACGCCAACTACTTAACTTATCGTTGGGAAGAATCAACAGCCGGCCCGCCACGCAAATATTACAAATTAACCGAGCAAGGGGTAAAGCTTTTAAGCGAACTTGAAAACACTTGGGATGAAATGGCACACGCGGTAAATAAACTTTTAAAAGAAAATAAACGTAAATAATATTTAATACAAACATCATGAATAAAACATTAACTATAAATCTTGCAGGACTTGTCTTTAATATAGAAGAGAACGCGTACCAATTACTAAAAGATTATTTATTGGCGATAAAAAACCAGTTTAATAATGAAGAAGGGTGCGACGAAATTGTTGCTGATATAGAAGCGCGCATGGCTGAATTATTGAAAGCTAAAACCCACGCTAGTAAACAGGTGTTAGTAGATGAAGATATACACACCGCCATAAATATTATGGGCAAACCTACTGATTTTGAAGATACATTTACCGAAGAGAAACAACATAACACCACAACAGCACAGCCCGGCAATAATTATTATAAAAGTAAAACACGCCGAGTTTTTAGAGATGCAGATAATAAAATGCTTGGGGGCGTGTGTTCGGGTATTGCCTCTTATTTTGAGACCGACCCTTTATGGATTCGTTTGGCGTTAATAATTTTGTTTTTTGGATTTGGAACAGGTTTATTGCTTTATATTATTCTTTGGATAATTATTCCTGAAGCTAAAACCACGGCTGAAAAGCTTGAAATGCGCGGCGACCCAATTGATATTAATACCATTAGTCAAACAGTAAAAGATGAAGCAGAGCAACTTAAAAACCGTGCGCAAGATTTTGCCAACGGCGTAAAAAGCGAATTTCACTACCAAAGAAATTATGGTATAGGAAATAAAATTGCCAACTTTTTTTACAATCTTTTTCGCGGCCTCTTTAAAGTGATCTCTAAAATTTTTGGCGCCTTGTTTGTCTTATTTGGCACCCTGCTTTTTGTAGCGTTGTTATTGATCTTATTTAATATCGGTAAAATAGAAAGCCTTAGTGTAAACGAGTTTATCTATTCATTTACGGGCCAAGATTTCTCTATCTTTTGGTTTAAAACCGGCCTAGCTATGTGCGTAGGTATACCACTATGTATGTTTGTGTACAAAGGACTCAAACTTATTTTTGGTATATATACATCCTATCTTTGGTTGAATTTATCTGCCGGTGCGTTGTGGTTTGTTGGTTTAAGTATATGCCTGTGCTTATCATTAAATATATTGACTGATTTCTCGGATGAAACGCAATTGAAAAAACAAATTGACACGCATGTTAGTAACAAGGATACTTTGTATGTTAAAGCAGGTAACACGTATCAAAAAGCAGATATGGATGTGGATTTTGAATTGGGTAACGACCATTGGTTTATTAATAACACGGCACAACCCGCCATCTGGTGGGGCAAACCAAGGGTAAAAATAATTACTTCAGAGAACGATAGTGTATCTGTACTAATTGTGAGAACTGCTTCAGGAAAGCAAAAGACCGAGGCCTCGTTGCGCGCCAAAAACATTAACTATACGGCTGCGCAGCAAGACTCGGTTTTAGTTCTTAATAATTATTTTTCTTTTTTAAGTAAAGATAAATATAGAAACCAAGGCGTGGATGTGCTTATAAAACTTCCGAAAAATAAGATCATCTATTTAGATAACAATCTTAAAAAATTATTGTATGATGTTGAAAATGTAAACGGTATATACGATGCCGAAATGTGCGGTAAGTATTGGATGATGACTGCTAACGGATTAACCTGCCTTAGTTGTACCAAAGAAGAATTGAGGAATAATAATAAAGAAGAGGAAGAAGAATCAAACCATCCTATTAATGTTAACGACAGCAGTACAAATGTGCATATTGATAAAAACGGCATAGAAGTTCATAGTAAAAAAGCTCATGTAAAAATTTCTTCCGATGGAATTAAAATCATTAAAAAGAATAATTTTGATACCATTACAACCGCCGAATAATTAGCTGTAAAATGTGGAATAAAAATTATAACATTAATTAACGAAAGAATAATTGATCTGGCATAATTTTGGATGTACTAATATATTATGAAAAACGCACATAAAATATTGGCTCTTGCCTTCTCACTTATAATTGGTAAAACAAGTTTTGCGCAAACGGTTCCAGCCCCAGATTCTTTAGGTTTACCAGGCGATAACTTAAACTTGTACGGTGTTCTTTATTTATTTAAAGAATCTAAAAATGTAGAAGAATTTGAACAAAAACTTAACACGCCTGATTCTAAGATCAATAATTTGGATTTGAATCATGATGGGCAGACTGATTATATACGCGTTATTGATTATGGAAAGAACGGCTTACATTCTTTAGTATTGCAAGACCCAATTACATCAACCGAATCGCAGGATATTGCCGTTATAGAAATAGAACAACAAGGTAACGGAAACGCGCATGTTCAAATTGTTGGTGATGAGGATCTATACGGAAAAAATTATATTATTGAACCTCAGGATGAACAACAGCAGGCGCAACCCACGCAGGTTACTAACGCCCAGCCCGCACCAGTGGTTTATGTAAATGTGTGGGCATGGCCAAGCGTGCAATATGTTTATGGCCCATCTTATACCTATTGGAATTCGCCTTGGTATTGGGGTTATTACCCACATTGGTGGAGCCCATGGAGACCGATAGGATACCATCATTATTGGACAGGTGTGTATGGTTATAGAAGCTATTATCGCAGAGGTTATGAAAATCATATAATAGCGGCGCATGCGGTATATTATGGACACAGGCAGTCATCTATTGTAGTGCATAAAAATATCACCAACAATGTTTATCATGGGCCAAGAGCGGGTGGAAGGGCGGTAGGGCCTTCTTCAAACGGAAATAGTGGAAATACCGTAAGCGGACCAAGAACGGGAGGAAGAGCAGCTGCGCCGGTAACGAACCAGCCAAAACAACAAAGTACGCCAAAACAGGAAAAAATTGCTACCCAACCACAAGCAATTCCCAAGCAACAGGCAGAACCCAGGCAGGAGAAAATTGCTTCAAAACCTTCTATGCCCAAACAAGAAGCTGCACCCAAACAACAAGCCATGCCCCATAATAATAAGGGTGGTACACGTATGGGTGGTGGTAATCGCGGCGGCGGCGGCCATGTTGGTGGAGGCGGTGGTCATGGAGGCGGAGGCGGACGTGGCGGAAGAAGATAGTTACCCAATTAATTGAACTTCTTTAAAATTAAATTTTAAAATATTATTTTGCTCATCTACAAGGTGCAGTAATCCATTTTCTTCTACTTTAATGATTTTAGCTTTAAAGGAATTGGTTAAAGTTTTATAATCAGCCCATTCATTAAACTTATATAATTGTTCTAAATAATGAAAGTTTATTTTAGGTAAATTATTTTGCTTGAGTGATAAGTATAGAGTTTCGAAATGTTTACAAAAAGAATGAAGAATCTGTTTTAAATCTAAATCCTGCTGAAAGAACATACCAATGGAAACAGCTGATTTTTCTACATTATTAAAATTTTGTTGGTTTATATTTATGCCCACTCCTATAATAGAGCTTTGTAAAAAGGTTCCACGTAAAATATTTTCTATAAGTACACCGGCAATTTTTTTATTATTTACCATTATGTCATTTGGCCACTTAATTTTTATGTCATAAAGGCTTGTATCTAAAAAATCTGTCAGCATAGCAAAAACAGCTAATGAAGTAATTTTACTTAAATAAAACTGCTTATCTATAGCCAAAAAATTGGGGTGCAAAACAAGCGAAAACGTAAGGTTCTTACCGCTTTCAGCCTGCCAGGTGTTGCCAACCTGTCCCCGACCTTTGGTTTGAGTATGCGTTAAAACAATAGTTCCTTCGGCAACCTGCACTTCTTTAATTAGGTTAATGGCATAAGTATTGGTAGATTCGGTTGAATCTAATTCAAGTATATGTTGCCCAATAAAAAGTGTATCCATTAACGGCAAAAATAATGTTATCTTTGTACGATACGCCATTGCGTAAAAATAAAGTTTCGATTAAAATTATATGGCAAAAATTATTAAAAAAGCTGTGGTAAAAAAGGTAGTTAAAAAGGCATCGGTAAAAAAGACGCCTAAAAAAGCATCTCCAAAAAAAGCGGCCGCTAAAAAAACTCCTACTAAAAAAAGCGTAGTTAAAAAAGTTGTTACTAAAAAAGTTGCAGCAAAAAAAACAGCCATAAAAAAAGTAGCCGTTAAAAAAACTGTAGTTAAAAAAACGGCTATAAAAAAAGAAGTTGCTAAAAAAGCAGCGGTTAAAAAAATTGTGGCCAAAAAAGAAGTGGTAAAAAAAGTTACTCCTAAAAAAGAAGAAACAAAATTAAAAACAAATAATCCTTTATTGGATAGTATTATAGATGGGTTAGAAGACAGGAAAGCAAAAAATATAACCATTTTAGATCTTAAAAATATCAAAAATCGTTCATTCGATTATTTTGTGATTGCAGATGCCGAATCTTCTACACACGTAGATTCAATTGCATCTTCGGTAGAAGAAACAGTTAAAAAACAATTAGATGAGCGCCCATTTCATACCGAAGGTTGGGAAAATGCCGAATGGATTTTATTAGATTATGTAGATATTATGGTGCATGTATTTCAGCAACAAACACGCGATTTTTATCGTTTAGAAGATTTGTGGGCTGATGCAGAAATAACAAGACTTAAATAAATTTCATATAAAATTATGAGCGAAAATATTCAGGAAGAATCGAAACCAACAGATAACAGTAATCAAACTGCCGACAAGCCTACACAACCTTCTTCACAAAAAAATAATGAAGAATTAAAAGATCAGTTCGAAAAAATGCGCGATCGTTTACGCAAAGGCAGCATGCCAAATAACAAAGGTGGCGGGGGCTTTAATTTTTATTGGATCTATGCAATTATAGTTATAATTGTAATTGTAATTGCTTACTACGATGGTGCAGCAGGCTTAACCGGCGGAACGCACAAAATAACGGAAACTTTTTTTGAACAAAATATGCTTGCAAAGGGCGATGTATCCTCTATTACTATTGTAAATGAAAAAACAGCCGAAATACGTGTTAACCCTGATAGCTTATCGTTATTTAGATACACGCAAAACAACAAACCTATTATTGCAAATCCTAAAGCAGCGCAAGGTTCGCAGTTTATTGTTTCTGTACCTGATGTAAAATTCTTTTTAGAAAGAGTTAGGCAAGTACAAGAAAAAGCCGGCATTGCAGAAGATAAAATTGTTAACCCAACCCGCGAAGACCGCACCGAATGGGGAGAATACCTTGGTTGGCTATGGCCGCTTGTGTTAATGGTAATTGTTTGGATGTTTATTATGCGCCGTATGAATGGTGGTGCCGGTGGCGGACAAATATTTAATATCGGAAAAAGTAAAGCTGTTTTATTTGACAAAGATATAAACGTAAATATTACATTTAGCGATGTGGCGGGTTTAGAAGGTGCTAAAGTAGAGATTAAAGAAATTGTAGATTTCTTAAAAACGCCAAAAAAATATACAGATCTTGGAGCTAAAATTCCTAAAGGAGCTTTATTAGTTGGTCCTCCGGGAACAGGAAAAACTTTATTGGCAAAAGCTGTTGCAGGCGAAGCCAAAGTACCTTTCTTTTCGTTGTCAGGCTCTGATTTTGTAGAGATGTTTGTGGGCGTTGGCGCCTCTCGTGTTAGAGATTTATTCCGTCAGGCAAAAGAAAAAGCGCCTTGTATTATTTTTATTGATGAGATTGATGCAATTGGTCGCGCACGCGGAAAAAACGCCTCTTTTGGCGGCAATGATGAGCGTGAAAACACCTTAAATCAACTTTTAACCGAAATGGATGGATTTGGGTCTAACAGCGGAGTAATTATTTTAGCGGCAACAAATCGTGCAGATATTTTAGATAAAGCATTGATGCGTGCAGGCCGTTTTGACAGACAGATACACGTTGATCTTCCTGACTTAAACGAGCGCAGAGAAATTTTTAAAGTGCATCTAAAGCCTATCAAATTAGATAAAGATCTGGATATTGATTTCTTAGCGAAACAAACTCCCGGCTTTAGCGGTGCTGATATTGCAAACATTTGTAACGAGGCTGCTTTGATTGCTGCCCGTAACGATAAAAAATTTGTAGAAAAACAAGATTTTTTAGATGCAGTTGATAGAATTATTGCAGGTTTAGAAAAGAAAAACAAAATTATTACTCCACAGGAAAAACGTGTTATCGCGTTTCATGAAGCAGGCCATGCGACGGTTAGCTGGATGCTAGAACACGCATCTCCGTTGGTAAAAGTAACTATTGTACCACGCGGCCGTTCATTAGGCGCTGCCTGGTATCTTCCGGAAGAAAGACAGCTAAATACTATGGATCAAATATTTGATGAAATGTGCGCAGCCCTTGGTGGCCGTGCGGCAGAAGATATTATGTTTGGTATTGTAAGTACTGGTGCTTTAAGTGATCTGGAAAAAATTACTAAACAAGCGTTTGCATCGGTAGTTTATTATGGCTTGAATGATAAAATTGGTAACGTAAGTTATTACGATAGCAGCGGCCAACAGGAATACCAGTTTGGAAAGCCTTACAGCGAGCATACAGCGCAAACAATTGATGAAGAAATAAAAAAATTAATTGACAAGGCTTATCTAAAAACCAAGCAGCTTTTAACCGAAAATAAAGATAAACTTATACTTCTTGCCGAAAAATTATTGGAGAAGGAAGTTATTTTTAGGGATGATTTAGAACTTATTTTTGGTAAACGCCCTTTTGATAAAGAAGAAGTGGCAGCAGCTATAAACAGCGCACCTACCGAAGCTTAAACATAATGACTCCATGTTTTTTGCTACCAGCTAATAACTATTTGCTAATTGCTATAAATTAATATATGGCATTTAACGTTAAAACTTTTTATACTCGCGCTTCAACAGCCTTAATTTTTGTGGCGTTGTTATTGGGTTGTGTTTGGTACAGTTATCTATCTTTTATTATATTTTTTATTGTGGTTGGTTTTATTGGCTTAAATGAATTTTTTAAACTAAGCGAGAACTTAAATGCAAAGCCACATAAAATAACAGCCTATATGTTTTATTTTCTGCTTATGGTATCAGTTACGTGGGCCAATAATTTATTGATAGAGTTTTTTATGTTAATCTTAATATTTCCATTTGTTCTTCTTATCATAGAATTATTTAAAAAAGAGAGCGCTCTTATTAACACAACATTTACACTTTTGGGTTTTATGTATGTAGCTATACCATGTGTTTTACTAACAAAAATTGTTCAGCAAGGATATGAGGCCGGTGGTTATTTTCCTCAAAAAGTATTAGGCATGATCTTCTTTGTTTGGATAAACGATACAGGCGCTTATTTTGTTGGAAGCTTCTTTGGCAAACATAAACTCTACGAAAAAATATCGCCTAATAAAACTTGGGAAGGCACAATAGGGGGCATCGCTTTATGTATTGCCTTATCATTTGTGGTAGCTATGATTTTTCCGCAATTAGCAATCATACATTGGATTGTAATTTCAATCATAGTGGCTGTTTTTGGCAATCTTGGAGATTTGGTAGAATCTATGCTAAAACGCATGGCCGGCGTTAAAGACAGTGGCACGTTAATGCCCGGGCATGGTGGCGTTTTAGATCGATTTGACAGTCTGTTTTTTTCTACACCTTTTGTTTTTTGCTACTTGGTTTTAATGGGATTGCTTTAGCTTTACTAATACTTGCTTATAGCCACTTAGCCCTAAAAATTTCCGCATTTACTAAACTCTGATAAATATACCCGCGTTGTTTTTACTTTTGCATTAATTAACATTCTATGAAAACAATAGCATTCATTTTTTTATCTTTTATAAGCATATCTGCATTTCCTCAGGCTTGGACATTACAGCAATGTATTGAGTATGCTTTAAAAAATAATCCTACCATAAAACAAAATGAGCTTAACGCAGATATTAACCAAGTAAGTTATAATCAAAGCAAAGCAACTATTTTGCCTTCGCTTAACGCCGGAGCTAACCATACCTATAACCAAGGGCAAACCATTGATAGGTACACCAACAAATTTGCCAACGCCACCGTATTATCAGAAAATTTTTATGCACAGGCACAAGTAACTTTATGGAGCGGCTTGCAACAATATAATAATGTAAAAAAATATCAGTACGCCTATTTATCAAGTCGAGAAAATTATGAGCAGCAAAAAAATGATCTGGCGCTTAATGTGGCTTCATCTTTTCTACAGGTGGTTTTCAATACCGAACTTTTAAAAGTAGCCGATCAACAAGTAAAAATTAGTCAACAGCAATTAGACCGAACACAAAAGTTAGCCGATGCCGGTGCCGCTGCCATGAGTTCGGTGTATGATATAAAAGCCCAACTGGCAACCGATGAATACGGATATGTAACGGCGCAAAATAATTATAATCTTTCGTTATTGTCGTTAAAACAATTATTGTATTTAGATTCCTTAAATAATTTTACGATTGAAAAACCTGCCTTTGAATTATCGGCTGCAGATTTAGCCGCTTACCAACCCGCAGATATATATAATACTGCTTTAAAAACTCAACACAAAATTAAAAGCTCAGAATATAATTTAATGAGCTCTGAAAGAAATCTTTCTTATGCTAAAGGCAGAATTAGTCCTTCCCTAACAGTAGCCGGAACCATTGGTAGTGGATATTCTGGTTTAGATCAAACAGTAGTTAGCAGCAATTTTAACGGTGGTTATCAGCAACTCCCTTATTTTACATCAAGTGGAGAGCAAATTGTACAACCAACTTTTACTACCGTTACCCGAAGAACAGCTTGGGGCACCCAGCTTAGCAACAACTTAAATAAAAGTTTAGCGTTTACATTAAACATTCCCATTTTTAACGGGCTATCAACTCATTCAAATATTAAAACGGCAAAACTGCAATTGTTAAGCAACCAATATGGATATGATATTGCCAGGCAACAACTTTATAAAACAATTGTACAAGCCTATACAGATGCGCAGGGCGCTTTAAATAAATATACATCAGCTAAAGTAGCTTACGAAACATCTATGCAATCTTTTAGTTATGCCGAACAAAAATTTAACGCCGGTGTTTTAAATTCTTTCGATTTTAATAACAGTAAGAACAGAACACTAAAAACGGAAACCGATATGCTTAATGCCAAGTATGATTTTATTTTTAAACTGAAAGTTTTAGATTATTATCAAGGTAAACCTTTAACTTTTTAATTTTATAGTATGAAAAGATTTGTTTGGATATTAATTATTGGCATAGTAGTTATTGCAGTTATTTTGGGATTAAAAATGTTCTCTAACGATAATAGTATTTCCGTAAGTATCGAAATGCCAGCGTTTAGAAACATAACGGAAGTTGTAAGCGCCAACGGAAAAATTCAACCCGAGACGGAAGTAAAAATAAGTTCGGATGTATCTGGAGAGATTGTAGAATTATATGTAAAAGAAGGCGATCGTGTAAAAAAAGGCACCTTGCTTTGTCGCATTAAACCCGATATTTATGAATCGGCTTTAGAGCGTGCATCGGCTACGGTAAACAGCACTAAATCGGGTATGCAAAACAGCATGGCTTTGTTAGAGCAGGCAAAAGCAAACTTAACTAACACCGAAACAAATTTTAATCGCAATAAAAAATTGTTCGATCAGCAAGTTATTTCTCAGCAAGATTACGATGCTTCAAAAGCGCAATATGAAGCCGGCAAAGCACAAATAAAAGCTTTAGAAGAAAGTGTAAAAAGCGCCGAATATAATATTGGCAGCGTGCAAGCATCTTTTAAAGAAGCTTCTACTAACCTGGCAAAAACATTTATTTATGCGCCTGTTGATGCTACGGTTTCTAAACTTAATAAGAAATTAGGAGAACGTGTGGTGGGGACTGCCACCATGGAAGGAACCGAAATAATGCGCTTGGCCGATTTAAACGAAATGGAAGTGAATGTGGATGTAAACGAAAACGATATTATTCGTGTACATAAAAGTGATACCGCGCTTATAGAAGTAGATGCCTATCAGGATAAAAAATTTAGAGGAGTGGTTACAGAGGTAGCAAACTCGGCAAACACCAGTGGCATCAATGCCGATCAGGTAACTAACTACACCGTAAAAATTAGGGTGCTTAGAGAATCTTATCAAGCTTTAATTACTGAAACAAACCCGGTTGTGTTTAGGCCGGGCATGAGTGCTTCGGTAGAAGTATTAACCCGTAAAGTAAAAAATGCGCTATCTATTCCTATTCAGGCAGTAACTACACGTACAGATTCTTTGCAAAAACCCGTTGGTGTTGCAGCTGATAAATCGAATGATGATAATATGAAGGTAGAAACATCTTCTGATAAAAATGAAAAGAAAGCCGAAGAGAAAAATCAAAAACCAAGAGTTTGTGTTTTTGTTTTGCGTAATGGAAAAGCAAAAATAATCTTTGTAAAAACAGGCATTCAGGATAATGAAAATATACAAATTTTAGAAGGTTTAACTGCAAAAGATGAAGTAATTACTGCGCCTTACGGATCCATCAGCAAACAATTGTACAACAATGTGGAGGTAAAAAAGGTAGATAAAGATAAGTTGTTTAAGATAGAAGTTAAACCTTAATAAAATGGCATGCTCAACTCGTTTTAGTATCTTTTTTTTGGCGTTGCGGCTCTTCGTCATTCCGAACTCGTTTTGGAATCTCATCAGCCGCCGGGCTTTTCGTTTAAATCTTTTATTGATTTAGCTCATCAATTTAGTTTTTTTAATTGCTTCGCTGAATGCTTAAAAAGCATTACAATAAAAGGATTTTCCCTTCAATCCCTAACGCAAACACATTGGTTTATATTCGTAACTTTACACGATGTACCGTAAAGATTATTTAGAAAGAGAATTTGAAAAGTTAGGTTTACTGATCGCCTATATTCTAAACCTTAAAAAAAACGACGGTGCCTTTGAAGAAATTGAAGAAGCGGTTAAAACAGGATTAAAAGACTTGTTTGGCGGCGATTTTGAATTGGAAACCGTTGAACACGATACCGATGTAAACGAAATGACTCCTCAAAAACAGCAAGCCCTTGCCGATATATTATTTGAATTAGGCACCTCAGCTGCCGAACAAGAAAAACATAGAGCTGCCAAACGTTTTTTATCGCAGTATTTATATATGTTAACGCTGTTAGAAAAAACTTCAGATACTTTTTCTTTTCAAAATTTGGCTAACAAGGTCATTGCTGATGAAATAATGCTTCTTTAATGTAAATTGTAGGTTGTATTTTGTATGCAGACGAGATGCAAAATATAGTTGATATCATACATTATTTAATATACATAAACATTTAATTTGATGCTGCAAATACATTTAGTATTTATTTTTTATTTTTTTTCATGTTGCTTCAAAATCATTTATAATAAAGGCATTCAAGGGTTTATCAACAAAATTTCAAAAACCAAAAATGTTTAAAAGTGCACCTAAAATGTTAATTGAATAATTTGCGAAACGAACTTTTTTAAACTTGTTTTGTAGAACAGCGAGCAGTAAAATAAAGCGTTGATTTAACACAAAAGTTCTTTTAAAAAACAAAACAAACACAAACACCGAATGAGATGGTAATACCATTCGTTTTTTTGTCTGAAAATATATAGGAGTAAAAATTTATGCAAAACGAACCATTATTAACCGAGAACAAAGATCGCTTCGTTCTATTTCCAATTAAACATAATGACATTTGGCAAATGTATAAGCAAGCAGAAGCTAGCTTTTGGACTGCCGAAGAAATTGATCTTGCAGCTGATTTAACAGATTGGGAAACAAAATTAAATGCCGACGAAAAACATTTTATTAAACACGTATTAGCTTTTTTTGCTGCCAGCGATGGTATCGTAAACGAAAACTTAGCCATTAACTTTTTAAATGAAGTGCAATACCCTGAAGCCCGTTGTTTTTACGGCTTTCAAATCATGATGGAAAACATTCACTCAGAAACGTATTCTCTTTTAATTGACACGTATATTAAAGATGTTGCAGAAAAAGACAGCCTGCTTCACGCCATTGATACCTTGCCTTGCGTAACTAAAAAAGCCGAATGGGCTATCCGTTGGATTGGTAAAGGATCTTTTGCAGAACGCTTAATTGCCTTTGCAGCCGTGGAAGGAATTTTCTTTTCAGGATCGTTTTGCTCTATTTTCTGGTTGAAAAAACGTGGTTTAATGCCGGGTTTAAGCTTCAGCAACGAGTTAATCTCTCGTGATGAAGGCTTACATTGCGATTTTGCCTGCCTTTTATACAACCAATTAGTAAGTAAATTGCCCGTTTCACAGGTAACTGAAATCATCACAAACGCAGTTGAAATTGAAAAAGAATTTGTATCAGATGCCCTGCCGGTAAGGCTTATAGGGATGAATGCGGATATGATGTGCCAATATATTGAGTTTTGTGCAGACAGGCTTCTTGTAGCCCTTAACTGCCTTAAGTTTTACAACGCTACCAACCCATTCCCTTTTATGGAAATGCAATCGTTGCAGGGTAAAACCAATTTCTTTGAAAAACGTGTGGCCGAATATCAAAAAGCCGGCGTTATGAATAAGAATAACGAATCGAATAACGTCTTTAAGTTAGACGAAGACTTTTAAACTTTAATCTTAATACAAATCAAATTAGGCGGGAATAGCAGGCTCGTTAGGGTATGTAGCCTCAAAAAAGTAATAAAGTAAAGTAATTAAAAAAGCATTGTTAATAGAAAATAAAGATTTAACATCAAAACACACATTAGCAAAGTAATTTGCAGTAACGAAACTAAGTAAAAACAACAAAATTAAATAAGGATATGTTTGTAATAAAAAGAGACGGCACCCGCGAGTCAGTTAAGTTTGACAAAATTACCGCACGCGTACAAAAACTTTGCTACAGTTTAGAACCCACTCACGTTGAATCTATAAAGGTAGCTATGAAAGTTATTGAAGGCTTGTTTGATGGAGTTACAACAACGGAGCTAGATAATTTAGCGGCAGAAACAGCTGCGTCGTTAACAACAAACCATCCTGATTACGCAATTTTAGCATCGCGTATCGCAGTTTCTAATTTGCATAAAAATACTACCAAGTCGTTTTCAAAAACAATGCACGATTTGTATTTATATGTAGATCCTAAAAACGGACAACGTGCTGCATTAATTGCAGATGATGTGTATGAAATCATTCAAGCAAATGCACAACAATTAGATTCTTCTATTATTTACGATAGAGATTTTGGGTATGATTATTTTGGTTTCAAAACATTAGAGCGTTCATACTTACTAAAAATGAACGGTAAAATTGCCGAGCGCCCTCAACACATGATTATGCGTGTGGCAGTTGGTATTCACAAAGAAGATATTGCAGCCGCTATTGAAACATATAACCTAATGAGCGAACGTTGGTTTACACATGCTACACCAACATTATTTAACGCAGGCACACCAAAACCACAAATGAGCTCTTGCTTCCTTTTGCAAATGCAAGATGATAGCATTGATGGAATTTACAATACACTAAAACAATGTGCTAAAATTTCTCAAAGCGCAGGCGGTATTGGTATCAACATTCACAACGTACGTGCAACAGGTTCTTATATCAGAGGTACTAACGGTACATCAAACGGAATTATCCCGATGCTAAAAGTGTTTAACGAAACAGCTCGTTACGTAGATCAAGGTGGTGGAAAACGCAAAGGTTCTATTGCCGTTTATTTAGAGCCATGGCATGCAGATATTTTTCATTTCTTAGACATTCGTAAAAACCACGGTAAAGAAGAAATGCGCGCACGCGATTTGTTTACTGCACTTTGGATTCCTGATTTGTTTATGAAACGTGTGGAAGAAGAAGGTATTTGGAGTTTAATGTGCCCTAACGAATGCCCAGGCTTAAGCGATTGCCACAGCGAAGCATTTGTAGCACTTTACACTAAATACGAATCAGAAGGGAAATTCCGTGTGCAAATTCCGGCTCGTGAATTATGGGCTGCTATTATAGAATCTCAAATTGAAACCGGCAATCCATACATGTTGTATAAAGATGCCGCTAACTCAAAATCAAACCAACAAAATTTAGGCACTATTAAATCTTCTAACCTATGTACCGAAATTATTGAGTACACAGCTGCCGACGAAGTTGCCGTTTGTAACTTAGCCTCTATTGCGTTACCTCGTTTTGTTGATTTAGAAAAAGGAGAATTCGATCACCAAAAATTATTTGAAGTAACCTATGTTGCTACCAAAAACTTAAACAAAGTAATTGATAGAAATTATTATCCGGTACCGGAAGCGCGCAACAGTAACATGCGTCACCGTCCGGTTGGTTTAGGTGTACAAGGTTTAGCAGATGCGTTTATTTTAATGCGCTACTCGTTTGAAAGCGATGAAGCACGTAAATTAAACTCAGAAATTTTTGAAACTATTTACTACGCAGCACTAACGGCAAGTAAAGATCTTGCAAAAATTGATGGTCATTACGAAACATACCCTGGTTCACCAATCAGCAAAGGTATTTTTCAACAAGATATGTGGAATGTAACACCAAGCGCACGTTGGGAATGGGATATTTTACGCGAAGAAATTAAAAAATACGGCGTACGTAACTCCTTATTAATGGCTCCCATGCCAACAGCCTCTACATCGCAAATATTAGGTAATAACGAGTGTTTCGAACCATATACCTCAAACATTTATTCTCGCCGTGTATTAAGCGGAGAGTTTGTAGTTGTAAACAAACACTTACTAAAAGACTTAGTAAAATTAGGTATGTGGAATGAGAATTTGAAAAACAAAATCATTGCTGCAAACGGTTCGGTACAAAACATTGCCGAAATACCGGAGAACATAAAAAGCATTTACAAAACAGTTTGGGAAATTAAACAACGTACCATCATTGATATGGCTGCCGACCGTGGCGCGTTTATCGACCAATCTCAATCGTTAAACCTATTCATTCAAGATGCAAACTTTGCAAAACTTTCTTCGGCACATTTTTATGCTTGGAAAAAAGGCTTAAAAACAGGCATGTACTACCTACGTACCAAAGCTGCTGCCGATGCTATTAAATTTACAGTAGATCAAGGCGCGCTATTAGAAAAAGTAGCGGTGTTAGGCAACGAAGATACATTGCTAATAGAACGTGGACAAGCACATCTTTTATCTGAAGAAGAATTGCAGGCACAAATTAGCTGCTCTTTAGATAACCCCGATGCTTGCGAAGCTTGCGGATCATAATCTTAGCCTTGGGTCATTCCGAACTTGTTTGGCTACGCCGATTTTCAATTCGGAATCTCATAAAAAGAAACAAATGCTGAAATAAATTCAGCATGACAAAAACCAGAAGCCACTCTATAAACGGGTGGCTTCTTTATTTAATTTTTTTCGTGTTTTACACACTGCACTATTCATAAACAAATTATTTTATTTTTTCTTCATTTTATAAGCGTGTATCTTTGCGGTATGTTCAAAAAAGTATTTTCGGTGGTAGCCAATAAATATTTGCTTACCGTAGTTGGCCTGGCAGTATGGCTTACCTTTTTCGATCGTAATGACATTTTTACACAATACGATTTAAAACAACAGGTTTTAAAATTAGAGAAGGAACGCGATTATTATTTACAGCAAATTATTTCAAATAATACAGCTATTGAAGAATTGCATACCAATCAAAAAAGCATTGAAAAATTTGCTCGCGAAACATATTTAATGAAACGCAACAATGAAGATGTTTTTGTAATTGTAAAAAAGTAAATGGATATCCCTTCGTTTTCCGGTAAGGCAAAATCGCTGAGTGCAGCTAATAAATTATACTTAAAAAAGATAAAAGCTAAAAAAGTTCGTAACCTGGATGATGTATTTCATACGGCACATGAAGAAGTTTTTGAGAAAGTTGATTGCCTTACTTGCGCTAATTGTTGTAAAACTACAAGCCCTATTTTTTATCAGAAAGATATTGAACGCGTGGCAAAACGCCTACGCTTGAAACCGTACGATTTTACCGAAAAGTATTTACGGATAGATGGCGATAATGATTATGTGTTGAAGCAGGCACCTTGTCCGTTTTTAGGAGGCGATAATTATTGCAGTGTTTATGAAGACCGCCCAACTGCGTGCCGCGAATATCCGCATACCAATAGAAAAAACATGTATCAAGTTTTAGACCTTACGTATAAAAACACATTTGTTTGCCCGGCGGTTTTGCAAATTGTAGAAGAAGTAAAAAAAGTTATTGGTTGGTAGCTATGCCTGTTCAGTCCTTAGACCCTGCTTGGTAAACACTCTAACAGGGTAAATAGCCGCTATAAAACCCGCGCACAAAACGGTTGCCATAATTAAAATAAAATCGCTAAAACGTACCTCGATAGGATATGCGCTTATAATATAACCTTCATCAAAGGTAATAAAGCCATACTGTTGCTGTAGTAAACACAAAACGTAGCCAAATAAAATGCCTATGCTTGCGCCAATAAATATGATCATCAATCCTTCGGCCATAAAAATTTTTTGTATCAAAGTAACATCCGCACCTATAGCCGAAAGCGTTTGTAAATCTTTTTTCTTTTCGATAATAAGCATAGTTAAGGCACCAATAATATTAAAGGTGGCAATTAATAATACAAAAGCAAGTATGATAAACGTCCATAATTTTTCTGTTTTTAATGTTTTAAAAAGCACATCGTTCTGTTCGTATTTATTTTTTATAATAAAGTTTTTTCCGGCAATTTTTTGTATCTCCTCTTTGATAGCATCCGCATCTGCGTTTGGCTGTAAGGCAATTTCTAAAGCCGTAACACTATTGGCAGGGTATTGCAACAAGCTTCGGGCGGTTTCGTAATTCATTAACCCGTACGTAAAATCAAAATCATCATTAATGGTAAAAAACCCGGTAGCATTACATTTCTCTTCATTAAAAGCATCTTCGGGGTTTAAGCTGGATGAATTACTACGCTTGGGACAAAAAACACTAACAGGCGTAAACATATTAGTAAGTCCTACACCAAGGCGATAAGCAACCCCTTTACCTAAAACAAGCTGGTTGTTTTTTTGCGGTGAAAGAAAATTGCCTTCCACTACTAAGGTATCAAAGTGGGTAACGTTATTAAAGGTTTCATCCACACCTTTTATGTGTGTAATTTGTAACTGGTCGTTAAACTTAAGCAGCATATTATCATCCAGTGTTTTGCTTATATAGGCAACACCGTTTACATTATTTATCTGCATAATAAAAGTATTATTGGCTGTAAATATTTTTCCGCTGGCAGCTGTTATTTTTATATCCGGGTTAAAGGAATTGTATAGGGTTTGCACCAAACCGGTTAAACCATTCATACCAGAAAGAATGATGATAAGCGCGCTTGTGCCAACGGCAATGGCCAATACAGATATCCAACTAATAACCGTTATAGCATTGGTAGATTTTTTTGCCACAAAATAACGGCGTGCTATATAAAGGGCAACATTCAAAACTTATTTTTTTAGAAGTTCTTCTATCTTCATGGCATAATCAAGCGAATCATCGATATAGAAAACCAGGTTAGGTACAATGCGTAATTGTTTCCCTACTAAATTACCCAGGCGATACCGAATTTCGCCGGCATGTTCTGTAACAGTTTTTAAAATTATTTCTTTATTTTTATCCATTATGCTTAGGTAAACTTTTGCCAAACCCATATCGGGCGTAAGACGCACAACCGTAACAGTAATAAAGGCGCCATTAAATAAATTGCGCGCTTCACTTCTAAAAATTTCGGCCAATTCTTTTTGTACCAACTTACCAACTTTGCTTTGCCTAACGCTTTCCATAAAAATATTTTAAAGGTTTAAAGGTACGCATTATTGGTTATTTTTTGGAAGGAGAAGTAATACTGAAGACAATCTGGTTTTTTACCTATTTTTCTGTTAAATAAAAGCCCTATTTGTCACTTTTTATTGTTTGATATTTGTTTTTGATGTATTTTTTTATAAAATTGCATAATCAAAATTACTAACCAAAAACAAATGAAAAAACTAACATTAACAACAGCGGCTTTTGCCTTGCTTAGTGCAGGGGTAATGGCGCAGGGCTCTCTTAAATTAGGAGCACCCGTAAAAAAGAAATTAGCTAATCAGCAAACGCAGAGTACTTCTGAACCAAATACCCGAACCGGTCAGTTACCTCAGCGTGGTTGCGGCACAGCTACGCCAACTAAAGAGTGGGATGAAGCTTTTAACGAAATGGTAAAGATTCATAAAGAAAATGTTTTAAACGGCAGAACGGCTGCTACTACTTATACTATTCCTATCATTTTTCACATAATACATGAAGGAGAAGCTGTAGGTGTTGGACATAACATATCGCAGGCACAGGTAAATTCTCAAATACCTATTTTAAATGCTGATTATAATGGAACGGGTTATAACACAAGCTTATATAGTGCAATGACATTAAGTAGCAAGCCTGCTTTTTATCAGTATGCAGCAGTACCGAGTAATAGTGTTGCCGCAGCTAGTTTAAACTCAGGTGGCGGTATTGCCATTGGTGCATCTGGTGTGTATTTTTGCTTGGCTACTAAAAACCCAAGTGGGGTAACTTTACCGGAACCAGGTATTGATCGTCAGTCTTATACGGTAGGTGCAAATAGTACAAAGCCATCTGCTTCATCTAATGTGCAATCTTTATTTGATACAAAAATTAAACCCGCAACTATCTGGGATCCTACTAAATACTTTAACGTTTGGGTAAGTGATGGAGGTACATCCGGCTTATTAGGATATGCTACTTTTCCACCTGTATCTGCTACCGGTTCGTCTGCCGTATCTAGCAGCCAAAACGGTGGGGCTTCCGGTAATTGGGGCATGAGTGCTACCAACCAATCTACTACCGATGGTGTTTGGTGCGTATATACCGGTCTTGGAAATACCGGTGCAGCAGCTTCTGCTCCTTATAACAAAGGGCGCACGTTAACGCATGAATCCGGCCACTGGTTAGGTTTACGCCACATTTGGGGCGATGGTACTTGTGCTAATGATTTTTGTAATGATACACCACCAGCGGCAGCAGCTAACTATGTAAATTGCGGGCAGGCTTATCCATACCATAGCGGAACTTGCACCGGCAACTCCCCTGATGGTGAAATGTATATGAACTTTATGGATTATAGTAATGATTGTGGTATGTGGATGTTTACTAATGATCAAGTTAACCGTATACATGCCTCCTTAGCCGGATCAGCTTATAGAAGTAATTTAACAACATCTGCTGCTAATCTTTGCGCAGGTGTAACGCAAACCTACACAACAATTGTAGCGGGTTTTACCTACCCATCAAGTATTTGTACTAATGCAGCGGCAGTCTTTACAGATGCTTCAACGGGAGGCCCTGTGGTTTCTTGGGCTTGGAGTTCTAACCCAAGTACAGGCGTAGTTATTAATACGGCAACCAGCCAAAATCCAAGTATAACCTTCCCTTCGGCTGGTACTTATGTTGTTACTCTGGCTGCTACTAATACGGTTAATACCAGCTCGGTATCTCACACCATAACAGTAACCTCTTGTACTGTTGCCGCTAACTCGTGCGATACATTATCAAATGTAAATGCTGCCGATACAATAACACTTTATAACGCTTCAACGGGTTATCTTACAGGTTCCGGACTTTTAACCGCCTCTACCGGTACTGTTACTTATACAAATAAAACAATTGGTGAGGTTTATAGCCAATCAATCTATCCAACTAATGTAACAAAAGTTAAAGGAGCTATGATTATTTTCTATAGAGAATCTGCTTCAAATATTGGTACAAAAGGATCTAGTGTACTAACTCTAAAAATGACTAATACAGGTACAGACGTAAGTGGCGGAATAATACCGGGTACAACCACAGCAGCAACTCAAACATTAAGTTTAACATCTGTAGTGGCCTCTGCTAACACAGCAGGTCCTGATTATTTTGGAAATAATTTATATAACTATACAGGTTATATGAAAGCATATCCGGTAATGTTTGCTGCACCGGTTACTATGACAAGCACATTTGGTTTAACACTAACGTTACCAACTGTAAGCGGAGATACTGCTGTTGTTTGGTCTAATGATGAGTTTACATCTAATACTTCTGGCTTAGGTACTGGTTGCATTCAACTTAAACCAAGTAATAGCAATACTTTAACTTGGTATAATATAAAGTCTGCCGTTGGTCTTCCAATCAGTTTTGGTATCATTCCTATTGCATGTACTGCAACAACCACAGATATTGAAACTAACCACTTAGGCAATAGCATTACTTTGTTTCCTAATCCAAACAGTGGCCAGTTTAATTTTGCAGTTACTTTACCAGAAGCAACTAATTTAAACTTTACTATTGTAGATTTGTTAGGTCAAACAGTTTATGCAAGAGCAGAGAACAACGTAACAAATACTATTTTAAGTGTTGATTTATCAAACTTAGCAAAAGGTATTTACTACGCTAACATTACTGATAGCAACAATAACAAAACAATTAAAAAGATTATTATCCAATAATAATTTAATTAACTAAAATTAAAACCGCTTCAAGCAATTGAAGCGGTTTTTTTATTTTATATAAATAGCTTTACCATAAAATATATTTAGCATGGAAAAAGTAATTATTCATAAAGCCAATACACGCGGCCACGCAAACCACGGTTGGTTAAACGCGCACCACAGTTTTAGTTTTGCAGGCTATCATGATGATGAACGTGTAAATTTTGGGGTATTACGTGTTCTAAACGATGATGTAATTGGGCTGGGAATGGGCTTTGGCAGACATCCCCACGATAATATGGAGATCATTACTATCCCGCTTTCAGGCGCTTTAGAGCATGCGGATAGCATGGGCAATACCTCCGTTATTAAAGCCGGCGATATACAAGTTATGAGCGCCGGCACAGGCATTGAGCACAGCGAAAAAAATTATAATAAAGATAAAGAACTAAAGCTGCTACAAATATGGCTTTTTCCGAACAAGCAAAATGTGGCACCACGTTACGGAGAAATTTCCTTACATATTTCTGATAGAAAAAATAACTGGCAACAAATAATTTCTCCTAACCAAAATGACGCCGGTTTGTGGATACATCAAAACGCCTGGTTTTACTTAACTGATTTAGATACGGGCAAAGAACTTACCCATACATTAAATTTAAAGGATAACGGTGTTTATATTTTTGTTATTGAAGGAAATATTACCGTAAATGGCCATCCTTTAGAAAAACGTGATGGAATTGGTATAACAGATGTTGAAACAATAACTGTAAAAGCAAGTACAAAAGCCGAGGTGTTGTTAATGGAGCTGCCAATGCGTTAACAAATTAATTTCAATAAAATAACGTATTGTATATAAAAACCAATTAAATTTATATGCTTTTTAAAAATAGCAGATATGGATAAGTTGAAAGAAAAATTTCAAAATAAAGCAACACCGCTTGCAGCAGAGATAAAAGATATTATTAAAACCAGTGGAGATCTGGTACTTGGTGAATATACCGTAGCTCAGGTTTACCAAGGCATGAAGGGTATGAAAGGCATGGTTACCGAAACTTCTAAACTAGATCCGGAAGAAGGTATTCGTTTTCGTGGATATTCAATACCCGAATTACGGAAGCAATTACCAAAGGCGCCCGGTGGCACAGAGCCCTTACCCGAAGGTATATTTCATTTAATGTTAGTAGGCGAATTACCTTCAACCGATGATGTAACTTTTATTACCAACGAATGGCAAAAACGCAGCGTAGTACCAAAACACGTATTTGATGTAATTGATGCCTTACCTGTTGATGCACATCCTATGACGCAATATTGCACCGCTATACTTGCCTTGCAAACGGAATCAGTATTTGCAAAAGCATACTCAAAAGGTATCAGTAAAAAAGACTATTGGGATTTTTGTTACGAAGATGCCATGAACCTTATTGCACGCCTTCCTCGCATTGCAGCTTATATCTACCGACGTAAATACAAAAACAACATACATATTGAACCGGATCATAAATTAGATTGGGCAGCCAATTTAGCGCACATGATGGGTTACGAAGATTTTGATGTAAAACGTTTGTTCCGTTTATACATGACGATCCACGCCGATCATGAAGGTGGAAACGTATCTGCACATGCTACCCATTTAGTAGGCAGCGCATTAAGCGATCCATATTTATCTTTCTGCTCTGGTATGACAGGTTTAGCAGGCCCTTTACATGGCTTAGCTAACCAAGAGGTTTTAAATTGGATAATGGAATTAAAAGAAAACTTAGGTGGTGGTTTGCCAACCGAAGATCAAATAGCTGAATACATTAAAAAAACACTAGCAGCCGGCAAAGTTGTGCCAGGTTACGGACACGCCGTATTGCGTAAAACCGATCCTCGTTTTACAGCACAGCAAGATTTCTATAAAAATTATATTAAGCACGATGACATTTGCGAAATTGTGCAAATGATCTATAAAGTAGCACCACCAATTTTAGAATCTACCGGAAAAATTAAAAACCCATGGCCTAACGTAGATGCACATAGCGGCGCATTATTAGCGCATTATGGCATACACGAATATGATTTCTATACCGTATTATTCGGGGTATCTCGTGCATTAGGTGTTATGGCAAGTTTAGTTTGGGATAGAGCCTTAGGCCACCCAATTGAAAGGCCGGATTCTTTAACAACAGAAAACATTAAAGCTAAAATTGCAGCTGCTAAGGCAAAAGCATAAATAACAATTGTTTTTTTATTAAAGAGGAATAAGTGTACACTTGTTCCTCTTTTTTGTTTTAGGCGTTCCGGCTTTTCGTCATTGCGAACAAAGTGAAGCAATCTCATGCGCCGTTGGGCTTTGCGCTTATAGTTTTTTGAGTACATAAAAAGGATTTCCCCTGTAATCCCGAACGTAAAAAATTTAAGGATATCTTAATTTAAAAACAGTTCGACGGTTTTGCCTGTGTTCTTCATCACTACAATCTACACCATTAGCGCATTTGTTGGTTAGTTGTGTTTCTCCATATCCTTTTGCGGTTAAACGACTTTTATCAATACCTTTGCTTACCAAATAATCTACTACTGTATTGGCGCGTTTTTGCGAAAGATCCATGTTATAATCATCGCCCGCTGTTGCATCTGTGTGTGATTGTACTTCTAATAAAAGCGTAGGATTTTTTTTCATACTCTCAACGGTTTTAGCCAGCACGGTTTCTGCCGCAGGCAATACTTTATAAGAACCCGATTCATAATAAATATTCTCTATGATCTCTATTTCCTTTTTAGTATTACTAAATTTTAAATTTACCCAAGGGTCAAAATCATCTTCGGCTAGTGTAACTAACATAGCCCGCTCGCTTTCCAGAAATTTGAATTTAAAAACGCCTTCATCATTTTTTGCTAACTCTTTAATTATTTTTCCATTCTCATCCGTTACATAAATTTTATCGTACGTTATTTTGTTGTTATCTAAAATATCAATGGCAAAATTGTATTTGCCCGATGGTAACAGATTTTGAAAAGAGAAGTTACCATCAACATCCGTTACATTAAAAGATATTACCTCGTTAACTTCGTTTAGCAATAAAAATTTAATAGAAGCCAATGGTGTTCTGTTGGCATTGTTCGCTATCAGCTTTCCTTTAATATCAATTTTTATAGGTTCGTCATTAACAGTTAACAAACTCATAACAGTTTGGTTAGAAGGGATAATCTCAAAATTAAATTTGCCTTTTGCAGTTGATTTAGAGGTTAGTATAGTGTTGCCCCCATTATCAGTAACTATAAATTTAGTAATGCCGGTAAGGCTTGCATCATCTACTTCCAGGCTTAATAAATATTTTTTATCGTATGGTAGTTTATCAAATTTAAAATGCCCTTTATCATCTGTTTTTGTTTGATAAAGTATTTCACCTTTTTCATTAGTTATAAAAATTGTTTTATTTGCGTACGGAGTTTTGGCTGCATCATCGGCCAACACATTCCCTGCAAAATCAACTTTAATACGCGTGTTATCAATTATACGCCCAACCTTAATTGTTTTGGTAGTAGCGTTTAGGTAAATATCTTTTACGGTAATATCTATCTTGGTAAGATTATTGGTTGATAGTTTATAGCTAAAAGCCGGGTTTTTTTCGGAAGTGTTATAGTCGGCTTTTTGATCATTGATCAATATCTCGTTTATAAAACTTTTATCCTTTACCTGGCCTTCAATTAAAATATCCTGCTGGTTATCATAAATATTAGCAAATCCGTTATTGTCAACCGTAGGGTAACTAATTATAAAAGTTGGGGCATCAGCTTCTTTATTGGCCTTGTAATTTTTATCAGATGCATCTTTTAATAAATTTTTAATTTGAGAATTATTTGGTTGCAGCTGCGCGGCTTGCTTTAGGTCGGCAATGGCCTCCGGGTAAGTACCTAATTCTAACAGGCATTGCGCCTTGCCATAGTAAGCGGTTGCGTTATTCTTATCTAATTGTATTACCTTGGTGTAATCGCTTATGGCACTGTGAAACTGGCTTGTTTGTTTAAAAAATGCCCCACGGGCTAAAAAACCATCTATAAATTCAGGATTTAATGCTAAAGATTTATTAAGGTAACCAACCGCATTGGTAAAATCTGTCTTCTTTAAATATGGCTGACTCTCATAATAATAAATATAAAATTGCCTTGGTTCTACGCTGTCTTTCGCATCAAGCGATGCAGCTATATCGTATTCTTTTATCGAAGCATCATAATCTAATAAGCGATATAAAATTAAAGCGTGGTTAGAATAATATGGCTTAAATTTTGAGGCAGGCTTTTCAGTTATGGCATACAGGCCTTTCATTAATTTAATGGCAGAATTATACTCAAGGTTAGCCGTGCCGTATTCTTTTAAACTATCTAAGGCAAGCGCTTTATAATAATGGCTTAGGTGATTATACTTTTGCACATCAATGGCTTTGTTGGCTTTATCTAAGGCCACGTTAAACTGCTTTAAATTAAGGTAGGTATAAGATGATTTTTGCAGGGCATCTATATTTTTTTTATCCATCAATAAAAACTTATCTAAATGCGCGGCAGCTGTATTATAATCTTTTATAGCCATTGATAAATCGGCCACTTTAATATATAGCGCTTTTGTTTTTGGCTTGATGTTGATGGCTTGTTTATAATCTGTTATGGATTTTGTAAGATTAGGTAGTTTTTCATAAGCGGCAGCCCGCGCCAATATAAAATTAAAATCATTCGGTTTAAGTTCTAATGCTTTTGTATATCCTTCGGCGGAAGCTTTATAGTTTTTAGCCTTAAAATCTTTCTTGGCCTGCTTTACTACTTTTTTGGGCGATTGGGCGAGCAATGCAACAGATAAAACAAGACATATCGATAAATAAATTTTTCTGAACATTTTAATTTATTAAAAAGTAAAATTAATGAAATGTTTTAAAAGACTTCTTGTTTTTATTTTTAAATGTATAATGCCAGGTTACTTTAAAAAAAACATGCTTTATTTTACAATAATAAGTTTTTTATTTACAGTACCTGTTGAAGTTTTAATGCATACAGTATAAACGCCTTCATTTAAAGCGGATACATCTATAATTTTATTTCCGGTGGCTGATTGATCAATAACTAACCTGCCGTTTATATCATACACTGAAACAGTTACTTTAACAGAAATATTTGTTTCAAGAATAAACTGCGTGTGCGCAGGGTTTGGATAGATCACAAAAGCATCTTTTAAACTATTTTCATCAATATTTGTGGTAAGGCATCCCATAAAGGCATTAAATGCAGCCGTATTTCCATTAAAAATATTCACATCGGTTTGGCTACCCGCTATACCGGCAACGGTAGCGGTCCAACTGTATTGGTTTATTGCCCAGGTGGTCCATACACCAATATTAGCCGGTGGTGTGTTGCTTAAGTCATCTCTCCAAAGAGGGTATGTATTTAATGAACTATTTACGTATGAGCAAGTAGACGAACCAATATAAAGAATGGGTTTTATGCCGGTGGCGTTTTGCACGGTGGTCATCCAGTTTTGCACCCAAGCCGTTAACTGGGCACTGGTAAAGTTGGTTTGTAAATAAGAGCCTTCCAGATCTAATGCCGGTGGTAATTGACAAGGGGTAATGTAAGGTTGTGCTACGGTTAAAAAATAATTGGCTTCTGATATGGCACCTGCATTACTTGGATTAAGATCGGGACGAGCAAAGTGATAAGCACCCATTTTCATTCCTGCATTTACCCCGTTTACAGCATAGTTTAGGTATTCGCTATCGGTATAACCAACACCTTCTGTGGCTTTTGCCCAGGCAAATGTGTAGCCTGCCGCTTTTACCTGATTCCAGTTAATGGTACTGTTGCCGCTGTATACATCTACCCCACGAATCTGTACATAAGGCGTACCGCTGGTATCTCTCCACACTAAAGTAGAGTAAGGAGAGCCGCTATTGGTGATGCAACCCGAAACAGTTGTCAATAATTTTACAACTCCTGTATAAGTCGCGGTCCACCTAATGTAGGGAGCTGTAGCACAAGTTGATCTGCCGCAATTATCCTGGTGACAAAGCTTAACGCCCGAAGCATTGTTAAATAAAGTAAGCTCGGCATCCCATCCCATGCTTCCGCCATAATCACTGCAATAAGTCCATTCGTAGGTATTGCCGTTTGTTACATTAAACAAGGTATAATTTCCAGCATTCATGTATGCGCTAACCGTAGACCAAGTTGAATAACTGGTTGAAAATGTAGTTGACGGATATTTGCCTGTTGAGTTTGTATCTGAAATAGCGCAACCGCCGATGCCGCATGTTTGCGCGTTTATATTAAAACAAATAGCGATAGATAACACACGTAATAATTTTTTCATGGATGTTAGGATTTACACTATCAAAAATAAAGTAAATTCAGATAATGAACAAGTTTATATAGATAAGTATATTCTCTTTAAAATGACTATACATAAATCATTTATTCTGTGTCAGATTTATATTTTTAAATAAATTAATTATTTAAAATAGTTCCCATTCAGGGTTCAAAAATCCTTTCAGTTCAGTGTATGTATAATTTAATTTATAGGAAGGCTCTATAAATCTTATTGCATGCGGCAACGGGCAGTCATCAACTACTTCCAGCTCATCGGCTGAAAGAAAAAACCTATCTAATGATGCAGCTTCTATGCAATTGCTGTCAACTTCCTGCAATGCCCATGTATAAGTATCTATATCTACCTCATTATTTTTAAGGCTTTCGGCAATATCTTTTTTGTAAGCGTTAAGCGCTTCTGTTTTTCTTTTTAAAACCATGCCTTTAAATTGAAGCTGTTTATCTTTTTTAATAAGATCGGTTATTAAAATGGCATTGCCCGTGCTTATGGTAAAATTAAAAAAGGTTTGCCAACTGCTGCAATAGGCGCCGCAGCCTTCGGCATTTATAGTGATAGATAAAATGTTATTGCGATTATAGGTAACTTCATAACTCAAATTAATTAAGCCGTTTTTAATGGCAGAATCTAGCCCTATTTCAAAAGGTTTTGTTTCATAGGCAGGTTCTATAAAGGTTGCACTTATTTGCGCATTTATCTTACGGCTAATTGAATCAGTCTTTGCAATAATTACAGGGAAGCTAATTGTATCGGCTTCATATTTAAAAAGATTGTTTATAGCTTGTTTTTTATAAGCGGTTATTTTTACGCTTTGTGAAAAGCTTAACGTATAAATAATTGTAAATAAAATTGAGAGTGTTTTTTTCATTGGAATAGATCAGCAAGTAAAATTAAAATTAAATGCGATGAATATTGCATTAATCATTTAATCCCTTGCCGTTAAGTATCTGTTTCGTATATTTTTCTACTCTTGCTTTGCGTGTTTCAGTTTGCTTGGCTGCCGAAAAATAAAGAAGATACCCTCTTTGCCTACCAGGCGTTAAAGCTTTAAAGGCGGTTTGTAAAGTAGCACTTTCATCTAATTTATTCTGAAACTCTTTAGGTAGCTTATACTCTTTGGTTTTTTTTAAAGAAACTTTTAAGCTTGCTTTTTCTACTTTAACAGCATCTTTAATGTATGCTTTTATGTTAGCTTTAAGTTTGCTTATTTCGCTAACATTCGTAAATCTAAGCTGGCGCGCGGCTTGTACATTTTCTGTCTGTTGAATAAGTAAATGCTTGGTATCTTTTAATAAAGCGCCTTTAAAAAACAATAACGCGCAGTATTCTTTAAACACATGTATTAAAACAATATTATTTTCTTCAAGTGTATAACAAGGCACGCCCCATTTTAATTCTTCGTTCAGCCCGGAATCAAGAACAATGGCTCTTAAATGCTCAATTTCATGCTGCCACTTTTTGGCTTTGGTAAAATAAAAATCAACTTTAGGGTTTGGCTTACTTTTTTGCATACCGATTTATTAATACGTATTCTATTTAATTAAACTATTACAAAAGTATAAAAATAAAAAATGCTTTTGAAATGAAATAAATCGTTTAGAAAAAATAAAAGAGATACGTAAAATTTCTATATTTGTTACAATAAACTTTAGGGGTGTCTGCTTAGCAGTCTGAGAAATTACCCTTCGAACCTGAACAGGATAATGCCTGCGAAGGGAAAAGTGAAAGAAATACGTTTCGGTATTTTCTCTCCTCTTAAAGTTTTAATTTTAATAATGTAACATGACTGTATTTGTCAATAATAAAAATTGTGTGATGGGTGCAGATGCTACCTTAACAGTGGCATTAGAGCAAAACGGCATTACCTCTCAAAAAGGAATTGCCGTAGCCGTAAACAATGCCGTTATTCCAAAAACAGAATGGTCAACTAAAATCTTAAACAAAAACGATAAAATAACCATCATCAAAGCCACACAAGGAGGATAATTTAATTCTGAATTTAGAATGCAAAATTCAGAATTAATAAAATCAAAAAATATATAAATCAAAATTCTACAAATGAAAACAAAAGACAAAGCACCCAACCAAAGCGTAATAAGTAAAGAACCATTAACTGGTTCGCGTAAAGTTTTTGTACAAGGTAAACTACACAACATAAAAGTTGCCATGCGCGAAATTACTTTGACAGATACCGTACATAAATTTAACGGAAGTGATAAGGTAGAAAAAAATCCTTCGGTTACGGTTTACGATACAAGCGGGCCATACACCGATGCTAATTATACCATCGATCTAAAAAAAGGTTTGCCTCGTTTGCGCGAAGAATGGATTGTTAATCGTGGTGATGTAGAGCAATTACCAACTGTAAGTTCTGAATACGGCACACAGCGCATGAACGATAAAAATTTAGATACTTTGCGTTTTGAGCACATACAAAAACCATACAAAGCTAAAGCAGGTAAAAACGTTTCGCAATTGCATTACGCAAAACAAGGATTGATTACACCTGAGATGGAATACATTGCCATCCGAGAAAATCAAAAATACGAAGCCCCCTTAAATTCCCCCCAAGGGGGACTTTGGTCTCAACACAAAGGAGAAAGTTTTGGTGCAAACACTCCCTCTCCTTCGGGGAGGGCTGGGGTGGGGCCTATCACACCCGAATTTGTAAGAGATGAAATTGCTGCCGGTCGTGCAATTATTCCTGCCAACATCAATCACCCCGAAAGTGAGCCGATGATTATTGGTAGAAATTTTTTAGTAAAAATCAACACCAACATTGGTAACTCGGCCGTTTCTTCCAGTATTGAAGAAGAAGTAGAAAAAGCCGTGTGGAGTTGCCGTTGGGGCGGAGATACCTTGATGGATCTCTCTACCGGAAAAAACATACACGAAACCCGCGAATGGATTATTCGTAATTGTCCGGTGCCGGTTGGTACCGTTCCTATTTATCAAGCATTAGAAAAAGTAAACGGCAAAGCCGAAGATCTTACTTGGGAAATTTTTAGAGATACCTTAATTGAGCAAGCCGAACAAGGGGTTGATTATTTTACCATTCACGCAGGCGTATTATTACGTTATATTCCGCTAACTGCAAAACGTATTACGGGCATCGTATCGCGCGGCGGTAGTATTATGGCTAAATGGTGTTTATCACATCATAAAGAAAATTTTCTTTACACACATTTTGAAGATATTTGTGAAATTATGAAAGCTTATGATGTGTCTTTCTCTTTGGGAGATGGCTTGCGTCCGGGTTGTATTGCCGATGCAAATGATGCTGCACAGTTTGGCGAATTAGAAACACTTGGTGAGCTTACTAAAATTGCATGGAAGCACGATATACAAGTTATGATTGAAGGACCGGGACACGTACCAATGCATTTGATAAAAGAAAATATGGACAAGCAATTGAAAGAATGCCACGAAGCACCTTTCTATACATTGGGTCCTTTGACAACCGATATTGCTCCAGGTTATGATCACATCACATCTGCTATTGGTGCCGCTATGATTGGTTGGTTTGGAACTGCAATGCTTTGTTACGTAACTCCAAAAGAACATTTAGGTTTACCAAATAAAAAAGATGTAAAAGACGGTGTTATCACATATAAAATTGCTGCACACGCTGCCGATTTAGCAAAAGGGCATCCGGGTGCGCAATACAGAGATAATGCCTTGAGTAAAGCTCGCTTTGAATTCCGTTGGGAAGATCAATTTAATTTATCGTTAGACCCTGATACAGCGCGTGAGTTTCATGATGAAACATTACCAGCAGAAGGGGCTAAAATTGCACACTTCTGTTCTATGTGCGGGCCACATTTTTGTTCGATGAAAATTACACAAGATGTACGCGATTATGCAGAAAAGCAAGGTATGATTGAAGAGGAAGCATTGAAAAAAGGCATGGAAGAAAAATCAAAAGAGTTTAAAGAAAAAGGCAGTGAAGTTTATTTGTAGAAATAATTTCGTCATTCCGAACTTGTTTCGGAATCTCATTAGCGCGTTCCCCTGCGGATTACCGTGGGTCGGGCTTTTTGCTGCAATCTTTTGCGATTACGCAAAAGGATTTTCGCTGCAATCCCTAACGCAAAATAACTATACGTCATTCCGAACTCGTTTCGGAATCTGTATAGAGATGCTGAAACAAGCTCAGCATGACTTTCAATTAAGAGGAAATGCATAAACCAAGAAAATATATTTTAAGTATTGCAGGCTTTGACCCAAGCGGCGGTGCGGGTATTTTAGCCGATATAAAAACATTTGAAAGCAATAAAGTCTATGGCTTAGGAATTGTTTCAGCCAATACATTTCAGAACGATATTGAGTTTAAAAATGTTGATTGGATACCTGTAGAAAAAATAATTGAGCAAATAGATCTTCTAAGAAAACGTTTTGCGTTTGAATATGTAAAAATTGGGTTGATCGAAAATTTGGAAGCATTGAATACAAGCATCTCACATCTAAATTCTCATATTCCAAGCATAAAAATAATCTGGGATCCTATTTTAAAAGCTAGTGCAGGTTTTGAATTTCATAAAGAAGTGGATAAAATTTTATTAGAGAAGATCTGCAAACAAATTTATGTAATTACACCCAACGTTCCGGAAGCCTTGTCGTTGGGCTCATCTAAAGCTGCGACTGAAAACGCACAACAACTTTCACAACATTGCAACGTGTTTTTAAAGGGCGGTCACGCAGAAGAAAAAATTGGTTACGATACTTTATTTTTAAAAGAAGGAAAACAATTTTCATTCCGGCCGAAACTAAAAAATATATTTCCTAAGCATGGTTCGGGTTGCGTGTTGTCTTCTGCTATTACCGCAAATTTGGCTAAGGGAGAAGATTTACATCGTGCTTGTTTAAAAGCAAAACAATACACCGAGAAAATTCTACGTAGTAATAAAACATTGTTAGGCTATCATAAATTATAGAATGTCATTCCGAACTTGTTTTGGAATCTCAACAACAAAATGAAAAATGCTTACATATATATAATGAGTAACAAAAACCGAACTACTTTTTATATTGGTGTTACCAACAATTTGGAAAGAAGAGTGGTAGAGCATAAAACTTCATATAACCCAGATTCATTTACAACTAAATATAATTTGTTCGATTTGGTTTATTATGAAACTATTCCAGATATGTTACAAGCTATAGAGCGAGAGAAGCAATTGAAAAATTGGCATAAAGAGCGGAAAATAACCTTGATAAAAACAATGAATCCTGAAATAAAAAATTTGGCGGAATATTGGGATTGTTATCCCGAACCAATTTCAGAATCTCATCAGACGCTGAAACAAGTTCAGCATCACGTAAGTCGTTTACACTATATAACACAAGATATAGAAGATAAAACACATCTTGATCTGATTACGGATGCCTGTGAAGCAGGTGTGGATTGGATACAACTGCGTCTGAAAGACAAATCGTATGAAGAATGGAAAGAAATCGCCACTGCCGCACTTTTAATTTGTAAAAAGTACAATACCAAACTTATTATAAACGACAATGTAGCTTTGGCAAAAGAGATAGGAGCAGATGGAGTTCATTTAGGAAAACAAGATATGCCGACCGATAAAGCGAGAGAAATTTTAGGTGCCGATTGTATTATTGGCGGCACAGCAAATACGTTTGAAGATGTAAAAATGCACACTGCTTCAGGAGTTCATTATATCGGACTCGGGCCTTTTCGTTACACCTCTACCAAAGCTAATTTAAGCCCTATTTTAGGGTTAGACGGATACCAAATTATTACCAATTGGTGTAAGCAGGAAAACATACAAGTTCCTATAATTGCTATTGGAGGAATTGTTGCGGCTGATATTGAAAGCCTTTTTAATACCGGCGTATATGGCGTTGCCATAGCAAGTGCCATTACTCATGCTGACAATAAAAAAGAAACTGTGCAAGAATTTATGAAGCAATTAAGTTATGATACATTAAAAACGAATTAAGATGAAACCATTAATCATAGCAGGTAAAACATTCAACTCACGTTTATTTACGGGCACCGGAAAATTTTCTTCATCTTCATTAATGGAAGAAGCTTTACTTGCATCGGGTTCTGAGTTAGTAACTGTGGCCTTAAAAAGAGTGGATGTAACTAGCGATAACGATGATATTTTAAAATATCTTTCTCATATACAATTTAATTTATTACCAAACACATCTGGTGTGCGTAACGCTAAAGAAGCTGTTTTTGCAGCACAGCTGGCAAGAGAGGCTTTAGAAACAAATTGGCTGAAATTAGAAATTCATCCTGATCCAAAATATTTATTACCAGATGCTATTGAAACATTAAAAGCTGCTGAAGAATTAGTTAAGCTTGGTTTTATTGTACTTCCTTACATTCATGCCGACCCAGTTTTGTGTAAACGATTAGAAGAAGTGGGCACTGCTGCCGTTATGCCTTTGGGTTCTGCTATTGGTAGCAACAAAGGTTTGCGCACACGCGATTTTTTAGAAATTATTATTGAGCAAAGTAAAATACCTGTTGTAGTTGATGCAGGAATTGGAGCGCCATCTCACGCTGCAGAAGCTATGGAAATGGGAGCCGATGCAGTTTTAGTTAACACAGCAATTGCGGTTTCAGAAAACCCTGTGCAAATGGCAATAGCCTTTAAACTGGCCGTTGAAGCAGGTCGCATGGCGTATGAAGCAAAATTAGCCAAGCCTAAAAACTTTGCCGAAGCTAGTAGTCCGTTAACTGCTTTTTTAGAAGATTAATAGTTCTCGCAGAGTAACGCAAAGTTAAATGCAGAGTTTCACAGATGGAAAAAGAGGAAAATAAAATATCATACGACATACGAGGCGCAGCATTTAAAATACATACTGCTTTGGATCGGGGGTTGTTAGAATCTGTTTATGAAACTGCTCTAATTTACGAACTTAGATTGTTAGGGTATAACGTAAAAAGTTAAATAGGTGTGCCAATGATTTATGCTAATATTAAAATGGATGTTGGTTTTAGATTAGATATATTAGTTAATGACTTAATAATTGTGGAAATAAAATCAGTTGAATCTTTAACGGATGTTCATCACAAACAACTACTCACTTATTTAAAGTTATCAAATAAAAAACTGGGACTTTTAATTAACTTTAATTCATCTTCGTTAAAAGAATCAATAATTAGAATATTAAATAAATTATAAATCTACGTGTCTCTGCGAAAAAATCAGCGACACTCTGCGAGAAACCAAAAATGTTTAAAGAAATATTTAATACATATAACTGGAAAGAAGTAAAACAAAGCATTCTTGCAAAAACAAGTACGGATGTTTTACAAGCTTTACAAAAAGAAAAACGCACGCTCGAAGATTTTAAAGCGTTGATTTCTCCTGCGGCCATGCCTTATTTAGAACAGATGGCGCAGTTAAGTCACGCACTCACGCAAAAGCGTTTTGGTAAAACCATACAAATGTATGCGCCATTGTATTTGAGCAACGAGTGCCAAAATATTTGTACCTACTGTGCATTTAGTTTGGATAATAAAATAAAACGTAAAACGCTTAGCGATGATGAGATTTTAAAAGAAGTTGCAGTTATCAAACAAATGGGTTTTGATCATGTTTTGTTGGTTACCGGCGAGGCGAATCAAACAGTTGGTGTTGAATATTTAAAGCACGCGATACAATTAATTCGCCCACATTTTTCTAATATTTCTATTGAAGTACAACCACTTGATCAATCTGATTATGAAATTTTGGTAGCGGAAGGATTACATACAGTTTTAGTTTACCAAGAAACTTATCATAGAGAAAATTATAAAATTCATCATCCAAAAGGCAAAAAATCTAATTTTGATTATAGGATTGAAACTCCTGATAGACTGGGGCAAGCAGGCGTTCATAAAATTGGTTTAGGTGTTTTAATTGGCTTGGAAGATTGGCGTACCGATTGTTTTTTTACTGCCGCACATTTAGATTATTTAGAGAAAACATATTGGCAAACAAAATATTCTATTTCATTTCCGCGCTTGCGACCAATTGAAGTGGGTACACAAGAAAACTCCTTAATGAAATTGTTTACTGCTTTTATGAATGACAAAGAATTGGTGCAATTAATTTGTGCTTATCGAATTTTTAATGAAGTAGTAGAGCTTTCTATTTCTACGCGCGAGGATGAAAAGTTTAGAAATAATATTATTAAACTTGGTATTACCAGCATGAGTGCAGGTTCTAAAACAAATCCGGGTGGTTATGCAGTTGAACCACAATCGTTAGAGCAATTTGAGATTAGTGACGAACGTTCTCCCAAAGAAATTGCAAGTATGATTAAGCAGCAAGGCTACGAACCTGTTTGGAAAGATTGGGATACTACTTTATTTGGTATACAAAAATGAACGAGCAGGAATTAAAAAGATACGCGCGCCATATTATACTTCCTAAAATTGGTTTAGCGGGTCAGCAAAAATTAAAACAAGCAAAAGTATTAGTTATTGGCGCAGGCGGCTTGGGTTGTCCGGTTTTGCAATATTTAACTGCAGCAGGCATTGGTACTATAGGCATTATAGATTTTGACAAAGTAGATGAAAGTAATTTACAGCGTCAGGTTTTATACAATACTGAAGATGTTGGAAAGTATAAAGCAGAAGTTGCTAAAGAAAAACTGAGTAAACAAAATCCGTATATACAGTTAACAGCTATCAATTATCAGTTATCAAGTAAGAATGCACTTGATATTATTTCTCAATATGATATTGTAGTTGATGGCTCTGATAATTTTGCCACACGTTATTTAGTGAATGACGCTTGTGTTATTTTAAATAAAATTTTAGTCTTTGGTTCTATCTATAAATTTGACGGACAAGTAAGTGTTTTTAATTATCAAAACGGACCAACCTATAGATGTCTTTATCCTGAACCCCCCATTGATGGAGAAATTGCAAACTGCGCCGAAGTGGGTGTAATTGGTGTGTTGCCGGGTATTATAGGCACATTCCAAGCCAATGAAGCAATAAAAATTATTATAGGAATTGGGGAAACATTAAGTGGAAAATTGTTGGCCTTTGATGCATTAACTATGCAGTTTAATACGTTTGATATTATTGCAAATCCTGAAAATAAAAAAATTACCAAATTAATTGATTACGATTTTTTTTGTGGAACGATAAAAGAAATATCGGCAGTAGAATTAAAAGAAAAAATAAAACAGAAACAAGATTTTCAGTTAATTGATGTGCGCGAGGCAAATGAATATCAAATAAAAAATATTGGCGGATTATTGATTCCGCTAAATACACTTCAAGCTAATCTGCATAAAATAAATAAAGAGAAAGAAGTTATTGTGTATTGTGCTAGTGGTGCACGTAGTAAAAAGGCAGTAGCTCTTTTAAAAGAAAACGGGTTTACAAATATGTATAATTTAAAAAACGGCTTACTTGATTTTTAAAGATTGAATATTGTCATACTAAACTCGTTTCAGCATCTCAAAAGATTCCGAAACAAGTTCGGAATGACAGACGGATTTTTATTCTCCCAAATAGAACCTAATACCGCAGCGCCTGCAAATCCTTTTTGTTTTACCGACTCAATATTTTCAATGTTAATTCCACCAAGCGCAATGATATTTTTTTTCCTTTGTAAAAAATATTTTAACTCTTCTAAACTAAAATTACTTTTATAGCCTTGCTTACTAATGCTATCAAAAATCGGACTCAAAAAAACATATTCGTATTTTCTTCTACTTTTAAAAATAGCTGCCGTTGAATGAAACGAAGTCGAAATAATTTTAAAAGTAGAGTTAACTCGTTTTGTTTTTCGTGCTTTTTCAGTAAGATGAATTCCTTTTAAATTAAGTTCTGTCGCTAATTTATAATGCGAATGAATAACGATTTTTTTATAAAAATTATTTGGAATTTCCTGAAGATAAAATCTTAACTGATCTTCAGTAAAATCAGGTTTTCTTACATGGAGTATTTTCAATCCACATTCAAATAAAGACGTAATGATTTCAATTTCTTTTGAATGATTTTTTTCAGGTGTTATAACAACCAGCAAAAACATTTAATCGAGTTTAATACTTAACTCATTACAACGACGAATTACTTTTAAATATTGTTCCAACGGATTTTCTTTATCCCATATAACGCTGTATAAAGCCATGCCATAAAATCCTAACTCATTAATCTTTTCTATACGGCTAACATCAACCCCACCTCTGGCAATAATATTTTTACCTGTTTTTACAATAGCCGCTTTAATACTCTCTTCATAAAAACCACTTTGGTATTTACCGGTTATGGTATCAAATATGGGCGAGAGAAAAACATAATCAAACTTCATTTCCTCAGGGTCGTATAAAGAGGATAGCTTACCATGCGAACTCGTTTTTATAAAGTTGCTTGTTGATATACGAAGCATTTTTTCGCGCCACCAGTTACGTATATTTTTTTCTAAATGTTTTTTTGTATAGTGTACGCCTAATAAATTATACTTTCTTGCTAAATTATGGTGAGAGTGAATAACAATCCGGTTATGAAATTGTTTGGGAATTTGCTCTATGTAATCTTTTAATTGTTGCGTATTAAATTTTGGCTTACGTATGTGGTAAGTTTCCAATCCTGCTTCAAATAATCTTATTACATTTTTTATTTCGTCTTCTTTAAATTTAGAAGGGGATATAACGATAATTTTCATAGAGAATGTTTTTTAAATAATAAGGATAGATCTTTTAATAAATGACTGTTTTTTTCTAAAGCATTTCCAACAACTAATATATCTGCCCCTGCTTTAAGCGCTTGTGTTGCTTTTTTTGTATTATCAATTCCACCACCAACTAATAACGGTATGTTTATATTTTGTTTTACTTTTTTAATTATTGCATTATTAATGCTTGTTTTTGCACCGCTACCTGCTTCTAAATAAACGGTTTTAAAGCCAAGTAATTCTGCTGCTATTGCCGTATGTACAATTGTTTTAATATCACTTAATGGTTTTGTTTTAGATACTTTTTCGGTAGTAGATTTTTTATTCCCTTCTACTAAAATATAAGCAGTTGATATACATTCTAATTTTTTCTGTTTAATAAATGGCGCGGCTAAAACCTGTTTACCTATTAAATAATCAGGGTTTCTGCCGGATAGGAGGGATAAAAACAAAACAGCATCTGCCTTGGCACTTAACTGTTTTTCATCTCCCGGAAAAATAATAATCGGTATTTTAGAATATTTTTTTATAGTAGAAATTGTCTTTTCAATATTGCCATTAGTAAGCTTGCTTCCGCCAACAAAAAAAAAGCTTACGTTACATTTATTGGCTAACTCAATAACTTCAAGGTTAAATTTATCAGGGTCAATTAGTACGGCAAGTATCGCTTGCTTATTTTGATACGATGAAAGTATGTTTGCGTAGATGCTATTCACAAATATTATCCGGTATAGACTAAAATATAATTTTTTAAAACTTGATAATGCAAAATATGGCTTTTTTTAGAATTAGCATTGCTAACCAACACATTAATTTTATCACCACTATGTGAATAACTAAAATCTTCAATAAAAATCTGTTCAGAAAAATTTAAACCTTCCACATCCAAAGCCTTATAAATGGCTTCTTTAGCACACCAGTAAATAGTATATTTTTCAGGTAGTGCATCTTGCAAATTAATCAACTCTTCTTTTGATAAAAACTTTTCTTTAATGTTCAATATCTTATCGCGTACTTTTTCAATATCAATTCCAATATCATTTCCTTTAAAAGAAAACAAAATAACCAACCAATCATACGAGTGAGAAATGGAAATACTTACCTCACTTAATAAATAAGGTTTCCCACTTTCTTTATATATAATCTCGAGGTCGTTATCATTTAAAACAAACTTCACCACATGTGCCGCAGCTTGTTTTTCTATGCTGCGTTTATCAGTTAAGTTATAATACTTGGCAAAGTCAGTCATATTGAGTTTAGCCATCTTTAGATGTTCAGAAAGGCTGAAGACCTCTATTTTAGGGCTGTTTTGGGCTAACATTATTATTTGTATTTTACCTTGCTATAAACTACCTTTGCAAGGTAAAATTTTTAACAACTTAAACCAAATTAAATGTCAGCAACTGCAACACAAACTTACAGTCCGTACAAAGTAAAAGATATGTCCCTTGCCGAATGGGGTCGTAAAGAAATTAGATTAGCAGAGGTAGAAATGCCCGGCTTAATGTCGCTTCGTAAAGAATATGGTGCATCGCAACCATTAAAAGGTGCGCGTATTGCAGGTTGTTTACACATGACCATTCAAACTGCCGTATTAATTGAAACCCTTGCTGCGCTTGGTGCACAAGTTACCTGGAGTTCTTGCAATATTTTCTCAACACAAGATCATGCTGCCGCCGCTATTGCTGCTGCTGGTTTTCAAGTGTATGCATGGAAAGGTATGAATGCAGAAGAATTTGACTGGTGTATTGAACAAACACTTTGGTTTGGAAAAGATCGTCAGCCTTTAAATATGATTTTAGATGATGGTGGAGATCTTACCAATATGGTTTTTGATAAGTACCCTGAATTAGCTGCAGCTATTAAAGGTTTATCGGAAGAAACTACAACAGGTGTTCATCGTTTACACGAGCGTTACAAAGCAGGTACTTTATTGTTGCCGGCTATTAACGTAAACGATTCGGTTACTAAATCTAAATTTGATAACAAATATGGTTGCCGCGAATCTTTAGTTGATGCAATTCGCCGTGCTACTGATGTAATGATGGCCGGTAAAGTAGCTGTTGTGGCTGGATACGGCGATGTTGGTAAAGGTTCTGCCTTATCATTATCATCTCAAGGTGTGCGTGTTATCGTTACCGAGATTGATCCAATTTGTGCGCTACAAGCGGCAATGGACGGTTACCAAGTAATGAAAATGGACAACGCTGTTAAAATTGCTGACATCGTTGTTACTACAACAGGTAATAAAGACATTGTAGTGGGTCGTCATTTCGAAAACATGAAACACAACGCAATTGTTTGTAACATTGGCCATTTCGATACTGAAATAGATATGGCTTGGTTAAACAAAACACATGGCAAGACTAAAGAAGAAATTAAACCTCAGGTAGATAAATATACCGTTAATGGTAAAGATTTAATTGTGTTAGCCGAAGGACGTTTAGTTAACTTAGGTTGCGCAACCGGACACCCAAGTTTTGTAATGAGTAACTCATTTACTAACCAAACATTGGCTCAATTAGAGTTGTGGACAAATACTGCGGCTTACGAGAAAAAAGTGTACACATTACCTAAAATTTTAGATGAAAAAGTAGCACGTTTACACCTTGGTAAAATTGGTGTAGAGTTAGATACTTTATCTAAAGACCAAGCTGATTATATTGGTGTTAAAGTTGAAGGTCCGTTTAAACCGGAAGCTTACCGTTACTAGTATAAATTAAGTATAATAGAAAAACCTCTTCAATTTTGGAGAGGTTTTTTTATACTTAATAATTCTCGTTAGCTATGTGTAATTACTGCTCTGAGCCTGCCAAAGGGTTGGGCGTTTCGTTTGATTTATTCATTTGTTTTTATTGTTTTAAATTGGGATTAATGAATGCTGAAAAAGCATTTCAAACGTCGGGCTCTCACTTCAATCTTTGCCGATTTAGCTCATCGTTTTAGTTTTTAATTGCTTAGCAGAATGCTGAAAAAGCATTTCAGTAAAGGATTTTTGTTCCATCCCTAACGCAAAACCAATGCTGTAAAATAAATCTTTTGTAACTTGCGCGGCTATGTATAAATTATTTATAAAACCTTTTTTATTTTTATTTAATCCTGAAAAGGCGCATCACATAACTTTTGCCGCCCTTCGTTTTTTACTTAGCATTCCTTTTGCAAAAAATATAACTCCATATTTGTTTAATGTAAAATCAAATAAACTTGGAAAAAATGTAGCAGGCTTATATTTTCCTAATCCGGTAGGCCTTGCAGCCGGACTAGATAAAAACGCGTTACTGGTTGATGAACTTGCCTGCCTTGGCTTTGGATCTATAGAAATTGGTACTGTTACACCAAAAGCTCAACCCGGTAATGATAAGCCCCGCCTGTTTCGTTTACCAAAAGATAACGCTTTAATAAACCGCATGGGCTTTAATAATGAAGGTGCGAGTGCGGCGGCTATCAGATTATCTAAAAGAAAAAACAAGCAGGTAATTATTGGTGGTAATATTGGAAAAAATAAAATCACACCAAATGAAAATGCTACGCAAGATTATTTACTTTGCTTTAACGACTTGTTTAACGTTGTAGATTATTTTGTAGTAAATGTAAGCTCGCCAAACACACCAAACTTGCGCGAGTTGCAGGAAAAAGTGCCGCTTACCAAATTATTAAGTACGCTTCAAAAAGAAAATATAAGTCGGAAAAATCCCAAACCTATTTTTTTGAAAATTGCGCCTGATCTTACAGATACTCAATTACTCGATATAGTAGATATAATTAAGGAAACAAAAATTGCAGGTGTTATTGCAACCAATACAACTATTTCAAGAGAAAATTTAATTACATCTAAACAAGAAACAGATACCATTGGCGCGGGTGGTTTAAGTGGTAAGCCGCTAACAAAAAGAAGTACAGAGGTTATAAAATTTTTACGTGCAAAACTAGATAAACCTGTTGCCATTATAGGCGTGGGCGGCATTCATAGCGCACAAGATGCAATAGATAAACTAAGAGCAGGCGCTGATATCATACAACTTTATACAGGGTTTATTTATAAAGGACCTGCACTCATTAAACAGATCAATAAACAGATCCTCTTAGAAAGTATAGCTACCGGATAACATTTACTTGTCCTTTATAATCGTGTGGTACACCGTTTATATCGTATAAACTAACTCGCCAAACATAGGTATCTTCTTTTACCAATTCATTATTTTTTTTACCGTTCCATCCAAGATCAGGGTTATTGGTATGTAAAATGATATTTCCCCATCGGTCAAATATCCATAAATTAAATGTTGTATTATCCCATCCTGTTCCTACTGGTAAAAAAAGTTCGTTGCGTTCATCTCCATTAGGTGTAAGGCTGTTAGGCGCATAAAAAACAAAATCAGGTTTAATTAAAATTTCTTTTGTAATGCTATCTTTGCACCCTTTATTGTCTGTTACCAAAAGCGTTACAACGTAGGTGCCTTCGTTTAAAAAAGTATAGGATGGGTTTTGAATATTTGTTTTAGATGTATCAATAAACCAATTCCAACTTGTTATATTTGACATTGATTGATCTGAAAAATGGATTCCTCCTTCATTAATCGTGGTTGTAAAGGATGATGCGGTAAAAGCTGCAACAGGGTTGGCGTATACATGCACCAAATTAGCTTGCGTAACAGAAACTGTACAACCGTTTTGTGTCGAGGCAATTAAGTGCACATCATAATTACCTGGTTTGTAATAGCAGTGTCCGGTGCCATTATTAGTGGAAGGATATATATTGCCATCGCCAAAATTCCAAGTATAAGAATTTATAGAGCCGCCTGTTGAAAGTGCCATAAGGCTTACACAAACAGAGGCACATCCAGATGAAGGCGTTGCTGAAATACTTATAGTGGGACTTGGAAAAATATTCACCTGCGTAGTTGCGCTTGCCGTTGTAGCGCAAACTGAATTAGTAAGCGATACCGTATAAATAGTTGTAACAGTTGGATTAACGTTTATAGTTGACGATGATGAGGCACCGGGACTCCAGCTATATTGATTAGTTCCACCTGCATTGGATGCGTTAGCTGTTAAGATACTACTAACCCCTGCACACACCGTAGCATTGTTTGCTGTGATACTTACGGTTAAAGTCGGTAAAACCACAACAGTAGCTGTATACGGAATAGCCGCACACCCATTATTATTTTGTCCGTTAACTGTATAAACAGTGGTGCTTGTGGGGTTATCTGTAATAGAGGCCGTGTTAGCGCCCGTATTCCATGTATAAGTATTGGCTCCGTTTGCTGTTAAGGTAGTGGTTTGCCCAGCGCAGAGAGTTGGATTATTTGCCGTTAAAGCAAACATAGGTGGTTCTTTAATAAGCGCAATTATACTGTCTTTACATCCTCCATCATTTCCGAATAGAGTATAAGTTGTTCCCGAAACAGTTCCTGCTAAATTAGTTGCTGTTAATGCATTTCCTCCACTTGGCATCCAGGTATAACTTGCAGCTGCTGCACTTGATGTTGCTGTTATACTTCCATTATTTGCTCCGTTACACGTTACACTATTTGTTGATGTAATAGTTAACATTAATGCTTGTGTTTTATTGATGTAAACACTTACTGTATCGGTACAATTATTAGCATCTTTTACACTAACAGTATAGGTAACATTTCCGGCAAGGTTATTGGTTGTTGTTTGATTGTTTCCTCCGCTTGGAGACCAGGTATACGTGTAACCTGCTGTGCCCCCTGATACTGTGCAAGTAGCAATTCCATTAGCAATTCCACAAGTGGCTAAAGTACCTGAGGCAGTTACTGTTAATGCTGTTGGTTGAGTAATCGTTGCATAAGACGTATCTTTGCAACCATTAGCATCACTTACAAAAAGTGTGTAATTACCTTGTGTTAAGCCTGTAGCCGAAGAATTATTTCCTCCAATAGGAACCCAAGTATACGTGTAAGCAGGCGTTCCTCCGCTAACAATAGTAGAAGTTGCAGTGCCTGTATTTCCGCCGTTACATAAAACACTAGTTGTGCTTATACTTAAAACCGGCGCGGTAATTTCTTGCACTGTTATAGTATCTGAAAAAGAACACGCATTCCCATCATTAACAGTAAGCGTATAATTTCCGTTTGCTAAATTATTGGCAGATGAATTATTTCCTCCACTTGGCATCCAGGTATACGTATATGCGCCGGTTCCGCCACTAACGATACTCGTGGTTGTTCCGTTATTATTTCCGCAAGTAGCAGGTATGCTTGTTAGTGTTGCGGTTATAGCCGTTGGCTGAATAATTGTTGCATAAGCGGTGTCTTTACAGCCTTTTACATCTGTTACAAAAAGCGTGTAATTGCCTTGAGTTAATCCTGTTGCAGAAGGATTATTTCCTCCTGCCGGCGACCAAGTATATGTATAAGGAGACGTTCCTCCGCTAGTAATAGTAGATGTTGCCGTGCCGCTGTTTCCTCCGTTACATAAAACAGATGTTGTGCTTACACTTAAAACCGGGGATAATAATTGTTGCACGCGTATAGTATCTGATAAAGAACAGGCTAAAGCATCTGTAATAGTTACTGTATATAATCCTGCGGGTAAATTACTTGCTGTTGATATATTTCCTCCTGTGGGAGTCCATGTGTAATTTAACGCACCCGTGCCACCCGCTGCTGTGGCTGTTGTTGATCCATTAGCTAATCCACAGGTTGATGCAGAACTTGTTAATGTAACCGTTATGGGAGGAGGTTCTGTAATAACAACTTGTGTATCCTTTGCACATAAATGCGCATCTAAAATATGTATTGAATATGCACCTTGAGGTAAATTACTTGCCGTTGCGTTATTCCCCCCACCTGGCGACCAAGTATACGTGAAAGGCCCCGTTCCTCCTGAAGTTGTGAGCGTTGCAGAACCTGTACTTCCTCCGTTACAAGAAACATTGGTTATTGCTATTGATACGGATATTGTTGCTGGTTGATTAATAACAGCAGTCGCTGTAACTGTACAACTATTTGCATCGGTTAAGGTTACACTATAATTTCCGATAGAAAGATTAGAAGCTATAGGATTGTTTCCACCGCTTGGCGACCAAGTATACGTAATTGGAGCTACTCCATTAGTTGGCGTAACGGTTGCCGAACCATCACTTAAACCATTACAACTAACATCGGTTGTAGTTATACTTGCTGTAAGCGGGTTGATAGAGGCTATATTTACAGTAACTGTTTGCACACAACTATTAGCACTTGTTACAGTAACCGAATAATTTCCCGCACACAAACCGCTTGCCGTTGTTCCTGTTGCACCGCTTAGCGACCAAGAATATGTATATGGAGCTGTTGCTCCCGAAGCAGTTATTGTTGCAGAGCCATTGCAAGTGCAACCGGCATTGGTAGCAGTTACTGTTGCCGTTAATGCAGTTGGAATAAGTGAGCCGCAAGAAAAATTCATAGCGCTTATCCACGCGGCATTGGCGGCGTTGTTAGGGGCACCGGGTGTTTCGTTGCCGGCAACGGTGGCTGTAGCCCAATTGGCCTGATTTAAAGGGTTAGTATCAATAGAATTTAAATTATTAATTACTTTTCCGCCTTGATTTCCTGCAAAATAAATTACACTGGCAATATTATCTGTTCCCCAACTAACTGCAGAAAGCAAATTACCCAAAGGATCTCTTGATTGAAAAGAATCTCCTCCGTTTGCCATAGCAACCACACTTGCCCAATTACTTGTTGTAACAAACCCAGTAGTAGGAAATACGGTTGTTGCGGTGGATGGTAAAGTAGTATGTCGTTCAAGTAAAGTGGCATCATTACCGGGTATTATTAAGCGACAATTTCCATCACTCATGGATAAATCATTTGCAGGCATATTAACATTTAAATCTGCCTCATTATAAATAACTATAATAGTTCCGGCAGGTATGCACGCCCAGATAGGATTTGTATTAAAGCGTATGCATCCGTTTGCAATACCAACACCCGCACCCATAGCAAAGGTTCCGTTATTATCATCTACGTAATATCCACGCAAATCGAAACAGGGAACTGTTGTGCAGGTGGGGCTGCCAACTACTACAAATTCTGCATATTCTTTTGCAGCAGTTGCGCCTTGAGAAACCTCATTAAGCACTAACTGCGCCTTACTTAAAAAAGTAAATAAGCATAAAAGACAAAATAATATTTTAATTTTTTTTAAACGCAAACCTCTTTACAAAATAATTCAGGCGGTTTAGAGTATAAACTCGTGTAGGATATTCGCCAATAATAAGTACAAAATTAACCAAACTAAGATAGTTAAATATTATCACTTTGTTAAGTTTAAATAGTTAACATTTAATCCACCATTATTTCAACAAACTTTATGTGTATTTTGCAGGAAAATAAGCGATTTGAGTACCGATTACGTCATATTAGTTGATGAACAAGATAACGAACTTGGCAAAATGGAAAAGTTGCAGGCTCATTTAGAAGCTCAATTGCATCGCGCTATTTCTGTTTTTGTGTTTAATTCAAATAAAGAAATGCTTTTACAAAAAAGAGCTTCCGGCAAATATCATTCAGCAAACCTGTGGACGAATACCTGTTGTAGCCACCCAAAACCAAATGAAAATACTACCGATGCTGCTAAAAGAAGATTGCAAGAAGAAATGGGAATTACTTGCAATTTAAATTATGTTTTCAATTTCACTTATCTAGCAAAGCTCGAAAACGGAATTACCGAACATGAATTTGACCACGTGTTTTTTGGTTTCACAAATGATATTCCTGTATTAAATTTAGAAGAAGCATCTGATTATAAATATTTGTCCTTGGAAAAGATAGAAAATCAGCTAAACCAAAACTCCGAGCAATTTACCGTGTGGTTTAAATTGATTTTTGACAAAATAAAAACTGAATTAAATTAAGACAAGCAAATGCAAGTTTCTATATTTTGGTTTCGTAGAGATTTACGTTTGCAAGATAACGCAGGTTTATATCACGCATTAAAAAACAATATAAATGTTCTTCCCGTTTTTATTTTTGACACAAGTATTTTAAATAAACTGCAAGATAAGCACGATAAACGTGTAAGTTTTATACATGGAGCAATTTTATCACTTCAAAAAGAATTACAAAAATTAGGTAGTAAAATTAAAGTTTATTACGGCGAACCACTTGAAATTTTTAAAAAAATAACCGTAGAATATAAAGTAATAAACGTTTACACTAATCACGATTATGAGCCGACTGCCATAGAAAGAGATGCTCAAGTAAACCTTTTTTTACAAACGAAAGGCATAGTATTTAAAACCTACAAAGACCAATGCATTTTTGAAAAAAGTGAAGTTACCAAAGATGATGGCTTGCCTTACACCGTGTTTACACCTTACGCAAACAAGTGGAAAAAAAAGCTGAACGATTTTTACATTAAATCATATCCCACAAAAAAATACTTTGCTAATTTTAATAAAACATCTGCTTTTAAAATCCCCTCTTTAAACGAACTAGGTTTTAAAGAAACCAACTTATTATTTTCTCCACCCCTTATTGATGAAGGCATAATTTCTCATTACACGCAACAACGAGATTTCCCGGCTATTGCCGGCACTACTCATTTAAGCGTGCATTTGCGTTTTGGCACTGTCAGCATTCGCCAACTTGTTCAAAAAGCTATTCAGTTAAATAATACTTGGCTTAACGAACTCATTTGGCGCGATTTTTACATGATGATTTTATTTCATTTTCCGCATGTTGTAAATGGTGGTTTTAAACCTGCGTACAATTTTATAAAATGGCGCAATAACGAAAAAGAATTCCATGCTTGGTGTAACGCACAAACAGGCTACCCAATTGTAGATGCGGGCATGAACGAACTAAACGCTACAGGCTTTATGCACAACCGTATACGCATGATTACCGCCAGTTTTTTAGTCAAACATTTACTTATAGATTGGCGTTGGGGCGAAGCCTACTTTGCACAAAAATTAATAGATTTTGATTTAAGCGCCAACAATGGTGGCTGGCAATGGGCCGCCGGTAGTGGTTGCGATGCTGCGCCCTATTTCCGGGTTTTTAGTCCATATGAGCAAACAAAAAAATTCGATGCAAAACTCACCTACATCAACAAGTGGGTGCCAAATGTAAACCAATTCAATTACCCGCAACAAATTGTAGAACATACTTTTGCGCGCCAACGTGTTTTGCAGGTTTATAAAGAATCGCTTACTCAAAAATTTCAATAATTTACTTTGGGCGTTCCGGCTCTTCGTCATTGCGAACAAAGTGAAGCAATCTCATACGCCGTCGGGCTTTACGCTTCAATCTTTTGCTGTTTACAGCAAAAGGATTTTCGCTGCAATCCCTAACGCAAACATTTTGTTCAAAAAACAACTTTCATTATTAATCCGCTAAAGTTACATTTACAAAAAAAAGAAACTCCATGACCCACACACAACTTTATTTTAAAGTCTCCGATAATTTAAAAATTGATACAAAACAAGTAGTTGCCACCGTGCGCCTATTAGACGAAGGCGGAACCATACCATTTATTGCACGCTATCGTAAAGAAGCAACAGGCAGTTTAGATGAAGTTGCCATTATGCAAATACGTGATGAGATGGAACGCTTACGTGAATTAGAAAAACGCCGCGATGCTATTTTAAAATCAATTGAAGGACAAGGCAAACTAACCAAAGAATTAATAGAAAAATTATTAGATGCTGAAACCATAAGCAAGCTCGAAGATTTGTATTTACCCTACAAACCAAAGCGCAGAACCAAAGCAACTATTGCCCGCGAAAAAGGTTTGGAACCGCTTGCACAATTTATTTTATTGCAAGGCAATGCATCATTAGATGACGAAGCTGCCAAATTTATTAGCACAGAAAAAGAAGTTATTTCAATTGAAGATGCTTTGCATGGCGCACGCAATATTATTGCTGAAATAATGACAGAAGATGTTAATGCCCGCGAACAAACAAGAAATTTATTTAAACTAAAAGCAACCATAAAAAGTAAAGTTGTTAGAGGACGTGAAGAAGAAGGAGCTAAATTTGAAGATTATTTTGATTGGGAAGAACCTTTGGCTCAATGCCCTTCACATCGTTTATTAGCTATGCGCCGTGGTGAAAAAGAAGATTTTTTATTTTTAGATATTAAGCCCCCGATAGATGATGCTATTGATATTTTGAACCGCATTTTTGTGAAAGCAAAAAATGAAAGTGCAAATCAATTAAAATTAGCTATTGAAGATGGATACAGCCGTTTGTTGCAACCATCTATTGAAGCTGAAACACGTTCTGCAACCAAAGAATTAGCTGATGATAAAGCCATTGATGTATTTGCTCAAAACATTCGCGAGCTTTTACTTTCTTCTCCTTTGGGGCAAAAAGCAATTTTGGCTATCGATCCGGGCATTCGTACAGGTTGCAAGGTTGTAGCCCTTGATAAACAAGGTAAGTTATTAGCGGATACAGTTATTTATCCGCAACAAAAAAAATCGGAAGCAGAAAATATTGTATTGGCTTTTTGTGCCAAACATTTAATTGAAGCTATCGCTATTGGTAATGGCACTGCCGGGCGTGAGACAGAAACATTTATAAGAGCTATTGATATTCTTCCAAAAGAAATTCAGGTTATTATGGTAAACGAAAGTGGCGCATCTATTTACTCAGCATCCGATGTGGCGCGCGAAGAATTTCCGGATAAAGATATTACCGTGCGTGGTGCTGTTTCTATTGGTCGTCGTTTAGCTGATCCATTGGCAGAGTTGGTTAAGCTCGATCCAAAATCTATTGGAGTGGGGCAGTATCAACACGATGTTGATCAAACTAAATTAAAAAATAAATTAGATGAAGTGGTGAGTAGCTGTGTAAACGCAGTTGGTGTGGAGCTTAACACGGCCAGTAAAGAATTACTGACTTATGTCTCTGGTTTAAATAGCAGATTAGCACAAAATATTGTAGAGTATAGAAATGCAAATGGCGCGTTTAAAAATCGTTTCCAACTAAAAGAAATTTCTGGCTTAGGCGAAAAAACATTTGAGCAATGTGCCGGATTTTTAAGAATCAATAAAGCCGAAAATTTGTTAGATAAAAGTGCTGTGCACCCCGAAAGTTATGAAGTTGTAGAACAAATGGCAAATGATGTAAAATGTTCTGTAGCCGATTTATTAACCGATAAAGAATTACGCAAGCAAATAAAAATCACCAATTACGTTACCGATACAATTGGTTTACCAACGTTACGGGATATTGTAAATGAATTGGAAAAACCGGGTCGTGATCCACGTAAAGCATTTGAAGCATTTTCTTTTGCTGAAGGTATTGAAAGGCCTGAAGATTTGCGCGAAGGCATGAAACTACCCGGCATTGTTACCAACGTAACCAATTTTGGAGCCTTTGTAGATATTGGAGTCCATCAAGATGGCTTGGTACATATTTCTCATCTGTCAGATACGTTTGTAGATGATCCAAATAAAATTGTAAAAGTACATCAGCAAGTTATGGTAACGGTAACAGAGGTTGATTTAAAACGAAATCGTATTGCCTTATCTATGAAAGGAAACGGAAATATATCGGCTGCAAAATCTTCTTCGGTTAAAAAAGAAAATGAAATTGCTTACGATGCCAACGATATGAACTCCGCATTGGCTGCTTTAAAAAGTAAGTTTGGTAAATAAAATAAATTGGGCGTTCCGGCGGTTACGCCGTCGGGCTTTTTGCAGTAAAGTTTTTTAATTTAGCCCATAGTTTTTATTTATTTTTTGCTTCGCAGCATGCTGAAAAGCATTTCAAAAAGGCTTTGAATTTTCCCTATAGATCTGTTTTATGGTTAATAATCTATCCTTATTATACTTTTCTATACTTTATAAAGAACTATCCAGTAATTTTTTTCTCTTATCTATTCTATAAAACCAATTATTAACTTCATCAACTTCGTTTTTAAGTATAAACTACAATCCGTTTCATCCACAAATGTAAATAAATCCCCTCTTTTTAAGAACGGCATCTTTTTTCAATCAAAAATTTGCATAATTCTAAAAATGATAGTAATATTGCAGCCCAATTCGAAAGAATAAAAACAATTCCTTGGTAGCTCAGCTGGTTAGAGCACATGACTGTTAATCATGGGGTCACTGGTTCGAGTCCAGTCCGAGGAGCAAACAAGAGAGGCTTTAAAAGAGCCTTTTTGTTTTTAAAGAAATGCGGATGTGGCGTAATGGCAGCCGCGCCAGACTTAGGATCTGGTGTCGAGAGACGTGGGGGTTCGAGTCCCTTCATCCGCACAAAAAGCTTCATAGAAATATGGAGCTTTTTTGATTTTAGAGGCTATTACTATTGTCATGCTTAACTAGTTTCAGCATCTCCAACATTAGAATAGATTCCAAAACCAGTTCGGAACTACTGACAATATGCGCTTTTTGTAATTAAAATAATACCTTTGCCGCCATGGATAAACCCGAGTTTGATGATATTTATATGGATTTGGCTATTAATCTCAGCAAAAAATCTCATTGCGTAAAAGCCCACGTAGGCGCGGTTCTTACAAAAGATACGCGCATTATTTCGGTTGGGTATAATGGCCCGCCGGCAGGCACGCATAATTGCGATGAAGAATGGACGGAAGTGGGTTGCCCTCGCGATAGCAAAAATAGTTGTTCGCTTGCATTACATGCCGAGCAAAATGCCATTTTATATGCTACAAAAAGCAATGTTTCATTAGATGGAAGTACGGTTTACGTAACCCTTGCGCCTTGCATTGCCTGTGCACGCGTTATTTATACGGTTGGAATTAAAAAAGTAATTTATTTAAATTCTTATGCTGAAATGAAAGGTTTGCCAACTGAAGAAGGCGTAGATTTTTTGCGAAAATTTGGTGTAGAGGTAATAAAATATAAAGTAGAAAATGCGTAAAATCTTATTCTCAATAATTTTATGTGTAGGCTTGGGTGCCTCTACCCATGCGGTTGCGCAAGAATCTACGGCAGAAGGTTCTAAAAACCAGGTAGCTTCTAAAAAGAAAAATCGTAAACAGGATAGAATAGAAGCTAAAGCTGCCCGAAAACAAAAAAAAGAAGAAGAGAAAGCTATTAAAAAACGTCATGAACGCTTACAATCTAAAGCGGTTTTAAAACGAATGAAAAAAAATAAAAAGCGCGATAAAAAGCATAATACTAAAAGTATCGGCTAAATTTTTCTTTGATAATGTATCATTTAATATTACTAAATTTTACCACTTTTTTGTTAAAACCGACCAGTTATAAAGTTTTTGCCGCCACTTATTAAATAAATTATTTTCTATTTTCTATATTTTGTAATATTGTATTCACAGTAAATGCCACTAATAATGATTTAATGCCGCAATAATGTTAAAATAACCGATTATTAACAATTTGGTAAAAAATAAGTGAAAATAAGTGAAATTAATTTTGTGATAATTTAACGGGATTGTTACTTTTAGCCCCTCAAACAAAATAATAGGATATTAAATATTAAATTAAGGATATGAAAAAAGTTTATTTATTTCTTGTGGCGTTTATTGCTTTAGGTTTTTGTGTTAGCGCACAGAACAACGGCGGCTCTATTAAAGTTACGCTAACCGATAAAAAAACTAAAGAGGGAATACCCTTTGCCAACGTAGTTGTTTACAATGGTAAAATTCAGGTAGCTGTTGGAACCACCGATATAGATGGTAACGCTACCATTAAACCCTTAACACCGGGCAAATACAATGTAAAATCTGTTTATGTTGGTTATGCCGCACAACAAATAAACGATGTAGAAGTTTTAAACGATAAGCCAGTTTATTTAACTATGCCTCTTTCTAACGAGGGCGTAGATCTAGATGTTGTTGTAGTTACAGAATACACGGTTGATCTAATTGATAAAGATACTAAATCTGGTGGGGTAATTGATAAAGAAAGCTACCAGCACATGGCTGCAAAAGATTTAAATAGTGTAATTTCTACACAGGCGGGTGTAGTTTTAACTGATAACGGTTCTAAAACAAGTATACAAGTACGTGGTGCCCGTCCGGATAACACAAACGTTTTTATTGACGGAGAACGTTCAATTGGTACCAATAATTTACCACAATCTGCCGTAGAGCAAATGAGTGTTATATTAGGTGGCTTACCCGCACAATATGGGGATGTTACCGGTGGTGTGGTTTCCATCACCACTAAAGGTATACAACCTAGATGGTTTGGGGGGGTAGAGGCTGTTTCTTCCGGCATTCCAACCGGTGCTGCTAAAAGCAACACTTCAGCAAAAGGCTTAGATCCTTACGGATACAATTTTTTAGGTTTTAGCTTAGGCGGACCTATCGTTAGTAAAAAAGATTCTTTAAACAATAAAAAACCTATTATAGGCTTTTTTATGGGAGGTGAGATCATCTACCAAAAAGATCCTCGTCCGTGGGCAAATGGTATTACGCAGCTTACCCATGATAAACTTACTCAAATACAACAAACACCTCTTACTTATAATGCTTCAAATGGCTCCTATACTCAAGCTGGGTCTTATATTGGAGCAGGTGATTTAACAAACACTAAAGTACGTGCTAACGTGGCATCAACCGCTATACGTTTAAGCCCTAAAATTGATTTTGCAGTTACGCCTAATTTAACCATTACTTTAGGTGGATCAATAGATTATACAAAATACCATACTTTTTCTCAGAATAACGCTATGTTTAATAGCTTAAACAACCCACAGGTTATAGAAAACACTATGCGTGGTTACTTGCGTTTAACCCAACGTTTTGGTTCACAAAACTCAGTAGAGCAGGAAAAATCACAATCTGTAGTTAAACATGCGTATTTTAGTTTCCAGGCAGGTTATCAAAGATATCAATACACGTCTCAGGATGAGAATTTTAAAAAGAATTATTTTGATTATGGGTATGTGGGTAAATTTGACGAGAAACGTGTGCCGGTTTTTGGCTTAGATACTGTTAAAGTAGGCGGTGTTAAAACTCAGGTATATAAATTAAAAGGATATACAGATTCTATAATCAACTTTACACCTAGTACATTAAACCCACAAGCAGCCGCTTATACCAGTGAAGTGTATGCAAATACCCATGGGCAAATTTCTGATTATGGTACTTTAGGTACTTTACAAGGTTTGCGTAATGGAGATTCTCCTAACAACATACAAGGTATTTATGCAGGTTCGGGCAATGCTGTTGGCACCTATGTTAAAAGAGATAACACAATTTTTAGGGTAACAGCCAACTTCTCCGCAGATATTAAAAATAATGCGCTTACTATAGGGGTAGAGTATGATCAAAGAGATGAGCGCGGGTATAGTGTAAATGGAAAGAGCTTATATAATCTGGCCCGCCAGGAGGCTAACATTCATAATCAATTGTTAGATACAGCAGGAATCAATTTTGCCACTCAAACTGCTTATCAAAATGGTTCTAATTCGTTTAACCCAAATACGGCCGGCAACGGCACTAATAATGGTTTAAGTACTACACAAACTTTAGGTGCTCCTATTACTAATTCTGTTGTAGGTGTGGAAGTATATAACACGGTAAATACGAATACGCTGCAAACAGTATTTTCAAAAAATTATTACGATCAGGTTGGTGTTAATGGAGATCACAACCCAAATTCAGTTAAATACATTAACATAGATGGCACAGATCCTTCCCAACTTAATTTAAAAATGTTCTCTCCGGATGAATTGCTTAATGGCGGTTCTCAATTAGTAGATGCTTGGGGTTATGATTACGCTGGTAATCGTTTAAAAGGTAAAGCCAGCTTTAATGATTTTTTAAATAAATTTCATACCGATAAATTTGGCGATAAAATATTCGACAGGAGTATTGGAGGATTTACACCGGTTTACATGGCTGGCTACATACAAGATAAATTTGATTTTAAGGATATTAAATTTAACATTGGTTTAAGAGTAGACAGGTATGATGCCAATCAAATGGTATTAAAAGATCCCTTCTTATTTAAAGAAGCTTACAATACTTCAGATGTTGGTTCTTTAAGCAGCGAAATTTCAGGAGCAATTCCTTCCAGTGTACCAAAAGGGGCTACTATATATGTTGCTGATCCAAATGCATCTACAAAAACTATTATAGGATATCGTTCTGGCAGTACTTGGTATGATGCAACCGGTAGTGTAGTTTCCGATCCTAAAATTTTGGCACAGGCAAGCGGCGGACAAGTAATACCTTGGTTGAAAGATCCTTCCGACAAAAACTCATATTCTAATGGCGCTTTTACCTCGTATAAGCCACAAATTAATGTAATGCCGCGTATAGCATTCTCATTCCCTATATCAGATGTAGCCAATTTCTTTGCGCATTATGATATCTTAACCCAACGTCCTCCTAGCGCTTCCAGCGATGGTGCAAATGGTGGTGCCTACACATCTTTCAACAGAACTAACCCACAGGATTATTACTTTATTTCTTCCAATCAAGGCGGTGTTTTAGGAAACGGTAATTTAAAACCTGAACGTACAGTAGATTACGAATTAGGATTTAGCCAGATTTTAAATGAAAAGAAAAATGCGTCTCTTAAAATATCAGCCTTTTATAGAGAGATGCGTAACCAGGTACAAATTACCCGTGTAAACCAGGCATACCCTGCCTCTTACCTTACGTATGGTAATATAGATTTTGGTACAGTTAAAGGTTTCTCGGGCGAGTTTCAATTACGCCGTACGGCAGGTTTTCAATTTAGTGCTAACTATACTTTACAGTTTGCCGAAGGTTCGGGTTCTAACGCAAGCGGTGGTTACAATTTAGTAAGTAGTAGCCAGCCAAACTTACGTGTTATCTTACCTTTAGATTATGACCAACGTCATACACTAACCGCAAATTTTGATTATCGTTTCGGAGCTGGAAAAGATTATCGCGGGCCACAGTCTAACATCAAAAAATCGGCAGATAAAGAGCAAAATATCCAATGGCTTCAAAACTTTGGTGTAAACTTTGTAGCACGTTTGGGTTCTGGTTTACCATATAGCCAAAGAAGGCCTGCTATAGCAGAAGAAGAAGCACAAACAGCTTCTAACCAGTTTTTAGCCGGAAGTTTAAATGGGGCCCGTTTACCTTGGCAATTTAGGGTTGATATGCGTATTGACAGAAACTTTAACCTATGGTTAAACGGAGAAGATAAAGGGGATAAAAGAAGACAGGCAAATTTGAATATTTATATACAGGTATTGAATTTGTTTAATACAAAAAATATTACTCAAGTACATAGCTTTACAGGCAGTGCAAAAGATGATGGATACTTAACTTCAGCTTTTGGTATAAACGAGTACAACGCTAAACTTGCGCAGGGTACAGCTTACGCTCAAGGATTCTCTAATTTATATAACGCTAAACTTAATGATGGTAGGTTTTACACCGCCCCTCGTATGATACGTTTAGGTGTTCAGTTTGATTTTTAATAAATAAAAATAGTAGCCATGAAAGATCTATTTTATAAAAGAAGAGCTAAAAGTGAAGAAGCCGATATGGATATGCCATCCGGTACAAAAAAATTAAATAATATCGCCATGAAAACAACAGGATTAATTTTAACTGCCAAAGCTGCAAAAACATCTTTATTGATGATGGCTTTAGGATTTAGTTTAGCGCTAAGTGCTAAAGAAAATATTCCGGGTACCGGTGGTGCGGCGCATCGTAATGTTAATACGGGTCAAAATAGTGTAATGAGTAATTGTATTGCCGGTGTTACGCAAAAAGAAATTTCCCTAAATAACGTGCGTACCCGTATTTTAACAGATGGCGATATGTGGTGGGATTTTACGGCTAACGTAGCCAGGTACGAGGTGCCAAAAGGAAGCAACTCGTTTGCAATGTTTGCAGGCTCTTTATGGTTTGGAGGAATGGTTACACCCAGTGATTTACGTGTAGCGGCTATGACTTACAGGCAAACAGGTATAGATTTTTGGCCAGGGCCTTTAGATCCTAAAGATCTTAGTATAGACCCTTCAACTTGTCAGTTATACGATAAAGTTTTTCAGTTTAATAAAACAGATGTACAAAATTTTTATTCATACTGGAACCAATACAACACAGCGGATCCTGCAACACCAACCTGGATAAAAGATTATCCCGGTAATACCATTTACCCGGGCTATAATGTTAATGTACCTGTTAATACAGCACAAATAACAGGCTTAAATAGTGCTCCTTTAGCGGGGGCAAGCTCTCCAATGGTGTATTTAGCACCTTATGTAGATGTTAATAGTGATGGAAATTACAACTATGCTAATGGAGATTATCCTGCCTATAATGTTTCTGGTATTAAGGTTCCAAGAGGGCATTGTGTACGTTATTTATTTGGAGATGTAACCAACTTTTGGGTATTTAATGATAACGGGAATAAGCATACCGAAACAGGCAGTACGCACAATATTGGTGTAGAGGTTAGGGCTCAGGCCTTTGAATTTGCTACAAACGACGAATTAAATGATATGACCTTTTATAATTATGAAATTATAAATTGGAGTACAAATACACTAAAAAAGGCTTATTTTACCGTTTGGAATGACTGTGACCTTGGGTATGCTTACGATGATTATGTGGGCTGTGATGTAGGCCGTGGTTTAGGTTATCAATATAATGGCGATAATTATGATGAAGACGGAGGCGGATTAACTGGTTATCATGATAAATTACCGGCCATAGGTTGCGATTTTTTTCAAGGCCCTTATGCCGATGTGGGAGATAGTATTGATAATGACAGGGATGGTTGTATAGATTGTTCTTGGTCTCAGTGTGCTGATGGGCATTTTGGATGTCCTCCGGCAATTGCAGATAATGATCCTTTAGGGTTTCCTGAACAGTGCATCATGTCAAGATTTACCTATTATAACAATTCGGCTTCAGCTTTTAATGGTAATCCGGGTACATCCGGTGCAGGAATTCAATATTATAATTTAATGACCGGTACATGGGAAAATAGCCAGGCTATGACATACGATAAACAACAAGGTTTATCACAGGTTTCTGCATCAGTTCCTGCTTGTAAATTCTTATTCCCGGGCACCAGCGATCCTTTAGGTTGGGGCTTAGGCTATCATCCGGATGGATACAGGGCAACTAGTCGCCCAGGTACAATTGTTCCTACTCCGGGTAACTGGACAGAAGCCATTGCCGGAAATTTACCAACAGATAGAAGGTTTTTACAATCTGCAGGTCCTTTTACCTTATTACCGGGCGCTGTAAATTACGTTACTTTTGGTTTACCCTTTGCCCGTTCGGCCTCTAATAATAATCTAGAGCCTATTCCTTTAATGGAAGCAGCCGATGATAAAGCACAGGCTTTATTTGATAATTGTTTTAAAGTATTAGATGGGCCTGATGCACCGGATCTAACCATACAGGAATTAGATAAGCAATTATTGGTAACACTAACCAACAACCCTTACACCAGTAATAACTACGAAGCAAAACGCTATGCTGATGTAGATCCTGCCATTGTACTTCCACAGGGAGCTACCAGTGATAAAGTTTATAGATTTGAAGGTTATAAAATATTTCAATTGTTAGATGGTACGGTATCTGTTACAGATCTTACAAACAATAACCTGGCACGTTTAGTATTTCAGTGTGATATTAAAAATGGTGTAAGCCAATTAATAAACTATAACTCCGACCCAACTTTAGGAACTGTACCGCAATTAATGGTTTCTGGTGCAGATGCCGGTATTCAAAACTCATTTAGTATTACACAAGATCAGTTTGCAAGTTCTGACAAACGCCTTATCAATTTTAAAAATTATTACTACATGGCAGTTTCTTATGCCTATAATAATTTTTTAACCTATAAACAAGATGTTGGCCAAACTGCTACTCCTACGCCAACAACAGTTATTACACCAACAGTAACCTCTACAGGAACCCCAACTTTTGTAATTACTAATACTGTAATAAATGTATTTTCTAATCCGGCTTCAGGAGATGCAAATGGCCAGAAAAAGCCATATTTACAGGGTAGAAATAACGTTAAACCTTATACCGCTATTCCACACGATCCGGCACCGGAAGCTTATGGAACCGTAACGAATTCAAAATATGGTAATGGTCCGCAGGTTACTCGTATAGAAGGCCAAGGTAATGGTGGTTACGCACTTGATCTTACAGATGCCAGTATAAACGATATATTAAATAGTCCTATTAGTCGTGCCCAACAAATTACCTATGTTGCAGGGCGCTCGCCTATATTGGTTAAAGTTACCGATCCTTTGCGTGTAGTTAAAGGAGATTTTAGCCTTAAATTTATTACCGGAGCTTCACAAACATCTAATATCGGTGTTGTTTCATGGTATTACAATGGTAACCCGCCTATAGCGGGGCCTGCCACCTTAGATACAGGTAAAGTAAAAAATATCAATGCTTCTAAATGGTTTTTGGCTGGTACTTATACCGATCAAACCGGAAATAAAGTAAGCAAAACCTGGTTATCTGATGAAGGTATAAATTTAGCGCAGGAAAAAATAATTACCGGTTTAAATAACGAACCTTTAGGTTTTTCGGTTACTATTAAACAAACGCAAGACCCACAGGTAACTGCTAAACATAGTGGTACTATTGAATATGGTGCAACTGTTTCAGGAGATCTATTGGAATCTTCTATTCAATTTGAAGGAAACTCTTGGTTAAGTGGGGTAAAAGATATCGACGGAACAAATCAGGATTGGATTTTAGCAGGAAGTAACTTAGCAGGGTATAAAGATGCTATTCCAGCAATTGCTCAAGATATAGTGGGTAATTATAGCGATCACGGGGTAGCTAAAACAATTGTGGCAGATCCGGGTTCAGTTTGGGAAACAGTTGTTGGTGGTACATGGGCACCCTATAGAATGGTAAATTATGGCCCAACTTTCCCAGCCTTATATAATTCACCTGCAAATGGGGGTGCGCAGATTAATGGAGTAAATTATTGGTCAGATACCCGTTTATTAAGTAGCGTAGATGTTGTATTTACTAACGATCAAAGTAAATGGACACATTGCCCCGTTATTGATATGAATACTGCTACTGACCCAAATTCTACTATACCTTACAAATGGCAATTACGTAGAGAAAAATCACGCGATAAAAACGGAAGTCCAACCACTCCGGGAGTAGATCCTGTTTCAGACAGTAGTATGAGCTGGTTTCCTGGTTATGCCATTAATATAGAAACTGGTGAAAGATTAAATATTATTTTTTCAGAAAATTCAGCGGATGCGGTTAATCATGGAAATGATATGGTATGGAATCCTACAAATATTATTAAAGATGCTGCCGGAAATTTAGTGAATGGAGGTATGCATTATATATATATATTAGGACATAATTCAGATGGTAATTTTACTTTGGGTACTGATATTGTGCCAAGTGATGCAAGGCGTTATGATTTAGGTGCAAGTACTTATCAAATGTTGCAAGGTCCTGCCTCTTGGGGTAGAAAATATAGTACCTATACAGCAAACCAAAAACAAAATAAATGGGCTATACTTTGTGAATTATTTAAGGATATCATGTGGACAAGTATGCCACTTTCTACCGTAAACCTTGGAAACACAAATTCAAATATACCAGCAGGAAAAGCTACCGTTAAAATAAGAGTACCTAAACCTTTCAAGTATGGTTTATCTACACTTACTTCTTCAGCAAATACAAGTTATACGCCACCTACTGGCAATCTATTTCCTCTTGTGGGGCTTAGAACTTACTCCTTAACGCCTTTAAACAGTAATGCCGTAGCTGATTTACCTGCAGATGTAGTTAGCGCTCCTCAAAACGGTAACTTCCCTATGTATAAATTTAGCACGAATGATTTAGTAGCCAGTAACTACCAACAAGGTACTGCCCAGGCCGCTTTAGCTAAAATTAATATTGTACCTAACCCTTATTACGCGCATAACTCGTACGAACATTCGCGTATCGACCTGGAAGTTAAAATTATTAACTTACCCGTTAAATGTACCGTTAAAATATACTCACTGGCGGGTACTTTAATAAAAACACTTAATAAAGATAATAGTGATACGTATCTTGTATGGGATCTGCACAATACGGCCAATATACAAATTGCTAGCGGGCTTTATATATTGCACATAGATGCGCCGGGTGTTGGAGAAAGGATCATTAAATGGTACGGTGTAATGCGCCCTTACGATTTACAATCTTTTTAAGCTAAATTTTAAAACAATAAACTATGAAATTGAAACAAATAATATCGGGTACCTTATTAGCAGCTGTAGCTTCGGTTCCAATGGCAACTTACGCAGGTAACCCCGATAGGGGCGGCTCTGCCGGGGCGCAGGAGTTGTTGATTAACCCGTACGCAAATTCTAGCGGTTGGGCAAATGCAAACACTTCTTGTGTTAGAGGTTTAGAATCTATGTTCTCAAACATTGCGGGCATGGCTTTTACACGCAAAACCGAAGTTGTATTTTCTCATACAAATTGGCTGGGCGGATCTGGCATAAATATTAACAACTTTGGTTTTACCCAGCACGTAGGTGCAACGGGCGCTATTGGGTTAAATGTTATGTCTTTAAGCGCTGGTAGCATTCCTATTACAACTACAGATAACCCCGAAGGTGGATTGGGAACTTTTAACCCGTCATTTATCAACATCGGTTTATCGTATGCAAAAGGTTTTTCTGATAATATATTTGGAGGCGCTACGGTACGTATCATTCAAGAGTCAATAAACAACGTAAAAGCAAGCGGTGTAGCAATTGATGCAGGTATTCAATACCATACAGGAAGATACGATCAGGTGCATTTTGGTATTGCCTTACGTAATGTAGGTCCTAAAATGAGTTACAACGGAGATGGTTTATCTTTTGATGCGAACGTTTTAAACGGTACACAATATAACAATACAGTAAATGGGTATACGGCTTCTTTCGATAATAAATCTGCGGCTTTTGAATTGCCTTCTTTATTAAATATTGGCTTAGCCTATGATTTTTACTTAACTAAAGATACTGCCGGATTAAAGAAAGATTACCGTTTAACAGTAGCGGGTAATTTTACCTCTAATTCATTTACAAACGATCTTTATAGTGTTGGTGTAGAACTTGGTATCAGAAAGTTTTTACGTTTTCGCGGAGGATTTACGTATGAAAAAAACATGGGTACTTCTAAAGCACAAACTGTATTTACCGGCCCAAGCGGCGGCTTAACGTTGCAAATACCTTTTGGTAAAGATAAGAACTCAACATTTGCCATAGATTATTCTTACCGGGCAACCAGTTCATTCTCTGGCGTAAATTCATTTGGATTTAGAATCAATTTGTAAACTAAAATTATTTACTAAATTTGTTAAACGAAGCCCGCCCCTAAAATGGCGGGTTTCTATATTTTAAAAGCTATAACAACATGTCGCAACCGCAAAGCATATCGTATTTTACCGAAGAAGGGTTAAAAAAATTAAAAGATGAACTGCATTTTTTAAAGACTCAAGAAAGACATAGTATTACCAAACAAATTGCCGAAGCACGTGATAAAGGCGATTTAAGTGAGAATGCAGAGTACGATGCCGCCCGAGAAGCACAAGGTATGCTGGAAGCGCGTATTGCCAAGTTAGAAGACACACTTTCTAACGCCCGCCTGCGCGATGCAAGTTCTTTAGATACTTCTAAAGTTTCTATTTTAACCAAAGTGAAAATTAAAAATATTAAAACAAAACAGGTTGTGGAATATACCTTGGTTACACAAAGCGAAGCAAATTTAAAGGAAGGAAAAATTTCTGTCGATTCGCCTATTGGTAAAGGTTTGATGGGTAAAAAAGTTGGTGATAAAATAGATATTACCGTGCCGGCAGGTATTATTCCTTTTGAGGTTATTGAAATAAATATTTAGATGCCCGGCATTTTTTCTAAAATAATTGCCGACGAAATTCCTTGTTATAAAATAGCAGAAAATGAAAATTGTTTTGCTTTTTTAGATGTTAACCCATTAACAGAAGGGCATACGTTAGTAGTGCCAAAAAAAGAAGTTGATTATTTGTATGATTTAGAAAACATAGATTATTTACAATTGATGCAATTTGCCAAACAGGTTGCTATTGCTATAAAAAAAGTAGTTTCTTGCAAGCGCATTACATCAGTTGTTTTGGGCTTTGAAGTGCCACACGCGCATATACATTTGATACCTGCACAAACGGAAAAAGACGCTAATTTTGCTAACCCTAAAAAAAAATTTAGTAAAGAAGAATTTGAAATTACTGCAAAGAAGATCGCTAAAGCCTTTAACGATTTATAAACTACAAGGGGTTTGCGTTAGGGATTGCAGGGGAAATCCTTTTTATGTAATCATAAAAAGATTGAACTGAAAAGCCCGCCGACGGTGCTTTTTCAGCATCCGGCGGAACCTCCAAAAAATTAATCCATCAATTCTTTTATGTAAGCAATTTTTGCTTTTTGGTATTTATCTTTTAGAATAAATTTTTGCAATCCAAGCATGGTATCAAATGGTCCATCTACTACCGCCAGGTTTACTAGCCAAGCAGGAAGAGACCCGCCAGGATCAACTAAAAGTTGATATTTAATTTGAACTTTACCGTAGTTTAAGGGGGTTAGCACCCAGCTGGCGTTAAATTTAGTTATGCGTACAATCTTATCTTTTAATGGAATATAAGTTGGATTACTAGTGGTTGTTATGGTAATTATTTTAGATTTTTCATCTTGCGCTTGTTTTACATTTACCACAAAATCACGGTTTGATATAGGCCAGGGCGCGGTTACGGTTTGATAATGAATGCACGCTGTATCACTAAATTTTTTTAATGTAAATGATTGGCCGCATTTATAAACCCATTGCGGATAGCTATCATAATCTGCCAGTAAAGCTATAACACTACTTAGCGATGATTTAATGTACATAACAGATTTTAATTCTTTAAAAGCAGAATTTTCTGTTTGGCGGGTATAAACAAGTATGCCGCTTTCGTTCTTTTTAAGTTCCCAATCGGTAGTTTTATGTTGAGAGAAGAGGGTGATTTTTAGTAAAGAAAAAAATACAATAAATATTTTTTTAAACATACACTACCTGCCCTTGTTCTCTACATCTAATTTAGAAATAGCCAACATTTGGCGCATGGTTTGTTGCATGCCCTCGGTGCTGCCATCTAAAAAGATAACATTTCCTTTGCCATGTTCGGCAAAATTTTTAACGGCTTCGGTCCACATACTAAATAAAATAAGTGATGCGTCTAAATTAGCATCTTGCATTAATTTAGCTGATTGACTCATACCTCTAGCAACTTCTTCACGAAATAAAGCAACCCCTTGTCCGCGTAACTGTGCTGCATCTTTTTCGGCCTGCGCGGCAATTTTTATGGCATTACCTTCTGCTTCGGCGCCTTTGGTTTTGGTAATTAATAAAGCTTGTCCTTCATTTTCGGCAGCTGCTTTTAAGTTGTTAGAGGCAACTACTTTTGCCATAGAGCGGATAACTTCCTCATCAAATGTAATATCATTTAATTGCAAATCTATTAGGTGATATCCCCACTCTTCAAGTGTTTTATCTAATTGATCTTTAATTTCTAACACAATATCTCTGCGTAATAACAATACTTCACTCTGGCGTTTAGTGGCCACAAAAGCACGCACAGAACCTTCTACAGATCGTACCAAAGCCTGCATTAAATTTCGTTCATCAATAAATTTAAAGGCTACGTTTTTAATTGTTTCTTCTTGTGTGTTAAAAACGGCATACAATAACATGGCTGTAAAATTTACATTAGCCTGATCTATCGTAACTGCCTGAAAACCCATTTCAGCAGAGCGGTTTTGAATAGATATTTTTCTGAAAACTTTTTCAAAAATAGGAATTTTAAAATTTAAGCCCGGGTGTAAAACACGCTTAAACTTACCAAAAATGGTTGTTACCGCCACGGTACCTTGTTGGATACTAACTAAAGAGGTTATAATTACAAGGCCTATTAAGCCGATAATTAAAAGAGGAAATACTGCTTGCATAAATTTTTAATTTTGAGTGAAATTACTAATTTTAAAGAATGCGTGGCCTACTTTTTATTTATTTATTTTTAGTGGGCGTTTATTGCTTTGCCCAGAAAAATAAAACAGATACTACGCGCGCGTTAGACCCTGCATCAGATCTGTTTAAAGCCTCTATGAAACTGATGGATTCTTTAAGATATAAGGATGCTATTAAGTTATTAGAGAAATCTGTAAAAATTAAAAAAGATTTTACCGAAGCCTACAATAAAATGGCGCTTTGCGATATGCATTTGAAAGATTTTGCTGCTGCACAAAAAAATTTGGAACTTTCTTTAAAATATACACCCGATAATTTTAATTGTATAAAATACCTGGGTAGAGCATGTTTTCTTAACAAGAAATATGATATGGCTAAAAAATATTACGACGATGCTTTAAAAATGAATGCCAATGATGTAGAACTGATGTGTTACATAGCCGAATTGCGTGCCTTGGGACAAGACCTTAAAGGTGCGCTTGAAATGTATAACAATGCCGCTTTTGAAAAAGAAAATTACGCACCTATATATATTGGCCGAGGCATGATTAAGTTTAAGCAAAAAGAATATTCTTACGCTATAAAAGATATAGAACAAGGACTTGTGCTCTCAAAATATCAAAAAATAGAGGATGATATTTATGTAAGCCTGGCGCAAAGTAAATTTGAAACTGGCGCATTTAAAAGTGCTATAAAAGTGTTTGATACATTAGTCAAACGCAATCCTAAAAACGAATACACGTTAACATATCGGGGTGCCAGCAAACTTAGCGTAAATGATTTTTCGGGCGCCATAAAAGATTTGGACGAAGCCATTAAATTAAATCCTAAAAGTTATATAGCTTATAATTTTAGAGGAACAGCAAAAGGTGGCTTAAAACAAAATATAGAAGCACTGAAAGATTTTGATATGTGTATTAAGATAAAAATAGATTATCCGTCTGTTTACGTTAACCGAGCGGCTATAAAAATGGCAAGTAAAGATCATCGTGGGGCCTGCGAAGACCTTAACAAAGCCGATCAATTAGGTAGTGATATTGCCATAAAATATATACAACAATATTGCCGCGATGAGGGAATTGGCATGGACAAATAACAATAATTTCAATCAATTAATAACCCAAAATTTTAAGCATGCTTTTGTAGCTCTGTTCCTTAGCAAAAAGACGCGTACTAATTTCTCCGTTTTCATTTCTATCTATTAAAATATGTTTTGGAGCCGGAATTAAACAATGCTGCGTGCCGCCGTATCCTGCCAATGATTCCTGGTAGGCGCCCGTATGAAAGAAACCAATGTATAGAGGTTGCTTTTCATTCTCTGTTATTTTTGGTAAAAATACCTGATTGGTGTGCGCTTCGCTATTGTAATAATCCATACTATCGCAGGTTAAGCCACCTAGGTTTACGTTTTGAAATGGCTTATCCCATTTATTAATTGCCAGCAATATAAAACGTTGATTAATGCCCCATGTATCAGGTAATGTAGTAATAAAAGAACTATCGATCATGTACCAAGTTTCGCGGTCGTTTTGTTGTTTTTGCTCGATGATAGAATACAAAGTTGCGCCACTTTCGCCAACAGTAAACGATCCAAATTCGGTAAAAATGTTAGGTTCGTCTATTTCGTTTTGGGTACAAAAGCTTTTAATTTGCTCAATAATTTCTTCAATCATGTATTCATAATCATACTCAAAACCAAGCGAATTACGAATAGGCATACCGCCGCCAATGTTAAGTGAATCAAGTGTTGGACAAATCTTTTTCAGTTCCAAATAGATGCTCATACATTTAATAAGCTCCGTCCAATAGTAAATGGTGTCTTTTATACCCGTATTGATAAAAAAGTGAAGTAATTTTAATTCGAACTTAGGATTATCTCTAATTTTTTCTTTGTAATAATCTACAATATCGGTGTGGCGAATGCCTAAACGCGATGAATAAAACAAAAAAGATGGCTCTTCTTCGGTAGAAATACGTATTCCAAGCTTAGTTTTTGGTACTTTTATGTGCTTTTGGTAGTAATCTATCTCGTTTTTATGATCTAAAACCGGAATTACGTTAAAACCTTCATTTATCAATTCTACCACATTTTGCTGATATAATTGTGGTTTATAGCCGTTACAAATAATATAAGTATCTTTGCTGAGGTGTTTCTTTTTAAATTGTTCTTTGATAATAGGTATATCAAATGCTGAAGAAGTTTCAATATGGACTTCATTTTTAAGTACTTCATCGGTTATGAACGAAAAATGAGAGCTTTTTGTGCAATAACAGTAAAAATACTTGCCCTTGTAATCAACTTTTGCCATGGCAACATTAAATAGCTTTTTTGCTTTTTGAATTTGCGAACCAATTTTAGGTAAATAGGTAATTTTTAAGGGAGTTCCGTACTGTTTAATGATCTCCATTAATGGAATATCATTGAAACTAAGTTCATTATCAGCTACTTCAAAGCCTTCTTGGGGGAAATTAAAAGTTTGATGAATAAGGTCAGAATAATTCTTTTCTTTAATTTCTTTATAAACTTTTGTTTTTGATTCTTTCATTTTATATAATCTAAGTGAGTTGGATTACCTATTTATTACAAATGTAAGTCAATTACATTAAATGCCATATTAATTAAATGTAAATTTTTATATGATCAAACCCATTAAAATAATTGAAGTAAAATCTGAAATTGGTGCCGGAACCCGTGGCTCTAGCCTTGGCGTTGATGCTATTAAGATAGCCGCCCTAGATTTTGGAAGTAATTTCTTTAAAAAATTCAAATCGGTTGAGATAAAGCACGAAAACCAACTCTTGCTTGAGCCCGTTGTGCACGATTACGCCAAACGTATTAAAGGTGTATTTGCTTTAAATGAAAGATTAGCACTTGAAATTCAGAAAACCCTAACCAAAGAAAATGCCATACCCATTGTATTAGCCGGCGATCATAGCTCGGCTATTGGTACTATTTCGGGCATTAAAATGGCGTATCCTGATAAGAAAGTGGGTGTAATTTGGATAGATGCTCACGCCGATATTCATTCGCCTTACACAACCCCCTCGGGTAATATGCACGGCATGCCAATTGCTTGCCTTTTGGGAGAAGATAACCGCGATCGGCAGCAAAACAAACTGGATGATGAAACCATCGAATATTGGGAAAAACTAAAAAGCATAGGCGGCATAATGCCTAAAATAGAGTACAACGACCTAGTTTACATTGCCATACGAGATTATGAGCCGGCAGAGGATTACTTGCTAAAAAAGAATAAAGTGCGCATTTTCAATTTACAAGAAATTCGTAAAAAAGCAGTAGAGCGTATTGCTATTGAGGCCTTAAATTACCTCGATCATTGCGATGTTATCTACGTAAGTTTTGATGTAGATAGCATGGATAGTAGGATTAGCAGTGGAACGGGTACACCTGTACCAAATGGAATTACCGAAAAAGAAGCTGGAAACCTAATTTACTACATCATGCGAAGCAAAAAAATGGCTTGTTTTGAAATGGTGGAAATAAACCCAACACTTGACAGAGAAAATTTAATGGCTGAAAACGCTTTTGAAATTTTACAGAAAGCAACTAACCAATTAAGTAATGATTTTTAGATTTTTTAATTTGTAAATTAATTTTGATAAACACTTGGAATTATGTGTGTTCTTAAATTATACTACCTATCAAATAATTAATTTTTTAAGGCTTTTTAGTTGCAGAATATTCAACATACCTTTTTAATAGATCAATAAGTGATTCATAATACGCATGTAAAACCCTTAAGTCTACATCAGGGTTCTTTTCATCAGGAATGGTAACAGGCATTTCACCTAAGTATTTAGATAATTCCGGATGTTTCTCTTTTATTTGCATCGTTACTTTCATAATGTCTGCATTGAGTTTTATTTCTTCTTGGCTCATTTTCTAAATTTTATTTCTGATAAAATATTGGTGTCAATTTTTTTTAATTCATTAATGGTAATAATTCTGCAGTACGCCCAAAAACTAAGCATTAACTAAGGTAGATCTTATGATGGAGTTAAATATTTCTAAACCATCTTGATTAAACAATTCAGCATCTGAGGCACGCTCGGGATGTGGCATCATTCCAAAAACATTTCGGCCTTGGTTACAAATACCGGCTATATTTTCTAAAGCGCCGTTGGGGTTTGAATAGGCTGTGGTTTGGCCTTCTCCATTACAATAAGTAAATATTATTTGATCGTTTGCTTTAAGCATGGCCAATGTTTTATCATCGGTATAAAATCGGCCTTCGCCATGGGCAATAGGTATTTTAAGGGCTTTGTTTTTGGTAACAGAATGGGTTAAAATAGTATCTGTATTTTCTGTTTTAATAAAAACATTTTTACACACAAATTTACGGTTATGGTTATGCAGTAAAGCACCTGGCAATAGGCCGGCTTCGCACAAAATTTGAAAGCCGTTACAAACACCAAATAAAAAACCTCCGTTGGCTGCATGTTCGCTAACTTTTTTCATAATAGGAGAGAAGCGGGCAATAGCGCCAGAACGCAGGTAATCTCCATAAGAAAAACCTCCGGGCAATATAATGCCATCGCAACCTTGCAAGTCGGTATCTTTATGCCACAATTTTACGGTATCCTGCTTTAAAATATTGCGCAAAACATACACCATATCTTCATCGCAATTAGAACCGGGAAAAACAACTACTCCAAATTTCATTTTTATATTTTTTTAATTAATTATGCGTGTCTGCTGCAACATACTTATTACAAACAACACTATTAAAGTTACCAGTAAAAGTTCGGCTAAAATACGGCTTTTTGCGTTGCCTAAATAGATGCCGCAAAAAATGCTTAAAGGCATGGCAGATAATAAACCGCTAAAAGCCGCGCCGGTGCTTACAATAAACCAAGTTGGCACGCTTAAAATAAACATCCACAAAAAGATAACAAAGGCTTTTTGGGTTTTAATTTTGGTTGACACAGTTTTTAAAAGAAAGAAAAGAAAGGAGAAAATACTCAGACTTGTTATAATAAAATTAATTAAAAAACTTCCTTTTAAATAAACAGGGATAGCGAACGCGTGAAAGGAATCTTTCATATTTAATAAAATTTGTTGTGGGTTTTTATTGAATAAGAACAATAGTGAAACATAAAATATATAAGGGGTTATAATACCGATGATGGTGAGAAACCATTCTCTTAAGGCAAAAGTCCTAAGCGTTAATAAACAGATAAAACAAAGAGCTATAAAAATGATGTAGGGCGGGTAAAAAACAGTAGCGACTGATAAAGCAAATGCGCCGTCAAATATACTGGAAAAGCCTTTGTTTGATTTATAAACGGATATAAACCGCCACAAAGAAATACTTACTAATAATTGCGCAAATAATATTGGGTGTAGTGGGTTTTGCATAAGTGCGTAACACAAAAACAGGCTTAAAATAAAAGCCGGTACGTGGTTATCTTTCTCTGTTATTTCCTGTGAATTTAGGAAGAGGTCAAATACTAAAACGTTTATCAATAGTAAGAATACGCCTGCGGTTTTGGTAAAAATATTTACCTGTGTTGCCTGAAAAAAATAATAAAGTGTGCTGTTACTAAAAACAGATGAGTTAAAGCTAACGTTGACAGCAAAAATTCCTAAAATTAAAGTAAACAGCAGCAAATAAACGTATGCTAAATAACTGTTAATTTTTAAAATGTTTAATAACATGATAGGCTAACTAAAAATACTTTTTATATTTGTACAAAACTAATTAAAATCACCATGACTTGGACAGCATTTTGGTACGGAACAGCGGCATTATTTGAGTTAATGTTTAAAATGATTAAATTACTATATCAGGTACCTAATATATTTGCTTGGGTGGTTTTAGCTTGTTTGCTTGTTTTTTGGACCTTACAATTAATAAAACACCGGATAGAAGCAAAACGCGACGGAACATATATTTAAAATCTACAATTCAAAATTTATAAGCCTGTCAGTTTAAATATTGACAGGTTTTTTTATGTGTGTTATTTTAAGTGAAATTAAACACATGCTTAATGCATAACTTTAACTTTGCAGTAAAATTTGTGAGATGGATAAGAAAAGTAAAATATTAGAAGCGGCCAAAGAATTAATGTCGCAAAAAGGATTTGAAGGTACTACGGTTAGAGATATATCTACGATGGCAAAAGTTAATGTAGCTATGATATCTTATTATTTTGGTTCTAAAGAAAAGTTGTTCGCAGCTATGATAGAAGAGAACGCCGCTACAGCCTTTACCAAATTAGAATATATAAGCAGCACCAGTGCTAAAGCAGAAAAAAAATTGGAAGCATTAGTTACTATGTATGTAGAAAGAATATTTTCTAACCGAAGTTTTTACTGCATTCTTAACAGAGAGCTTTCTACGGGGCATAGTAAAGAGTTGCACGATCATATAATTAATGTACACACAAAAAATTTTAACGTAATTAAAAAAATTATAACTGATGGGCAAAAAGATAAGATCTTTAAAGAAAATGTAGATGCAGATCTTACCATCGCTACTTTTCTGGGTACTATATCAGAAATTACTAACCCTGGTAAATTGTTGAACCACATTTATAAACTTAAATTTTCTGGCAATAAGAACGATCAGGAAAAAGATGATGCCTTGAAAATTCGTTTAAAAGACCACCTTACAAGCTTGTTACAAGGGTTTTTAATTAAAAATTAATTGCCGGCGCAATTAGCTTCTCTATAAATCTTTTTTATATCCGGGTTATCAAGCACTTGGAAACTTAAAAAAGGTTCTCCAAATAATTTGCAATATTTGGCAGGGTCTTTTTGTTTGATCTCATTTAAAGCATAAGAAAATTTATGCGAGAAAAACTTAGACGGCACATGCGATGCGATGGCAACATAAGCGTATAAAACTTTGGGGTCGTTTGTTTTTAGGTAAGGCTCTAACAGATCTGCGGCAAACTTATAATCTTTGGCTCTTGCAAAAGCGTAAGCAAGTTTTAAAGAATTTTGTTTTCCCCCCTCTTTAAAATTATAGAAAGATTTTATTTTATCTATGCAGGCTTGGCGCTGTGCATCTGCATCATTAAGGGTATCCAGCGCATCCATTATTTTAAACTGCCATTCTATATTTAACCCGTTAATTAAATTTTTAGGAATATCAGATTTATAAAGTTCGTCAATTTTGGTTTGCATATACAGCTGTTCTGTTTTATCGCCAAGCATAGTATCTAATTCTATCCTGCAAAAAAGCGCGTTATAATTTACGGTGTTATTAGTTGCATCTGTTTTTTGTAAATTTTGTATTCCCACATAATCATCATCACTTACAACTTTGTTATTTAAAATATAGTTGTAATAAATTTTATTCATGTGTAAACCAATTAGTTTGGCATCATCTCCAATTTCTAATTTATCAAAACTTGCCTGAGCGTATTTTTTCTCTTTCACTTTTTGCGCTATATAATCCATTATTTTATAGGCTTGTTTTATATTACCTGCTTTAACCATTCGATTAAATTGCACTACACTAAATTTTTCTTCCTTTGTGCCGCTAATATCATAAGTAACATCCATTACTAATTGTGCAAAACGTTCTTTTGCTAAGGTGGGTTCAAGCTCATCTGCCAAACCTTTGGTGTGATTTATTTTGGCGATAGCTTCATGCTTGCTCATTTTAGTAAGGTAATCATACTTACCGTCTTCCATTTCTAATTGAAATAATTGCCAGGAATCATTGGTGAGAATAGTAGGTGTAATTTTACTTTGTTGCATTTGTTGCAATACATTCGTTACACTTTCTGCACGTTTATGTTGTAGCTTTGCATTGGCAACAGAGTCTCCTTCAATAGAAGAGTACGCGTAAATATATAATCCGTCAATATTAAAATCTGGTTCTTGTAAGGCATCAATAAAAGGTTTTACATCTTCTTTTTTAAATTCAGATTTATTTTTTTCAAAAGGAATGGCAAATGTTAATAAAGCGCTTTCCGAACGTGGTTCAAATGCAGGGTTTTTGGCGGTTAAACTTTCGGACATGGGCAGCATTTCTATCGGCGTACTCGATTCGTTATCGGTGTATTCCATATAAGAGCGCAAAACGGTTTTACATACATACCCTGCTTGCACAACAATTAAATTAAATTCGTATGCGCCATTTATCTCTTTGGGAAAAGCCCCCATTTCTACTTTTAATTTACTTACTCGTTTATTCTTTTTTTTCGGGTCATCAGATTTAATTAAATTTTTAGCGAACAATTTATCTTTCTTAATAAGTTTAAGCATTATTCCTTTGTTACGCACGTTGTTATCCATAATGTTATAATCAGCTTGGCTATATTGGTCTTTTTGTACAATATCCACTGCAAGTCCGTCGGTTGAACGTTTCAACAATCGTTTTAAATTTTTTATATTGTTATACTCTAAATACACTTTACCACCTTCAACCGACAAGCCTTTGTATAAATTATCATAATCTTTAAATTTATCGCAGTTTTTGCATTTGCGCTGCTCTCCATCTTTTAATTTTTTTGATTTTGTATTGAAAGGCACTTTTAATTCGCTTTTATGTTTTACCCCACCGTTAAAGCTTTGGTAATTACCAAACATGGCAGATATGTAAACCCGTTTTTCATCTGCATCACTGGCGCAATTCATTCCTATATAGGTATTATCAGGTTTTAAAAGAATATCTTTTTCTTTTTTGCCCATGGTCCATTTTTGTAAAATAGCTTTACCAACTACAACAGGCGTTAATTGGTTAGAGCCTTTCCCTAACGGGGTAACCAAAGCAAGTTCTTCACCTTTTTTTGTAGCGCCCGCTTTCTTTAAATATTTTGGTGTAGATTTTGTGAGTGCCTGCGGATTAATTTTCTCATCATCCGCCATTTGTGTTGAGCTAAGTACGGCTGCGTTAACTAGTATTTCCTTGCTTTGTAAACTGTCTACACCGTGTTCGTTTCTAAATTTATTTAAGCCATTTATTATTATTTTATTTAACGTATCATAATTAAAAGAAGATGATTGAAAACCTTTTTTATTTTGTTGCGCCCAAGTAATTTGGGTTGTTAATAAAAGGAGTAGAAATATATAGCTGGTTAGTTTCATGTTAGGTTTTGTATAATTTATACAAGTTTACAAAACGCTTTCTTTTTACAAAATTTAAAACAATTAATTTGTCAAAAATTATGAAATGAGTGAGTTTTTGGAATACTTTCTATTTGATATAAGTTACAACTGTATTTCCTTCAATATAATCTTCTACTAACATTTCTTTTCTTTTTTATATTGTATATTAAAGGAAATAAAAAGAAAAAGATAAGTTTAAGTTGGGATCAACATCAATCTCTCCCTCAAATTGCTGTAGGTTTAGTTGATATTCATCTTTTCTAAAATCCGCTTGCGGTAGGTGCTGATGGGTGGTATACTAAATGAAAGTTCTTATATAAAATAGCTAGAAATTTACCTATTTATAAATTAAATTATAGAATTACAATTTATAGCTAAATCTTATATCATTAAATAATTAATATTAATAAAAGTTAAAGTTGAAGTTCAGTATTTCCTGCTTATATAACATAGATTATTTTTGTAAAAAAAAGAATGTTGTTTGAAGGGTATATAATTAATAAATGTCCCAATATTAAATTGTTTGAAATAAAAAGTATAAGAGAATTTAATGAGCAAATTGCCGATAACATTACTAGAGATATTGAAATACTTGAAAAAGAATTAATAAGCCTAACTGATCTATTGATTATAGATGGCAACTTGTTAAATGTAAACTAAAGTTATAGAGATTTCATCTTGTTGGTATATGCTTTTATAAATTTATTAAAAGTTAATCCTTCTTTAATAATATCAAATAAAAGCAGTTGTTATTATCGTTGGAACCTCCCACCCTTTATTAGAATAAAATGCGTATATTTGTTGCATCAATTAGAAGATTGTATCTCAATCAGTTTGTATTGCGTTAGTCACAATACGATATATTTTACATTTTTCTTAAGGTTAATTTGGTAATGTGCTATGCGCATATACCTTGTATTTATAATTTAAACAAAACAAGAAATGACATTTTCAAATTTAAAACTTATTAATAAGCTGATAACGGCTTTAGATAAAAAAGGGTACAAAAACCCAACGCCCATTCAAGAACAATCTATACCTCATATATTAGAAGGAAAAGATATTTTTGGGTGTGCACAAACCGGCACGGGTAAAACAGCTGCCTTTGCTTTACCTATTTTACAATTATTAGATGCAAGAAGAGCAAATGGTCCTCAACAAAAAACAATTAAAGCCTTAATACTTGCGCCAACTCGCGAACTTGCTTTGCAAATAAGCGCTAACTTTTTAGAGTACGGCAGTAACTTAGGCATAACACACACAACTATTTTTGGCGGTGTAAATCAAAACCCACAAGTTAATGCCATTAAACGCGGCGTAGATGTTGTAGTTGCAACACCGGGTAGGTTATTAGATTTAATGAATCAGGGTTTTATAAAACTAAATAATATAGAGTTTTTTGTGTTGGATGAAGCCGACAGAATGTTGGATATGGGTTTTATAAACGACATTAAAAAAATTATAGCTAAGATTCCTGCTAAGCGCCAAACCTTATTTTTCTCTGCAACAGCTGCGCCGGATATTATAAAATTGGCAAACACCATTCTTAAAAACCCGGTAAGTGTAGCGGTTTCTCCGGTATCTTCAACAGCTACATTGGTTAAGCAAACGGTTTATTATGTAAGAAAAGAATATAAGCGTCCGTTATTAAAACATATTTTAAAAGATGCAAGTATTGAAAGTGCTTTAGTTTTTACCCGTACTAAACGTGGTGCAGATAAAGTGGCTAAAGAACTGAATGGCGACGGCGTTAAAGCGGAAGCTATACATGGCAATAAATCTCAGGGTGCGCGTGTTAAAGCGTTAAAAGGTTTTAAAGACAGAACCATTAGAGTTTTAGTTGCAACAGATATTGCATCGCGTGGAATTGATGTAGATAAATTATCGCACGTAATAAATTACGAATTACCGGAGCAAGCTGAAACATACGTACATCGTATTGGAAGGACGGGTAGAGCAGGAGCAAGCGGTATTGCTATTTCTTTTTGCACGCAAGATGAAATGCCTTATTTAAAAGATATAACCAAGCTGATTAAAAAAGATATTGAGGTTGTAAAATCGCATCCGTTTAATAAGTAATTTTTTTCGTTATTGCGAGTGATAACTAATTGCTCGCAATAATTTATTAATTCGCTACGTGCTGAACGCTCCATGCCTGTGGCTTATCATTAAAAAGAACTTTGGTTTGCTGCCAAACATTTTTAAAGAAATCAGAGTTGCGGTAAGCATTTAAAAAGAATTCGTCATCCCAATAACTATATGTAAAATAAATAGTTGGGTTGTTGATGTCGTTTAATAATTCTAAATGCGTGCAGCCTTCAAAACCTTTTATGGTATTTTTTGTGTCGTGAAATAATTTGACAAAAGTTTCAATATTACTTGACTCGAAACTAAGTTTTACAATGCGTATAATCATATTTTATAGTTTATTTCGTCATAGATTTCGCTGATTAGCACAGATTTTTTATTTATAGAAATTTCTATACTAAATTATTTTTTTCATCTGCGTAATCCGTGCAATCTGCGGCTAAAATTTATTTGCAACTAATCTTCAAACTGAATAGAAATACTAAAATCGGTATTGGTTTTCATATCTTTTGGAAACAATAATTTACTCGCTTTCTCACGGTTGATGGCAATCTCTAAATAACCAAAGGTATTGAATAAAGCCAATGCCGTGTTAGCACTTACATCGTCGTAATCGTTTACAATTTTATCAATCTTAACACCAGGCAAACTAATTACAAATTTACGTCCGGCACTTTCTGTTTCAAAAAATGATCTGGTAATATTGGTTACTACGTTTCCAAAATCGTCAATGTGCAGGCAGCGTCCAATAATAGATTGCGGTGTAACCGTTGGCATAAATTGCATAAGCTGCACATAATCCGTACAAGGTTGTAAAATTTCTGGCTGAGTAAGTAAGGCTTGTGTGGCCTTTACCATAGCGTCTTTCATAAAGAACAAGCCTGCCTCAAATCCGGTACTGGCAAAATAAAATATTTTTGCTTTGTGTAAATCCTGTAATAACGTAACAAAGCCATTATCCAGGCAAATTATTTTCTGATTATCAATTTCAATATATAATAAACGGCTGGCAATTTCCTGACTTTTTACACCCACTAAATGAATAGTACCTGCAGGAAAAAACTTATACGCATTTCCAAAAATATAAGCTGTGTGTGTAAGATTAAATTTTTCTACATCATGACTAATATCAACAATAGTTGCATTTTCAATAGTTGATAAAATGGCTGCCTTAACCAAAGCCACGTAATTGTCTTTGATACCCAAATCGCTGGTAAGAGTTATGAGCGGCATTGTTTAATCTTGTTAGTAAAATATAAGCAGTGCTGTAAAAGTAATATATAATTTTGTGTTTAATAATCTATCCTAATTTATTTTGAGCGAAAAAACTGTAAACATAGATGCCTTTGAACCCGTTGAGTTATATGGTGTAAACGATGTTAAGCTAAATGCTATAAAAAAATATTTTCCAAAATTGCGTATTGTAGCGCGAGGTTTTGACATAAAATTAAATGGCGATGATGCTGAAATTTTACGTTTCGAAAAGAAATTAAAATTATTATCCGATCATTACCACAAAGCAGGCACACTTACAGAAGCTTCTATTGATAGGCTACTTGGGCAAACTGGCGATAATTTATTAGAGAAAAGGGTAGATAACGGCAGCGATATTATTTTATTTGGTGTTACGGGCAATGCCATAAAAGCACGCACCGAAAACCAAAAACTAATGGTAAAATCTATCTTAAAAAATGATATGATGTTTGCTGTTGGTCCGGCCGGAAGCGGGAAAACATACACCGCAGTAGCGCTTGCCGTTAGAGCCTTAAAAAATAAAGAAGTAAAAAAAATTATACTTACGCGCCCTGCGGTTGAAGCCGGAGAGAATCTTGGTTTTTTGCCCGGAGATTTAAAAGAAAAATTAGATCCCTACTTGCAGCCTTTATATGATGCTTTGTTCGATATGCTTCCTCCCGACAAATTAAACCAGTATTTAGAAGCACAAATTATACAAATTGCGCCGCTTGCTTTTATGCGCGGACGTACACTTGACAATGCTTTTGTTATTTTAGATGAAGCGCAAAATACCACGCAAAGTCAGATGAAAATGTTTTTAACGCGTATGGGTAGCAACGCAAAATTTGTAATTACCGGAGATACCACGCAGGTTGACTTACCTCGCAATCAATCATCTGGCCTATTGCAGGCTATTCAGTTGTTAGAAAAAACAAAAGGCATAGATTTTATTTATCTGCAAGCCGAAGATATTATTCGTCATAAACTGGTAAAAGAAATTATTGCGCGTTACGATACTGATAAAAAATAAACATCACAAAACTCATGAACGCATTAACCGAAACAAAATTCAATTTCAAAAACCAAACATCTTTTTACAAAGGAAAGGTTAGAGATGTTTATACCATTAGCAATAAGTACTTGGTAATGGTTGCATCCGACCGTATTTCGGCTTTTGATGTAGTGTTGCCGCGTGGCATTCCCTACAAAGGACAAGTGCTGAACCAAGTAGCATCCAAATTTTTGAAAGCTACTGCCGATATTGTTCCTAATTGGATGCTGGCAAATCCTGATCCTGTGGTTACGGTAGGTAAAATGTGTGCGCCTTTTAAAGTAGAAATGGTTATACGTGGTTATTTAGCCGGACATGCCGCGCGTACTTATGTAAGTGGTTTACGTGAGTTATGTGGTGTAAAATTGGTGGGAAGTTTAAAAGAAAACGATAAGCTTCCTGAGCCTATCATCACGCCAACTACCAAAGCGAGCGAAGGACATGATATGGATATTTCTCGCGAAGAAATTTTAAAGCAAGGCATTGTAAGTGAAGAACATTATGTACAACTTGAAAAATATACACGCGCACTTTACCAACGCGGTACTGAAATTGCCGCCAAACAAGGTTTAATTTTGGTAGATACTAAATATGAGTTTGGTTTAGGCGATGACGGTAAAATTTATTTGATAGATGAAATTCACACACCCGATTCTTCTCGTTATTTTTATTTAGATGGATTTTCTGATCGTCAAAAAAACAACAAACCTCAAAAGCAATTAAGTAAAGAGTTTGTGCGCCAATGGTTAATTGCCAATAATTTTCAGGGAAAAGAGGGGCAAATTGTTCCCGAAATGAGTGATGAGTGGGTAAACGAAATTTCTACCCGATATATAGAATTATACGAAAAAATAACTGGCGAAGCCTTTGTACGCCACGATGTGAAGGATTTACCCCAACGAGTAGAAACAAACATTAACACTTATTTACAAACAATAAATTAAAGCATTTTGGTAAACCCAATGCTATTTGTATTTTCGCAAAAAAATATCAATTATGGCTCAGATACACATTACAGGAATTGAATACGTAGAATTAAACCAGGATGAAGTAGAATTTACCTACAAACCTGATGTACCTAAGCTAAAATTAGTAGGTACTGTTTATGAGGCTACCGAAGAAAGCGAAGATGATGATATACAAAGCGTGGTTTTTTTAACACAAAACCAGCTTAATAAAGTGCTTTTAAATAAAGATGTTGAATTAAAAACCATCGAAGATGGTAAATGGCAAACCCAAAAACCATTGACAAAAGAGCAAATTAAAAAAATTGGCTTGGTAACCTTAGAAAGCGAATACCTTGGCATATCTGGCGAGTATAAATGCTTTGAAGTAACTAAAGTAGAGCTTTAAATTTTCTATATTTTTGTAATCGAAATGCTTTCTAAGAAATTGGAAAGCATTTTTTGTTACTGATTAATCTTATTTGCAATTGCACAAAACTTCTTTGGTAACGCGCATTTTTTGTCCGGGTAAAACAGATATTTCTTTCATGTAGATAACTTTTAGGGAAAGTATTCTTTTATCCGGCCTGTTTTTATTCCATTCGTTAAAGGCATATCTACAAAAATATGGGCGCATAATATCATTATAAGTAAATATATAATTTTCTAAATACTTTCGCCAACGATCGTCTTTAATATAAGCAAGCACCTTGGCAGGTTTGGCGTAATCTACAAGTGTACCTTTTCGATTAATGTCAATTTTTAAAGAATCTTTTGTTTTGCCTTCTAAAATATACCATCCGTCATCTTTAAAAACGGTTGGCGCAAACATTCCCCAATTTTGATTAAAACGAAGTGCGTACCCAAACTTAAAAAAACTATCTGAAACAGTTACGCCCGCACCATTAACGGTACCTAAATTCCAAAGCATACACAGCATGATGCAAAAAAATAAAAATGAATTCTTTAATACATTAAAATAATAATTAGTTGAAATCTTTAAGAAGAACGAATCACGATATTTTTTTGCAATAAATTGAGTACGTTTAATTTTTTTATCAAACCAATTCATTTCTTCTTGGGTAAGAAGGCCAAGTAAGGTTACTAAGCCAATTAAAAAGAATAAGCCAACAAACAAGGTAAGCGATATGCATAAATGAAAAATAGCTACGCTTATTATAAATAATAACCGGAAGCGATAATTTTTAAAAGGAATAAACAATAAAAAAGGAGCGATCATTTCGAACCAGTGTACAAAAACTGTCATTATTTTTAGCAGACTTTGATATGATAGTAAAAATTTACCTAATGGCCAGGTCATTTGATCAAGACTTAAAGCGTAATGCAATGCAGTTGCTTCGCTGTTCCATTCGGCACCTGTTTTTAAAATGCCGGTAAAAAAATAAACTGAAAAAATTAAAATTACATACCCTGCGGTGGCTACCGATAAAACTGTTTTTCTATTTTTATATGGACGAATTAATTTATAGTCCATGGAATAAAAATTACCCCAGGGTAAAAATATTCCCCAAAATAACATCAATCGTAAAAGATCATCGCCACCCTGTAAGATAAGTGTGTTTCGATTTTGCAAAGAAGTAAGTAAAGCCCAGGCCAAAAGACTAAACACTTTTGTTTTGTAACCGACCAATAGTAAAAGATAAACAATGCCTGTAAGTATAAATACAAGTAAGGCAAATTGATATGTATCACAAAATTGGAAAAGCGAAAAATAACCTGTTTTCCAATAAGATAATTCAACAGAAGTAAAAGGCACCGCGCCTGTTTGGGTATAATGTGCAGTTAAAGATGTTGCGCGTATGCAAAGATCGAGCAGTAAAACAAGTGCCACGCCAATTCGCATTAAACTAATGGCGCGTATATCTAATCCGTAAATATTTTTTAGGCGGATATAAAAACGTGGTATAATATTCGCACTTATCACAGCTTGTTACCTTTTATCAAAACAATAAAAAATTAGCGCTTTTAGTTTTACTTTTGTGTGAAGATATGCAATTACCCATTATTCAAATAATAGATGTTACAAAAAAATATGTAATAGGTACCGAAGTTATTAACGCGTTGAATGGCGTATCACTAACCGTACAGAAAAACGAATATGTAGCTTTGATGGGGCCCTCCGGTAGTGGAAAATCTACCTTAATGAATATGTTGGGTTGCTTAGATACACCAACATCCGGGGAATATATATTGAACCAGATACCTGTTGCAAAAATGAGCGATAACGAATTGGCAGAAGTCCGTAACAAAGAGATTGGCTTTGTATTTCAAACCTTTAATTTATTGCCGCGTTCTTCTACGTTAGAAAATGTTGCGCTTCCTTTAGTGTATGCGGGTATTAAAAAAGAAGAGCGTGAAATACGCGCTAAAGAAGTATTAGAACAGGTAGGGTTGGGTAACCGAATGAGTCATAAGCCAAATGAACTTTCTGGCGGACAAAGACAACGCGTAGCCATTGCACGCGCCTTAGTAAATAAGCCGGCTATAATTTTAGCGGATGAACCAACTGGGAATTTAGATAGTAAAACATCTATAGAAATTATGGCTTTGCTGGAAGATATCCATAAACTCGGCAATACCATTATTTTAGTTACACACGAAGAAGATATTGCTAATTACGCGCACCGCATTGTAAGACTGCGTGATGGTGTAACTGAGAGTGATATATTGAATCCTAAATAAATTTTAATTCTTAAACTTAATTGGTATCCAAATTTCTTCTTCCGAGGCAGGATCACCGTTCTTATATTTTTCTCCTAATATTTCAAAGTGCCGTCTGTTATCTATTAAATAATAAGAGCCGGGTAACCAATCAGTAAAAATATATTGAAACGTAACATCGGCTGTTTTTGCAACGCCTTTATGAATGAATACCGCATATAAACCACCTTGTAAAATATATGTTTCCATACCTTCAGGAATATTTTTAAAATCTTCCGCTTCTATGGTTGCCCATTTTTATACTTATTAAAGTTTTAAAATTTAAAGCCTCATCATATACCTGCATAGAATATAAATCGGTGCCAATATTGTTTTTAATCTCTTTGCGCCTTGGCATAAAACTGTACCATAACGCGTGCGTTTTATTATCGGCTAAGCACATGGTCATTCGTTTACCAATTAATTTTTTTTCGGGAAAGATTTTAAATAAAGCTATCATTAAGAGAATATTATATAGTTCGTATTCAGAAAATAATAAAATAATCCAAAACGTTACATTTTCTTAACGAAGACATTCAAAAGATAAAATGTTACGCAAATTAATAACTTTGTAACCATGTGTAAATTAAGTGTAAACATTAACAAAATTGCCACTTTGCGCAATTCGCGCGGAGGTAATACACCCAACTTGTTACAGGTTGCTAAAGACTGCGAACGTTTTGGCGCACAAGGCATAACGGTACATCCACGCCCCGATGAAAGGCATATACGTTATGTAGATGTTTACGATCTTAAAAAAACAGTTACTACAGAATTTAATATAGAAGGCAATCCGCGTGAGAAAAAATTTATTGAGCTTGTATTGGATGTAAAGCCAACGCAGGTTACTTTAGTGCCAGATTCCGATGGCCAACTAACATCCGATCACGGCTGGGATACGATTAAGCATAAGATATATTTAAAAGAAACAATTGCTATGTTTAAATCCTACGGCATACGTACATCCGTTTTTATTGATGCCGATTTAAAAATGATTGAAGGAGCCAGAGAAATTGAAACAGATAGAATTGAGTTATATACAGAATTTTATGCAAAAGAATTTCATTCAAATAGAGAAAAAGCAATTAAGCCATTTGAAAATGCAGGTATGTTGGCTTATGAATGTAACCTTGGCTTGAATGCGGGGCATGACCTCAATCTTGATAATCTTAAATTTTTTAAAGAGCATTTACCTCATTTGTTGGAAGTTTCAATTGGGCACGCTTTGATTTCTGACGCGTTATATTATGGTTTAGAAAATACTATTATGATGTATAGAAGACAACTTCAATAATAATTTCTTAATAAAGCTAAAACAAAACCATGTAAAATGTTGTTACATTTACGCGTTAAAATTAATTTAAACCAACCAAAATAAATCATGATCAAACAAACATTCATCAGCGCATTGGCTATTACAGCTTTTAGCTTTGCAAGTTTAACAATAGAAGCACAACAATTAAAAGTTCCGGCACCAAGTCCGGCACAAACAGTAAAACAAAATTTTGCTTTGGGCGAAGTTAGTTTTGAGTATTCTCGTCCCGGCGTTAAAGGGCGCGTTATATTTGGCGATGTAGTTCCTTTTGGAAAGATATGGCGCACCGGTGCTAATGCTACTACAAAAATTACTTTTTCTGATGATGTAAAGCTAGAAGGTAATGATGTAAAAGCAGGTACGTATGGCTTATATACCATTCCTAATAAAGACAATTGGGAAATTATGTTGTATAAAGACCTTACTTTAGGAGGAGATGTAGACGAATATAAACAGGAAAATGAAGTGTTGCGTTTTAAAGTAAAACCCACTATCATGAGCAATAAAATAGAATCCTTTACTATTATGCTGGCAGATGTAATGCCAACCTCGGCTACTATAGAATTGCTATGGGAAAATACACGCGTGCCAGTAATGATTACTACTGATATTGATGCAAAAGTGATGGCGAACATAGAGAAGTTTGTAGCCAATGATAACCGTCCTTATTTTCAGGCAGCAGGTTATTATTATGAAAACAATAAAGACATGAAACAGGCTTTAATATGGGTAAATAAAGCGTTAGAGCAAAATCCGAAAGCATTTTATATGATGCTTTTAAAAGCTAAAATAGAATATAAACTAAAAGATAAAGCTGCCGGTAAAGCAAGTGCAGAAAAAACCATTACATTAGCTACTGAAGCAAAGAACAATGATTATGTAGTAATGGCTAAAAAATTAATGGCTGAAAATAAATAACATCTCTTACATTTACTTTTAAAAGCTCTACAGTAGTGGGGCTTTTTTTATGGGTTTAATTTATAGAATAAGAAATAATTCATCAATAAAAAAATCGATATTAAACAATGTTTATAATTGGAAATCAAATGATCAGTTTTTAGATGAATGAAGTATGCTCACTTCTTAAAATCTATATGTTTACCCATAGTTCCTCTAAAACGCTGCCATCCACTTTCTCTGTTAGGTAACGATTTAAAATCTTTAATAAATAAACTGTCGTATTTTATTTTTGGCTCTGCATGCGATAATGTTTTAAGTGTATCATAAATAACGGGCATAAACTGTAAATCTTTTAAATGCTTTTTGGCAAAGGTGTATAACAATCTTGTTTGAAATGGATCTGATGCCAAGGCCACAGTTTTAAAACCTTTTGCTTTTGCCAGCTTATAACTATACCAAATGTTTTCTGTGCTATGCTCGGCTCTTTCTTCGGTAAAGATGTTAGAATCGGGTACGCCCATTTTAACCGCATAAGCTTTCATTATTTGTGATTCTATATAAGGTGAGTAAACCGAACTTCCGCTCATAATAATATTTTGCGCATGCCCGGTTTTATATAAATGAACGGCCCAAATAACACGCATTTGCATAACCATATCCCAGGATGGCGGAATAAACGGAACACCCGGAACAATTATAGCATCGTAGTTAGTATTGTCTTTTAACTCGCGCTTATTTAATTTTTTCATGGTAGGTACAAACCACAAGCATGAAATTAAAAAGATACTCACAAAAATGAGAAGACTGTATTTTATAAATTTAAGCATCCTATAAACGTACGAAATAAATTAAATACCATATTGCTTTATAGTGCTAATAATGCACTACAACAAAATACCTCTTAGTATAATAGTGGCTGTAGTAAAATAAATAACCAAACCCGTTACATCTACTAAGGTAGCTACAAAAGGTGCAGAACAAACAGCGGGATCAAGTTTAATTCTTTTTAATAAAATAGGTAGCAGAGAGCCCGCTAAGTTACCCCACAGAACTACGCCTACTAAAGTTGACGCAACGGTGATGCCTATCAACATCCAGTGGGGACCATAAATAGTAGAAAAAGACGACCACAAGGCAATTCGTAAAAAACCTACTAAGCCTAACAATAAACCAAGGGTTAAACCAACGGCTAATTCTTTTTTTAAGATACGCCACCAATCTCTAAAGCTAATTTCGCCCAAAGCCATGGCACGTATAATAAGGGTAGATGCCTGCGAACCTGTGTTACCTCCACTCGAAATAATTAATGGGACAAACAAAGCCAGTATAACTGCTTTTGCCAATTGATCTTCAAAAAAACTCATGGCTGTTGCGGTAAGCGTTTCGCCTAAAAATAAAATGATTAACCAACCGGCGCGTTTTTTAATCATGTTAAAGTAAGACATGTTCATGTATGGCTCATCAAAGGTTTCTATACCCGCCATTTTATGTGCCTCATCAGTTTCCTCTTCGCGTATTACATCAACTACATCATCAATAGTTATGCGCCCTACCAAACGGCCAATAGTATCTACCACCGGTATTACCACCAAATCGTATTTCTGCATAATATCAGCAACCTCGGCTGTGTGAACAGATGTGGTTACCTGTATAATATCGGTATCGTAAATTTGGTTTATGCGGGTGTTTACATTTGCAATCAATAATTTTTTTAATGATAGCATACCCAGCAAACGTTCATTTTCATCTACTACATAAATAGCATACAATACATCTACACTATCGGCTTGGGCTCTTATTTCATCTATACAAGCGGTTACGCTATCGTTATGATTAACGCGCACCAACTCTTTTGCCATTATAGAGCCTGCGGTATCTTCTTCAAAGGTTAATAAATCGGCAATATCTCCGGCTTGCTCTATATCTTCTATATGAGAGAGCACTTCGTTTTGGCGGTCTTCGGGTAGTTCGTTTATTACATCAGCTGCATCATCAGATTCGAGGTTATCAAGTTCTTCTGCAATTTCCTTGCTTGAAAATGAAGCCAATAATTCTTCGCGGAGTTCTTCTTTCAGTTCTATTAAAACCGCTGATGATGTTTCTTCATCTAATAACTCATATATGTACTGTGCTTCTTTAAAGGTTAAACGGTTTAGGGTTTCGGCAATATCGGCCGGAAACAAATCGTAAAGTAACGCTTGTATGCGGGTGTTATCGAGACTCTCGACCGATAACGTTATTTCGTCTAATAATTCGTTACTTACTTCAAATTGCATATCGGCGCAAAGATAGAAATAAGCGTGTTACGGCAGTTTATGTTTTTTAATTTAAATACGTGGGCGTTCCAGCGATTACGCTGTGGGGCTTTGCGCAGTAAAGCTTTTTTAAGAATACTAAAAGGCTTTCTTGCGGCAACCCCTTACGCTCATATTTTTACTTTTAAAGAAGCCCTTAAAAATAAGGCTCCTTTAAAAGTAAAAATTTAATTTTTTATCTTTCAATGAAATAGCTTGGTTTAACTTTATCATTGATTCTAAATTATTCGAGCAGAAGTTTAGTCGAATATTCTTTCCCTTCTTTAATAACTTTCAAAATAAAAAACCTTGTATTGCTTTTTCAGCTATGTTAACTATTATAAAATTTTTGGTTATATGTTCCTTATAAATAAGTTGGCCGTCCATATTGTAGATCTCCACATCTGCCTCCTTGGTAATATCCGGAAAATTGACAGTAAATATACCCTTTTAAGGATTTGGATAAGAAGAAAGTAAAGGAAGATCTATATTTTTTTTAATTCTCGTATTTGCCGTTGTGGTAAAACACGTAACGCCGTTAGAGGGCACAGTAATAACGGTTCCCATGGTAATATCTTCTGTTAGGGGTGCTCCATACTATTGCTGACCTAAGATATATGGATATTGAGGAGTGCCGCTTGCATTAAATGTTATAAAATATGCGTATATACCAGCTGGATATTCTGGGGTAGTACAAAACCTTCCATTATATCGATCCAGATCTCCTTCATTTGAAGCAAGCCATTCGTAATCTTCATTATATGTACCTAATGGATATATTGAACTTACGGATGGGCCATATTGAGAAGCAGTTTAGCGTCTTTAAAAAAGATTCATATTTTTTAATAAGTTTAAGAAAATCAATAAATCGTTGGTTAGTAAAAATTTATTACCTAGTAATTACTTATAACAACTAATTAGAAAATAGTATCAAGAAATATAAAATGCAAAAAACTTACTTACGCAAATTCTTAAAGTAATCAAAGATCAAACGAATACCAACACCTGTACCACCTTTGGTACGGTAGCCATCTCTTGCGGCAAGGTAGGCAGGAGCTGCAATATCAAAGTGCATATACGGATAATCGGTATATTTTACTAAAAACCTTCCGGCAGTAATAGCGCCCGCACTTGGCCCACCAATGTTTTTTCTATCAGCAATATCCGATTTTAAAAGATCGTCATACTCTTCCCAAAAAGGAAATTCCGCTAAACGTTCGTGTACTCTATCTCCGCTTTCTTTTAAATGATTTTTCATTTTTTCAGAAGCCGTACCCATGCAAACAATTCCTTGCGGACCAATTGCAGCAGCGGCTGCACCTGTTAAGGTAGAAAATTCAAAAGTTGCTTCGGGTTTGTATTTTTTTGCATAGCTAAGCGCATCAGCTAAAATCATGCGCCCCTCGGCATCGCTGTTAAGCATTTCAACGGTAGAGCCATCATGCATGGTAATAATATCACCGGGTGCAAAGGCGTTAAAACCCGGGCGATTATCAGTTGCAGGAACCAACGCAATAACATGCACCGGTAATTTTGCTTTAGCAACGGCATACATTAAACAACCAACGGCTGCACCACCACCCATGTCGCATTTCATGGTATCCATACCCGCAGTAGGTTTAATGCTTAAGCCGCCGGTATCATACACAACACCTTTACCAACCAACACATACGGGTTTTTGTTTACAGCACCTTTTGGTTTATATTCCATAATGGTAAACGTTGGCGGATCTACACTGCCTTGGTTAACCGATAATAAACCACCCATTTTAAGTGTGTTTATTTTAGATTTGTTTAATACTTCTACACTAAAACCAGCTTCTTTACCCATTTTTACAAAGGCATTGGCAAGGTTTGTTGCATTTAAATAGTTTACAGGTTCGTTCACTAAATCACGCGCTTTGCAAACTGCTTCTGCTACAAAGTTTAGTTCTTCTAATTGTTTTTCCGTTACGTTATTATCGTGTAGGTATAAAGTAGTTAGCGAATTTTTTTCTTTTTCAGATTTTGTTTTGTGTTTTATAAACTGATAGTTTCCTAATAAAATTCCTTCAATAAAAGCTAGTGTAAATTTTTTATCTAAAACAGACGTTATAATAACCGAAGTCTTTTTATGCTCGTTTAATGCACCTGTAATGGTGTTGGCTGCACGGCGGAATAATTCTTTTTGCTGTGAACTTTCTTTTTTCTCGTCAATTAAAACAACAAACACCAAACGTGTAAATTGGTTAATGCTAACTAATTTTTTGCTGTCGGCAATTTGCTTTTCTATATACGTAACTTGCTCGGACGTTAAGCCGTATTCGTTTTTATTTTTAAACGATTTGCCGATAATTACTAAGTTATCTTCTTTAAGTACCGATGTTTTTGAGATTGAAGTCATATTATGTGTAATTTTGATGCGCTAAATGTAACAAGAAATATCTCTTATTAATGCAAACAGATAAACTTTTAACGCGCGCCTTAAACTTAGAGTTTCTACGTATTGAAGAAGGTGTTTTTCTTTTTGAAAACGCAAGCTTAACCGACTTAATGTTTACGGCTAACGAAATACGTAAAATAATAAAGGGTGATAATAAAATTGTTACTTGGCAAATAGATAGAAATGCCAATACTACCAACGTGTGTATTGCCAATTGCAAGTTTTGTAATTTTTATAGAATACCCGGTCATGCTGAAAGTTATATAACAACTATACCCGAATACAAAAAGAAAATTGACGAATTATTTCGCTACGGCGGAGACCAACTATTATTACAAGGCGGCCATCATCCCGAGTTAGGTTTGAGTTTTTATGTAAATCTTTTTAAAGAACTGAAAAGCCTTTATCCAAATTTAAAATTGCATTCACTTGGTCCGCCGGAAATTGCGCATATCACCAAATTAGAAAAATCTACACATACCGAAGTCTTAAAAGCTTTGATGGAAGCAGGTTTAGATAGCTTGCCGGGCGCGGGTGCAGAAATATTAAACGACAGAGTTCGACGCTTAATTTCTAAAGGAAAATGTAACGGACGAGAATGGTTAGATGTTATGCGCGCTGCACATCAATTAAACTTAACCACATCGGCAACAATGATGTTTGGGCATGTAGAAACTATTTACGAACGCTTCGAACATTTGGTATGGTTGCGTGAAGTACAAAACGAAAAACCAAAAGATGCAAAAGGTTTCTTAGCATTTATTCCATGGCCTTTTCAAGATGAAGGCACGCTTTTACAACGCTTAAAAAATATTCGCAATCACGTAAGTTCTGAAGAATATATACGCATGCTGGCGCTTAGTCGCATTATGTTACCTAATATCGAAAACATACAAGCCTCTTGGTTAACCGTTGGTAAAGAAACCGCGCAGCTTTGTTTAGAAGCCGGTGCCAACGATTTTGGTTCTATCATGTTAGAAGAAAATGTAGTTTCTGCCGCAGGGGCACCGCATCGCTTTACGTATAAAACTATACAAGATGCTATTAAAGAGGTAGGTTACACACCGCAATTACGCGGACAACAATACAATTTTAGAGAACTACCAACCAACATAGAAGAGCAGGTTATTAATTATTAATGGAAGTATTATCTAAAGAGCAAAGCTGGTGGAAATCGTTACATGCTAACACAAGGTTTTCTATTCTTGGGTTTATAATTTCATTAGCGCTTGGGCTTTTAAGCATGGGTGCTTTAGGCGGTGGTTTATATTATACATTGCTTACTTGCATTAAAAATAAATTCCCCGGTTTTAATAGTTGGACTGGCGATTGGGTTTGGCCTGCTATGATAGGCTCAGGTATGGTATGGTCAATCGGATTTATTTTTGCAGGTCTTGTTTGTCATTATTTAATTAAAGTAAGCGTCCCTAAATTCATTCGCATTTTAGTTTATGTGCTTATTCTTTGGCTATGGATACATATTATTTGGTACCTCACTCTTAGCCAACAGGTATTTTAGTTGGGTTTCGGCGTGTTATCATTTTGAACGAATTCAAGAAACATACAGCAATTATGGGGGCTTTTGAGTGTAGATTAAAATCTAGTAGTAAAACGATATCCGAATATTCAAGTGGCTGCTAACGAAAGGCTTGTGTTATAGAGTGATGCGCAATAACAAAATTGCTATATTTGATACCCTTAAACCTCATGAATGAAAAAATCAATTTGTAAGATATTTCTGCCTGTATTTATTCTCTTTTCTGGAATCATTTTTGCGCAAGAACCAAATCCAGTTAGCTTTAAAATAGAATCAAAAAAAGTATCTGATACAGAATACGATATCATTTTAAACGCAACCATTGCAAAAACTTGGCATGTATATTCTATCAAACAAACGGCAGATGGTGGTCCAAATCCCACGCGTGTAGATATAACAAAATCATCAGATTATGAATTAGTTGGTAAATTAAAAGAGAGCAAACCCATAGAAGAAATGGATAAGGTATTTGATATGAAAGTATCTTACTTTAATAACAAAGCTACATTTACACAACGCATAAAAGTAAAAACAGATAAAACATTTAAGGTAAACGGTAAGTATGAGTTTCAAGTTTGTACCGATGAGAAATGTGAATTCCCCCCGGCAAAAAAATTCTCTTTAGAAATTGCACAAGCAGCAGTTTCAGTTGAAAAAACAAATACGGATACAGCTACAAAAAATATAATTGCTCCAATAAAAGATACCGTTAAAAAGCAAGAAGTTGCTATAGCACCCGAAACAAAAACGGAAGAATCTAAAAAAGAAACTCCAACACCTTGGTGGTTAATCTTTTTAAAAGGTATTGGTTTTGGTTTAGCTGCACTAATTACACCCTGTGTTTTCCCTATGATACCAATGAATGTAAGTTTCTTTTTAAAACGCAACAAAAAACACAGTGGCGCTGTTAAAGAAGCCATGTTCTTTATGTTCAGCATTATTGTTATTTATACTTCTTTAGGTTTATTAATTACCGCGGTATTTGGCGAAACTGCTTTAAATACGCTTGCATCCGGCGCAGCTTTTAATATCTTCTTCTTTCTAATGTTGCTTGTTTTTGGTATCAGCTTCCTTGGCGCGTTCGAAATTGTATTGCCTAATTCATGGCTTAATAAAATAGATTCTCAAAGTGATAGAAGTGGTTTTATCGGCATCTTTTTTATGGCAGCTGCTTTATCTATTGTTTCTTTTTCATGTACCGGTATTTTTATAGGAAGTCTGCTTCCGTTAGTTAGCAACTCACCAACCGGCCCTTTATTTGGTTTCTTAGGTTTTGGTGCAGGCTTCGCTATACCGTTTGGCTTATTTGCCATTGTACCTAGTTTGTTACACAGTATGCCAAAAAGTGGCGGTTGGCTTAACACCGTTAAAGTTACTTTAGGTTTATTAGAATTAGCATTGGCATTAAAATTTGCATCAAATGCAGATCTGGTTTATCAAGCACACTTACTTAACCGCGAAGTATTTTTAACCTTATGGATTGTATTGTTTGGCATAATGGGTATTTATTTAATGGGATGGTTTAAATTAAGTCATGATACTGAAGCAACGTTCTTATCCATTCCAAGATTATTTTTTGCCATACTTGCCTTTGGATTTACGGTGTATATGATACCCGGTTTATGGGGTGCGCCTTTAAAATTATTAAGTGGTGTAATTCCTCCATCTACGTACGCAGAGTGGAATCATACAAATCCGCAGGCAGTTATACAATCCTCTAATCAAAACAGTTCATCTGCCTTAGCGGCTAAAATGGTTGATGGTCCGGATGGATTAAAAGTTTTTGATAACGATTATGAAAGCGCATTGGCTTATGCGAAAGAAGTTCACAAACCTTTAATGATTGATTTTACCGGGCATGCCTGTGCTAATTGCCGTAAGATGGAAGATAATATTTGGGTAGAGCCGGAGATAAAAAATATTTTGGTAAATGATTTAGTGATTGTTTCTTTATTTGTAGATGACCGGAAAAAATTGCCAGAGACAGATCAAAAAGAAGTGTTATGGGGAGGAGATAAAGTTACCCTTGAAACCGAAGGCATGAAGTGGGGCTTTATGCAATTAAGCAGGTATAAAATAAGCTCGCAACCATACTACGTTATTATAAATGATGATGAAAGTTTGTTAAGCAACAGCGGCATTGGTTATGATACCGGAAAAGATCGGCCAGTTTTTAAAACCTGGTTAAGCAATTCTATTTTAAAATACAAAGAGAAACATCCTTAAATTTTTTGTAAATTTGTAATCAGTTAATGAAAATGAAACAAGTTACTTTACATATTACAGATAAAAAATTCTCCTTATTTATGGAGCTGATAAAAAGTTTGGATTTTGTGAAAAAAGTTGACGCTGAAACAGAACCTTCTAAAGCACAAATTTTACGAGGTATAAAAGAAGCCGTAAATGAAGTAAATCTTATTAAAACGGGTAAATTAAAAGGTCGTTCTGCCGAAGAATTATTTGATGAGCTATAAGGTAATTGCCGTCTCAAAGTTTGAGAAGGAACTAAAACGACTCGCAAAAAAATATCCTTCTCTTAAAAAAGAATATATTGAGGTTGTTAAGGAACTTAAGGAAAAACCAAATACAGGCACTCCTTTAGGAAATAATTGTTTTAAAATTCGATTAGCCATTGCTTCAAAAGGTAAAGGTAAAAGCGGCGGAGCAAGAATAATAACGTATGTTTTTATAGAAGGTTCAACGGTTTTCTTGCTCACTATTTTTGATAAATCTGAACATGAAAACATTACAGATAAAGAGTTGAAAAACCTTTTAAAATTAATTTCTTAGTACCTATTTATGCAAACCAAAGCAAAAACAGAGTGGCAATTATTACAGGAAACCTTAACCGAAAAGTTTGGTATGGAACCCGATTTGCACGCCATTATTTTTTTAGTGGGTGTGCAAGAGCTTGGCATGGGTTACAAAAAATTTAAGAAAGACGAGAAAGTAAACATCATGCACATTGCCATTTGCACTTTGTTAGAGCCTTATGGTTATTACGAATTTGAAGGGCGTGATGCTGATGGCTGGCCACATTTTAAAACCAAAGAACAATTACCCTTTTTAAAAGCTACCGAGCAAAATAATTTAATGATTAAAGCTGTGCTTGAATATTTTAAAAAGAATGAATTGATCTCTTAAAAGTGAATATAAAAATCGCCGGTTAACTGTTTGTATTCCTCGGTATAATTATGCCTTCCTTCGTTCTCGATACTTAAAGTTTGTTCGCTTAAAACTTCTTTTGTAAATTTAAAAAGCATAATGTGTCGCTTTTCTGTATCGTTGTTAGATTTTGTTTTTACACGCAACAACTTCACCAAATGAAAATTATTTTTTTCGGCTAAAACGGTAAAGTCATGCGCTTCTTTGGTTGGAAGAATAATATAGAACATACCCTTATCACTCAATAATTTCTTTGCGCCAAGTATTAATTCCTCAAAAGTTAGCGTATCTGTATGCCTTGCATGATTACGTTCTTCATCAGGTGCTTTAGAAGAATCAACAAAATAAGGAGGGTTTGTAATAATGGCATCATACTTTTTTTCAGTTTTGTTTGCGAAATCCTGCAGGCTTATTTGAAAAATTTTTATCCTATCAGCCCATATAGAATGTTGTACGTTTTCAATTGCCTGTTCATACGATCCCTGCTCAATATCAATAGCATCAATTTGTGCGTCACTTTTTTGTGCCATCATTAAAGCAATAATACCGGTACCGGTGCCAATATCTAAAATGGTCTTTGCCTCGCTAACCCTTACCCAAGAGCCTATTAACACGGCATCTGTACCTACTTTGTGTGCAGATTTATGCTGATGTATACTGAATTTTTTAAAAGCAAATGTTTGTTGCGACATACATTTTTAGCCAAATTTATACGGCAAGATAATTATTAAATTGAAAAAGTAATTATTAATTAATGTCAAAAAGCCCTTCGGGCGCGTGGTAATAAATTGTTTTGTTTTTATGATCTATTTTTTTTACAAAAGCATCTGTATAAGGCAATAATACTTCATTATCATTAATTTGCACAGATAAAAATTGTTGTTTTGGCAACACAAGCAATTCATTTACTTTACCAACATTGCCTTTAATTTCATCAATCAAATCGTATCCTTCCAATGTATTAGCATCTGATTTTTTAACTGAAATGTTTTTTGTATCGCCAAAAATTTCTTTGCCAATAAGGGTTTTGGCCTCTTCAATAGTTTTTACACCATCAAAAGAAACTACTAAACTTTTGCCAATGTATTTTACTTCCGTAATAAAAAACGGCGTGTGCACCTTATTCATTTCAATAAATAAAAAACCGTTCTTTTTTATCTCCATTGTATGAAGATTATCTCCATTAACAACAATAGATCCTTTTAGGCCATGTGCACGGCTAAGTTTTCCTAATTTAATTAATTCGCTCACTTTAAAATTTAACTTATTTTTGTGCATCAAAATTAATGGCTTTAAACGGAAAAGAAAAAATATATTTTGCAAGCGATTTTCATCTAGGCGTTCCTACGTATGAAGCCAGCTTAATTCGCGAAAAAAAAATTGTAGCTTGGTTAGACAGTATTAAGCATGATGCCGCCGAGATTTTTTTGGTAGGAGATTTGTTTGATTTTTGGTATGAATATAAATTTACTGCCCCTAAAGGTTTTATACGCCTGCTTGGTAAAATAGCCGAATTAACGGATAGCGGCACAGCAGTGCATCTTTTTACCGGCAACCACGATATGTGGATGTTTGATTACTTGCCGCAAGAAATTGGGGTAACGGTGCATACAGGCCCTATTGAAAGAACATTCTCCGGAAAGAAATTTTTTATTGGGCATGGTGATGGTTTGGGGCCGGGAGATCATACGTATAAATTCATCAAAAAAATGTTGGCCAATAAATTTTTTCAATGGATGTTTGCTCGCCTGCATCCTAATTTAGGTTTTGGCGTGGCTACTTATTTTTGCCGTAAAAGCCGCATTGCAACTGGCACAAGCGATAGTGTTTATTTAGGCGATGATAAAGAATGGCTGGTTTCTTTCTGTAAAGAAAAATTAGAAAAAGATCATTTCGATTATTTTATTTTTGGACACAGGCACTTACCTATCGAGGTTAATTTATCACAAAATGCCAAATACATTAATTTGGGCGAATGGATTAATTATTATACTTATGCGGAATTTGACGGAAAAGAAATCTATTTAAAAAACGTAAAATAAATTAAAACCTCAAAATTTTCTTTTAAATTTATATTTATAAAAACACTCATTATGGAAAATAAAATGCTACAGGAAATAACGAATGTAAATACTAAACTGGTTAAAGGTTTTGAAATACTTAACGAATTACCCCAAGTAGAAATTGGAGAAACACCAAAAACTGAAATTTATGTTGAAGATAAGTTGCATTTATACCATTATAACCGTGATACTGTAGCAACCGTAAAAACACCGGTACTAATTGTTTATGCGCTGGTAAATACCTATAAAATGCTCGATTTACAGCCCGATAGAAGTTATATAAAAAATCTTTTAAACTTAGGCTTGGATGTTTATTTGATCGATTGGGGCAATCCCACAAAAGGAGATAGATTCTTAACCATGGATGATTACATTAACGGCTACATTAATAATTGCGTAGATGTTGTTCGTAAAAAACATAAGGTAGAAAAAATAAATATTATCAGTATTTGCCAAGGCGGTACGTTTAGTGTTATTTACACGGCACTTTATCAAAACAAAATAAAAAACTTGGTAACACAAGTAACACCGGTTGATTTTTCTACGAATGATGGCCTGCTTTTTCGTTGGTCTAAAGATATGGATTTTGATAAATTAGTAGAAGGTTATGATGGTTTGATACCCGGCACCTTTTTAAACGAAGGCTTTAACAGCCTTAAGCCAACTTCTCAATTTTTGAAGCAGCAAACATTAGTTAGCATGTTGGATGATAAAGATAAGCTGCTTAATTTTTTACGTATGGAAAAATGGATAGCTGAAAGCCCCGATCAGGCGGGGGAGTGCTACCGTCAGTTTATGAAAGACTTGTACCAGAAAAACCTTTTAATTAAAAATGAATTAGTTGTTGGAGGAAAAAAAGTAAACCTAAAAAATATAACATGTCCGGTATTTAATATTTATGCCATGCAAGATCATTTGGTGCCACCGGCTGCAAGTAAGCCCTTGTGCGATAATATTGGTTCTACCGATAAAGAAACCTACAGTTTTGCAGGCGGACACATTGGTGTTTTTGTGGGAAGTAAATCTCAAAAAGAACTGGCGCCCGCCGTTGCCGATTTTTTAAAGAAAAGAGATAAATAAGTATAAAGTTTTGTAAAATTAAAAAGTCCCGTAAAAGATTTGCGGGACTTTTTTAATGAATAATTTTTGAGTTTAATCGACCAACTTGGTATAAACCGAATTATCAAAAGCAAGAATTGGTACAAAAACTATGCTTATGAAAATTAAGCCAAGCGTAAAACCTGCACTTTTACCAAATGATAAAGATAAACGATGTACCATAATTAATAATATTACTAAATTTACTACAGGGATTAAAAGTAAAAAAAACCACCAGAAAGGTTTATTTACAATTTTAAGCATCACAAAAAAGCTATAAAAAGGTACAAAAATAGCCCAGCCGGGTTGTCCTGCCTTTGTAAATATCTTCCAATAACAAATCATAAAAAATATGCCTATTCCAAAAAGCATAAAAAAAATGCCCAAGCCAATACCTGCCATTAAACCCATGGCTGCCGAATTTGATAAACTTTCTGTTCCCATAATAATTGTTGTTTTAAATTTTAGTTTGAATAATACGGCAAGATAATTTTATTTTTTAACAAGCCAATATTTTTATTGAAAGTGTTTCGTATAGACTAAAATAAAACCTGCATCTTTGTAAGATTAATTATAAAATAAAAATGCTAGCTCTTACCAAGCCACTTGTGTTTATTGATCTGGAAACTACAGGAGTAAACCCTGCATCTGACAGGATAATTGATATTGCCATGTTAAAAGCTTTACCTAACGGCACAACCGAAAAAAAAGTATGGCGAGTTAACCCCGGTATTTCTATTCCGGAAGCAACCACTAAGATACACGGCATAAAAGATGAAGATGTAAAAGACGCGCCTTTATTCGCAACCATTGCAAAGCAGGTACTTGAGTTTATTGGTACTGCCGATTTAGGAGGTTATAACTCCACACGCTTTGATATACCTTTATTGATTGAGGAATGTATGCGCGCTGGTTTTGATTTTGACCTTAAGAACCGTCATTTAGTTGATGCACAACATATTTTTTATATGATGGAACCGCGTACGTTAAGCGCTGCCTATAAATATTACTGCGATAAAAAATTGGAAAATGCGCATAGTGCTTTGGCGGATATTGAAGCAACCTACGAAGTTTTTTTGGCACAGATAGAAAAGTATAAAAATGTGCAGATAGAAAATAAAAGCGGTGAGTTAATAACGCCCATACACGGTAATATTAATAATCTGGTAATTCATACCAACGCAAACAATGCGGTAGATCTGGTAGGTAGAATTGTTTGGAATATAAAAGGTGCTGAAGTTTTTAATTTTGGCAAGCATAAAGATAAACCCGTAGAAGATGTTTTTAAAAAAGAACCTGCCTACTATCATTGGATGATGCAGGGAAATTTTACACATTATACCAAAAAAATTATAACGCAAATAATGTTGCGTAGCAAAGGATAGATTATATGTATTTGCGTTAGGGATGCGGCAAGAAAGCTTTTTAAAATGTTTTTTTAGCATTCAGCGAAGCAATTAAAAAAATAAGCTAAATTTTAAAAACTTTACTGCAGGCAGCCCGACGGCACATGAGATTGCTTCACTTTGTTTGCAATGACGAAAAGCCGTAACGCCCAAATAATTATTTGTTTTTTATGGTTTGTTCGTTAGCGCGCGCTTGCATTTTACGACGACGACTACGGTTAAAAGAAAATAACAAACCCGCAACAAAGGTTAGAACAATAAAATAAATTGCCTGATCGCGGTCGCCTTTAATTAAGCTGTAACCTGATAGTAAAATAGAAATTATAGCGAAGCCCAACCACAGATATTCTTTGCCTTTATAAGCAAGGTATAAATAATCTTTTTGTGGTTTTTGTTGTGCCATAGTTATTTAGTAATGATAATTTTTTTGGTGGTTGAAAAATCGTTGGTAGCTATCTTTAAGAAATAAATTCCGGCAGGTAAGGCAGAAACATCAAACTGTATACCACTTTGCGTGTTAGTAGTATTTGTATTAGAAACCAAAGAACCGTTTATAGAATAGATATCCGCATTTATAGTTTGTTTTTTTGTGAAGTTAGTTTCTACATTAATTATATTGTTTGCCGGGTTGGGATAAATAGTAACTTGATATTTATCGTACGCGTTTTGTTGGATGCTTAAAACATCTTCGAGGTCAATATAATAATCTTCTGTTTCTCCGCTACCAAAAGAAGTACATACAGTAGATGAATCGTTAGCGTTGCCGCTCGCCCTGCTTCTTACACGCATTAAGGTTAAACCCATTTGTGCATTTGTAGGAACGGTAAAAGTAGTTCTAAAAACACTATCGATGCCAAAGGTAAACACGCCGCCAACGGTTGCTGTATCATATATAGAAGGAGATTGCGTGCAAATTTGTTTCCACTCAGTACCTTCCAATAAACTATTTCTGTTATAATCTATCCAAAATGATGCTGCTACGTTTCCGTTAAAACGAGTATCTAAAGTATAGGTATGTCCGCGTAATAAAGTAGTGCTTGTGTTGCCGCTTGCAAGGTATAAAATATAATTATTAGATGAGCAGCCGGTTAAACCATTGGCTAGAGAAGTAGTCTCAATGGCAACTGAATCTATGGCGGTATTATTAGAACAGCCTCCACCAAGATTGGTGCAATAACATTTCATAAAATTGCGAAGGATTATTTTTTTAGGAGTTGAATAAGCCGTTTGTCCGGAGCAAGTAATTGCGCAACGATACCAGGTTGTTTGCGTTAAAGTAGTAAGTAAGGTATTTGCATTGGCAGAAGAAATATTTGTAAAGGAAGTTGATCCTGCCACAGAATCCTGCCATTGATAGGTTAAGCCTGTGGCAGAGCTTGCACCTTGTAACGAAAGCAAAAAACTAGTATTAAAACAAATCGTATCATTGGTTGCCGTAGGCATGCCCGCGTTAGGTAAACCACTGCAGCCGGAAGAAGCGGTAACAACAATTTGCACATTAGGACGGTTGTTAGAAAGTGTAACCCCGATACCTGCTGGCGCTGTATTATCGGCATTCCAATATTGCGATGTGTAATAGCTTGTAGTTGGTTGATAATGTGTAAAGAACTTACCCGAAACACCTTCATTGCCTGCGCCTGTAGCATTGGTCTCAAAAATAAATTCAACCGGGCTGGAAGTTGTATGACTGAAAGGAGTGGTAAAATTTATAGTTACCCATTGATTTTTTATAAAAGATGCAGAAGGAATGGTGCCTGAGTAAACTAAAGACGCAGCTGCTTCTTCGCTGGAAACAGTGGTTAAACCTGTAAAAGCAGAATCTGTCCTTTCTTTTACGTACAAATTTAATGGTACATTGCCTGGGGTATGTATAGAATCGCAATAAACAGCAATAGAGGTAATTTGTCCGTATACACCAATCTCGCTGTGTTTATAGATAAGTGCTGTTCTTTCATAACCAAAATAAGTGCCTAAAGGTTTGCGGTGTTCTGTATTGGTTACACTAACAGTATTTGTTGGAGGGTTACCCGCCGGAACGGTAATTGTAACCTGCGCAAAAAAAACCTGTATACTACATACAATAAACAGGGAGCTTAAAATAATTTTATTTTTTCGAAACATGAAACCTTTTCTTTTAACGGTTGCCAAAGGTAAAATTTATTTGCTGCAAGTGCCCGGCAAGGCATTAAAAATAATAAATTTGTAACAGAAATGAATAACACAAGTATGAATGATAGGTTGAGCAAGTTGAGGTCGTTATCAGTGGTATCGCAAATACTGCTTATAAATGCGTTGCTGTTTATCGTTTGCAACATCATTGCTAATGTTTTTCATAATTTTTTTATTACCAATTTTGAATTGCCATCCAACTTGAGAGAGCTGCTCCCTCAATTTTATACGCCTTTTACTTATATGCTTACGCATTTAGACTTGGGGCATGTGTTTTTTAATATGTTGTGCTTTTATTTTATGGGTCAGATATTTTCTTCTATTGTTGGTGAACAACGTCTGTGGTTTGTTTACATTTTTGGAGGATTAACAGGCGCTACATTTTTTCTGCTATTCTTTAATTTATTTGTAACGGGTAATTATTACCTGTTGGGTGCATCAGCTTCGGTAATGGCTGTGGCTGTTGTTACTGCTATGTACGCACCTAACTTGCCGGTTAGCGTATTTTTATTAGGTTCTTTCCAATTAAAGTGGGTAGTGTTGGTATTATTTATTATTACTTCTGTTATAGATATTTCAGATAACACGGGCGGAAAGGTAGCGCATTTAGGCGGGGCTTTATTTGGTTTATTGTACGGACTTCAACTAAGAAAAGGCAACGACCTTATGCGTTTTTTTAAACGAAAACCTAAGAGTAAAAATTTAAAGATAGTGTATCATCAACCTATGCAGGATGCCGATGAAAAAACGTTGGATGAAATTTTGGATAAAATAAACCACAGCGGTTATGAAAGCCTAAGCAAAAAAGAAAAAGAAACCCTTCAAAAAATTGCCTCAAAAAAATAGTAGTTTTTAGCGTGAGGTTTTTATATAATCTCTAAATAAGGTTTACATGACATTTTAATGACAAATATCTTAACATAAAATAGGATATTTGAGCTGCGCATGAAGCAGGAGTACTTTTATACCGTAGCTGTTACACATAAAAAATTTACGTTGGCTGAAATTGGTAAACTTCATGCAGATGATTTATCAGTTAAAAATATTCTTACTAAAATTAAAACTGCGCTTCACTTAAAAGAGCTTGTTTATCTTTCTACCTGCAACCGGGTTGAATTTTTGTTTACCACCCAAAAGCCTGTCAATAAAGAATTTTTGACTAATTTATTTTCTTTATTAAATACAGATCTTAAAAAAGCCGAAATAAAAAAATTGGCTACGTATGCTATTGTTTATAGGGGAAGCGAAGCTGTAAACCATGTTTTAAAAGTAGCCTCTTCCTTAGATTCTTTAGTGGTTGGTGAGCGCGAGATAATTACTCAATTTAGGCGAGCCTACGATAAATGCAAAGAATTTGGCTTAACAGCCGATTTTATGCGCCTGCTTTCAAGGCATACAGTTGAAACGGCCAAGCAAATTTTTACGGAAACAGATATTGCAAAAAATCCGGTTTCGGTTATGTCGCTAGCCTATCGGTTATTAAAAGAAAAAAACATAAAAGATAACGCGCGTTGTGTATTTATTGGAGCCGGACAAACAAATGCCATCATGGCAAAATATTTAAAAAAACACCACTTTTCTACCTTTACCGTATTTAACCGCTCTCTTCCAAAAGCAACCCAGTTAGCAGCAGAGCTGGGTGCAGAAGCTTACACACTTTCTCAGCTAAAAAATTATAGCAAAGGTTTTGATGTACTTATAACCTGCACCGGTTCGAGTACTAATCTTATTACCGAAGATGTTTATAAACAACTTTTACAGGATGATACTGATAAAAAAATAATTATTGATCTGGCTGTGCCTGTTGATCTTCACCCACAGGTACTTAAAAAACATAACATAGATTATATTTCTATTACCGATATTAAAAAACAAGCCAAACAAAATATTTCTTTACGTAAAAAAGAAATTAAATTTTGTGACGCCATCATTGCACAAAAAACAGCTGAGTTTGGCGGTATTTTACACGAACGAACTATTGAGCTTGCCTTTGGAGAAATACCTCAAAAAATAAAAGAAATAAATAATTTAGCCTTAACCGAAGTATTTGCTAAAGATGTAAACGGATTGGATGCAAATTCGAGGCAAACAGTAGAAAAAATAATGAGTTATCTCGAAAAAAAATACAACGCAGTAGCTATTACAACCGCTAAAAGAGTTTTTCAAAAAGAAAAATAATTATAAGTTTTGTAAAGTATTTTTTGGCGTTCCGGCTTTGTGTCATTTCCTTCAACGCATAGAAATTCTAACGCCGTCGGGCTTTCGGTTCAATCTTTGCTGATTACACAGCAAAGGATTTTTCCTCCAATCCCTAACGCATGCACATTTTTAATTTTACATTTTAAATTCTTAATTACCTTAGCCCCATGCTAACAATAGATATTCACACCCATATTTTACCCGAAAATTTACCCGACTGGGCTAAGAAGTTTGGCTACGGAGAATTTACGCGGCTTGAACACCACAAACCTTGCTGCGCGCGCATGATGAAGGGAACCAAATTTTTTCGTGAGATTGAAAGCAACTGCTGGAGTGCCGAAAAACGTATAGAAGAATGTGATATACATGGCGTAAATATGCAAGTAGTATCAACTATACCTGTATTGTTTAATTATTGGGCAAAGCCAAAAGACGGACTTGAAATATCAAAATATTTGAATGATCATATTGCTGAAGTGGTTTGTTTGCATCCTCAAAAATTTATTGGCTTAGGTACCGTGCCTTTGCAGGATATTGACCTTGCTATTAAAGAATTAGAACGATGTAAGACCATAGGATTAGTTGGTATACAAATGGGTAGTAACATAAATCAGCAAAATTTAAACGAAGAACAGTACCATCTTTTTTACGAAGCCTGCGAAGCGTTGGATATGTGCATTTTTGTGCATCCCTGGGAAATGATGGGCGAGCAAAATATGCAAAAATATTGGTTGCCCTGGCTTGTGGGCATGCCCGCTGAAACATCGCGTGCAATATGCTCTATGTTATTGGGTGGCATATTTGAAAAATATAAAAAACTACGTGTTGCTTTTGCGCATGGCGGCGGTTCTTTCCCATTTACACAAGGGCGGATTGCCCATGGGTATGATTGTCGCCCGGATTTAGTGGCCATAGATAATCTCGTTCACCCCAATAATTTTAAAGGAAAGTTTTATGTAGATTCTTTAGTTCATTCGCCAAAAGCCTTAGATTTTTTGGTTGATGTAATGGGTGAAGATTTTGTAGCCTTGGGAAGCGATTATCCGTTTCCCTTAGGCGAAAATGTGCCCGGTAATTTGATAAAAAATTATATTAAGGATGCTGAGGTTCAGCAAAAATTATTGAGCAAAAATGCTTTAAAATGGTTGAATTTAAATATGTAAATATGAATAAAAAACAAAAAATACTTATCCTGGTTGTGTCAGTTTTAATTATAATTCAATTTATAAGACCGGATAAAAACTTAGGCATTGCCGATAATGAAAATGATATTACACATAGTGTTGCAATTTCTCCCGAAATAAAAAACATTTTGGTAACTTCTTGTTATGATTGCCATTCAAACCATACACAATACCCTTGGTACGCAACTATTCAACCTATTGCAGGTTGGTTAGCGCATCACGTAGAAGAAGGAAAAAACGAACTTAACTTTTCTGAATTCAAAACCTATAAATTACGACGTAAAAACCATAAATTAAAGGAAATTAGTGAGCAGGTTAAAGAAGGAGAAATGCCTATGAGTTCATATATATTAATTCATGCGGGCGCTAAATTAACGGAAGAACAAAAAAATAAATTAATCATTTGGGCAGAGGAAAGTACAATTTTGTTAAACGACACCTTAAAAAAATAGCGCTATAGCTGCTTAAATAATTAACAATTGATTGTTTTGATTGTAAAATGTATTATATTTACGTTAAATTAAATTCTCATGAAGAAATTTTACACACTGATATTTTTATTGTGCGGTATTTTTTTATTTGCACAACAAAAAAATAATCCAAACAAGCAGCCTCATTATACCGCCGACCAATTAAATGGTTTCGACCGTAAAGCTGCATGGCAAAAAGCTTTGCAAAAAAGCCAAAAACCTTTTGAACAAAAAGAATATTTTTCGTCTTTAGAAAGACAATATGTTCAATCTAAAATTATCCACGGTACGCAAGTTATACATGCTAATTTACCCTATAGTATTTCGGGTAGTGCCAATAAAACCATTATTAATTTAAGCCCTTACAGTTCTTATTGCCCTAATGCCGATTTTTCAAGTGCTAATTTTTCTAACTGGACAGGTGGCACTTACGATAATTCATCGGGTACCAACTGGAATACTTTTACGCCTGCTTGGGTGCCTGGGGTTGTTTCACAAGGAAATAATAATCCCGCACAACCAGCTACCACCAGTAGTTTTGGTACACCAACCGTTAGGCACACCATACTTTCTATACCTCCAACAGTTAATAACCCACCAACAAATTGTATTGGTTGGGATTCTATTACCATTAATCCATCCCATATTTCTGATATACCTTTTGTGCCACCAACAGGTGGCGGAGTTACCTGTCGTTTAGGAAATGCTAACCCAAATTATGAAACCGAAGAACTTACGTATGTAATGAATGTTTCTAATCAAAACTCGCAGTTTACATACGCTTATGCAGTTGTTTTGTATGATGGAACACATGCTTCTGGAGAACAACCATTTTTTAAGGTAACCATGAGGGATGCAAGCGGAAATTTAATTGCCGGTTGCGGCCAGTATCAAGTTGATGCAACCTTGGTATCTACTGATCCTACATTCCATAAGGCTTCTTATTATGATAGCTTTAATAATGGATGGGTTGATGGAACAAATCCTTCCTGGTATGCTGATATTTATTACAAAAAATGGACAATGGTAGGAGTTGACCTTACAGCCTATGTAGGACAAAACGTTAATATTAGTTTTCAAACAGCTGATTGTATTTATGGCGGACACTGGGGTTATGCTTATATTGATGCTACTTGCAGCCCTGCTGTTGCTTTGGTAAATATGTGCCAAGGGTTAAATACCCAACAGGTGGTTGGGCCGCAGGGTTACGTTAGTTACCAATGGTATGGCCCAAACAGTTCTACTTTGGCTATTCCTGCACCTGCCGGTACAAAAGATACTTTAACAGTAAGCAATGGTGTGGTTGGAGATATTTATTATGTAAAAGCTGTATCTGCCAATGGATGTATAACTACCATGCAGGCAATTTTGCAGTATTCTCATATTGATGTTTTATATTCTAACAGTACACCAAGTTGTTTAAATGGGGGAAACGGTACAGCAGATGTTACGGCAACTGGAAGTCCTACGGGAAATTACACCTATAATTGGACAAATTCTGGCGGACAAAATGTAGGCAGTGCTCAGCAGGTCACGGGCTTATCTCCGGGCACTTATTCAGTTCACGTAGCTTCAACGGTAGCAAGTTGCGGTAGTTTTGATACAACTGTGGTAGTAGGTATTGCCCCGGCGGTAACACTTAACCAAACCAAAAACTTTTGCGGTAGTGCGGCTTATTTAACAGCACCGGCAGGTAGTACAGGCATACAATGGTATGCACCGGGGGGAGTTATAATTCCTGCACCACAGGGTACAAACGATACTTTATTGGCAACCGGCGCATCAAATAATCAGGTTTATACGGTAACTTATACCGGCAGCGGCTGTAAAGATTCTTTATTGATCAAATTAACTCAGGTTTCGGGGGGTACGTTAAGTCATACAGGCCTTACAAATGTTTGCATAGGCAATACTAATGGTAATGCTACCATAAATTTAAGTACTACAGCCTCGCCACCTTATAATTATAGTATTACAGGGCCTGCTTTCAGTAATTCATATCCCGCCAGTACAAATACAGTAATTCCTTTATCAGGCTTATCTTTTGGCTCTTATACAGTAGCTGCTTTTGACGGTACATGTTTTTATAGTGATATTTTTAAAATTGATACTATATCCGTTCCTGTAAATATTAGCGTAGCTCCAACTGTACTTTGCAGTAATAATATGGCTTTGTTAACTTTTACATTTAACTCGGCACCGCCAACTCAGTGCCAAACTACCACTACGCCTTGTACTAACCCCGCGTTATTTACTTGCGGGCCAAGCAATACGGTAACCCCATCATCATATAGTTATCCTACGCCTTATGGAAATTATTATACTAAAATGCGCGCGCAATATATATATACAGCCAGCGAATTAAATACCGCAGGTATAACAGCGGGTAATATTAGCAGCATAGCTTTTAATGTTACCAATTTAAACGGTACTATTACCTCTTATCCTAACTTCAATATTTCGGTAGGATGTTCCGGTCAAAGTACATTTACATCTTTATCGGATGAAACCTCTTTAATATCAGGTTTAACGAACGTTTATAGTAATGCCAGCGTTAATGTTACAACCGGTGTTAATACATATAATTTTACACAACCATATTCTTGGGATGGATCTTCTAATTTAATTGTAGATGTTTGCTTTGAAGTTCCAGGAACTTATAGTTATACCTCAAACGCTATGGTTAGCTGCACTAGTACAGGCAACTATTCTTCTTTAACGATTGTAAGTGATACAGACCCAACTTGTAATATTTCTTCAAGTCCAACAGCCTATTATTATCCACAACCTATACAAATGCGCCCTGTGGCTACTTTCGGCTGGTGTAATGCAGCAGCTAATTCAACTATGTACACCTATAATTTAAACCCTAATACAGGTGTTTTGGCACCGGGTTTACAGCCGGCGGCTACAACCAGTATTCAGCCAACAGCAACTACATTTTATAAGTTAACAACTACCTCTAATTATGGTGGTTGTCAGAAAATTGACACATTTACCATTTTTGTAACTCCGCCATTTGGTATTACTACCAATAGAGATACCTTGCTTTGTACCAATTTTAGCCCCTTACCGGTTAAAGCAACTTTTACAGATAATACAACTAATAATACAATACCTGAATCAGCCTTATGGAGCATTATACCTGCTAACCACCCGGGGTTAAGTAATGATAACGGGGCGGGCATGGCAATTTTTAATCCCTCCACATCAGGAGCTGGCACCTACTCGTTAGTAGTAACAGCCGGCGGCCAATGCGTAGTTACAGATACATTTGTAGTTAAGGTAGATACATTTAATACGGCTAAATTTACCACAACAGATTCCGTTTTTTGTAAAACAGATCCGAGCGTACAACTGCATCCAACTACCGCGGGCGGTATTTGGAGTGGAAATGGAGTTTCTGCCAATGGAATTTTTTCTCCTTTTTCTCCAAGTGTTATTGCGCCTGCTTATGTTACGGTAACTTATTCTGTAAATAGCGGTACACCTTGTGCAGATACCTATTCTTCAACCTTAAAAATATTTGGTAACCCAACTGTTTCTTTTTCAAACGATACAAACCAGGGATGTGCTCCCAATACAACTATTTGGTTCTCATCAAGTGTTAATCCTGCGGCTAACACCGGCAGTTATATTTGGTATTTCTCTGATGGAAAAACCGCTACTACCCCAAGCACATCGCATTTATATGCCATTCCGGGCGTATATTCTCCTAAATTGGTTTATATAGATGCGAATGGTTGCAGAGATTCTACCACGCATATAGATTCTATTACGGTACATGCAAAACCAACGGCTAGTTTTTACGCTAACCCAGGCACTACAGATATTTTATCTCCTCACATAGATTTTATAAATACCACGCAGCCGTCTAATTGCACTTGGGCTTGGGATATTGGAGGTTTAGATACCAGTACCATTAAAAACCCAAGTTATAATTTTGATGAGCCGGGCAATTTTATAATTCAATTAACCGTTACCGATAAATATAAATGTAAAGACGTTTATTCTATAGATCTTAAAATTTCGGGGGCTTATGCACTTTATGTGCCTACTGGCTTTACCCCTAACGGCGATGGAAAAAATGAGCAATTTAAACCCGACGGTTTTGGCTTATCAGATATGAACATTGGGTATAAAATGGAAATTTTTGACCGCTGGGGACAACGTTTATTTGAAACCGGCGATGTAAATACAGGTTGGGATGGAAGTAAGAACGGGGTTGCTTTAGCACAGGATATTTATGTTTATAGCATTACTTTTAAAGATTACCAGGGTAAAAGCCACTCACAAAAAGGACAAGTTACTTTAATTAGATAATTTATATTAATTTATTTTTTACAGAAGGGTGCTTAGGCACCTTTTCTATTTTAATTGTACTTTTGCATGAGAGAATGATAGGTGCGAAACTTATAAACTGGTATGAAAATAATAAACGAGACCTTCCGTGGAGAAACACAAGCGATCCATATAAAATATGGTTATCCGAAATTATTTTGCAGCAAACACGCGTAGCACAAGGCTTACCTTATTACATAAATTTTGTAAATGCTTTTCCTACCGTTTTTGATCTGGCAAAAGCGCCCGAGCAAAAAGTATTAAAACTGTGGCAGGGTTTAGGGTATTATTCCCGTGCGCAAAATTTGCATGCCGCTGCAAAGGAAGTGGTTTCTAATCATAAAGGAATTTTTCCCGCAGATTACGAAGGACTGAAAAAACTTAAAGGAGTAGGCGATTATACGGCTGCCGCTATTTCATCTTTTTGTTATAATCATCCGAAAGCTGTTGTTGATGGCAATGTTTACAGGGTTTTAGCACGTTTGTTTGCTATTGATACGCCTATAAATTCTACCGAAGGTAAAAAGCAATTTGCAAAATTGGCGCAACAACTGTTAGATAAAAAAAATGCTGCTAACTATAACCAGGCCATTATGGAGTTTGGCGCCTTATATTGCACACCCAATAAACCAAATTGCGAGGCTTGTGTTTTTAATAGTACCTGCCAAACCGGCTCTTTAGGCAAGGCATTAAGTTATCCGGTAAAAATTGCCAATAAAAAAATTACCACGCGATATTTTAATTATTTTATAATTTTTTGTAAAGAAGAAGTTTTTATCCAGCAAAGAGTCGCTAATGATATATGGAAAAACCTAAACCAATTTCCTTTAATTGAAACAGCTGAAAAGCCGGAAGACCAGCAAGTTCTGAAACTGTTAAAAAAAGAAATTTTGCAAAATTCTACTAATAACTTTAAGATCCTAAAACAAACTTCCTACATAAAACATCAGCTATCTCATCAAACAATTTTTGCCAAGTTTTCTTATATAAATGTTAAATCTTTCAGCCATAAAAATTATAAAAAAGTTAATTTTAAACAACTAAAAAAATTGCCTTTTCCTATATTAATAGCCAATGAAATTGCTGGTATTGAAACATCGTTAAAAACGTAATAATTTTATGTTTTTATTTTTATTAAGAGAAAATAGCTATATTCGTAAACCAAATTTTTGGGTATGAAAAATATCTACGTATTTCTTTTAATTTTTTGCGCACCTATACTAAAGTCACAAACCGCTTTTTGGGGAGAAACTTTTGGAGTAGGTACAAGCTGTGGCGCTAATCAGGGCACGTTGGCCAATGGTTTTTCTACTAGTAACGGTAGTTGGAATGCTACACAAACTGGTGTTAATGATGCATTTGCAAATATTTGGTATGTTAGCCAAACAGAAGGCGGAAGGATTGTAGGCGATTGCGGGAAAGGTTGTTTAGACAGCGCTGCTCTAGTTAATCGTACTTTACATATTAGTAACGTTCCGGGCTCTCCAAATTCTGCTTTTTGCCCTACCGGAGATTGTGGCGCGGTGTATGATCCGGGTATTGGAAACAATAAAGTAAGAACACATATCAGGATAGAATCACCGATTATCAGCTGCGTAGGTAAAACCGGTATTTCTGTAAAGTTTGATTATATCTTTAGAGGCAATCTTATGGGCGATTCTGTTAATTTATGGTATTTTGACGGAGCCTTGTGGAATAATTTGGGTGTGCCTGCGCCAACTTTAACATGTAGTACCATACCAAATGATACAAACGGTGTTTGGACTACCACCCCCTTTTATAACCTTCCTGCTTCGGCAAATAATAACGGCGCTGTTAAAATAGGCTTTGAATGGATAAATAATGACGATGCAAAAGGTAGTACCCCATCCATAGCTATTGATAATATTCAAGTTTTAGCTAACGCCATTGGCGGCGGTTCTTCTACACTAACAATAACCATTGTTCCGCCGGATACCATTAACCCAACACCTTTATATTGCACAAATACTCCTTATCACTTTACAGGCAAAGCAAACCCGGGTCCGATACTTTTTTATAACTGGACGAGTTATACCTCGGCTGCTTTAAACGCTACATTCAATCCCAACCCACCACATCAAAATGGAGAAGATATTACCTTTCCTTTAGCAGGAACTTATACACTTGTATTAGCTGCTAACAGCCAATTTAACGGCATAGATTCTAACCAGCTTATTGTAACCGTTTATCAAACGCCAACGGTAACTGTGGTACCTTTATTTCCAACGGTTTGTTTAAATGGTACGGGTACTAATTTATATGCCACCGGTACGCCAACTTTATCGGCACCTTATACATTTACTTGGACTTCCACATCGCCGGTTATACCGCCTACTTACTTAGATGCAAATGGAGATAGCGTTAATGTAAATCCCGTTCCAACACCAAGTAACGTAGTAACTTATACGGTTGTTGGCACCAGCACAGATGGATGTATGTCTTTACCAAAGGCGGTAACAGTAACCATTACCGCCCCACCAACACCTGTTTATACAGCCTTACCGGATACCATTTGTAACGGATCTCATTCTATTTTATCAGTAACTAATTTGCCGGTAAATGCTACCTATACCTGGACTGCCCCTTTTACCGGCGGACTTGGTACCAATTCAGGCTCTTCGGCACAGGTAACACCTATTTATACAGGAATTACTGATACTACATTTCAATACACATCAGATGTTAATGTACCGGGTTGCCCTGCATATCCGTCTCACATAATTAAAGTAGTTGTTAAGCCAACACCCGTGGTGCATACCTTATCAGATACAGCAGATAATTGCAATAAATTAGGTGTTGTGCTTACTGCTAGCAGCACCCCGGTTAATTCTTCAACTACTTATAGTTGGATGCCAAGCCTTCATTTATCAGGCACTACAAGCAGCAGTGTTACAGCAACCCCAACCGTACCAACTAAATATTACGTTACCTCTACTTTAAACGGGTGTACAAGCTTAAAAGATTCTGTACTTGTTTTAATAGGAGATACTACTAATGCCGGCATAAGCAGCGAGTATCAAATAATATGCAATAGCCAAACAGATCAGCTAATAGCTTATCCGCAACGTAATTTACTTAATAATACCTACTATTATGATTGGTTGCCTCAACCCTTACTATCCTCAAGTACTAATGGAGATACAGTAGTTGTTAATCCTTCAACATCAACTATATATACATTAACCGTACATGGTACCTGTGTAAAACATAACGTAGCTACTTACGCAATTACCGTAAACCAATGTACGCCCCCTGTAGTTAGTTTTACAGCTAATACACATTCAATTTGCGTTGGTCATTGTATTACGTTTAGAGATTCTACCCAATATAATAGTACAAAACCTTTATTTTATAAATGGGTTTTTGTAGGAGGATCAATTAGTCCGGTTGCCGGTTCTACCGTAAGCGGAGATACTCTTTTTTATAATATGACGGATACTTTGCCACTTAAACCTGTTAAGGTTTGCTATCATACAAACAGTTTATTAAATGTAAATGGATATTACCCTGTAGTGGAAACTGTAAAGAATGGGATAGGACAAACAAAAACGATAATAGATAGTGTGCGCGTTAACCCTGCGCCACAGGCTAATGCAGGCAATAATCAAACTGTTAACGAAGGTGCCGCGGCAACATTAACTGGTACGTTAAGTGTTGGTTACGGGCCAACTTTAAATTATAACTGGACACAGTCAGACTCTAGTGCTATATCCTGTACTCATTGCACAAACCCGGTAGTTACGCCAACTACTACTACAAATTATACATTAACCGTTTCCGATAATTTTGGTTGCGCCAGCACTTCCACGGTAACGGTTTTTGTAAATATTGTTTGTAAAGATGTGTTTATAGCTACAGCATTTTCTCCTAACGGAGATGGGATGAACGATATATTGCACGTTAAAAGCAATTGCGATATGACCAAAATGTCTTTTAAAATATTTGACCGATGGGGAGAAAAGGTTTTTGAAAGCAATGATCTGAATATAGGTTGGGACGGCACGTACAAGAACAAAGCCATGGATAGCGCTGTATTTATGTATACCTTAGATGGTTTTTCGAGTAACGGAACAGAGGTTAAACTTAAAGGTGATGTTACATTAATAAGATAAGAACATGAAAAGATTTTTGCTTTTTACGATATTGTTATCTGTTGTGCAGCTAAGCTCATTGCTGGCACAAGATGCGCATTACTCTATGTACAACGAAACACCTGTTAACGTTAACCCTGCCTTATGTGGTGTGGCGTACGATGTTAGGGTTATTGCAAATTATCGCACCCAATGGCACAGCGTTTCTAATCCGTATAAAACCTATGGCGCTACAGCCGAATTTGCTATTAAGCATCAAAAAACAAGAAAAGCTTATCTTACAACCGGCTTAAATATTTACCAAGATGTGGCCGGAGAAGGAAAATTCAGTCAACTGCATATCGGCGCTATATTAGGTGTGGTGGTTAACACAGGCGCTTACAGTAAATTATCTTTTGCCGCAACAGGTTCATTCGATCAGCGTAGAATTACCGCAGGTGCTTTTCAGTGGGAAAATCAATACAACGGTTATCAATATGATGGATCCATACAAGGTGAAACTGTACCTGCTAGTCAAATAAATTATGCTGATTTTGGCGCGGGGGTAAATTATCATTTTAGTAAAAGCACCAAGTACATCAGTTCTAATGATGGTAATCGGCTGGATATTGGCTTTGCAGTATATCATGTAAACTCACCATTGATCTCTTTTTATAGTGGGGGAGAAGCTCAATTTATGAAATACTCGGGTAACATAAGTTTTACCATTGCGTTGCCTAAAGCAAAAGCAAATATTATTCCGAGTTTATTATTTTTAGCGCAAGGACCTTCTATCGAAGTAAATGCAGGTGTAATGTTTCGGTATATTATTTCAGACGCCTCTAAACAAACAGGCAGCGTTAAGCCTATGGCTATATCCGCAGGTGCTTTTTACCGTGTAAAAGATGCTTTTATTCCGCAAATATTATTTGAGTTTGATAAATACGCAATTGGTGCCAGTTATGATTTAAATGTATCTAAACTTACCGCATTCAGTAATTTAAAAGGAGGGCTTGAAATTGTTTTGCGTTATAACTTTAACCCCGGCTATGGCAGATCTACCGGCTTAAATACCACACCACAATCAACCCCTTATTTTAAATAATAAATTAATATTTTTGCACATAAATTAACTAAATGAACTTACAAGGAATTATCTCAATTAGCGGAATGCCCGGCTTATATAAAGTAGTGGGACAAATGAAAAACGGTGTAATTGCTGAATCATTAAACGATAAAAAGCGTTTCCCGGTTTACTCGCATCAGCAAATTTCTTCATTAGAAGATATTAGCATGTTTACTACAGGCGATAACAAACCTGTTTCGGATATTATGAAATCTATTTTCGATAAAGAAAAAGGTGGTCCTAGTATCGATCATAAAGCAGACGAAAAAGAAATTACCAAATACTTTGAATGTGTTTTACCTGATTACGATAAAGAGCGTGTACATGCATCAAATATGCGTAAATTATTTAATTGGTATAATGCATTACAAGCAACAGGCAATCTTAAATTAAAAGAAGATAATAAAGAAGGTGCTGAAGATAAACCTAAAGCACACACTGAAGATAAAACTAAAAAAACACCTGCTAAACATAAACCCGATACCACAAAGGTTGCAACCAGCAAAGGCGTTAAAAAAACAGCAGGAGTTAGAAAAACCGGAGTTGCTTAATTTTAGCTTTTTATAGATTTAAAAATCCCGGCATGGTAAAACATTTCGGGATTTTTTGCTTTATGTTTTTAAGCTACAAATCGCTATATTTGTAATAGTATTAATTAATTTTTTTACCATGGATAACGTTGTTGATGTAGAAAAAAATTTCAACTCTAAATTAGAGAAGAATGATTTTGTTGAGCCGAAAGATTGGATGCCCGAAAATTATCGAAAACATTTAATTCGTCAAATTTCTCAGCACGCGCATAGCGAAATTATTGGTATGTTACCCGAAGGAAATTGGATTTCTCGTGCACCAAGTTTGCGCTCTAAAATTGTGTTACTTGCAAAAGTACAGGATGAAGGCGGGCACGGTTTATATTTATACACAGCAGCCGAAACCCTTGGTGCAAGCCGCGATGAACTGTTAGGTGCGCTTCACACAGGTAAAGCAAAATACTCGTCTATCTTTAATTATCCAACGCTAACTTGGGCAGATATTGGCGCAGTTGGTTGGTTGGTTGACGGTGCCGCTATCATGAATCAGGTTATGTTGCAACGCACATCTTACGGGCCTTATAGTCGCGCTATGATACGTATTTGCAAAGAAGAAAGCTTTCATCAACGTCAGGGATACGAAATTATGTGTCGTTTATGTTTTGGAACCGATGCTCAAAAAGAAATGGCTCAAGATGCGCTAAATCGCTGGTGGTTTCCAACTATGATGATGTTTGGCCCGCCTGATAAAGATTCTCCAAACAGCGAACAAGCTATAAAATGGCGTATTAAACGTGAAACAAATGATGAGCTTCGCCAAAAATTTGTTGACAGAACAGTTGAACAAGTTCAGTTTTTAGGATTAACTATTCCTGATAAAAATTTAAAATGGAACGAAACAAAAAAAGGGTATGATTTTTCTGAACCAAATTGGGAAGAGTTTTATAATGTAATTAAAGGTAACGGCCCGTGTAATAAAGAACGTTTAGAGGCTCGCAACAAAGCGCATAATGATGGTGCTTGGGTTCGTGCAGCAGCCATGGCTTATGCTGAATTGCAAAGCAATCAACGAGACAATTAAAAATAAGAACAACAAGTTAAAAAAAGAAAGAAAATATTTTAGCAGCGTAAACAATTATAGAATTTTAGATTTGTAGAATTAAAGATTTAAAAATCATATTACAAATTTGATAATTTAAGAAAATCAAAAATCGACAACTCAAAAACTCAATAAATGAAAGATTCTCAAGGCCCTTTGTGGGAAGTATTTGTACAAAAAAAAGCAGGGCAGCCATTTGTACATTGCGGTAGTTTACACGCTTACGATAAAGAAATGGCTTTAGAAAACGCCAGAGATTTATACACGCGTCGCAGCGAAGGCTCTGCTTTGTGGGTAGTGCCTGCGGCAGCAATTGTGGCAAGTTCTCCAGAAGATGCAGGTCCTTTTTTCGAACCCTCAAATGATAAAGTTTATCGTCACCCAACGTTTTATCAAATCCCAGAAGGAGTAAAATATATTTAAGTATGACCACGCAAGAAGCCTTATTTAAATACACCCTTCGCTTAAGCGATAACAGTTTAATATTGTCGCAACGCTTATCAGAGTGGACTTCCAAAGGTCCGTTTTTAGAAGAAGATTTAGCATTAACTAATATTGCTTTGGATATTTTAGGACAAGCAAATTCGTTGTTAGAGTACGCTGCAAAAATTGAAGACAAAGGAAGAACATCCGATGATTTGGCATTTTTCCGCAACGAGCGCGAGTTTTATAACACACTTTTAGTTGAACAACCTAACGGAGATTACGCGCAAACTATTTTGCGGCAATGCTTGATTGATAATTTTGATCTACTTTTTTACACCGATCTTGCTAAAAGTAAAGATGAAACATTAGCGGCTATCGCAGCAAAATCTATAAAAGAAATAACCTATCACGCAAGGCATACAGCATCTTGGGTTGATCGTTTTGGTAACGGAACCGAAGAAAGTCATACACGCATACAAAAAGCGTTAAATGAATTGTGGCGTTTTACCGATGAGCTTTTTGAAATGAATGAAGTGGATGCTTTATTATTGAAAGAAAATATTGCCGTTGATTTACAAGCATTAAAGCCAATTTGGAAAAAGCAAATAGATGCCATTTTAGAAAAAGGAAATTTAAAATTACCTGAAACTGTTTTTATGCAAACCGGTAGCCGCCATGCAAAACACACAGAGCATTTAGGTTATATATTAGCAGAAATGCAATATTTGCCGCGTATGCATCCAACAGCTAAGTGGTAAAACAATATTTAAACTTATGCGGAATTTTTTTGCGATTTTTTTTTTAGTTATATCCAATACAATCTTCTCGCAAAGTTATTCCTATCAAATTGCTTTATTAAAATACAATGGAGGCGGAGATTGGTATGCCAATTTAGAAACCTCTTTACCTAATCTTATAAAATTTTGTAACGAAAATATTAAGACAAACATCAACCCAGAACAAGCTATTGTAGAGGTTGGCAGCAACGAACTTTTTAATTACCCCATGGTGCATATTACAGGGCACGGCAATATTATTTTTAGCGATGCCGAAGCACAAAACTTACGTAAGTATTTAATGGGTGGTGGCTTTTTAGAAATTTCAGATAATTATGGTTTGGATAAATTTATTCGTCCGCAAATGAAAAAAGTTTTCCCTGAATTAGAATTTGTAGAACTTCCTTTTGACTACCCTATCTACCATCAAAAATATAATTTTGATAAAGGCTTACCAAAAATACATGAGCATGATAATAAATCTCCACAAGGTTTTGGCATTATTTATAAAGGTCGTTTAGTTTGTTTTTACGATTTTGAGTGCGATTTAGGTGATGGCTGGGAAAGTTACGAAGTACATAAAGACGGCGCTGATAACCATGAGAAAGCATTAAGAATGGGAGCTAATATTTTATCCTATATTTTTTTAGACGGTACCTATAAGTAAGAGTTAAAAAATATTATTTAATTAATTAATTAACTAACAAGGCATATTTATTGCAACCTTTGTATAGAATGAAAAAGTTTTTAATTTATTTTTTTTTGTGCGCCTATTTTATACCGCAAATACATGCGCAAGATGATACGTTGGCTATGGCTAATGCTATTGCTTTAAAAGATGGCGTGTATCTTTCGTATAATGATCTTCAAACCAATAATCCCTTGCCAAAAGAAAATATTTCTTCTGAGACCGATAAAACACAAGCAGATTTTATAAGTAAAACTCTGTCTAATTATAAGGAAATAATTTTTACGTACAAAAACTCTCAATACCGCGCCCAGGTTGCTAAAGTTTGGGGCTATTGCCAAAATGGAACAATTTATATTAACTTTAAAGGTAACTTTTGTCGTGTGCCTTTGTTTGGATCTATTTCACATTTTTTTGCTACGGTTGTGGTAACCACCTATGTTAGTTCTTATAATGGGTATGGCGGTGGTTTTTATGGTGGCGGTATGGGTATGTACGGAGGTTCTACAGTACCGGTTAAACAAAATGAAATACACCAATTTTTATTGGATTTTAAAACGGGAGAAATTGATGAAGCCACACCCACTTATTTAGAAACTTTATTAAGTAGGGATATAAAGTTATACGCTCAATACATGGATCTTAAAAGAAAAAAACGCAAAGAGTTAATGATACTTTATATACGCAGATACAATACAGAACACCCGATTGTGTTTATGACTCCCGCAGGGCAGTAACAACTTTATCTTAATATTAGATGATGATAATAGGCTTAACAGGTGGCATTGGTAGCGGAAAAAGCACAATAGCAAGAATTTTTGAAATGCTTGGTGTAAAAGTCTATTATGCGGATGAACGTGCTAAAGCTTCCTATTTTCTATCTCATGTAAAACCTAAAATCGAAATTTTGTTGGGTAAAGAATCTTATATAAACGGCAGTATACTCAATAAAAAATATATCGCACAAAAGATATTTTCGGATGATGAATTATTAAAGAAACTAAATGAGATCATTCACGCCGAAGTCAAAAATGATTTTTATTTATTTGCCGAAAAATATAAAAAAGAAAAATACATTATTAAAGAATCGGCTTTGTTGGTAGAAGCAAATCTATTATCAACTATCAATAAATTATTACTGGTTACTTCTGATATAAAATTGCGCGAAGAACGAATTATAAAAAGAGATGGGTTAACTAAAGAAGAAATAAATAAAAGGATAGAAAAGCAATTACCTGATGCGGAAAAAATAAAACACGCAGATTGGATAATTGATAATAATGAGCAAGAGCTTTTGATACCGCACATAATAGAGATTCATAAAAGCTTGGTCGGTTAAAAAACTTCTTCTCTTTCTTTAACGCTAACAACTTTTAAGGTGGAGGTAAAATTAGTAAGACTATGATCTCTATCGGCAACTATGCTGTGCTTTACCACAAGTTTAGGAGTTTTGTTTTTTTTAGCCGATGTAATAATTCTGTACATAAAAAATAGTAGTAAGCCAAGTAAAGGACTTATAATATACCAGATAGAAATTATATTTGGCTGCACGGTATAGTTAAGATCTTCAGATAATATTTGCAAGGTGTTTACATTGTTTTTAAAGGTGTAATAAAAATTACCAACGCCGTTTGCGTCAAAAATAATTTTTTGATCCGCACCGTTTACAATAAAATTAAGTTCGTAATTATTTTCTCGCAGCTTAGAATGATTTGGGTTTAAAAATTTAATTACTACCCGCGTATTGGTATAATTAAAAATAAAACGGGGCAGTTGAAAGTTAACATCGTTATTTTCAATTCTGTCTATTTGCCTTCCTTGCGCGGTTTTTATAGTTTCATTTAACTGACGAGCACTTAGCGTAGTAGAAACTGCTAAAATTAAAACACATAACATTTTTTTTATCTTCACAACTTTCCTTTTTAGTTAATAATGTAATTTTGAAGATGAAGTTAAAAAGTAAATTCTTTATATAACATTAAAATAGACAAAGTCGGTGTTTTATAAGATAAACTAATCATTACGTATGTATATTATTTCTGTTGATAAAAAATATAGCGAAGTAACTTGCATTAAACTATATTTGGTTTTACATTAGGATAGAATGACGCTGCTTGGAAAAGTTATAAAAAAAACAATTGAGATTGGTGAAAAAATTCCAAAGCTAAACCGTAATTATGGTGTTTTTAAAAAGCAGGCAAAAGTATTGCAATCTTTAATAAAAAAAGCACAGTTTACGGCCTTTGGCGAGCATTATAAATTTACCCAATTACTACAAGAAAAAAATGTTGTAAAAGCATTTGCGCAAAATGTACCCGTACATGATTATAACAGCATGTTTAAAAACTGGTGGTATCGTGCGTTAAATGGAGAACCTTTTGTAACCTGGCCGGGGCCCATACAATATTTTGCTTTAAGTTCAGGCACTTCAGAAGCTTCCAGTAAACATATACCCGTTACTAAAGATATGCTAAAAGCCATACGCAGGGTAGGGGTAAGGCAAATATTAAGCACCGCACATTTTAACTTACCCGAAGATCATTTTAGAAAAGGTATATTAATTATGGGCGGCAGCACACACTTAAATTATAACGGCACTTATTACGAAGGCGATCTAAGTGGCATCACAACCGGCAGCATTCCTTTTTGGTTTCAGTTCTTTTACAAACCGGGGCCGCGTATTTCTAAATATACCGATTGGGATACCAAATTAATGGAGATGACCCTAAATGCAAAGAACTGGGATATTGGCATTATATGCGGCGTACCTGCATGGGTACAAATTTTATTCGAAAAAATAATTAAATATTATAAGGTAAAAACTATACATGATATATGGCCTAATTTAAAAATTTATGTAAGCGGTGGTGTGGCTATTGGCCCGTACATTCATTCTTTTGAAAAACTTACCTCATCGCCGCTTATTTTTATTGATACATATCTGGCCTCAGAGGGATATATTGCTTATCAGGATAAACAGGATATTGGCGGCCCCATGAAGCTGGTAACAGATAACGGTATTTACTTTGAGTTCGTTCCTTTTACCGATGATAATTTTGATGAAGATGGAAATATAAAAGAAAGTCCGCAAACCTATTCCATAAACCAGGTACAAGAAGGTAAAGAGTATGCTTTGCTGTTAAGTACCTGTGCAGGCGCATGGCGTTATTTAATTGGTGATGTAATTAAATTTATATCGGTAGATAACGCTGAGATTTTAATTACAGGGCGCACCAAACATTTTCTTAGCCTTTGCGGCGAACATTTAAGCGTAGATAATATGAATAAAGCGCTTAGTTTGGCAATGGCCGAAATGAAAATTGAAATTAATGAATTTTGCGTTTGCGGTATTAAATACCAAAGCTTGTTTGCGCATAAATGGTATGTAGCAACCGATGAAAAGATTGACACAGAATTGCTTCGGCAAAAAATTGATGCGCATTTAAAAGTTCTGAATGATGATTATCGCGTAGAAAGAATTTCTGCTCTTAAAGATATTTTTGTGGAAGCCTTACCCGAACAATTATTTATAGATTTTTTATTACGCACAAAAGGTAAAATAAGCGCGCAAACTAAATTTCCGCGTGTATTAAAAGGAAAGACCCTTGATGAATGGAATACTTTCTTAAAAGAAAAAAGTTTTAAGTAAGTTTTTAATTCAAAAAAAAACCGCTCCTGTTTAAGAAGCGGGTTTTTAAATTATATTAAAAAATTTACAGAACGCTTAATTTAATTGTTTTAGTAGCTCCATTTATGGTAAGCTCAACTAAATATAAACCTGCCTGCAAATTAGATACATCAATAGTTAGAGAGTGTTTACCTGCGGCTTGTTGCTCATTATTTAAAATAGAAACAATTTCTTTTCCGGTTAGATCATAAATGCTTGCGCTAACTTTAGAAGAATTTGTATTCTCATAATTTAAATATGAAACTGTGTTAGTAGGATTTGGGTATAGGCAGGAAGCAAATTCAGCATGTTTAAAAGTATTGATGCCGGTAGTTACTGATTGTAAATATTGCGCTTTGGTTACAGCACCTGTTTTATCTTTAGAAATGGTCATTAACTCAGACGCTTGCGTATTTTGCAACCACGTATAGGTTGTGGTTGTGTCGTATTGAGCCTGAAGAAAAAATGAGCCTCCAAATAAAAAAATACTATCAGAAGTTGTTTCGTACGTATTTAAACGTAATGTATTAGAATAACTTCCTGCCGGAGTAGTTAAAGCCCCAAATGCATCTGCTTTTATAGTACGTTTTGCCCTATGCTTAATGGTAGCGGCCTGCCCACTAACAGTAAGTGTAAAAGTTGCGGCATAATTATTTTGAACGGCTGTGTTAGAATAGGTAAATGGTACAGGTATTAAAACCTCATTAGGCATAAAATCTATAGTAGCGGTACCTCCTGAAATAGTTGCTTGAGCCCCGTCTATATATAAACCGCTTGCATTTCCAATAAAATAAGCCCAGCTTCCTCCGCCTTGATCGGCTGCTATCGTAGCATTAGGAAAGCTAGAAGCACCCGGGTTACCTGCCGGCGCAACAAAAGCAGTACTTTCACCATAGGTATTTGCAAACGCTGCAGAATAATTCCAAGTTTGTGCAGTGCCAGAGCCTGCAGTTACAGTAAAAGTAGGCAAATCTGCTGCCGTAGTATCAGAAATGAGGTTATACGTATAACCCGCCTGCGGTAAAGCAACCGAAGTTATAGTTGTAGCCGTTTGCGCTATTGTTTGATTAACAAATAACACAGAAGCAAATGCTCCAATTAAAGTGTAAATTCTATTCATATTTTTTGGTTTTGATTTATGTAAAGAAATGAAATATCTGCCAAAATAGCAAATAAAACACTTTTACCTGTAAGGGAATAATTTTTGTACCTTCGCCAACTTTATAAGCCGAGCGTAGCGAATACATGAGCACCTCAAAAAAAATAGATTAACACACGAATAAACGCACACTATGTTTGAATTTCTGAGCAAATTATTTGGTACTAAATCTCAAAAAGATGTAGAATTAGCCCAACCCCTTGTAGAACAAATTAAAAAGATATATCCAACGCTGGAAGCCTTATCTAATGAGGCCTTGCGCGAGCAATCGTTTATTCTGCGTAAAAAAATACAAGATTTTACAGCCAAAGAAAATACTGATATTGCCGAAATAAAATCTCGCATTGAAAAGGATGCCGATATGGATGTAGATGCCAAAGATGTACTATATAAACAAATTGACGAGCTTGAAAAAGAAATCGATACAAAAACCGAAGAAGTTTTAAATCAGATTTTACCTGAAGCTTTTGCGCTTTGCAAAGAAACTGCCCGTCGTTTTTCATTAGGAGAACTTAAAATTAAAGCTTCTGATATTGATGCTAACTATATTAAGCGCCATCCAAGCGCAAAAAACGTAGAAATTATTGATGGCGTTGCGCATTGGAAAAACACCTGGACTGCCGCCGGAATAGACGTACTTTGGAACATGGTGCATTACGATGTGCAGTTAATTGGTGGTATCGTTCTTCACCAAGGTAAAATTGCCGAAATGGCTACCGGCGAGGGTAAAACCTTGGTAGCTACCCTTCCTATTTTCTTAAATGCATTATCCGGCAAAGGCTTGCACGTAGTTACGGTAAATAATTACTTATCTCGTCGTGACTCTGAGTGGAACGGACCTTTATTCGAGTTTCACGGTTTAACCGTTGATTGTATTGATAAATACGAACCCCATTCGCCAGAGCGTGTTAATGCTTACAATTCAGATATTACTTACGGAACCAACAACGAGTTTGGTTTTGATTACCTGCGTGACAATATGGCGCACAACATTGATGGATTGGTTCAACGCAAGCATAATTTTGCTATTGTAGATGAGGTTGACTCGGTTTTAATTGATGATGCACGTACGCCGTTAATTATTTCCGGCCCTACACCACAAGGTGATAAACACGAATTTACCCAGCTAAAACCTCGCATAGAAAAATTAGTAAGTGTGCAAAAGCAATATTTACTAACCTGTTTAACCGATGCAAAAAAATTATTTGCCGAAGGAAAAGAAAAAGAAGCCGGTATACCCTTATTACGCGCCTACAGAGGTTTACCAAAAAATTCGGCACTTATAAAATTTTTAAGTGAAACAGGTGTTCGTGCCTTGCTTCAAAAAACAGAAAACTATTATATGCAAGACCAACAAAAGGAAATGCATAAAATAGATGAAGAACTTTATTTTGTGATAGAAGAAAAAAATAATTCGGTTGATATGACCGAAAAAGGAATTGATTTAATTACCACTTCCGGCGAAGATGCTCATTTCTTTATCATTCCAAATGTAGGCGATCAAATTGCCGATATTGAAAAATCAGCAGATTCTCCGGAAGAAAAAATGCGGAAAAAAGAAATTTTGTTGCAAGAGTTTTCTATAAAATCAGAGCGTATTCATACCATCCAACAATTACTAAAAGCCTACGCGTTATTTGATAAAGATGATGAGTATGTGGTAATGGATAATCAAGTAAAAATTGTTGATGAACAAACCGGCCGTATTATGGAAGGCCGTCGTTACAGCGATGGTTTACACCAGGCAATTGAAGCCAAAGAAAATGTAAAGATTGAAGCCGCCTCACAAACGTATGCAACTATTACGCTTCAAAATTATTTCCGTATGTACCACAAATTAGCGGGTATGACGGGTACTGCCGAAACCGAAGCACAAGAACTTTGGGATATATATAAATTAGATGTGGTGGTTATTCCAACCAATCGTGCTATCTCTCGTAAAGACGAGCAAGATTATGTTTACAAAACTAAACGCGAAAAATACAACGCTGTTATTGACGAGATTGGGAAATTAGTAGAAGCTAAACGTCCGGTTTTGGTTGGTACAACATCGGTTGAGAATTCGGAGATATTAAGTCGCATGTTAAAATTGCGCAATATTAAACACAACGTACTAAACGCCAAGCAACACCAAAAAGAAGCGCAAATTGTAGCTGAAGCAGGTTGGGCTGGTAACGTAACTATTGCAACCAACATGGCTGGGCGTGGTACAGATATTAAATTAGGCGAAGGCGTAAAAGATGCCGGTGGTTTAGCTATCATCGGTACAGAGCGTCATGAGTCTCGTCGTGTGGATAGGCAGTTACGTGGTCGTGCCGGTCGTCAGGGAGATCCAGGAACTTCACAGTTTTTTGTTTCGTTAGAAGATGATTTAATGCGCCTGTTTGGCAGCGAACGTATTGCGCGCATGATGGATAGAATGGGACTTGAAGAAGGAGAAGTTATTCAGCATGGCATGATTAGTAAATCTATTGAACGTGCGCAGAAAAAAGTAGAAGAAAATAACTTTGGCACACGTAAGCGTTTAATTGAGTACGATGATGTAATGAACGTGCAACGCGATGTAATTTACAAACGTCGTAAAAATGCCTTGTTTGGCGATAAATTAAGTTTAGATATTGCTAACGTAATGTTTGATGTAAGTGATGATATTGTGATGGCGTTTCATGACGATAAAGATTATGACGGCTTGAAATTAGAATTGCTTAAAACATTCTCTATTGATGCACCTTACACCAAAGAAGAATTCAATAAAAAATTGGCAGACGATTTAACCTCACTTACCTTTAATGCGGCATACAAACATTACAAAGAAAAAAGTGATTTTGTAGCGCAAATGGTTATGCCGGTTGTTAACGATGTTTACTTAAACCCAAACAACCAGTTTGAAAATATTGTAACGCCGTTTACAGATGGTATTCGCAATATACAGGTAATGGCAAACCTTAAAAAATGCTTTGATACCAAAGGACGTGATATGGTGTTAACGTTTGAAAAAACAGCAACGCTTGCCTCTATTGATGATGCTTGGAAAGAACATTTACGCGAGTTAGATGACTTAAAACAATCTGTTCAAAATGCTTCGTTAGAGCAAAAAGACCCATTGCTAATTTACAAATTAGAATCGTTTAATTTGTTTAAAGATATGGTTGCCAAAACCAATAAAGAAATTATTTCCTTCTTGGTAAAAGGATCTTTGCCTCAGCAAAATAATGAAGAAGCTAAACCACAAGTTCGTTTTAATGCGCCTGTGCAACAGCCAAAACAACAATTAGTTGAAAGCAGAACCGAAGCCGGTGCAGATGATGATGCACCAAAAGCTAAGCCTAAGCAACAGCCCATGCGTGTAGAACAAAAAGTTGGACGTAATGATGCTTGCCCATGCGGAAGTGGCAAAAAATATAAAAACTGCCACGGACAAGGTTTGTAGTTTTAAATTTTTTGGCTGTCATTTCGGGTAACAGAGCCATCTCAATACTAAGTCAGGCTGAACTCATTTCAGCATCTGTTTCTTAATTTGTCAACTTAAATTTGTCCAAAGGTGGCCGTTCCGGTTGATTATAACAGTAGAACTTTATAAGCAAAATTTTGCGATTTTGTAGAAATAATTTATTATTTTTATAAAAAATAAATGTGATAATAACTACACAAAGCCAGCCATTTGCAGATGCTTATATGTAGTTTTATAGCAGGTATAAACTAGTTATATGCCATTTTAAAACGACAAACAATATAACGACAATGACAAACAAAATCAAAACATTCGGACTACTTCTGTTCATATTTGCAGGACAACTTGCTTACGGACAGACTAACAAAGAAAAAGCACTTGCAAAAGGACAAGAAGCTATCAAACTTATGGACAATGGCAGGTTGGACGAAAGTATCAAACTGCTTGAGGAAGCACAGAAACTTGACCCAGATAGGTTTGACTACCCTTACGAATTAGCTTACGTCTATTATTCAAAAGAAGACTATAAAGGAGCCATTAAGATTTTAGAAAAGAATATTGACCATAAAGATGTTACAGAGCGACTTTTTCAACTACTAGGAAATAGCTATGACGTTCTCGGAAAAAGCGATAAAGCATTTGAAGCTTACGATGCAGGGTTGAAAAAATTCCCTAACTCGGGAATGATATATTTAGAAAAAGGAAATGTTCATTGGAACAAAAAAGAATATGGAAAGGCACTTACATTTTATGAAAAAGGAATTGAAGTTGACCCTAAATTTCCATCTAACTATTACAGAGCAACAAGAATTTATTGTGGCTCGACAGAAGAAGTTTGGGGCTTGATATATGGTGAAATTTTTATGAATTTAGAACGAAACAGCAAAAGGACTTCTGAAATAAGCAAATTACTTTACGACACTTACAAGAGTGAAATTAAATTTACAAGTGACACGTCAATGACTGTCAGCTTCTGTCAGCAAATGACAATGAATGTAAATGCAATTTCTGACCCTAAAAATATAAAACTTCCTTTTTGTATGATATACGAACCGACCTTACTTATGTCAATAGCTTTTGTAAAGAGTGTTGACATCAATTCACTCGACAAAATCAGAACCTCATTTATTGACAATTATTTTAACAATGAACGTGACAAGACTTATCCTAACGTTTTATTCAGCTATCAGAAAAAGGTCAAGGAAGTAGGACATATTGAATCATATAATCATTGGATTTTAATGAAAGGTGACGAAGACGGTTTTGACAAATGGCAGTCCGCTAACAAAGACAAATGGGATAGTTTTATAAAGTGGTTTGGCGACAACGGACTTAAAATAAACGACAGCAACAAATTCTATAGTGGGCAATATTAAACAGACCGACAGAAGAAAAACGGCTTATAACAGCACCTACAATAAATTGGCGGTTCAGTGGTTTAATGAGGCTTTGTACTTCGTATCAAGTTTTGTGGTGGCAGACAGTTTAGTGCTTCGAAATCGCCAACTTCTTGTAGCTGCAAAACGTTATAGGTTATTGCCGTTGACTATGGAAAATTCCGGTAAATATCTTTACGATGTTCAAATGCAACAAAGTAGACAACTTCCCTTTCAACTTTAATACCTATCCTGTAACTGCCTACTCTTATACGGTAAAAGACATCGTATCCTGACAATTTCTTTAAATTTTTAATTTCAATAATGTTGTTAGCTGACTCGACTTGCGTAATTGTCGCAACAATATCATTCTTTAGACTTTGATCGCGCAGTTTTTGTAGTTCTTTAAGAAAAGACTTTTTAAACTCTACTTTCATTTACCCAAAGCTTTCATTACTTCGGCTCGACTTACGTTCGACGTTTTCATTCCTTTCTCAATTTTCTGAGCTAGCTGCCAATCTTTTACTTCTGCGTGACTGAGCGCTTTAGCGGTCATACCAAGTTTTTTGGCAAGACTAATAAGAAAAGTTATATCTGACTTTTTATCAGCGTTAATTAAGACGGTTTCCATGACAATTAAATTAGATTCAAATTTAATCAATTTTGACAAAACATCAAAAGCATTTTTTTGTACGTAGGGTCGTATGTCAACAACCTATAACACCACCTTGGCGGCAGTCGGGCGATTGAGGGTAAACAAAAATTAGTATCTTTAACTTTAGTTTTTAGGTAACAACGGTTTGTGCAATAAAGCCCGACCGCCAAACGCTGGGGAACGTTAGCATTAACCTGCCCGACTTGCTAAAGCTGACCCAATAATCACAAAAATTACCGGTAGACCTTTGACTCGCTGTTGTACTGCGACTGTTGTGTTTATGCAGACAATTACGAATTTTGGTAGCGCGTGGACTTGGCGAAACGCGGTGCGGACGTGCTTGTGCGATGCAATCGTTTCGTCTTGACTTTTTGTTTCTTTTGTGCCAAGACAAAAGAAAGTAGAAAATGCAATAAAATAGTTTCGTCATACAGCGTAAAACTAATGGAATTTTGTACGTTTTACGTGGGCTGGCAAATGCTAACACCACCTTGGCGGCAGTCGGGCGATTGAGGGTAAACAAAAATTTGTATCTTTAGCTTTAGTTTTTAGGTAACAACGGTTTGTGCA
>JBBRAG010000001.1:0-237232 GCA_038206945.1 Bacteroidia bacterium | reverse complement strand
CAAGTATATACCACAACAGGCTCTGCCGGTGCAACCTCTTATAACTGGACGGTTCCTGCGGGAGCTTCTATAAATTCTGGGCAAGGAACAACTTCTATTAACGTTACTTTAGGCGCTTCGTCAGGCAATGTATGTGTTACCGCTTCTAGTGCATGCGGAACAAGTGCAGCAGCTTGTACAGCTATTACGGTGGGAGGCGTTCAACCTACACCCGGCGCGCCAACAGGTTCTGGTGGATGTGCTGGAAGCACCCAAGTATATTCTACAACAGGCTCTGCCGGTGCAACCTCGTATAACTGGACTGTTCCTGCGGGAGCTTCTATAAATTCTGGGCAAGGAACAACTTCTATTAACGTTACTTTAGGCGCTTCGTCAGGCAATGTTTGCGTTACCGCTACAGGTGCCTGCGGAACAAGCGCAGCAGCGTGTACAGCTATTACGGTGGGAGGCGTTCAACCTACACCCGGCGCGCCAACAGGTTCTGGTGGATGTGCTGGAAGCACCCAAGTATATTCTACAACAGGCTCTGCCGGTGCAACCTCGTATAACTGGACGGTTCCTGCGGGAGCTTCTATAAATTCTGGGCAAGGAACAACTTCTATTAACGTTACTTTAGGCGCTTCGTCAGGCAATGTTTGCGTTACCGCTACAGGTGCCTGCGGAACAAGCGCAGCAGCTTGTACAGCTATTACAATAACAAATGCACCCGGCACACCCGGAGCTATTACAGGTACGACCCCAGTTTGTTTAGGAAGCGATAATTATTCTATTTCGGCAATTGGTGGTGCTACAGGATATAATTGGGCAACCACTGGTGGCGGTAGCGTTACTTCTGGTCAAAATACACCCAGCGCTACTATAACATGGACAACCCCAGGTGCCTACATTGTTTCTGTTACAGCATCAAATGCCTGCGGAACCAGCTCTCAAAACACATTTAATATTACCATCAATCCACCGCCAACCATAACCATTTCCCCTAGCTCTTCTTCGGTTTGTTCTGGTAGTAGTGCAACATTAACAGCCAGTGGCGCTGGTACAGGCACATATTCATGGCAAAATGCAGCTACATTAAGTGCATCTACGGGCGCAGTTGTAGTAGCCACGCCTACTGCTTCTCCAACCACTTACACCGTTACAGGTACCAATGGCAATGGTTGCGTAAATAATAATACCGTAAGTTTAACTATAAACCCATCGCCAACCGTAACTATATCGGGTGGCGGACCAAATTCTCAAACAGTTTGTGGAGGAGGTATAGCAAATAGTACCGTGAATGCTATAAACTTTAATGTTTCGCCTGCGGGCTCTGTAACATGGACAAACAATAATATAGCCATAGGCCTTGCATCAAGCGGGTCGGGGAACATTAGTGCTTATACCGCACCAAATGTTAGCTCTCAAACTATTGGGGTTATAACTGCTAATGCAACAGTTTCCGGCTGTACTTCTACAGCTGCTAATCAATTAACGTATACGGTAGTTATTAATTCTATACCGGGTGCATCCACCACATCATCTATTACACCTGCGGGCTGCGGTCAAAATAATGGCAGTATTACAGGTTTAACCGGAACGGGCGGAAGCGGCGCTTATACATACTCATGGGATAATGTTACTTACTCACCTTCATCTTCTTATACAACTGCAGCAGGCACTTATACTGCCTATATTAAAGATAATAGCACGGGCTGTATCTTTCAGCAAAGTTTTGTGATACCAAGTGCCGGCGCACCAAATCCTCCGGCTGTGAGCGTAAGTTCTACATCAGTTTGCGTGGGGGGAACTATAAATCTTTCGGTTACAACACCAGTTTCGGGCACAACTTACAGCTGGACAGAGGCTAACGGTGCCACCGGAAGCGGCAACACCTATACAGTAACAAATGTACCTTCTTTACCCAACCCTTATACCGTAAGCGTAACTGCAACAGCATCGGGTTGTACAGGTTCTCCTAGTACTGCCAGTATTACGGTTATTCCTTTACCAACTATTCCGGTTTTGACAACACCAACAGGATCCAATAATATTTACTGTCAGGGCTCTCCAACACCGTTAACAGTTAATACAGGCACTAATATGGCCGTTTGGTATAGCGGTGGTGTAGCAGTTCATACTGGTAGTCCTTACACATTACCTGCCAATTTACCTGCAGGTTCTTATACATTTAGCGTAATAGATTCTATTCCTATTACAGGTGGATGTATAAACGCCCCTGCTTCAGCTAACACATTAACGCTTACTGTTACAGTTAATCCTCTTCCTACGCCACCGGTGTTAACAGCCCCTACTGGGTCAAACAATGTTTATTGCGCAGGATCTCCTACCCCATTAACTGTAAATTCAGGAACTAATACAACACTTTGGTATAGTGGAGGTATAGAAGTACATCAGGGCAGTTCTTACACATTGCCAGCTAATTTGCCGGCGGGCACTTATACATTTAGCATTATAGATTCTATTCCAGCTACAGGAGGATGCATAAATGCTTCATCTTCAGCCAACACATTAACAATAACAGTTACTGTAAACCCTTTACCAACAACGCCTGTATTAACATCTCCTACAGGAACTAATAATACTTCTTGCCAAGGCTCTTCTAATCCATTAACGGTTAATACCGGTACTAATATGGCTGTTTGGTATAGCGGCAACGTGGTTGTACACTTGGGCAGCATTTATACGCCGCCCGCCAACTTACCCGCAGGTACATATACTTTTAGTGTAATAGATTCTATACCTATTTCTGGTGGATGTAGTAATGCTTCCCAATCTGCTAACACGGTAACTCTTACTTTAGTAGTAAAACCTACCCCAACGCTAACCATAAACAGCAGCATTATAACTACAAGTGCAACCTGCGGCCAACCAACTGGCGGCGTTTCGGTTCCTACGGCTAATGTTGGCGGAGGAACCAGTCCATACACATACCAATGGTATAATGGAATTGCTTTAATGCCAGGGCAAACAAATCCTACGCTAAGCAATGTTAGCGGAGGCACTTACAGCTTACAGGTAACAGATGTAAATGGTTGTGTGGCTAACATAAGTGGTGGTTCTGGAACGTTTAGCGTACCTTCTTCGTCCCAACCAATGGCATCATTTTCAACCACACCAAACCCTGCAATTGGTTCTATTCCTCTAAGTATTTTATTTACTAATACATCTACCAATGCATCTACTTATAGCTGGAGTTTTGGTGATACGTTAGGTATTTCAACTGCAACCAGCCCCACCCATGTGTATAACACTGTGGGCACTTATACGGTTATTTTGGTAGCAAGTAATAACGGCAATTGTCCTGATACTGCTAGGGTTACCGTTATGGCAGAAATAGCAACCACTTTAATTATTCCAAACGTGTTTACGCCTAACGGAGATTTAAAAAATGACGAGTTCTTTATCGTTAACACAGGTTTAACCAGCTTAAATTGCCAAATATTTAACCGTTGGGGTGAGTTAATGAATACTTTAACAGCGCCACAACAAGCCTGGGATGGACGAGCACCTAACGGAGATAAAGCACCTGACGGAACCTATATGTTTATACTTGAGGCACATGGCACAGATGGTAAAACATACAAACAACAAGGCACGGTTTTATTAACCAGATAAAAAAATATAAATAAATTATCTTAAGGCTTTCATAGAAATATGGAAGCCTTTTTTGTTTTATAAACTTACCTGCTAATTTAATTAAATTACCCTTTTCGGGGTATTTCCTTATTTAGAATTATTCTAAACTTTGCATCCCAATATGAAACAGATATATTTAAATTTACTTTTTCTTGTTTGCGGCTTATCGCTAAGCGCACAGGTAATTACGCGCGAGGACTCCTTAAACGCAGGGTTGGTGCGCAGTAATAACGCCACCGTTATATCGGGTTACGGCGAAGCATCTTTTAAATACAACACACATTACCAAACGGCTAATGTAAATTTAGATAGGGTGGTTGTGTTTTTAGGGCATCGTTTTAGCAAAAAAATATCACTCTTTACCGAAACTGAAATAGAAAACGCAAAAGTTACAGGCAACAATCATGGCGAAATTTCTTTAGAACAAGCTTTTTTAAAATTTAACGCTAATAAAGATCTATACTTTGTTGCGGGATTATTTCTTCCGCGCATAGGTATTATTAACGAGAACCATTTACCAACTACGTTTAATTCGGTTGCTCGTCCTCAATTAGAAACCCAATTAATTCCTTCTACCTGGAGAGAATTAGGTGTTGGTGTTTATTATAACGCACCTCGCATACCTGGTTTAAATTTAAGTGCATGCGTAGTAAATGGCTTAAGTGCGCAAGGTATGGGCAGCGGGCAAGGCATTGTTAACGCTCGTTTTGAAGGTAGTAATGCAACCGCATCTAACTTAGCTATAAACGCGGCAGTATTATATTATTACAAACATTTTCGTTTTCAGGTATCGGGTTATTATGGCGGAACAGTTGGTTTATCGCCACGTAGTGCTGATAGTTTAAAATTAAATTCGGGTGCATTTGGTACGCCGGTTGGTTTATTTGAAGCTAATGTACAATACTTAACTAAAGGTTTTTATGCTAAGGTGTTAGGTTGCATCGTTACTTTACCCGATGCGCAATATGTAAATCGCGCATATGCTAATAACACACCATCATCTATGAATGGTTTTTATGTAGAAGCTGGCTATAATACCCTAAACAAAACAAAATTTGAAAACAAAAAACTAAATGTTTTTGGACGCTATGAATCTTTTGATCTAAACGCTAGTACACCAACTAATGGAATTCGTAACGATGCTTGGAAAAAAAGCTATGTAACGGGAGGAATTTCTTTCCAGCCTATAACAGGTGTATTGATAAAAGCTGATGTGCAATTTTTAACTACAGGTAATTATAACTCAACATTAATTATCAATCCAAATCCTACGGCGGCACCGTATGTGCCGCAACAAACATTTGTAGAGCTTGGCATAGCCTATAGTTTTTAAAATGGAAAGAAGAGAATTTATAAAAAATGCTTGCGTATCATGTGGTGTGATATCATTGATGAGTACATTTCCGTTAACACTGCTTCAAAGTTGTACTTCTTTGCCTATGCTTCGCACATCTTCGGCAGATAAAAATATTGTCATTAATAAAACAAAACTAGCTCCCGAAAAAAACTTATTTGTTTTACGTAATGATGATTTGCAATACGATGTGCTTTTGGTAAAAAACAAAGATAATACCTATTACGCTTTATATATGCAATGCACGCATCAAGATAATCCGGTAACGGCAAACGATAAAGGTTTGAATTGCAGCATACACGGCAGCACGTTTGATTTAGAGGGAAAAGTAACAAACGGACCCGCCACACACGAATTAAAAAGATATACGGTTACAGAAACAACAGAAAATTTAACCATTAACATCATATAAAAAATGAAAAAAATACTCATCGTTATATTAATCATAGAAGCTTTAACAGGCCTTACAGCTTGTCATAAAGATAAAACGCCAACACCGGTAGATGCAGCGCCAACATCATCGCAAGTAATTGCAGATTTTGTAACACATGTTGGCGCGCCAGATTATAACGATTTGTATGCCAATGCTATTATCTTTCAAAACGCAGAAACTACTTTTTATGCCAACCCTAATGATAATGATCTAAACACGATGCGCACTGCATGGAAAGCTATGCGTGCAGCTTACGAATCGGCTGAAGGGTTTTTAATAGGACCTATTGCTACCGCCGATTTAGATCCGGATATTGATACTTGGCCTGTTGAAAAAAACGAATTAGATTCTATTCTTAATAGCTCAACAACTTTAGATGCTAATTATATAAACAGCCCTTCGTTACAAGCATCTTTAAAAGGATTTCATCCGATAGAGTATTTAATTTTTGGAACAAGCGTAACCTCTACAGCCGCATCGTTTACTGTTACTACAAGCACGCCAACTGGTCCTCGTAAAAAAGAATATTTACACGCTTTAACAACTAACATGGTTGGTGTAGTTACCGAAATTAGAAACAGTTATGTGGTAGGTTCATCTAACGATTACGCAACTATATTAAACACTGCTGGTGCTAACTCAACGTATCCAACGCACAAAGCTGCTTTATTAGACTTAGTAAATGCAATGGGTGGCATTTGTGAAGAAGTGGGCGGCAGTGCTAATGATGGAAAAATAAACAGTGTATATCTTACACAAGATTCAACTTTGCAAGAATCTTTTTTCAGTAATAATTCATGGGCTGATTTTACCAACAATATTTCCGGCATTAAAAATGTGTATCTGTCAACTTATAAAGGTTCCTCCAACGGACATAGTATGCATGATTTAGTGGCTGCAAAAAACTTATCGTTAGATAATACCATACAAAGCAAATTAAATGCAGCTATAAATGTTTTTGGCACAGCGCATTTACCTTTCGGGCAATCTGTAATGACAGAAAGAACGCAGGTTTCTAACATTATGAATGCTATTAGAGAGCTACAAGATATACTGGATGATGGCATTGCAAATAACAACCATGATTTAGCAGATTTTATGAATCAATACGTGGTAGATTAGAATCAATGAAGGGTCAATCAACGTATTTTTGTTTGCTGATAACAATATTGTTTTTTTCGACAGCTTGCCGTAAGGCTAAAGATTTACCCGAAAGCGAACAAGACCCGCGTTTAAGTGGCGGTTCACAAACTACATTTAACAATGGTTCTGGAGCATTCGACCAATCTTTTTTTGGATTAAACTCGCACGATCAATTAATTCACGACATAGGTGATACTAAATTTAGTTCAGCATTTGTAACTGCTCCGGCACATGTAAACCCAGGTATCGGACCGCTGTATAATAATATTAGTTGTGGCAGTTGTCATCCCTCCCAAGGTAGTGGTGCACCTCCGCAAGCCGTACAAAACGCAGGTTTAGAATCTTTTTTTCTCTTGCTTAGTAATGGAAGTGTTGATGAGCATGGAGGGCCGGCTGATGTGTCTGGTTTTGGAAATCAATTACAAAATAATAGTAGTTACGGCAAACAAAAAGAAGGAGATTACAGTGTAACCTACACCAACCAAATATTTACGTTTCCCGACGGAGAGGTAGTAACACTGAGAGCGCCCGCCTATAATATTACCAATACCTATTTACCATTTCCAACTAATACAAAAGTATCGCCGCGTATGGCACCGGCTGTTTTTGGTTTAGGCCTATTAGAAAATATTGGAGACGCAACGCTTATTGCAATGGCAAACCAAGCCAGCACAGATACAAACATGATTTACGGACAGGTACAATATGTTTGGGATATTATAAAAAATCAAATATCTGTTGGAAGATTTGGGCATAAATGCGAGCGCCCTACAGTAAAGCATCAAGTTGTTCAGGCTCTACAGCAGGATATTGGAGTAACCAATACAATATTACCTATCGAAAATTGTTTTAATCAATCTCAATATTTTAATGATGGGTTACACCCCGAAATTTCAGATAGTTTGGTAAACGCCTTAACATACTACATACGCACCATTGCGGTACCTGCCCGCCGCAATGTTACAGATGCAAGTGTTTTGCGTGGCGAACAAATATTTAAAGAAGCAAAATGCGCTGGTTGTCATCGCCAAACCTTAACAACAGATGTTAGCATAACCTTACCACAAGTATCTAACCAAACTATACATCCGTATACCGATTTATTGTTGCACGATTTAGGTCCGGGGTTAGCCGATGGACGCACTGTTTACAAAGCCACCGGCAGCGAGTGGCGCACGTGTCCGCTTTGGGGCATTGGGCTTACGCAAATTGTAACCGGACAAACTACCTTTTTACACGATGGCAGAGCAACTACCTTAGAGCAAGCAATTTTGTGGCATGCAGGTCAGGCGAATTACAGTAAAAATTATTTTGTACGCCTTCCAAAAAGCAGCCGAAACGATTTAATTGCATTTTTAAACTCGTTGTAAATTTTATTTTGGGCGTTCCGGCGCATTGTCATTTCGAACGAGTCAAGAAATTTTCTGCGCCGTTGGGCTTTTCGTTGCAAGTTTTTGGATTACCAAAAAGCTTTCCACTTCAATCCCTAACGCATAGGCTCAATCTTCTCTTTATTTACAAAGCAAAAAATAAAAAATAAAAAAAGTGTATATCCCCAAACTTCGCCTCTGGCGGGTGCAATATCGCTTAAAATAAAACAATGTAAAAAAAAGGACGCCGCTACAATAGCAAGCACACCTATTAAGATGCGCACATCTTTCTTAGTAAATTTTAGTTTAGAAAAATCAGTATCTACATAAAATAAAAAAGTAAACAAAACAAATAAACGTAAGCCAATTAACTTGTATTGCATAACAGGTAAAGCAAAAGTATGTACCGTATTTTTTATAGATTGAGGTAAGGTAAAACTTGGTAAACCATTCATTCTGCTTACATAGCCTCCAGAAAAAGCATTTATAGAAAGCGATGCAAGAATGACAAAAGCGGCAAAAACCATAGTTGAGATGTTTAACTTTAAATGTGCATAATAAAACTTTTGGAAAAGAAACAATCCTGCTATAACTAATACACAACAGGCAGCATTTACTTCATTCAAGCCACCAATAGCAGCGGCAAGTAAAAACACCATTGTTGTTTTTAAAATAGATTTACTTTTTCTTAACAATAAAGAAAATAGAAACACACAAAGCACAACACTTAGTAAATGGTTGTTGGCAGAACTTACCCAAGTCCAAATTTCTTGTCGACCAACAAATAATAAAAAGTATAACGTTGCCGTAAACACAAAAGCAATTGCTATTGATTTTTTTACACCAACTTCTGTACGTAAAAAGGTTTTAAAATATGTTTCATAAAGTGTGCTTATAGATACTACAAACAGCAACATAATAACTGTAACATATATAGCGTAATAAGTATAATTATTTTTTAAAAATGCAAAAGCAACGGCGGTAATAATATGACTAAACCACCTGCCATTTATGTTAGAGAAAAATAATTTTATAGATTCTATAATGCCAATTTTACTAACGTATTCATCATTAAAACTATCATCCATGTTGGTTATGTAATGAAAGGCATCAAAAAAAAAGAAACATAAAAAACCCGCAACCATAGCTGCGGGTAAAATATATTTTAGTAATTTTTGTTTCATTAAAAATTAATAAGCAAATAAAGGATACTTGTTCATCCAAGTGTTTATTTTTGCTTTTGTTTTAGCTAGTTCTTTTACGTTGTCTTTGTTTTTTAATACATGATCTATTAAGCCAACAATTTTAACGCAATCTTTTTCTTTTAAACCACGAGATGTAATAGCGGGAGAACCAATGCGGATGCCCGATGTAACAAACGGAGATTTATCATCAAACGGAACCATGTTTTTATTAACTGTAATATCTGCATGGCCTAACGCAATCTCTGCATCTTTACCGCTGATATTTTTATTACGTAAATCAATTAGCATACAATGGTTATCTGTTCCGCCAGAAATGATTTTATAACCTAATTCTACAAAAGTTTTTGCCATAGCTTGCGCATTTTTAACCATTTGCACGCAATACAACATATACTCATCTGTTAAGGCTTCACTATAAGCAATTGCTTTAGAGGCAATAACGTGTTCTAACGGGCCGCCTTGTGTGCCAGGGAATACAGCTGAATCAAGCAAGGCACTCATCATTTTAATTTCTCCTTTAAGCGTTTTTTCTCCCCAAGGGTTTGGAAAATCTTTTCCAATCATGATCATTCCGCCACGAGGACCACGCAATGTTTTGTGTGTTGTTGTTGTAACAATATGGCAATGTGGTAATGGATCGTTTAATAAACCGCGTGCAATTAAACCTGATGGGTGAGAAATATCGGCTAATAGTAATGCCCCAACTTCGTTAGCAACTTTGCGTAAAGTTTCGTAATCCCAATCTCTGCTATAAGCAGATGCACCACAAATAATTAATTTTGGTTTTTCGGCAATAGCAGTTTTTCTTAATGTATCATAATTAATTTGTCCGGTTTTTTCTTCTACACCATAAAAAGTAGCGTGGTATAATTTACCACTAAAGTTTACCGGAGAGCCGTGCGTTAAGTGCCCGCCATGCGAAAGGTTAAATCCTAAAATAGTATCTCCCGGCTTTAAACAAGCCAACATAACTGCCGCATTTGCTTGTGCGCCCGAGTGTGGTTGTACGTTTGCCCAAGCAGCACCAAATAATTCTTTAGCTCTATCAATGGCAATTTGTTCAATTTCATCTACCACTTCGCAACCACCATAATAACGTTTGTGTGGCAAGCCTTCGGCATATTTATTGGTAAGAACAGAACCCATCGCTTTCATTACATCATTGCTGACATAGTTTTCTGAAGCAATTAATTCTAAGCCGCGTGTTTGACGATCTTTTTCTTTTTTAATTAAAGAAAAAATTTTCGAATCTTTTTTCATGTTCTATATTTTATGGTTGATTGCTATTAGTTTTTTTGTAAAGATACATTACAGGAATTAAAATCATACATGCTGCCGGCGATTGTAAAAGACCCATAAACATCCTGCTAAAGGTATATCCTTCGGTGATGTTTCCAAAAGCCCAGCCGGCTACAAAAAAAATTCCTGCCAGTAAAAATAAAGAAAGATAGAAGATACTTAACCATGCGGTTGTTTTTTTTTCGTTGAAAATATAAAATAAAAACTGCTTTTGTATATACCAGTAGGTTAAAGCAAATACAGGTGTAATAAACCACTTAGCTACGTATAAAGTTTGATAGGAAAAAAGAGATATCATAGGTTCAAGCAATAAACCAATATGTTCGTTTGCATTGTAATATTTATTGTACAGAACCGCATTAATGGTTAAAAAAATCATCTCCCTAAACAGGCCTATTACTGCCAGAAAGACCACAAAAAGGATTATTTTAATTTTTTTGTTCATTGTCTTTATTGTTTTTTAAAGAAGTATTTACCCACCACATCCACAAACAAAAAATAATGCCGTAAACCAAAATTGTAAATGTATAGGTGTGATTAAAAGACAGATATTGAGGCGCGTAATAATTAATAATAACCAAACTTACTATACGTAATACGTTTGCAAAATGTATAATAATTATTCCCAATGGTATAAACCAAAATTTTCTTTTTATATTACCCTGAAAAGCAACGACAAACAAAGCAAAGAACATGAATAAAGTTAATGCGTTACACGGAGCACCTATCCAAACCGGGTGCGCGCCATCTATGCCAATAAGCTGCATGTTTGAATCTTCTACACTTTGGTAGACCGTAAACCCAACTAGTTTTAAAAAAAAGGCAGAGTTAGCTACAATCAGGCTGATAAGTTTTTCGTTTATAGGTGTGTAGGGTATTACCACTAACTCATATAACAAATACCAAACAAGGTAAAGTACGGCGGCAAAAACAAAAAACCGGGTAATTTTATTTTTAATATTTATACCGCTCATTAATCTTCATCTTTTTGACCGGTTAGCTGCCTTATCTTTTTCACAAACTGATCTTTTTTAGTGGGTGTTGTTGTATTAAACTGATAAGACGGGCCTTTATCAACCTTCTGTTTTTTATCTTTAACTTCTTTAACAGCTGTATTAAACGCCTGGTTGCTGGATACTACACTCATTACGCCTTTAAAATAATTAAAGTAGTACCAATTGCTTTGGTCTAACTCAAAATAAATATCCAAAACATCGCCGGCTTTTTGTTTTTTAATTTGTACAATCCCATTTACATACCGGTAGATCTCGCTTTTAAATAAATTACACACACCAATTTTTCCGTTAGAGATAAAAGATTTTGTTTTTTTATTATACGTCATTTGTACATCACCTAAAAAAATTGATTTCTCCAACTCGTCCGGAAATTTTTTATAGTTGCCATACAAATTCAATTCAGATAAGGCTTTGTCGCCGCGTTCTTTTCCTAAAATTTCGGCCAATCCTTTTTCAAATGTTTTACGACCAAAATCAAATGGGTCGAGTTGTGTGCTGTATGCTTCAAAATCAGCAGCCATTTTTTTCATAGCACTTTTATCAAAGAAAAATTCAATAGCAGTTAAAAGATCAAATTGGGTACTATCATTAATTGTATTATGTGTGGCGTTTCCGGCAGCAGTAACTTTTACCTGTCCAAAATCAGCGCCTATATCAAGTTTACCTTCGCCATAAACCAAACAATTTGTGGTACCTAAGCTTAAATAATTTCCCGGAAGAGAGGTTTCTACTAATTTTTCTTTAGATGAGATACGATACTCTTTTTTCTCTTTATCGAATCCTAAAAAACCATCGGCAATTAAAATATCCTTATCATTTTTACTGACCGTTCTTGGTGATAAGAAAGCCGAGTAAACCATGTTGGTATCAGGCGAATAAATAATGCCCGACCCTACCAAATTTCCTTTTACATCTTTAGCATCTTTTGGTATCGGTATTTGAATTTCTTTTGGATTTATTTCTCCTTCAAATTTTAAGTACGATTTACCTAACCTACACGTATGTAATATACGCGTGCCTCCATCATAATATAAGAATTGGTTGGTAGCTTTTAAATAAACTTTACCCGCGTAGCTAAAATAATCGTTAAACTTAAAATTATCTTTTTCAGGTATCTCACCCTGCGAAATTGTTTGACCCGATGTATCTGGTTTTATCTCTGCAAAATGTATGTTATAAGGTTTTTCATTTTCATCAAAATAGGTATAATCTCCTTGTGCTATATATCCCTTTCGTCCTTTTATAAAAGCGGTTACATTACGTATAATATGATATTTTGTTACGGTGTTAGCAGTTATAACAGCTTTTTTAAGTGTGTCCATTACGGCACTTTTGCGAATGGTTACTTTTCCGCTATCTGGAAAGATGCGCATATCAGCTACATTTATAAAAGGTACATTAATACAACTAATAATGTATTTGCGCAGGTTGTACCTGGCGGCCGGCGCATGGAAACGAAGTGAATCCTGTTTAGGATCCACCGAAATAAATTCAGGGGCATCTAATTGCAGATCGCTATCCAGATTAGCATCTATCTTCTTTTGCTCATCGCCCAATTGTATGGTTTCACTATCCATAAACCATTTAAACCTATCCATATAACTTATGTAGTTGTTTTTTGGAAAGCTTACAGTAGATCCTTTTCCGTTACTTATAAATGTACCGGTTCGTTTTTCAAAATCAATGGTGGCGTTAACATTGTTGGTGGCAAACGTAAAGCCTTCTTCATCAAACGCTTTTAAATGAAAATCGGCTGTATCAGAAAAAAACTTTGTTTCTTTAAATAAAATTCTTGTTGAAATTAAATCAGCACGTTGAAAATCTACTTTGCCCCTGCCATATAATTCTTTGGGAGAAAGATCATACCGCCCTCTAAATTCTGCTTGTTTATTATAAGTTGAAAAAGGGGTATCTGTATCATAAGCATTCATCAAATCATTATAAGGCATCCAATGTATGTAAATTTTATCTCCGTGAGATTGTGGAAATTCATCCGGGTTTTCCTGTTCTTTTACATCAAAAGATTTTGCTATACCGTTCATCGAATCGGGAAAGAAAATAAAATCTTCTCCTTTACTTAATGAAGAACTAAAGGTTATATCTCCACCGCCACGCAAACCTTTGTTGCTTAAACGAATTTCGTTTTCAAACTTACCTTTACCGCCATAAACTTTATACCCACCGGGAGGCGTTTTTCGAATAAACCCAAGCGAATAATCTTTTTGCAGGGAAAGCGTATCCCTAAATACAGGGAAGATGCCGGAAGAAGTAAACTCACCCTGGAATTTTAAAGACGCATTATTAAAGTTATCCAAACTATCAATAGTAAACGGATCTAACTTAAAATAAAATTTGTCGCGATTATAAACACCTCGTTGTATAGATCTTTTTTCATAAAACGCGTAAGAATCTTTAAAACTTTTAAAGATGGGATATTGCGGAATGTCTACACGGCCTGAGTGGTTCTTAGGGTTATCAACATCCAGCTCACCAGAAATATTTTCTACCACCGTTTGCACACGCTTAAAAGGGAGGCTTCCGTCTGGCTCGGGCTCTAAAGCGGTAACATAAATTCGAAGGGAATCTACTTGCTTAAGGTTTACTTTATTCAAATTATAATCGTAAGAAAATTCTTTGCCATGATATTCTAATTTACCTGAAGCAACCACGCCGCTAAACGTAAAATCGCGGCCTTTTTTTACAATAATCTCTTGCCCTTTTGGAAACACAAATACTTTTTGCGAATCGCTTAATAGAATTTGTTTTACGCCATGTATGCGCATATCAAAATTATTATTCAGCAAATTAATAGAGGCGTTTGCCTGGCCGGGTGTTACCGAATGAAAAGTTAACACATCCGAATCGCCCAGTTTTTTACTGGCACTTATGTAATTAAATAGTTTTTGTTTGATAATGATTACATCTGTTTCGGGTGTGTAAGTTATTAAGCCAAAACCGGCCATTTTAATTAATATCGGGCGAAGATCGACTGCAAGCCATTTCATAAATTTAGCAAGATCGACTGCTGTAAAAGTTTTGATCTTTCCGTGCTGTTCAGCGTATTGATTTATTTTAACTGCCGGGTTAACATCAGCAACTTCTCCCCGCAGTTTTTCAAACCTATCGGCTGTAAAAAAATCTTGTGATTCAAAATATGCCTGTCCTTGTAAGTTAGCCGCCAAAAAGCCAAGATCTATTTTAGGAGAATCTATTTTCCAAACAAGCTCTTCAAAATACATATCTAATTTATGGAATGAATTTGCGAAAGGCGTTTTTTGAATACCTTGCTCTGTACGAATTAAAGATACCTTGCGTTGATCGGCAATGTATTTAAAATCACAAGCCGGGTGCGTGATAGAATCTTTATCCAAATAAAATTTTATAGCGGCGTTATCTGAAGTAATCTTATCGGCCGACATGATAAAGTTGCGCGCCGTAACCTCGAAGAAGCGTTGGTTATTTCTTTTAAAAACAACTTTAGCGGGATTATTAACATCGCCGCTGCCAACAAATTGGGCTCCCCGCATAGAAAATCCACCATCGTAAACAACATCTTTAATTACACTTTTTATTTCAAGTCGTTTTGTATAGGTATCAAAACGTGGGTAGGTTACTTTACCATTTTCGTTAATGATTTTATCTGTTAGCCTGCCCAACTGGGGTTTATCAAAATATTGTGGATCGTGAAATACCGCAGAATCACTGGTATAAGCCCCGGCCTTACAATCTATGGCATATTTTTTTACATCGGCATATACATCAGCTCCTAGACCGGTACGTTTCCAGCTTACGGTACCGCCTTTGCCATAAAATCTGCCAGAGGTTGGATAATAGTTTCCGCTTGTATTTTCTATGGTAATAGAATCGTTGCGCTGGTTGCTGCCCGATAAGGTTATATCGGTAAAAATAAGTTTAGGCAAACTGTCATAATCAAACTTATAATTATTACTGTTGCTGTACCATTGTATGCTGGGCGATTTATAGAACATACCATTTTCAAAAACGTTATCACTCATTTCTAAGAAATCATTAAACGGCTTTGGATTTTTATTTTTTGTGATGATTTTATCCAACAGCATTTGCCACGCGTCAAAATTTGAAATAGGCTGGCCAGAGTTAATAAAGTTAGCTACCGCAATTAAATAATTTTGAAAATATGGATAAGGCTTTAATTTTTTATCCAGCATTTTATTAGAAGTTGTGTACACATAATTTTTATAGAAATTACTGTAAGCGGGCGTTTTCCAAAACTTACCTAAGTTTTCTATAAATGCAGAAGCATCTTCTTTATTAGCTGAATTAGTTTGAAAATAACTATCCAGCTCTTTAATAAATTTAACCGAATCGGCAGAGAAGGTGGTAATTTTTTGCGAGAATGCGTTTAAAGAAAAAAGTGAAATTATAACCAGCGTTACGATACGTTTCATGAATAAATTTTATGTGCCTAAATTACCATCTATTTGCAAACCTAATGGCATCTGAAACGTAATTTTTTAAAAAAGCTATAAACAAAAAGCCCAACACTTTACAGCATTGGGCTTTAAATGATAATATGGTTATTAAAACAACACGCCTAAATTAATTTGTATACCCATTGGGTTTAATTTTTGCGGGGCATAAATAAATGTTCCATTAGTATTGCCCGAAAAATCTACATTATTAAAATTATATACAGAGTGTGCCTTAACCGTAGGAATAAAAGAATTTACAAAGTTAGCACTAAGATACAATGAGGTGGTTCCCGCTATACGATACTCGGCTCCTAGCCCCAAATTTAATCCTATACGTACAGGAATACAATCTTTATACATATTTAAACCTTTGTTATTTGTAAAAGTTTGTGTAAAGCCTACATTCTCTTCGGTGTAATCATCAGATTTTGCACCTACTAAAACCCCCATTGTTCCACCAAAATTTACAAAATATTTAAAGCCGCTTATTTCTTTTGTCATCATCTTTAAAAGAAGCGGTATAGTAACATAGGTTGTGTGTATGCGGCGGGTTAGTAAGTCATGCCCTGAGTATTGAGAAGAGTTTGCTCCCATAAAATCACTAACATTTTTATCTTTAATCTCAACTAATTGAGGTGTTTTATCTAAAATATAACTAGTGTATATATCGTTTGCTGAATTAAAATTACCTACATTATGCGTGTAGTTTATTTTTCCGCCATCAAAATCTCCGCCCACACCGGTTTGAAAGGCAACAACATCTGTAATTCTAAACTCTAGGTTTAACCCAAAACCTGTGCCAAAAACCGCGCCGCCTTTGGAGTAATAACTACTGGATGGGGTGCTATACCAACTTGGGGTTCCTCGCACAAAAACGCCAAAGCGTACTCCTTTAGGATCCGGCACATCTTGTGCTAAAATGCTTGTTGTAGCAAAACTAATTGCAATTATTGTGAATAGTAATTTTTTCATGCTAAATATTTTATGATTTTTGTAACGCAAAGATATATTTTTTAACAATGAAGCAAAACCTTATCCTATCCACCCTATTAGTATTAACTTTTTTTGTGATGCTTACGGCTTGCCATTCAGATAAGCTTAAAGATGCTGATACCTCTAATGTGCAAATACAACCTATAAAATTACTTCGCTTAGACAATGATATATTTTCTGCCAAGGCAGATTCTTTTGAAACGTTTTCTCCTAAAATGAAAACCAAGTATGGTTCTTTTTACAACGATTTTATTTTTAATATCATTAATCATGGCGAAGAAAAAGATTCGGTTTATAAAGCACTTAAAAACTTTGTAAGCGATCCGATGATAAAGGATGTATACGATCAAACGCAAAAAATATTTACAGATGATGAAATAAATACACTTGAAAATCAATTAACAGATGGTTTTAAACATTTAAAATATCATCTTCCGCAAATATATTTACCTAAACAATATGTTTGTTTTCTTTCCGGATGGAATTATAACATTACTACAATTGATAGTACACTTGGCATTAGCTTAGATATGTATCTGGGTTCTCAAAGCAAATATTACCAAATGCTTCAATATCCAAAATACAAAACGCGTTTTATGAATAGTAATTATATTGTTTGTGATGCTATGAAAGGTTGGCTTATTCATTGTTATGATAAGAACGAGCAACTAAATAATTTACTTAACCACATGATGTTTTACGGAAAGTTGTATTACGCTTTAGATGCCGCACTGCCAGATGTTGAAGATTCTATTAAGATACAATACACCACAGAGCAAATGAAATATTGCAAGAGTTTTCAAAAAAATATGTGGGCTTATTTTACCGAGAAAAATCGCTTGTACAACAACGATTTAAAAGAATTAGCGCCTTTTATTTCTGATGGGCCGTTTACATCTGCTATTAGTAAAGATTGTCCGCCGCGCATTGCTGCTTACGTTGGATGGCAAATTGTTCGTTCGTATATGAATAAAAACCCGAACGAAACCGTAGAGCAATTAATGAATATGGATGCACAAATAATTTTATCAAAATCGAAGTATAAACCTTAATTTAGTTTATAGCGAATAGAAATTAGTAAAAACGTTAACGAAAAAATAAAATTCTACAAATTTATAACTCAACAAATCAATAATTGAAATGAAGCAATCTGAAATAACCTTTAAAGTAAGCTTAGACGAAAATAATCTTCCTATAAATATAGAATGGTTATCGCCTGAGACAAATCAGTCTACCAAATGCAAAAGCATGATGGTTGCCTTGTGGGACGAAAAAGAAAACAATACCATGCGAATTGATTTATGGACGAAAGATATGATGGTAGATGAAATGAAAAAATTTTATATCCAAAATATTTTAACCTTAACAGATACTTTTCAAAAAGCAACCGGAGATGATGAAACAGCTACTTTGGTAAAAGATTTTTTTGCTGAAGTGGGTAAGAAAATTGGGGTATTGCAGTAATGTATGTCATACCGAACTCGTTTCGGAATCTGTTTTATAGAGCGAGATACTGCATTAAGTTCAGTATAACGAAAAATTAAACACTCACCACTTCTCTAACATCTTCAGGCATTAGGCGTTTTAGCAAACCTTCAATACCTGCTTTAAGTGTCATGGTACTGCTTGGGCAACCCTGGCAAGAACCTTTCATTTGCACACTCACCACACCTTCGTTCAAGCCGGCAAATGCAATCATACCGCCATCTTGCTCAACAGCCGGACGAATATAGGTTTCAAGGGCTTCAATAATTTTTGCTTCTACCTCGTTTTTAGGCGCAGCGTGTTCGGTAAAAACACTTTTAGTTTCTTTAAACGAATTATCAACCGCAACTTCTTGTGCAGGTAAAGCCGTTATGATGGGATTTTTTTTGTTTAAATATTCACTTATAAAAGTGCGTGTTTCTAATAAAATATCGTCCCAGGTAATAAAATCGTGTTTGGTAATCGTAATATAATTTGCCGAAATAAACACCAATTTAACAAACGGAAATTCAAATAATTTTTGAGCCAAAGGCGCTTGTTTGGTTTCGGTAATATTGTTGTATTGAGCCGTAGCACCTGCTTCCAACAACATCTTATTAGCCACAAACTTCATCGAAGAGGGGTTAGGTGTTGATTCTGCATAAATCATATAAGGAATTTCAGGTGCGTCCATGGGTTTAAAATTTCGTTTATTTGTACCTGCAAAGATACGCTACTTTTAATTTGAGTTATGCAAAAAAAGTTTGATTTTTTAGTGATAGGTTCCGGTATTGCCGGATTAAGTTTTGCGCTTAAAGTGGCAGAGCAAGGCAACGTATTGATTATTACCAAAGCCAACGAAGACGAAACCAACACCAAATATGCGCAAGGCGGTATTGCGGCTGTGTGGGATGAACACGATAATTTTGAAAAACACATAAATGATACGCTTGATGCAGGTGCAAATCTTTCTGATGAAGAAGCTGTGCGTACCGTGGTTACTCAAGCTCCGGCTCGTATTAAAGAGTTAATGGAAATAGGCACTTCGTTTGATAAAACATCTACCGGAGATTTTGATTTAGCCAAAGAAGGCGGACATAGCGAGCATCGTATTCTTCATTATAAAGATGCTACCGGAAAGGAAATTGAGCGCGCGCTTCTTAAAAAAATTCATGAGCATAAAAATATTACCATCGTTAATCACTACTTCGCTATTGATATTATTACGCAGCATCACTTGGGCGAATTGGTAACTTCTAAAACAAAAGATATTACTTGCTATGGTGTTTATGTGCTGAACATTCACACGCAAAAAGTAGAAACTATTCTGGCAAAAATTACCTGTATGGCTACGGGCGGTGTTGGACAAGTGTATGCAACCACCACCAACCCATTAATTGCTACCGGAGATGGCATTGCAATGGTGTATCGTGCAAAAGGACATGTGCAGGATATGGAGTTTGTGCAGTTTCATCCAACATCTTTATACAACCCGGGCGAGCAACCAAGCTTTTTAATTTCGGAAGCTGTACGTGGCTTTGGTGCTGTTTTGCGTACTGCCGATGGAAAAGAATTTATGCAAAAGTATGATGAACGGGCTTCGCTTGCGCCTCGTGATATTGTTGCCCGAGCCATTGATACCGAAATGAAAATCAGTGGTAACGAGCATGTGTATTTAGATTGCCGTCACTTAGATAGAAAAGGATTTATTGAACATTTCCCAAACATTTATAATAAGTGCATGAGTTTGGATATTGATCCATTTAAAATTATGATTCCCGTTGTACCTGCTGCGCATTATTTATGCGGAGGAATTATTGTAGATAGAAATTCGCAATCAACTATTCAAAATTTGTATGCCGTTGGAGAATGCGCTCGTACCGGACTTCACGGTGCAAATCGTTTAGCAAGTAATTCTTTGTTGGAAGCCGTTGTGTATGCGCATAACGCTTCGCTTGATGCTATAAAAAAAGTAGAAACAGTTTCGTTTAAAGAAAATATTCCTAATTGGGATGCTGAAGGAACTGAACATGCCGAAGAAATGGTTTTAATTACGCAAAGCTTAAAAGAAGTGCAACAAATAATGAGCAATTATGTTGGCATTGTTCGTTCTAAACTACGTTTAAAACGTGCCTTTGATAGATTAGAAATTATTTACAAAGAAAACGAAGCTTTGTATGATGAAACAATCGTTTCTCCCAAACTGTGTGAGTTACGAAATGTAATTTGCATAGGTTATCTTATTATAAAACACGCCACACGGCGTAAAGAAAGTGTTGGTTTGCATTATATGTCAAGGTAAATCCCTCTTTTTGTTTAGATTATTTAACACCAAAATTAATAGTTCGTAAAGCGAACTATTAACATAACTAACTTATATTTGCTCTCCTTATATATGAGTTCGCCTAAAGAAAATATGTATACTAATATGCCGCTGGGCAAACTTTGCGCCATGATTACCAAACCTTATTTTGGCGCACTTACTCTCGGTATGGAGCATTTAGGAATTGAAAAAAACTTTTCTGTACTTATACTTTTAGAAGAGAAAAAAAACTGCTCACAACAATTCATTTCAGATACATTGCAAATTGATAAAGTATCGATGGTTAAATTTATCGATGGCTTTGTTAAAAAAGGACTGGTAAAAAGAGTTCAAAATCCCAAAGATAGACGCGAATATTTTGTGGAACTTACACCAAAAGCGCATAAAATTCTTCCGGAAATTCACCAAACAATTAACGGATTAAACAAAATAGCTTTCGCTGGTTTATCTCAAAAAGCAATAAAAGATTTTTACTCAACGTTAAACACCGTTCTTGCTAATGTAAAACCCTTTCCCTCATCACACATTATAGTTTATAAAACAAAGAAAAAAATTAAAATATGAAGTCAAGAACCCTCCTAATAATAATTTCAATAATTGTTGCATTAGTGCTGATAAAAATATTTTTTCTATCGTCTAAACAGCCTAAAAGCGCTGCGCCGCAAGCAGGTAAAGGCTCTGTAGTTACCATTAAAGCCGTTGTTTTAAAAGGGGGTAATGTAGAAAATAAATTGGTTTTATCGGGTTCTGTACTTGCTAATGAAGAAGCTATTTTAAAACCGGAGGTTTCGGGCAAAATAATTTCTATGCAAATTAATGAAGGTGCAAACGTTACGCAAGGGCAATTACTAGTCAAAATAAATGATGCCGATTTACAAGCCCAATTAGCTAAGCAACAAGCTATGCAAAAAATTAATGAAGAAAAAGAAAGGGATTTAAAATCGTTGTTAGGTATAAAAGGCGTTAGTCAAGAAGAGTATGATATTGCCTTATCAACCGTGCAGCAAAGCAATGCAGATATTGATTTAACGATGGCACAAATTGCAAAAACCGAAATTCGCGCACCCTTTAATGGTGTTATTGGATTAAAAAATGTAAGCGTTGGTAATAATGTAAGTCCTTCTGATATTATAGCATCAGTGCAACAACTAGATCCTATAAAAATTGATTTTAGCGTACCCGAAAAATATACTTCAGCTGTTCATATTAATGATACTGTTTTTATTACAATCCAAGGAACAGGGCGCATCTACAAAGGTAAAATCTATGCCATCGATCCTAAAATAGATCAAGCAACCCGTTCTTTAAAAATACGTGCTATTTGCGATAATGCTAAGCACGAAATTTTTCCGGGATCGTATGCGCAGGTTACTTTAATTCTTCAATCAGATAATTCGGTTATAATGCCTACCATGGCTGTCATTCCAGATTTACACGGACAAAAAACGTATGTAATCCGTAATGGAAAAGCAGTTTCAGTAATGATTGAAACTGGCATTCGTAACGATACAACTATAGAAGTTACAAAAGGATTAAAAGCCGGCGATACGGTTGCAACAGAAGGCATTATGGCTCTAAAGCCTGGCGTGCAAGTAAAAATACAAGAACATATTAAAAACTAAGGCATGAATATTTCATCTACCAGTATAAACAGGCCGGTTCTTGCTATTGTAATGAGTCTCATCATTCTATTATTTGGAGTGATAGGATATAAATTTTTGGGTGTACGCGAGTTTCCGGCAATCGACCCTCCAGTTATTACCGTTAAAACAGCCTACACGGGTGCCAGTGCCGAAGTAATTGAATCGCAAATAACCGAACCCCTTGAAAAAGTAATTAATGGTATTGATGGCATTCGTACTATTTCATCAACTAGCGCGCAAGGTGTAAGTTCTATCACGGTCGAATTTAATTTAGGGGCTAATTTAGAAAGTGCCGCTAATGATGTACGCGATAAAGTATCTCAGGCAGTACGCCAATTACCACAAGATATTGATGCGTTGCCAACCGTAACAAAAGCTGATGCTAATAGCGATGCTATTGTGAGTATGACTATACAAAGCAGCACACGTTCTATTTTAGAAGTAGATGATTATGCGGAGAATGTTTTGGTAGAACGTTTACAAACCATTCCAGGTGTAAGTACCATACAAATTTGGGGGCAAAAAAAATATGCTATGCGTTTGTGGATGAATCCTGAAAAATTAACTGCCTACGGATTAACTCCTTTAAATGTGCAACAGGCCGTAAACACCGAAAACTTAGAGTCACCTTCAGGTAAAATAACGGGCAGAAACAACGAACTGATTGTGCAAACCAAAGGAAGGCTATCAAACGTAACCGAGTTTGAAAATGTAATTTTAAAAACAAGCGGCACACAAACAGTTCGTTTTAAAGATGTGGGACGTGTTGAGTTAGGACCCGAAAACTATGAAACGAATTTCAAAATTTGCGGAGTAAATATGATTGGTTTGGGTATTGTGCCACAGCCGGGTGCTAATTATATTGATATTGCCGATGAGTTTTATAAACGATTGGACGCCATTAAAAAAGAACTTCCTAAAGATTATAAAATTGATATTGCTTTAGATAATACCAAGTTTGTTCGCAAAGCACTTTCGGAAGTAGAAGAAACATTGGGTATTGCTATTATATTGGTAGTCATTATTATTTATTTGTTTTTCCGCGATTGGGTTATCGCTTTTCGTCCCTTAATTGATTTACCGGTTTCATTAATAGGCGCATTTTTTATTATGTACGTAATGGGTTATTCCATAAACGTATTAACCTTATTGGCCATTGTATTAGCCACAGGTTTGGTGGTAGATGATGGTATTGTGGTAACCGAAAACATCTACAAAAAAATTGAAGCCGGTATGGATCCAACCGAAGCTGCGCATAAAGGTTCTAAAGAAATTTTCTTTGCTGTTGTTTCAACATCCATCACATTAGTTGCGGTATTTTTACCGGTAGTATTTTTACAAGGTTTTGTCGGTCAGTTGTTCAGAGAGTTTGGCGTTGTAATTGCGGGTGCTGTTTTAATTTCTGCCTTTGTATCATTAACGCTTACCCCAATGCTAAACGCTAAAATGGGAAGTAAAAATCATAAAAAAAGTAAGTTTTACGAAATGACCGAACCCTTCTTTCAAGGAATGGAAAACGGTTATTTCGAGGCAGTAGGAAATTTTTTAAACAAACGTTGGATATCGCTTATCATCATCGGAATATCGTTAGTGATGGTAACCGTTATCATAAAAATTATTCCGCAAGAATTAGCCCCGCTTGATGATAGAGGCTGGTTGCGCATTACTACCACAGCTCCTGAAGGCACCTCGTTTGAGTATATGGATAAGTTTATGGATAAATTATCTAAAACCATAGAGGATAGTATAAAGGATCAACGCATGGTGTTAGCGATTACATCGCCTGGGTTTTCGGGTGCGGGCGCAGTTAACTCGGGTATGATGCGTTTAATGATGAATGATACTTTGCGGACACAATCACAACAATATTGGGCAGATTATGCAAGTAAACTAACTAAAACCATGCCCGAAGGAAAAGTGTTTGTATCGCAAGAACAAACAATTTCGGCCGGTGGCGGACCACGCGGAGGTTTACCTGTGCAACTTGTATTAGAAGCTGCCACCTTTGAAAAACTAAAAAACGTGCTGCCTAAATTTTTAGAGGATGTTAGTAAAAGCTCCGTATTTCAAGGGTTTGATTGTAATTTAAAATTCAACAAGCCCGAATTAGATATTACTATTTTACGTGATAAAGCAAAATCATTGGGCGTTTCGGTGCAAGATATTGCCCAAACATTACAGTTAGCTTTAAGTGGAAACAGGTTTAGTTATTTTGTAATGAATGATAAACAATATCAGGTAATGGGTCAGCTTGAAATGCCTTATCGAGATAAGCCCACCAATGTTACATCATTATATGTGCAAAATAAAACAGGCGAATTAATTCAGTTAGATAATTTAGTAACCGTTAATGAAACAAGTAATCCGCCACAACTCTATAAATATAATCGGTATGAATCTGCCACAGTTTCTGCTGGCTTAGCTCCCGGAAAAACCATTGCCGATGGTATTAACGAAATGCATCGCATAGCTAAAGATAATTTAGATGAAACATTTAGCACCGCATTAACAGGGCCTTCGCGCGATTTTGAAGAAAGCGGCTCCAGTATTATGTTTGCTTTTGCATTGGCCTTACTTTTAGTTTATTTAATTCTTGCTGCACAATTTGAAAGTTTTGTTGATCCGTTTATTGTAATGCTAACAATTCCGTTAGCGCTTGCCGGAGCATTATTATCACTTTGGTATTTTAATCAAACATGGAATATATTTTCGCAAATTGGAGCAATTATGCTTGTTGGACTTGTAGTAAAAAATGGAATTTTAATTGTGGAGTTTGCTAATCAATTAAAAGAACAAGGTTTATCAAAACGAGATGCTATACAAAAAGCTGCTGCTGCACGTTTGCGTCCCATCTTAATGACGAGTTTGGCAACTGCTTTAGGCGCACTACCAATTGCCATGTCGTTAGGCGCTGCTGCTAAAAGCCGCATGGGCATGGGTATTGTTGTTGTTGGGGGAATTATATTTTCGTTAATACTTACCCTGTTCGTTATTCCGGCTATGTATTCTTATTTATCTAGAGAACATAAAAAGAAATCGAAAAGAAATTATGATTTGGATCTACCAACTGAAAATTTTGCACATGAAAACAAACACGCATAAACTCATTATTCTATTTATTTTTTTAATTACGTTTTCTGCAAAGAGTCAGGAAATATTAAAATTAGAAGATGTTATTAAACTAACTCTTGAAAATAATTTTGATGTTCAAATTGCGAAGAATAATATTCAGGTAGCAAAAAATAATAATAACATTGGTTTAGTAGGTGGTGGTCAATCTACCGGAGGCACCGTAAATGGAGGCTCTACGGGTATGTTGCCGCAAATTTCTGTTGTAGCGGGCAGTCCGCAAAGTCCATTAGGTTTAGGGCAAACTATTACAACGCTTCATTATTCAAACCCGGCATTAAATGTTAACCAACAAAAACTTACATCATCAAGCTATGCACCATCTATTGTTGGGACTTGGTATTTTTTTGACGGATTAAAAATGTTCGCTACTAAAAAGAAGCTAAACCGGTTAGAAGATTTAAGTAATCTTAATTATCGCCTAACGGTTGAAAACACTTTGTTATCAAGCCTTACAGCATACTTTCAAATGATCAGTATTCAGCAATATATTAAATCATTAAAATTATCTTTAGCTTTAGGTAGTGACCAAAAAAATTTAGCTAATCAAAAAGTAATTGCCGGCACAGGTTCTAATGTAGATAAGTTGCAAACGCAAATTGATTACAATAACATCCAGGTAAAAATTATACAACAACAAAATTTATTAAATGATCAACGTATTAATTTAAATAATCTTTTGAAGCGATCTCCCGATACAGAGTTTGCAGTGCCTGATACTATTATTACGCAAACCAAACCAGAGTATCAAATGGCGTTAGATGCTACTGATAAAAACAACAGCTCTATTTTAATTAACCGAAAAACCATTGAGATTGATGAACTTGGATTGAAAGAATACCGTGGCAACCGTTATCCTAAAATTGGCGTTACAGGTAATTATTCCTATCAGAGAACTACAAACGATATAGGTTTACTACGACTAAACCGAAACTATGGTTTTAATGCGGGGTTTATTTTCTCTTGGACATTACTTAATAATCTCACAACAAATACCGCTATAAAAAACCAAAAAGTATTATTAAATTCGGATAACATTCGTTTGGAGGCTGAAAGATTAAATCAAAAAGCAAATTTGTATCAGGCTTATTTAAGTTTTCAAAATAATCTAAATATTATTGAAATTGAAAAACAAAGTGTTGAATTCGCCAACCAAAATTTAATTATTGCCTCGGCGCGCTTTAAACAAGGTATATCAAATTATATTGAATACCGTACGATTGAGCAAAGCTACGAAGACGCACAGTATCGCTTAGCACAAGCGGCTTTCAATACCAAACTAAGCGAACTTAATTATTTAAAAGCGCAGGGTTTATTGGTGCATTAAATAGTGTAAAGTCATTCCGAATTTATTTCGGAATCTCAGCTGCTGAGAAAAATTCAGCATGACTAATGAAAGTTTTCTTTTCTCTTGCTTCCTGTTTCTAGTATCTTTGATAAATGAGTGGCATTTACATACACATTCCCTTTTGCAGAAAAGCCTGTTTGTATTGCGATTTTCATTTCTCCACCAATCTCGAAAACAAGAAAAATTTAGTTGATGCTATCTGTAAAGAACTAAAAGACCGAGAAAATTATTTAGAAAAGAAAGTAGTCAAGTCAGTATACTTTGGAGGTGGAACACCAAGTTTATTAAACCTTTCAGGGCTTCAACAAATTCTACATACAGTTAAGTCTAATTTTGTTTTAGATGAAAACGCAGAAATTACATTTGAGTTAAATCCCGAAGACGCAGAAATAAATTACTTGCAAGAAATAAAAAAATTAGGCATTAATAGATTAAGTATAGGACTGCAAAGTTTTGACGAAGAAGAATTAAAATGGATGAACCGTACGCATACTGCACAGCAAAATTTTGATTGTATTGCAACCACACAACAAGCAGGCTTTGATAATATTTCTATCGATTTAATTTATGGAAGTAAATTTCAAACCCCTGAAACGTGGCGTAAAACCTTGCAGACTGCTTTTAGTTTAAATACACAACATATTTCTTCTTATAACCTAACCGTAGAAAGTCGAACGCAGTTACAACATCTTATTAAAGAAAAAAAAGAGAAAGAGGTAGATAGTGAAATGAGTTCTCAATTGTTTGATATTCTTATTGAAGAAACTGCAAAAAAAGGGTTTACCCAATACGAGATTTCTAATTTTTGCAAGCCCGGTTTTATGGCAGAACATAACAGCAATTACTGGAGAGGCTTATCATACTTGGGTATCGGGCCATCAGCGCATTCTTATAATGGAATTTACAGAAGGTTTAATGTGCGAAGTAATGCGCAATATATTCAAGCGATAGAAAATGATAAACCATTTTATGAGGAGGAAATTTTAACTGTTAACGACAAGTACAACGAATATATTTTAACTCGCTTAAGAACAGAATGGGGTTGTGATATAAAAGAAATTGAGAATTTATTTGGAGAAAAATACGTCAATTACTTTTTAAAGCAATTGGAGCAACACACCCACAAAAACTTTATCGAGATAAAACAAAACAACATAACTTTAAACAAGCAAGGAAAGCATTTTGCTGATGGCATTGCGTCTGATTTATTTTATGTTAAGGAATAAAAACTCTCGCAGATAACGCAGATTGACGCAGAAATAATTTTACATTAGCGAAATCAGCGAGAAAAAAAATTATAACAATATGATTGCAACCATAACACATAAACAAAAAACATTTAGAGTTGATTTTTCTAAACCGATAGATATTTCTTTACCTGTTTCGGTGGGTGGCGTAAAAGCTTGGTATGTGTCAGAACCACTAATAGAACCTGTACGCATGGGCGATTGGGTGGGCGAAGTAGCGCAAGGTGGTTCTGTAAATTTTAAAAACATTACGTTTAATCCACACGGACACGGAACACACACCGAATGCGTCGGGCATATTAGTAAAGAATTTTATTCGGTAAACAAAAGCCTGAAACAATTTATGTTTATGGCAGAAGTTATTTCTGTTTTGCCCGAAGAAATAGATAGAAATTTAGTGATCACAAAAAAAGTGCTGCAATTGTTTTTAGATGATAAAAACCCTGAAGCGCTTGTGATACGCACCATTGCAAACAGCGATGCTAAGCTTCATAAAAATTACTCAAACACCAACCCCGCTTATATTAACGAAGAAGCCATGAAATACATTATTGAAAAAGGCGTTCAACATTTATTGTTTGATACCCCCAGTGTAGATAAAGAAGTTGATGGTGGCGCATTGCTTGCCCACAAAGCCTTTTGGGAATACCCCGAAAACACAAACACGCAACGCACCATTACCGAATTGATTTATATACCCAATACTATCTATGATGGAACGTATCTTTTAGATTTACAAGTTGCCGCTTTTGAAAATGATGCCGCACCTTCAAGGCCTTTGTTGTATAGGGTAATAAATTAATTTTTTGCCGATTTTTCTTAAAAACAAACCTTGGGAATATGTGCTGTTGCGGAAGGTCTAACTATTAAAGCGAAACGCATTATTTTTTTATAACGCGTAGCGAAACCATTAAGGACGAGATAATTAAAATAAAAGCGGCTCTCATTAGTTACTATAATGTTTTTAATATTGCCTAATGGCTGGCTTCTCGGCTGCGCCCGATTGAAAATACTTTTCGTCATGCTGAACTGAGTTCACATCTCAGGAGATACCGAAATATGTTCGGAATAACTTCGACACTTTGATGCTTTTCCTGAAAGAAACAAAAAAGACTCCAATCCCTCCTTGGGAGGGTAATGGTTGCGGGCATAAAACAAAAGCCCCGCTTTTGCAAGCAGGGCTCTCTCAATTAAAATAGTACTTTTTTGCTAAAGCCTCCTACAAGCTTTGACTGACATTAATTATTGTTTAATAATTTTAACCACTTGTGTTTTGCCATCGGCAACAATTTTAACTACATACACACCAGCCGCTAAATTAATATCGTTGATAGATACGTTATTACCAGTTAGGTTGTTGTTAGTTAATACTTCTTTACCCAAAACATCAGTAAAAGATACATTTACTTTGCTGGCGCTAAAAGGTAATGCAATGTTAAACTGGTTTGCAACCGGGTTAGGGTACATAGTTGCGTTTAAGTTGTTGTTGTGTTTTTCAACTCCTAAAACCAAACAGTTCTTTTTAATATCATTAGAATCACGCGGCACAATGTTATACGCGCTAAACTCGTAATTTACATTGCCAGTAACACAATAAGGTACAGTAGTTAAAATTGGCTGGTAACCCGGGTTACCGGAAGAACCAGATGTTGCGGTGCCGTTAGGAGAGTAGAAACCTGCTTTAAAATCAAAAGTACAAGGCACGCCACCCGAAGTAGCATCTGCTATGGTACCCTGCCCGTAATTAGCGCTGTAGGTTTGTACTGAGGCACCTTGTATGTTTACCAACATTGCTTCATATTGCTCTTGTTGAATAGTTTGTGTGTTTACCGGTATAGAAGGAATTGGGTTGCCCGAAGATACTTTTACAAAATTGCTAATTTGCACTAATTCTGTCATGTTAAAATATTCGTCAACAGCACATTTAAACGTAACGCTATCTCCAACTGCTACATTGGCTACATTAGTTTGGTCAAAAACCAAAGCCGCCGCCCAAGTGTTAGCACCTGATGTTTGAACGTAATAACCCGTTTTGCCTGTAGAACTTAGTATTATACCCGATACTATACCACCTGTTTGGCTAACAAACTGACCAAAGAAAGGGGAGTTACCGCTTGAAGCCGTTGTATACTGAATATCATACAAGGAAGCCGGTATTGGCGTATATGGCTGTACCACAAAACTATCAACATCTATACCCGTAATGCTAACTCCGGATGAGTTTGTGTATGTGCCGGTGCTTTTTACTTTTAAGCAAAACTGTGCATTATTTGTTGTTGTTGGTGCAATAACGGTTTGAAAATAATGGTGCCAGCCTTTACCATTAACTGATTGCCCGTTTGCTGCTGAATAGTTAGCCGAAGAAGTTGCCGCGCTACCATCTGTAACCTCAGCACTAATAGTGCCTTTTCCGCGTGCGTAATAAGAAATTTGATACCCCGTGCCCGCAGTAACACTAACAGCTGTACCAGCCATAATACCTGGCGTGTAAGTAGCTGCTGTGTTTATTAATTTACAGGAAAAACTGCCTGACTGAACCGGAGTTACCGTAGAGGAGTTTGTTACCTGTGTTACGCTTGCTGCTGCTATAGTGCTGGCGGGCGCTACTTCCCAACCTGCAGGAATTATTGGCGGGTTAGCACTCCAAGTTTCGAAGCCATTGTTTATAATAGCCGCGCCAAGTGTTGCAGGGGTTGCCTGTGCCGACACCTTTAATGTCATGGCTACAAAGGCAGCCAGGGTTAATGTTAATAGTTTTGATTTCATTTTTTTTTGTTTATTGGTTTTTACTTGTTTTTATGTTTGGTTTACTGTTTAATTATTTCTTAATACAAAGGTGCCTAATAGATAAGTAGCACCGGTAGAATCCACATCATTTGTGCTACTTTGATATCTAAAGGCTACATAAAAAGTTGGCGTGCTGCCAGACGTACCAACTGTTAAAGCAATAGGAACCGGTGAATAAATATTATTGTTGCCATGAGCATATTTAAAAGACGGATACCCATTACTACTATTTGTTGAAATTGCAGGATAAAAACCTGAAATATCGGTCCATTGCGAAGGAATTAAGTTTGTTCCATCATATGATCTTGAAACCATTACACTTAGTAAACGCTTAGAAGTTCCGTATTGAAGTGCTGATGAAAAATCCATATATTTTGTAATACTTCCTCCATGGCTGTATGCATAATCTTTAATAGGCGGGCTCACTAACCAAATATCATTTCTAATATCGGTTGTTTTATAGTTAGATGCTGAGGGCGAATATTTCCAGTTAGGAGCTACGCCGTATTGTAAACCCTGCCAGTTTAAATTACCCGCGTAGGCTATGCTTTTCCAACCGGCTGCCATAATTATGCCTTTACTTGATAAAGCTTGGTAGGCAAAGTTCTGAGTAATGGTATCATAAACAATAGGGTTATAACTGTTGGTAAGATTTATATCCGGAAAAGAACGTAAAGATAATTGCATCGTAGTATATAAATTAGCTATGGCAACCATAGTGCCGCTGTTATTAGGAATAAGGGTGCTTGCAAAATTAGCGTACCCACTATTGTAGGCTATAATGGTATTTCCAAAAGAATCGCAAACAAATTTATTTACATTTTGCGGCGCGGCAGGCGCTTGCTGCGCAACCGCATAGGTAGTACCTACGTTAGGCTTAATAAATTCTACATTATTTAATTTAACTAATTGCGCATCATAAATAAATTGCCCGCCCGTGTAAGTATATAGTTGTGGTATGCTTGCTGTAAGGGGAATAGGGTTTAAGCCTGTTTTTAGTTTATTTATGCAGGTGTATGGGTCTAAAGAATCTATCTCTAAAGAGCCCCCGGTTGATTTTGCCAAAATAGCCCCGTTTAAATTAATAGCCACCGAATCTCCCACAGAAAGAATACCTTGTGTACCGTGTATAAAATGCAAAGAAATGGCGCCATAAAAACCGGTTTGAGCAACCGTGCCCGAATTATCGCGTACATAAACCTGTTTGTAAAGATTACCCGAAGTTTCATCGGCGGTAACTACCACGTTTAAAAGAGTGTTTGCGGTAAACTTGGTATTCATGCCCACATAAGAACTTCTTAGTTGCTGAATGCTTACACTTGCACCGGTAACCGCTGATTTGGCAGGAGGGGTAGTATATTTTTTACATGAAAAAACAAAAGCAGAACCCACAAACAGGGCTATAACAATTAAGATGTTTTTATTGTTTTTTTGTATCATGTTTTTAATCTTTTAACGAGAAATTATCAATGGCAAAGGTTTGCGTAGAATCTGTAGTTACCATATTACCAATATACTTAAAGCCAATAAAAAAAGTACTTGATGCAGGCACGGCTTGTTGAAACGCACTAATTTGATTAAGAAAAACCGGCGTGGAGTTTGCATTAAAGAAAAAACTTGCCGGGTATGTATTTAAATTCATAAGGTTTACAAATGCCGGCGTAATTTCCGTCCAATGCGCCACATTTGGGTTTGCCGAATTCATAACAATATTTTGTCCGTTAAAATCGGTAGATACCCAAACACTTAGCTGTCTTGGTTTATTTGCAGTAGGGAAAAAGTATTCAACTTGAAAGTTTACATTCTTAGTAGGGCTGTTTTGTATAGGCGGGCTAATTAACCACATTACATTTCGGGCCGGAGCCCCAAAATTACTAGCAGAAGGATATCCATTTGGATAAGACGCGTTGCCTGTCCAAATTAACGACCCAACTTCGGCCACATCATACCAACCAGGTAATGCAGTAGCAAAATTTGAAGAGGATGCGCAACTACTAAAACTTTGCGTTAGTGTATCTATCCCACAACGAGGTTGGTTAAATTTTAAATCTGAAAACGAACGGGGAGTTAATTGCAGCGCACCATTATAAAAAGTAACTGCCGCCACAATAGAACCGCTTTTTGTATGAGGCACTTTTTGGTATAAAAAATCGGAGGTGTTGCTGTATAAAGACATATTTATGAAATTAACACCTCCACAATCGTACAAATTATGATTAACAAATAAAGGAGGGTTGTTTAACGGAATAAAATTTGCTGAATCGGTGTAAGCAAATTGTATATTGTTTATTTGCACCAACTCACCATCATAAATAGATTGTGGTAGTATTACATTACCGGTTGGTGTTGCATAGGTTGTGTTGCTTGCAGAAGCTGTTAGTTGCGCAATAGTAACTGTAACCGGTGAATGTTCTTTACCCACAGCCAATTTAACTACTTTGTTTGTTGGGCTGCTACTAACATCTAATGAATCTATTTGTAAAGAGCTTAAATTACCTGAAAGATCTAAATAAGCACCTTTAAGATTAATGCGCAGCGAATCTCCTTCGTAAATGCCGTGGGCTGTGATTTGTTTTACGGTAATAGAACCTGTATTATCTCTTACAAAAAGTGTTTTGTAGTTATCAGACATGGTAACGGTGGCAAATAAAGAAACATCTTGTGTAAATTTAATGTTTTGTCCGTTGTATAAAGCCCTTAGCTGCGCTATAGTTAATGTACCGCCCACGGCAGATGTTTGCACAAGGGGCATATCATGCGTTTTTTTACAGGCAAAAAACAACGTAGCAACCACATACACGAAAAAAGCCAGTGATATATATTTTATTTTAATCATTGTATAAATTTATGCAAATTTTAATTAAAAAGTAACAGAAACCGAGGCAATAAACGTTAAACCATAAGAATAAGAATATTGATTAGGAAATTTAGTAATATTATTAACATCATGCCTTAATTGTTCTTGCCCTATTGTTTTAAATACATTATTGGTAAAATTGTTTAGCATTAAATTTAAGTTAAGTCGGCTTTTTTTAATGTTGAATGATTTACCACCCATAAAATCGAGTGTATAGGTATTAGCTAATTTTTCCTGATCGGTTATTTGTGCTACCTGCGGGTCTGTAACAATATATTTAGCTATAGCTTCTGCTGTTCTTCTATCCGGATTGATGGTTACATAATTTTTTGCAAAATAATTTGCATATACTCCGGCATACCAATCTCTTCTTTTACCGCCTGTGTACCTTACCCCAATAGATGCGGCAACTTCGGGCGCACCACCTACGTGGTAATTTTTTAAATAAATAGTTCTGTTGGATGCTAAAAGTGCGGCGGTATTATCAGCCGAAATAGTAGCTGTTGGCCTGTTTGTATATAGGTAACTGCCATAATTTAAGGCGCCAATAATAGATATTCGTTTAGTAACAATACCTTCTAAACCTAACTCAAGACCTTGGTTTAGCTGGTTAAGGTTAGTCATGTAGTAGTTTACGTTTGTTTTATACACATCATCATAATAACTTCGCTGCCATGTCTGATCATTCATTTGCGTATAATAATAGGTAATACGGCCTTTTAACCAAGAAAATCTAAAGGTGTAGGTTATATCTCCACTTAATATCTTTTGATTGCTAAGACCCGGAATTACATCATTACGAGAACGGGGCGAAACAAATGCAGTAGTTGGCAAAGGTGGCTTGGTTTCAGATGTTAGGTTTACGGTTATGTAATTACGTCCGTTAATTTTGTAAGTTATCCCTCCTTTTACCCCGTAATTATAAAAATTAAGTGTTTTGCTTTTTCCACCCGAAGAACCGTCTCCTCCTTTATCGCTTGGAAATAAACCATTAACCATGTGCCCGTCTCTAAAAAAAGAGGTGCTGCTTGCTGAGGCGGCCATATAAACATCAAATTTTTTAAATGATTTTTCTGCCTGACCCCAAAGCTCAAAGCGAGTTGCATTGAGGTTGTAATCGTAGCCAAAAACATCTCCTTGCTTAATTATTTTGTTTGGATCATTAATGTTGTATTGTATTACGGCTGTATTAGTGGAAATGGAGTTTGCAAACTGATTTAAATCTAACCAATAATTACCCCCCAATAAATCATTAACTACTTTATAGTAACGGTTTTGAGATAAAGCGGCGTTTCCACCACCGGTAAAGTAAATATTGTTTTTGGTACGTGTGTTATAGATAGCGTTAAAACCCCAGTTTTTTGCATCTTGCCTTCTTTCTTCAATAATGTATAAAGACCTTGCACCTGTGTATGTTTTACCCGCGACTCCATCTACATTTTGAGTTGTTTGTGTGTTTTTGCCGTTAAAATTATAAATGGCATCCCAATCTATTTGTTTAGCTAAAAAACTTGAAGCTGGATTTAATGTACTGTTTTGCCATGCGTTAGTTAATGCCGCAAACTGCCCCGGGTCTGCATCAGAACTGGTTGGACCATAATAACTGGGCATATATTTATAATAAGTGGGCAGTGGTGTTAATACGCCAAAATAATTAAACGCTGTAATGGCAGATCTGCCAAAAGAATAAGTGCCGCTTACGGTTAATTTAGAATGATCATTTATAGCAATATTATCCGTTAATATAGCAGTTGGCAAATGCGAAGAAGCAACTGATACATTGCGTATTTTTTGCTGGGTAACATCCGTTCTGGATACTGATTGGGTTTGATACCCCCAGTTTGCATTATAATGTTTATCGCCCGCAAGGGCATAAGCCTCATCAGTATTTAAACTTGCACGAGACGAAGATCTGGGGGCGCCAAATAAAATAAGCGAAAGGGTGTTTTTATCGCTTAATTTTTTATCAGCTCCTGCAAAATAACCAAATGAGGTAAGCCATGTACCCGGCACAATACCTTTTGCAGCGTATCTAACTGTACTGGAAAATGAAAAGGTCCAACCGTTTTTTAATAAGCCGGTAGAGTAAGTTACAGAGAGCCTTTCTTTAAAAACCCGGTTTCCTTGTCCATAAGCAATTCTAAATCCTTTTCTAAAAGAAGATGCAGATACAGGTAAGCTATACGTTCCCCCAATGTCGCCAAAGTTATTACGCGATGCGCCTAAACCCGGCTTAACATCCATAACACGAAGTATATCTGTCATACCACCCCAGGTAGTAAAACTTGCCGATCCATTTATAAGGTTGTTAACCCTAACTCCATTTACGTTTACAGCAAAGCTATTTTGACTATAACCACGTATATTAAACCTAAAATTACCACTACCTATAAAGTGAAAAATAGCTGCACTGTAAAAAATATCTCTTGATGAACCTAATAAAGCCGATACATCTTGCCCTGGCAAGTTGTTATTACCAGCCGCATCGCCGGTACTATTAAAAATAGGCAAAATACCCCCGCCTTCCGATGTTTTAACGGTATCGCGTTCGGGATTATTAATAGCTCTTTCTGTTGTATCTATTTGCGAATACGAAACAATACGCAAAGCAGAAAATAAAATTATAAGTAGTAGTTTATTCATCGGCAAGTTTATAATCCTAATTTTTTTAAATGTATAGCCTTTTTAAAGTGGTTTTAGGTGTGTGTTTAGTTTATGAAAACTAAATCCCTGTAGGATGTTCACTTTAAAGCGTAGCAAAAATAAACTATTTTTTATATCTGCAAAACCGCCTTGTTGTTATGTAATGGTTATGCTTTTATGTATTAATTCTGTTTTTTAACTAAAACTGATTAAAACAACTATATTTGCCCGATTTTAACGCAAAAACATGAAAAATACTTTAATAATTGCTTTTTTATTCTTATTTATTTTAATAACTAAGGCGCAAGAACTAGATAAAAATAAAAATTACACGCCGGTTGTTATTGGTTTTTGGAATGTAGAAAACTTTTATGATACCCTTAATGATCCTTTAAAAAATGATGAAGATTTTTTGCCTAATGGCACTTACGGCTGGACAGGCAAAAAATTTAGAAACAAGTTAAATAATATCAGTACCGTAATATCTCAGCTTGGTACAGATGCTACGCCCGATGGAGTGGCTGTTATTGGTTTGTGCGAAATAGAAAACCGTTCTGTTTTAGAATCTATTGTAGCTGCGCCAAAACTGGCCTCTCGCGGGTATAAAATTGTTCATGTAGAAGGGCCAGATATTCGTGGGGTTGATGTTGCCTTTTTATATAACCCAAAATATTTTAAAGTAACCTCGTTTCATTCTTATAAATTAGTGCTTCCAACCGATAGTACCCGAGCCACGCGCGATCAACTTTTGATAAACGGTAAGTTGCTTGGCGAAGAATTTCATTTTATTATTTGTCACTGGCCATCGCGAGGTGGTCCAAACAGCGAGCCTAACCGAATAGCCGCCGGCAAACTTGGCAGAAAAATAATTGATTCTTTATTGCAGGCAGATGCAAACGCCAAGGTAATTTTAATGGGTGATTTGAATGATGACCCAACCGACCAAAGTATTCATAAATACCTAAATACTACCGGCAAAAAAGAAAAAGCAAAAGCCCCTTTGTTATTTAACCCCATGGAAGCTGATTACAAAAAAGGAAATGGTACGCTTGCTTACCAGGATTCATGGAATTTATTTGACCAACAAATTATGACACCCGCCTTGGCAAAAAATGATTATAAAGATCTTCAGTTTTATCAGTCGCATAGGTTTTATAAGCCTATGGTGCTTACCGAAAGCGGAAGATATAAGGGCTATCCTTTACGCACCCATTCTGGTGGCGAGTATTTAAATGGCTATAGCGATCACCTAGCTGTTTACTCTGTTTTGTTGAGAGAGAATATAAAAAAATAAAGCCCCCATTGCTGAAGGCTTTATTAAACGAAAAAAATAATCAGTTAAGATTATTTATCTCCATGATTTTTAGCATGATCTTTAACTGATTTGCCAGCATGTGTGTTAGCTTCTTTAGCATGGCCTTGTGCAGTTTGTGAGTGGTGAGCCGCTTTTTCGTGGTTACCAGTTTGTGTAGCGTCATGCGCTTTTTCATGATGTGCAGCTGCTTTTTTGTGAGCGTCTGCTGCTTTTTTGTGATGATCGTGTTTCATAATATAAAGTTTTAAGTTAGGATACAAAATTACATTTGAAAAAAGATGAAGTCAATTTAAAAAAGTTAAGATGTCTTAATAACTTAACAGAAATAAACAACTATGCTTTATCTCACAAAAATTAACTAAACTTCTGTTAAGATAAGTATAGATTGTTCTTCTGCAAAAGAGGAGGTATTGTTTTTTATATCTTCTATAAAATCAATATTACTTAAAGCAAAACGCAATAAGTTCTCATAACGTTCCTGTGGAATATCAGTAGGAAACAACCGCTCGTATGTAGTTTCTATTTGATTAATTGCTTGTTCATTTTTTTGTTTGATAGATCGAATGCCTTTCTGCTCCAGCATTTCAAGGCTTTTTAAATTCTTTTGCAATTCGGCTTGGCTGGTGGCTTCTAATGTTTTATCAACTTTGCTTATTTCTGAACGTACAGCATGGTATAAATTTTTCAGTCCTTCTTTTTCTTTATCTAAAGAAAAAGGTTGCTGACTAAGCGCATAACTTTTAATCAGTTTATCTTTTTCAGTAAAGAAATCCGCTGTGCTTAAATTCAGCTTCTGCATTTTTTGTTGCAGGTTTTTATCCAAATAAAAAATAAAATTACGCGGCATCAAAACCGGAAACGCAACTTTGGCTTCTTCAAACATAGCCTTGTATTGCAACCAATAGGCTAATTCACCGGGCCCGCCAACATAAACAGCATTGGGTAATATTTTTTGTTGGTACATAGGTCGCAACACTACATTAGGGCTAAACCTTTCTGTTTCCGTATCAATTAATTTTTCTATTTCTTCTTTGGTAAACGTTATGTCGGTATTTAAAACTTTGTAACTGTTATTTTCCCTTACAATACGTTCGCGCAAGTTTTTATCGGTATAAAAAATATTTATTTCACGCGGTGTTACTTGTGCATCATACCCTAGTTGTTTTAATTTTTCGTTTGATGATGTTACGTTTTTATAAGCCGTATTTTCAAAAATATCTTTTTTAATTTCAAGTATAAATTCATGTTTCAATACTTTGCTATCGCCATCTAAAACAACCAAACCATATTTGCCAAACAGCTCGTTTACCAAGTAACGCGTAGCACTTGCCAAATTATTACGCGAGTACGCATTATTTAAAAACGTGCTTAATTTTTTAGCTTGTTCGCTCTCTCCCAACGCTTGTTTTACCTCGGCTAAAAAAGTATCCATTCCCTCTAAAGTAAACGCCCCTACCTTACCTTTTTGTTCAGAAACCCAAGAAATTTTTTTATTAAAAAGATTAATGTGGTTTACTTCTTCAAAATCATGATCTTCACTTGCCATCCAATACACGGGTACAAAATAATTGTTTGGGTTTTGTTTATTAAGTGATTTACACAAATTAATGCACGAAATTATTTTGTAAATAAAATATACCGGTCCGGTTGCTAAACAAAGCTGGTGACCTGTGGTAACCGTGTACGTGTTTTTCTTTTTAAGTTTTTCTATGTTGTTTTTTGTTGCTTGGCTAAGGGTAATATCGTGGTTTTGTTGCAGCAATTCTTCTGTCAATAAATTTCGGTTTAAGTTATTGTATGAGTTGGTTTCTGTAAATTTTTGTATGCCTTCTAAAGAAGGTTTATAGGTATAAAATTCGTTCAGGTTATTTTGCCCACATACATAATCTAAAAACAACTTGTTGAAAAAATTTGTTTTTTCAAAAGGAACGATCGTCTTTTTTAATTGCATGACACAAAGGTATCGGTTTTTAATTAGGCTATTGCAGGGAACGAAGTAAACTTTTGCCACAGATTACACTAATTACGTAGATTTTATTTAGCATCTGTGGTATCTTAAAATCTGTAGCTAAAAAATAAACAGCAATATTCGGGTTGAACCATACCTGCAAATGTTTAATTTTTGTTTAATGGAAAGTGAAGATGTTAATTATAAACGTGTGGAAGAAGCCATTAAATTTCTGACTGAAAACAACAAACAACAACTTTCTTTACACGATGTGGCTGATGAGGTAAATGTGAGTTCGTTTCACTTTCAAAAAATATTTGCCGATTGGGCAGGTGTTAGTCCGAAAAAGTTTTTGCCTTACGTAACCGTTTAGGAATTAAAAAAAGAACTGCATAAAACCACCAATTTAACAGAAGCCGCCCAAAGCGTTGGTTTATCAATTCCATCAAGAGTGTATGATTTGTTTGAAAGCATAGAAGCCATTACATCACACGAGTATAAAACCAAAGGCACGGGCATGCAAATAGAATACGGCATACACCCCACTATGTTGGGCTATTGCTTAATTGCGGCTACCCCACGTGGCATTTGCGCCCTACGTTTTTTAGAAGATAATAATGCCGATGCACTTATAACCGAACTACAAACCGAATGGCAAAATGCAAGCATCACACAAAACCAAAAAAACACGCAGGCATTCGTGCAAAACCTATTTAGTGCCGCATTAAAAAACAATATTAAACTGTTGGTTAAAGGCACACCCTTTCAACTAAAAGTGTGGGAGGCCTTGTTAAAAATTCCTTTTGGCGGGGTGGCTTCTTACCAAACTATTGCAAAATAAAAAAGAAAATAAACTTAATCTCCATTATTAAAATGATGCCTTTTGCGTTAGGGATTAGCTTATCGATTGGTTTTTTAATTGGTTTCGCTGAATGCTGAAAAAGCATTTGGCAGTAAGAAAGCCTTTTTGTAACCGAAAAGCTTTACTGCGAAACGCCCGACTGCGTTAGAGAGTTCTCGCTTTCGCTCGAAATACGCTACGAATAAACACAAAGCCATTATAAAAATAAAAAAAAAGAGAACGTTCTGCAGAGTTATGTATACATTCTACATAATACAAAAAAACGCCCTTACACTTTAGTGTATAAGAACGTTTTAAAGTATTTAATAATAGTTACTCTTTAATTAATCTGATGGTTTGTTGCTTATCACTGCGTATTACTTTTACAAAGTAAATGCCATTTGTTTGATTAGTTAAATTTAATTGATGCGAACCACTTTCAAAAATTTTATTTACAACTATTGCTCCTAATGTATTATAAACTATAAGGTTTGTAGATGTTACAGCATCTATATTAAAAATACCATTACTAGGATTAGGATAAATATTTATTTCATTATTAACATTGTCTATTTGTGTAATACCTGCACAGATAGAAACACTTTGTGTAATGCTATCTGTATTGCTGCAACCAACAGTGTTTGTACCAATAACAGTATACGTTGTAGTAACAGTAGGACTTACTGCAATGTTAGAACCTGTTGAGCCATTACTCCATGTATAAGTATTAGCACCACTTGCGGTTAATGTGGCTGTTTGCCCTGTGCATAATAAAGTTGAGGAACTTGTAGCTGAAATTAATGGTCCATTGCAAGTGCCTGTACCATTAAATTGGGTTAAAGCACATCCATTACTTAAAGTCTCATACCAATTACCTATAGAAAAATTTGGCGGGTTGGGACTTGTTTGTATTGGGCTATGCCAATCAACATTCATTCCGCCTATTTGACCAGTTACAACCCATTCTGATGAGTAAGGCCACCAAAATACATCTAAATTGTCACCACCAGGACCACTAGCGAAACTGTAAGAATTTTGACCATATTGTTGACCAGTATAATTAAGTGTGTAGGTTTGTGATAAACACGAACCACCAATTATAATAGTTTGTGACTTTACCGATAATGTAAAAATTACGGCTAATGTTAATGTAAATAGTTTATTTTTCATATTGATTTTTGTTAACTGGTTTCTAATAAAGTTGTGATTTCACTAATTAATGAATGGTTGTTTGCTACATATATTTTTGCGATTTTAAATAACGAATCAATATTTTCTTTACTAATATTATCCATTTGTGATTGTTCAATTGTAATTTCGGGCTCTAACCGAAAATACTGTAAGCCAGCCAATTTAAAGGATTCGAGTTGTTGATTTGAAATTAATTGAGAGGCGTTTAAAACCATATCTAATATTACGCCTCTATCAAACTCTTTTTCCGAAAGGTTGTATAGTTTGTCTCCTAGCCAAGGGGTAGTTCCCCAATTACCATTTGATGGAACGGTATAACCTTCATTCGTTATTCCTACACCCGAATTAGCAATACATTTTCCTGTACCTATAGAGATGAGAATAATGTCTTCTAGTTTTGAAGCAAGCCGAGTTCTAAATGCTTCGGCAATAGCCCAAACAGCAGGGTTGTTTGACATAGTTCCCCCATCTAAAGCCCATTTTTCTAAGGCATTAGAACGTGGCATTTGATTTCCTCCAATGTGAGCTATAGGGAAATAGGTTGGCGCTGCACTAGTAGCTCTTACTGCTTCCCAAACAAAATAATTTAAAATTCGAGATTGATTAGAATCAAACCAATTAAATAAAATTGGCCCATAATCGTTTCCTTGTATTGGATTTTCTATTTTTCCGCCTGTGCTATTAACAATATACGATGTAGTAAAAACTTGTTTTGTTCTACTATCTTTTAATTGACTTATAAAAAATGAATTATCTTTTAAAGTTTGATTATTGAAAAGACTTTGTAAATATGGTTCAATTCCATTTCCTTTCAAATCATTACTATAATATTCAGCATCTAATAATCCCTCTCCTTGTTTAACAAAAATATCTGAGCCGTGATTTTGGTATATATCAAGTATATCTTGCGCATTAAAAGGCAAGGAAGCATTTTTTAATGAAGGGGCAGTTAAAGCACATGCTATAATACCACCAGTAGATGTACCACCGATGATATCGAATAATTGAAACGATTGTTTATTTAATAAATTTTCTATATACCCTAAAATATATGAAGGAATAATGCCTTTAATTCCACCCCCATCAATTGTAAGTATTATAGTTTTTTTTGAACTCATTGTGCTTTTGGCAAATAATTGAAGCAATTATACGCATACCATATATGAAAAAACAAAAAATGGGACGTTCTGCAGAGTTTTGTATACGTTCTGTATAAAACAAGATTATGCGTGGGTGGTATTTACTCCAATTTAAAGTTTCTGGCTATAGGAATTTCAAAATCATTAATAAAAACGGCTTTGCTATTATACTTTGTAATAGCAAATTTATTTACTACAAACGAACGCTGCACTCTAATAAAATTAGACGCATTTAGTTCCTGTAAAAACCACTCTAATGTATTGCGTATTATAACGCGTTGCGTTGGTGTGTGAATTTCAATGTAATTTTTATCGCTTTTGGCAAATAGGATATCGGATATATTTACTTTTATGGTTGTAAATCCATCTTTCAATTCAACAAACTTAGCTTGGTTAGCACTTACTAATTGCAAGGCAGCAAACACATCCATGTTTTTAAATGGCTTGGTAATATAGCCTAAGGGCTTTGTTTGTGTAGCTTTTAAAATGATTTCCACATCAGCGTGGGCGCTAATAAAAATAAAAGGTATGTTATGGTTTGCATTAATTAAAGTAGCTAAATCTATGCCTTCGGTATGTTGGTCTAATCTAATATCTAGCAAAACTACATCGGGTTTAAATTTTTTAATTTCAATTTCAGCAACTTCAGCCGTATGCGTCATAGCAATGTGTTGGTAATTTAATTCTAATAATATTTCTTTTAAATATTCCGAAATCAACACATCATCATCAACTATTAATATTTTTAAGTTTGTGTTCATCTTTATAATTTTTTATAAGGTATTTGGCAGGTAAATAAGGTTCCGTTTTGTTTTTTGAATGTATAAGTAGCTTTCATTTGTCTTGCAAAAATATCTATTAAACGCATGCCAAGCCCTGTAGATTTCTTAGTAGTATCAATACCAATACCGTTATCTTTTAAAGAGAGTTGTAATATGTTTGTATTACTATTTAATTTTAAACTAATGTGTATTTGAGGGTTTCCCGTGTTATCAAATGCGTATTTAATAGAGTTACTAATCAATTCTGATATCATCATACCAATGGCTACACAGTTATTTATATTAAAATAAAGTTCATCTACATCTAAAGTAATTTTAGTTTTAATTGAGTTTGTATTTACTAACTCGTTTAATTTAGTTACTAATTCATTCAAATAACCTTTAAGCGATACACGTTCTAATTTTTCTTTACTATACAACATATCGTGCACCAAAGTAATAGCGTTTATGCGGCGCGATGTGTTTTCGAGTACAATATGATGTTCAGAATTTGGTGTTGATTTAATTTGCAATTTAAGCATGGCAGTAATAAATTGTAAGTTGTTTTTTACACGATGGTGTAGCTCTTGCAACAAGGCAGTTTGTTCTTGCAAGGATAGTTTTAATTCATGGGTTCTATCATCTACCAAAAGTTCTAAACGTAGGTTTTCATTTTTTGCTTTGCGAATGCGATACCAAAACCATAAAGCAAAGAGAAGTAAGGCACCTATAAACAAAGAAATAAAAAACCATATTTGTTTATAAAATGGCTTTAATACTTCAATAGGAATAGTAATGATTTGTTTATTCCAAGAACCATTGTTAGTTTGTGCTTTTATTTGTAATTGATAATGCCCGTAAGGCAAACTGTTAAAGGTGATGGAAGTGTTGGTTGTGTATTGCCATGTATCATCAAACCCTTTCAGTTGATATGCGTAGTTAGTTGTTTTGTTATTGGTTGATGAATAATCAAGATACATAAAATCAATGGTTAATTTTTTTTGGTAGTCATTAATTTCAATTTTCTTAGTTGTATTGAGTGTATTAGTTAAGTTTTCTTCTATGGACTTATTTGCATTAAAAACTGTTATTTTCTTTAATAAAAAAGGTAAATTAATATTCTTTATTTTTTTTTAAAAATCATGTGGTTTAAAGGTTGTTATGCCATTTATGCCGCCAAAATATAATTGTCCATTTGTATCTTTGTAACTCGATATACGATTAAATTCTTCCTCTTGCAATCCATTTTGTTTGGCATAAAAAGTAACGTATTGTGTTTTAGTATTAAAAAAGGCAAGGCCTAAATCGGTTCCAATCCATAGATTCTTATCATTATCTTTTTGCATAGATAAACATGTGAGTGATAAAAAACCTGCTTCGTACCCAAATTTTTTAAATGTGTTTTTTGCTTTATTCCATAAAAATAATCCTTCATTTGCTGTAATAACCCAATACGTATTGTTTGAATTTTCTATTATAGCGGTTATTCCTTCAAAAGGAAATTGTTTTGTTTTTATGTTACTTAATGCGCCATAATAATCAACCACATCAGTAGCATTATTATTTAGTATATAGAAGCCGTTATCTGCTACCATACAAATTTCATTTAAACTATTTTTAAAATAATTATAAATTAACTTTGGTTTAGGAAATTGAAGCGCATTTATTTCGGTTAAAGTATTTGTTGATATATCATATTTAAAGGCATTTAAGGTGCTACCTACTAATAATTGTTTTTTAGAAAACGGATATAAACACCACACTTCATTATCTATCAATACTTTTTTTTCGAGTTGATGTGTTTTTAAGTTTAAGGTATTGATGCTATAATTACCAATCCAAATTCTATCAGTTTTGCAAATAGAGAAATTTTTTGTTTCGGGTATTGTATAAGATGTGTTGTTATTCTGTACAAAAATTTTATCTTGGCAACAAATAATATATTGTTTAGCATTTACTAATATAACTCTAAAAGAACTTTGGTTTTTGCTAGAAAAAATGTTTGGTAAAAAAGATTTAAAATAATTTTTACTTATGGTTATTTTTAATAACCCAAAATCGTTACACAACCAATAATTATTTTGATTATCGAAAAAAGTATGGTTAACAGAGGTCATAGTTAAATCGCCATATTTACTAGTAATATCAATTGTTTCAGCATTTTTAATTACTAAAAATGTTTTGTTAAACTTTGTTGATGAAAGGACAGATTGATTAGTATGAGAATGAATTTGAGAGGAGTCTATTATACTAACTATTTGCTGCGCTGCATTAAAATGGTTGATGTTTACAATATGATTACTACTCAATAAAAAAGATTTTTTTTCATTGTAAATAATAGTTGAATCATTTAATTGAAATGTATTTGCTCGTCTTTTTACATTTAAATATTGCGCTCCACTTTTAAATACCACTATTTGAAAATGAGCTGTATCAGATGTTATAATACTAGATTTTAAGGGGTTTCCGTGAGAATCACTATAAATAAAATAATCTAATTGAGTAATGCTTTTTCTAAATTTTTCCTTTTTAAAAAGATAGCAAGTTTTACCAATATTCCGAAAAGGTTGATTGTAATTATCCACAGATAATTCAAATAAAATTTCTTTTGAATTGTTTAATTGATGGATGACTGCAATATCACTTTCTTTAAATGGACACTTTTTATAATAGTTAGTAAAAGGTAAAACACTAAGTGTTGCAATATTTATAACATCTCTTTCAATTGCTTGCACACTAGCAGTATTAGACTTAGAGTAAGAAATGATTATACCTAAACTATCATCAAAAAACAAACTATAAATTTGCACACCTCTTAATCCTTGGTTTTTGCCAAAAAGCTCGAAGTGTTTTCCATCAAACCGACACAATCCATTTTTAGTACCAAACCATAAAAATCCATAGTTATCTTGTAAGCCACAAGTTACTTCCTTACTTGGTAATCCATCTAATTTCGTATATAACTTTTGCTCAACAAAATAATTATTTGTTTGAGAAAAAATAGGACTTGTTAGTATTGATACAATTAATAAAATAATTCCACTTTTCGAAAAACGAAAACAAACTAAGCAACTTTTATAGTATATAATTTTAAGTAATTTAATTGGTTATTTTTTGGTATAACAATTTCTTTTCACATTGTAAAATTAAATAAATATTCCTAATTCAACTTTACAGAGTATATATTATCCCCTTAACTATATCAATTAAATGCTGGTGTACCAGTAGGCAAAAAATAGACGATTGGGTATTAAAGTGAGGAAACAAATAATGAGCTTATTAAAAGTACTACTTTTTGAGTATGCTAATAGAGTTCAGTTAACGAAAAAACGAAACTATATTTATTTGAGACTTTGTGCATGTAAAAATTTTAGGTCGTTTTAATTAATTTTAGATTATATAATTATTTCAAAAAAATAGTATTGTTTAACTAAAATTTAGGCAATTTCTACAAAACATACATAAAAAAATTGCTTCAGAATATAACATTTCTTCGTGCAACTTGCTTCTTCTTTTAGTACCTTTGTCTTACAATGCGCCGTAACGCCCATACTTCGACAGGTTTAGTATGACAAGATTAATTAAGGATAATAGAACTTTGCCCAACTACAACCCCATCGCAGGTAATTTCGATGATATATTTGCCCGGTAAATATTTACCATCTCCTTCGCAAAGTGTAGTAACCCCAATTTCTTTATTGGCGTAATCTATATTGGTTTTGCCCGCATAATAACCGGTCGAGCCATCAAAACGAAACTTATAATTATCATCATAATTTTTAGCCATTTCTTTTCCATCGGGCGTCATAATGCGCACAAAAACATCGCGGCTACCGGGTTTAGAAATTTTGTTTTCACCAAGAGAATAACTCACTTTTATGGCATCTACACGATTAGCCTTTGTGGTAGCACTACGTTTTTTACCGCCTTTTTTTATGTCGATGCCTTGCGCGGTAATGCTATAACAAGATAGCAAAGACGCTTTATCAATAGTGCCTTGCAACGATTCTTTATCTTTATTTAGTTGAGTAGATTTTGTTTTTTCTTCATCCAGTTTTTTAATGACATCGTTCTTTTCCACGATTAGTTTTTTGTTTAATGTATTTAATGAATCGATAGTATGCACATACCCTTGCATAATTTGACGAAGCGTTTCGGTTTCTTTTCTAAGCTTAGCAATTAAATATGGATCACCTTTGTGTTTTTCGGCTTGCTTTATCAGTTCTTCTATCTGTGCTTTTTTCTCGTCAATATCGGCTTGTAATTTTGAGTTGTTGGTATGTAGGTTTTCAAAATCGCCTTTAAGCGCAAGTAAATCATTTTTTACGCCGTCTCTTTCAACATAAACTGTTTTTATTATTTGTTCTTTTTGAATAACAATTTCTTTTTGCTCGTTAACCATGTACACCAAAATGCCGTTGCCAATAAATGATATAGCCAATAAAAGCCAAGGTAAAAGGCCGCCGCGTTTCTTTTTTTCTTCTTGAGGTTGTTGTGTATTTACGTTTTCTTCCATTGTGTTTATTTGTTATTTGAAATTTGTTTTACAGCTTCTTTATAATCCATGCGCTGGTTATTTTTTAAGGCGATAACGAAGCAATCTTTATATTCTTCTTTCATTTTATGTTGAAGATTTATAGCGTCATTAGGTTCTGTAAAATTACCGGATGTAAGTTTAAAAATATTGCCTGCTTTGTAAAAATTAACGCTTTCTATGTTTTTATATTTATCGGCTTTTATATTTGGTTCGGTTTCACTCATGGCAAATTGTACGCAAAAAACAATAGTGCCTTTGCTTTTCTGTAGAGGGTTATTTTTTACTTTTTGTGCCGTATCTTTTTTAGGCGTTTTATCTTTATAGTTAGTTACAATATCTTTTGCCTTTGCCGGAATGGTATCTGCCTTTGCTTTTTCAATTTTCGCTAAAGAATCGGCTTTGCTTTTTTCTGCGGCTATTCTTGCTTTTTCCTGGTTTTGTTTTATTTTTTCTTGCAGGTAATTTTCCTCTTTTTCACGTAACCGTACTTTTTCAGCTTCCACATTTTTATCAATTTCTTTTAGTTTTTCTTTTGGATAAACCTCATTTGGCATAAGCTCTGAGGCCTGCTGATATTGGATAGCGGCGGCATTCCAGTTTTTTTGAACAGCTAATTTATCGGCACTTGTAAGTAAAGAATGGTATTTTGTTTTAAGCTCTTTTTTCTGTTGTTCTTCAACACTTAAGGTACTTTTTTGCTCGACAATTTTCTTTTTACACTCATCTATCTTGGCTAAAGGATACCTTTCTTCGGGTTTTAGATCGGTACATTTTTCGTATTTGGCAAGGGCCTCTTCATACTTTTTCAATTTATAATTTTCGTCAGCTTCTTTTATAAACCCGTTGTAAAGCTCATCTGCGGCTGAGTTTGCTACTGCAGAAGAATCTTGTTCAGTATCATTAGCATTTCCTTTAGATAAGTTTTCGTTTACCAAAGGTTCTTCTTTTTCAAGGTCGTCATCATATTTTTTATTTACACCTTCGGCCTCATCTTTGTATTCTCTAACCGCCCTGAATAAAGCAGACGCCATATATTTTTGTCCTTTTTCAGAACCCAAAAATTTCTCTTCTTCGGGGTTAGTTAAAAAACCTACTTCGGTTAAAATACTTGGCATGGCTGTGCGCCACAACACCCAAATACTCTGACGTTGCACCCCTTTATCAACACGTCCGGCTTTTTTAGTGTATTCTGCCTGTATCTTAGAGGCTAAGTCTGCGCTTTGTCCAACAAAGGCACCTGTCCACAAGCTCATAATAATATACGCTTCGTCGCTTTGCGGATCAAAACCATTATACGTTTTTTGGTAATTATCTTCTAATAACATAGAAGCATTCTCACGCTTGGCGGTATTTAATTTACCTTTTTCGTTAGAGATACCCATTACGTAGGTTGCACTGCCAAAAGGTTTTGGGTTGTGCACCTCTACTTTATTAATCTTTCCTTTTTTATCTTTAAAGGTTTTATAATGCACTTTTCCGTTCTTATCCTTAAAGACTGCATAGTTAGAAGCAGCATTGCAATGAATAGAGATAAACAAATTGGCATTGTTGCGGTTAGCTATTTGGGCGCGCTCTTCTAGCTCAACAAATTCGTCGGTTTTTCGGGTATAAATTACTTTTACATCGGGCAAATGCTTTTCAATTAATTCGCCCAGCTTTAGGGCAATACCAAGGGCTACAGCCTTTTCGTTGTAAATATCTCCATTACAACCGGGGTCTTTGCCGCCATGCCCGGCATCAATAACTATTATTTTAACACCTTTTGGCTTGGTTTTTGGTATGTGGGCTTCGCTGAATAAAAACAACGCAATTAACGCCATAAGGAAAGTGGAGCGTGGTTTTATGTTCTTATAAGGGTAAATCATGTGCTTAAGGCAATTTGTGTAGCTTTGCGCGCTGTTTTACAAAAGTATTTTTAGATTTTGAGCAAAAGAGCTTTCATATTAATAGTTTTTAATTACGCGGTGTTAATAAACAGTGTAAAAGCCCACGCTTTTTTTAATTTATACAAAGATACCAAGCCCGTTTTTTTTCTTCAAAAGCCTGATACCATTAAGCCGGTTACGAATACCATTCATAAAAAAACGGATACGTTACGTGCGGCTGATGATGAAGAGGATATTGATAATAAAGTTGATTACGATGCCGATGATTCTATAAAAATAGAAGCTGCAAATAAAAAAGTTTTTTTATACGGAAACGCCAGCGTGCATTACCAGGATTTTGATCTGAAAGCTGACTACATTGAAATTGATAACAATACAAATTTAATTACTGCCGTGGGAGTGCCTGATAGTAACGGTATTCCAAAAGGAAGCCCGGAATTTAACCAGGGAACGGACAAAATGCGCTCTGAAAAAATAGTGTACAATTTTAAAACCAAAAAAGGAAAGATATACGGCATTTTAACCAAGCAGAACGAGTTTTTTATTTTTGGCGAACAAGTTAAAAAAGATAGCAGCAATATAATGTATATTAAGCGGATGAAGTGTATTCCTTGCGAGTTTGAAGACGCTAAAATATACTTCCGCGCCAGCAAGGCAAAAATAATACCGGATGATAAAATTGTTACGGGTCCCGTGTTTTTAGAAGTATCTAACATCCCCACACCATTGGGCTTGCCCTTTGGATTTTTTCCTAACGTAAAGAAAGAAAAATCTAAAACCGGAATTTTATTGCCTAGTTATGGTTACTCGGCTTCGCAGGGGTTTTATCTGCAAAATTTTGGCTTTTTTATTCCGATAAACAATAAAGTACATGTTACCTTGTTTGCAAACGGTTACAGTAACGGTTCGTGGGCTTTTAACCCAACTACAGATTATAAGATAAACTATAAATACAGCGGCAATTTTACATTTAATTATTCGCAAACGCGTTTAGGTATTCCTGAAGATAAAATTTTACTGCATAACCCCGATGGAACAATTATAAATGATCCTAATTTGTCGCAGAAATTACAAAATTTTAAAATTACTTGGAATCATACGCAGGATAATCGTTTTAACCCAACCATTCGTTTTAGCGCATTGGTAAACGCGGGTACTGCGGGCTTTGGAAAGTACAACAACCAATCATCGGTTAATTATTTGCAAAGCAATTTATCATCCAATATTGCTTACACAAAAATGTATAAAAATTCTACTTTAACTATTAATGTAAGGCATGCCCAAGATGTTCCCACACATTTTGTAGAAATAGATGCGCCGCAATTAACATACTCACTTAACAGGCAATTTCCATTTAAAAACAATGCGCATACCACGCAAACCTGGTTGGATAAATTGTATATAGATTATACCCTGCAAACACAGGCAACTATTAAAACCCAGGATACTCTTTTGTTTAAAAAGGGTTCGTTAAGTAATGTAAGAGATGGATTATATCAACGCATTCCTATTGGTACAAACATTAACCTTTTAAAATATTTTACACTTAGTCCGCAGGCTAACTTTCAGCAATTCACAAATTTGCAAACGGCAGAAGAAGTGTACAACCCTGCCACAAAAAAAATCAACACTTTTGTTAGAAGAAACCCGGCTTTGGCATTCGATCAAAGCTACCAGATTAATGTAACTACCAAAGTTTATGGAGATTATCTTTTCAAATCCAAGCTGATCAAACAAATAAGGCATCAAATAATACCAACCGTTGGTTTTGTTTATCACCCCGATATGCAAAACGGCAATTTAGGTTTTTATAAGCAAGTAACCGATAGCAATAGAATAACCTCTTACTATTCACGGTTTCAAAACGGTTTGTTTGGCGGACCCGCCGGTGCCGAGAGTGGCGCCATAACATTCAATATAAATAACACCTTAGATGCTAAAATAAGGCAAAAAACAGATACTAGTATTTCCTACCGAAAAGTTGCTTTATTACAAATGCTTAGCATTGGCGGCAGTTACGATGTGGCAGCAAAACATAATAAATTAAGTGTATTTAATCTTTCTGCACGTACGGCTTTATTTAAGAATGTTGTAAACCTAAATTTTGTATCTTCTTTCGATCCGTATCAGGTCAATGCACAAGGAAATAGAGATACTATTTATGAGTTTACTAATCATCAAAAATTAGTTCGTTTTACTAACTGTAATTTTTCTGTTAACGGAACCTTAACTAACACACAGTTTAAGGCTTTAAAAGACAGCAAGCAACCATTTAGTATTGGCCTTACCTATAATTTAGCCTTTACTCCAAAAGTTACCCCTGCCGCCGTAGCGGCAAACTTTGAAAATGTAAATACTACAACCGCAGGTATTGCAGCGGCTACAGCTCAGGCAATTAAAGATCAGTTTACGCAGAATTTAACCGCCATATTTAGTTTTAAACCCACGCCCTTATGGAAGTTTGATGTTAGAACAGGTTATGATTTTAAAAATGCAAACATAACCTATACAAGCTTTACTATCTATAGAGATCTGCATTGCTGGGAAGCCCACATAACCTGGGTGCCTTTTGGTTTTTCTAAACAATATATGTTAACTTTAAATTTAAAAGTATCTTCTTTACGCGATATGAAAATTCCAAAACAAAAACTTTGGCAGGATAATTTATAAATGCTTGACTTACAAATTCTTTATAAAGAAAACCAGTATTTAGGTTATAACCGCATATCTGCTTTTATAAGAACGGTATTGGCCTTACTTTGTTTTGTAGGGTATTATTGGAGTGAAAACCCAAAGCCGGTAGATGTTTCGATTATACACATTGGTTCTTATCCGGCAGAGGAAATTCCGGCATCGGGGCATATATTTTTTGTGTTAGGAATTTTAATCATGTTGTTATCCATCATCTTAATGTACGTGCTGCATATACAAACCATTGTACATCCAAATTATATGCTTATAAGCGGCTTTTGGGGCGCCCGAAAAGTAAAACTCGATTTTTGTAATATACACACCATTAAAAAATTACGCTACAAAAAAAATAGTTTTCGACGGCCCGTTTATAACCTTTTCATTAATGAAAAGGTTAAGTTTTACACCTCCGGCAATCATTTTATCGAATTAAAAGATAAGGATGGATTTACCTATCGCATTGGCACGCAACGCCCTAACGAGCTGTTTAAAATAATTAATCATCAAATCAATAATTTTTGATTTTAGTTTAAGAAAAAGAATTAATTTTATACATAAACAATAAACTTTTATGAGTGGAGAAACCAAACACCAAACAATTGATAAAGAAGCCATATCTGGGTTGAACTTTCCTGAAATGGAAGTTTTACTTGAGATAGACGAAATTAAACAACGCGCCGCAGATCTGCAACGTTGTCTTTCTTTAGGAAATTTAGAGCATTCTAAAATTCATATTTATTTTGAAGATGATACAACTTTATACGTTGTTGAAACCACTGTTTGGGGCCTAACAGATAAGCGTGTTATACTTAAACAAGGTACTGTACTGCCTATTAAACGAATTCATAAAGTTAAATTCTAGCCATGGGGCCAAAACATATTATTACCCTATTCCTTTCAATTATTTTTTTTGGAAAAGGTTTTTCGCAAGTGCAAACGCCTGTAAAATGGGAGTGTACTTACAATACCATGGATGAAAATTACGGCGAGCTTATAATAAAAGCACACATAAATGTTGAGTGGCATATATACTCGCAAATGCAAAGCGGAGATGGCCCATTGCCAACTATTTTTTATTTTGAACGCACACCCGATTATGATCTGGTAAATAATGTGTTAGAACCAACCCCTGAAACAGCTTACTCGGATGTTTTTACAACAGATGTAATGATGTTTAGCAACGAGGTTATTTTTAAACAAAAAGTAAAACGTAATAACAAAAAAGCATTTATTCTTATGGGTAATGTAGAGTGCATGGCATGTAACAACGTATCATGCCTACCTCCAAAAAAATATACACTTACTATACAAGTTCCTTCGGCTGATTAGTTTAAGATAGTGGTTTTTAATTCTTAATTTTTAATTCTTAATTTAATGCAGCACATAAAAAATTATATAAACGGAGAATTAACGGAACCCGTTTCAAAAAAATATTTAGATAATATTGATCCTTCGCGCGGTAAAGTTTATTCTTACATTCCCGATAGCGATGAGAAGGATGTTGAAAAGGCAATTGCAGCAGCCAATGCAGCATTTCCGGCGTGGAGCGTTGCACCAAAAGATGTGCGCTCAAAATATTTGTTGAAGATTGCAGATCTCATCGAAAAAAATTTAGATAAGCTTGCGCTTGCCGAAAGTATAGATAATGGCAAACCATTAAAGTTTGCCAAAACAGTGGATATTCCTCGTGCTGCTGCTAACTTTAATTTTTACGGGACTGGCATTTTACATTATGCAGCTCATGCACACAGCATGGAAGATTCTGCTATAAATTATACGCTTCGTCAACCGGTTGGTGTGGCAGGTTGCATCTCTCCATGGAATTTACCTTTGTATTTATTTACCTGGAAAATTGCTCCGGCGCTTGCTGCGGGCTGTACCGTGGTTGCCAAACCAAGCGAGGTTACACCAATGACTGCCTATTTATTATCCGAACTTTGTATAGAAGCCGGTTTGCCAAAAGGTGTTTTAAATATTGTACATGGCTTAGGTGGTAAAGTTGGTAACGCCATCGTATCGCATAAAAATGTGCCTTTAATTTCTTTTACAGGAGGCACAAAAACAGGCGCACACATTGCGAGTATTGCAGCGCCTATGTTTAAAAAATTGTCGTTAGAGTTGGGTGGAAAAAATCCAAATATCATTTTTGCAGATTGCGATTACGATAAAATGTTAGCAACTACGTTACATTCATCCTTCTCAAACCAAGGACAAATATGCCTTTGCGGCTCACGCATTTTTGTAGAAAGAAGTCTGTACGAAAAATTTAAAAAAGATTTTGTTGAGCAAACAAAAAAACTACTAGTTGGCGCTCCGCTTGATGATAAAACAAAAGTTGGTGCGGTGGTTTCTAAATCGCACATGGAAAAAGTTTTGAGTTACGTAGAACTTGCCAAACAAGAAGGCGGAACTGTTTTATGCGGCGGAAAAAGAAAAATTATTGACGGAGAATTTAGCGAAGGTTATTATATTGAACCAACTATTATTGAAGGCTTGGGGTACGATTGCAGAACAAACCAAGAAGAAATTTTTGGTCCGGTTGTAACCATCATGCCTTTTGATACCGAAGAAGAAGTATTGATGTGGGCTAACTCAACTGTGTATGGTTTGGCATCCACTGTTTGGACACAAGATGTAAGTAAAGCCCATCGCGTAGCGCAAAATATACACGCAGGTATTGTTTGGGTTAATTGCTGGTTGCTTAGGGATTTGCGCACGCCATTTGGTGGTGTAAAATCATCGGGTGTTGGCCGTGAGGGTGGCTTTGAAGCCTTCGACTTTTTTACCGAACCTAAAAACGTTTGTATTAAGTTGAAGTAAAAGCAGTAGTATGCAGGTTGGTTATCAGCAAAAAAAATTACTCTTTGTACAAAGCCAAATAAGTTTATTTATTTTTAAAAACCCTTTGTTGGCAGTAAGTAGTGGCACATCCAAAAAAAAGGCTGTGGCTGCAATTATACTATCGGGTAGTTTCACGTTATGTTTTTGTTTTATGGTAACAGTATGCCTTTTAATCTCGTCATTTATATCCACTATAATACACTCCTCTAAAAAATGTTTGTATTAAACTAAGTAAAAACTCTTCTTTGCGAGTTAAGCGTGCAATTGCTATACTACTAACCAAAGATTTCCGGATTTGTCTTCTAATATACTAAACACTCTATTATTTGAGAGACCTTCTTTCTCCGTAAAATTCGTAAAGTACCCCTCCCCGGCCCTCCCCGAAGGAGAGGGAGAAAAACGAGATACGCCACCACCATCAGTGCCGAACCAAAGATTTCCGGATTGGTCTTGCAGCATACAGTGTATTGTGCCCTGCTTTAAACCTTGTAGTTTATTAAATGTGCTAAAATTGGCGGGGTTTTGTCTTTGTTTGCCATGGCTTTGGCGATGACGGTTTCGGGGAGGCCTACGGGTTTAGACCTCACCCTCGGTCCCCCTCCAAAGTAGAGGGAAGTAGAGGCAGTGTCCGTAACAAAAAAAACGGGAATGGTTTTAGGAAGAGAAAAAGTATCAGTACCGGGGGTATTTGTTTTTGGTATACCTGCAATTATAACTTTTGGTGTACCGGCAATGTAAGCATTTAAGTTTGTTGGGTTTATTGTTGGTTTGCCTGCGGTTATTGGTATTGGTATACCTGCGGGTAAAGTAATTGGTTTTGCAAAGCTGTCGGGGTTTTGCCAAATGTCTTTGGTTTGGGTTGTTTTTAGTTGGTGTGTGTTTTGGTTACTTTCATTTTTATTATTGCATGCAATAACAAAAAGTACAAGAGCTAAAAGAGGGAAGAGTTTTTTCATATTTATATAAAACATAAAACTACAAATTGTTTATCATTAAATCTTAGGAATTTAAGATTTACATATATAAATATGAGGCTTATCTACCACTAAATAGGCTGCTTTGTACAATAAACAAATACGTTTTGCGCTTACATCCAGTATTTGTAATAAGCTGCCATAAGGAGACCTATCTCAATACCAGTAGAAGTATATATATTTGTAACTTAATTCGTAATTGGCATCACCATGTTTGAAAACACATCAAGAACAGAGCTTTCGCAGTTAGGCGAATTTGGTTTAATAAAACACTTAACCGAAAATATAACGCTTCATAATTCAACTTCACTTAAAGGAGTGGGCGATGATGCTGCCGTTATTGATATTGGAAACGATAAAGTACATCTTTTATCTACCGATATGTTGGTAGAAGGCGTTCATTTTGATCTGTCTTACGTGCCCCTAAAACATTTAGGTTTTAAAGCTATTGCCGTAAACGTATCTGATATTTGCGCCATGAACGGCGTTGCTAAACAAATTACGGTTAGCATAGCTGTTTCAAATCGTTTTTCTACCGAAGCATTAGAAGAACTTTATAGCGGTATGCTAATGGCTTGCAAAAAATATAAAGTCGATTTAGTTGGCGGAGATACTACCACTTCTTTAAGCGGATTGGTTTTAAGCATTAGTGTTTTAGGCGAAGCAGAAAAAGCAGATGTTACGTATCGTAATGGTGCACAAGAAAAAGATTTGCTTGTTGTTACAGGCGATTTAGGTGGTGCATACATGGGCTTACAAATTTTAGAAAGAGAAAAAGCGGTGTTTAAAGAAAACCCAAACTCGCAACCCGATTTAGAGGGCAACGATTATATTTTAGAGCGCCAGTTAAAACCCGAAGCGCGCATTGATATTATTCCAATACTTAAACAACTGGATGTTAAACCAACCAGCATGATTGATATTAGTGATGGATTGGCTTCTGAGATATTACATCTATGCACACAATCTGAAACAGGTTGTAGCCTGTACGAAGAAAAAATTCCATTAGATAGCATGACCATTAACCGTGCGCACGATTTTAAATTAGACCCTACTATTTGTGCATTAAGTGGTGGCGAAGATTATGAGTTATTATTTACGATTAAACAAACTGATTTCGAAAAAATAAAAAATCATCCCGATTTTACAATCATTGGCCATATGACTGATAAAGCAAGCGGCGTAAATATGATTACACGTTCGGGTAGTTCGGTAACACTTACCGCGCAAGGCTGGGATGCTTTTTTAAGCAAATAATTATTTAATTTTATAACTACCGGCCGCATCAACAGATACAATGGGCAATTGTTTTTTCTCTTCAAAAAAAGTATAAATAGGTTTTAAGTTAGTCCAAAAATTAATCAATTTTTTATCGTACTTATTTTTTACGGCTTCCATTTTTTTATCAGTCAACTTAAACGGAAAGCTATGTATATCAACTTCATTCCCCGCGCCTTTGCTATATAAACATAGCATATACACCTCTTTTATTTTATCATCTGTAATAGGTATGCAACCAATGGTTACGCAATTACCGTGTATCATAATTTGTCCGCCATAGGGCTTTTTACCTAAAATTTTATCGCTTTGGTTTGGGTAATCTATCTGCATGCCTAAATAATAATCGCTAAAAGCATTAAAGAAATTTACGGTATAAACTCCTTCGGGCACTTGTAAATCTCCTTCAGTTCGTTTAGGCCCTAGTGTACCCGAATTTCTGCAAATAGCATAATCTTCGTAATGAATGTAGGTTGTGTTAGTTTTACTTTTTAACCAAACCTCTAAAAATTTTTCTTCTTTAAAAATCCGAATCAATATTTTATAGTTAGATGCGTCAATGCCATTTACTTTTAAGTTTTTAGAAATAGCTGTCCACTTTTCTTTTTGAGCTTCGGCAACGTGTGCATATTTTATTTGCTGTTTTAAAAAATTTGCTTGCGAAAACATCTGTTGAACAAACAAGCAAAGTAAAACTGTAACTTTAAAAATAGATTTATTCATTTTGTCTTTTATAAAATATTTTCATCAGCAAAGCTGTAATAATTTGCATCGCCTACAATAATATGGTCAATCACATTTATATCAAATAAGGCAGCCGCTTGTTTTACTTTTTGCGTAAGGTTTATATCTTCTTTACTTGGTTGCAAATTACCCGACGGATGATTATGCGCCAACACAATGGCTGACGCCAAATGTTCAACCGCACTTTTTAAGATCAAGCGCACATCAGCTACCGTACCCGATACGCCGCCTCTACCCACTAACTCTGTTTTTATAATTTTATTGCTTCGGTTAAGTAACAATATCCAAAATTCTTCGTGTGGTAAATCGCTTAATTTGGGTGCAATGTGTGCATAAGCATCTTTACTTGTTTTAACGGTTTCTTGTTGGGGCGTTTCTAAATCTTTTCGTCTTCTGCCTAACTCAAGCGCAGCAATTATGGTAATAGCTTTTGCTTCGCCAATGCCTTTAAACTTTTTTAAATCGTTTATTGATAATTTAGCTAACTCGTGTATGTTGTTTTTGTTACTAGATAAAATACGTTGAGAAAGTTGAACGGCTGTTTCGTTTCTAGAACCCGAGGCAATTAAAATAGCAAGCAATTCTGCGTCTGATAAGGCTTGTTTTCCTTTGGCTAAAAGCTTTTCGCGTGGCCTGTCGTCTTCTGCTAAGTTTTTTATTGAAATATGTATTTCTTCCATAGTAAATAGTATTAAATAAAAAGCAAGTTAGGTAAAGTTCCGTTACATTTGTGCAGAATTTTTATAATGGACTCAGTAAAAAAATCTTCGTTAGAAATCTTTAAAATAAAAAACTTTTTAAACTTTATTTTAGGAAGATTTTTTACAACGCTCGCCATTCAAATGCAAATGACAACCATTGGTTTGCAAATTTATTACGAGTACACGCATAGCGCATTTACTTTAGGATTAACAGGCTTATTTGAAGCACTTCCCTTTATAGCTGCATCTTTTTTTTCAGGCTATGTATCTGATAAATACAATCGCAAAAAAATTATTATCGCAACTATTTTATCGTTGGTTTTTTGTTCTATTTTATTATTTGTTATTAGCCTTCACAAAATTTCTTTTTTAGAAAGTATAGGTTTCTATGCCATTTTTGGTGTTATTGTTTTAGTAGGAATTATTCGTGCGTTTTTCGCCGCAACGATGAACCCTTTACTAAGTCAGTTAGTTACTAGAGATATGTACACCATTTCCGCTACATGGAACAGCACCGCTTGGCACATTGGCGCTATTACAGGTCCAATTGTGGCTGCTTTTTTATACGGAATGAGTGGTACTTATCATGCTGAAAATATTTATTTCATTAATATTTTATTATTCTTGCTGGGCGCATTATTTTTCGCCTTAGTAAAATACCAACGTCCGCTTATACATCAGGTAAAAGAAGGTATTTTACAAAGTTTAAAAGTGGGTGTAGATTTTGTCTTTAAACAAAAAACGCTGCTGTCCGTTATTTCGTTAGATTTATTTGCTGTTTTTTTTGGAGGTGCGGTAACTATCCTTCCCGCTTTTACCGATCAGGTTTTACACGCCACCCCGCAAGATTTAGGTTTATTACGTACAGCTCCAGCCATTGGCGCTGTATTAACCGCGCTTGTTTTAGCAGTTAAACCTCTTACAAAAAACGCAGGTACACTTTTGTTGTGGTCGGTAGCTATGTTTGGCGTGTTTACCATTGCCTTTGGTTTTTGCGCTAATTATTGGTTAGCGTTTACCATGCTGCTCATAACCGGTGCGTTCGATAACGTAAGTGTTGTTATTCGACAATCTATTTTACAATTAATGACGCCCGATGAAATGCGCGGGCGCGTTTCTGCCGTTAACAGCGTATTTATTGGTTCTTCAAACGAAATTGGCGGCTTCGAATCAGGCTTTACGGCCAAACTAATGGGCTTAGTGCCTTCTGTTATTTTTGGCGGCGGCATGACGGTTGTTGTTGTTGCGGTCATCAATAAATTAAATCCAAAACTTAAAAAGTTAGATCTATCTAAAGTTTAACCATTTCCTATTATTTTTTAAAAGAATAAAGGTTTCTCACACAAATCCTGTAATTTGCATATTCTTAATTGTATAGCAAACTGGTGTTAAAAAATATTATTATTTTATTTTTTTGTATGCTTGTTTTTTTTGATTGTAAAGCACAATCAAGAATGGATACATTAAATTTAGAATTAAAAAGAGATAAAGAAGCTACAAATAAAGTAATACACTTAAATAAATTATGTCATGAGTAAAGAAATTGGAAGTAAAAACTTACTAAAAAACAGTTATCGCAGCCTTCGGCATTAGATAGTTGCTATGGCCAAATCTATCTCAACGCAAGCAAAAAAATGAAGTAAATACTTGCGCATGGCAACCGATTATTATAACCTCTCTATTATTTATAAAGATAGTTTGGAAAACGGAGAAGGAAAAAATTAGCGTTTTATACGCTCATCTTTATGTAATATTTAATTTATAACCTTGTTGAAATGAAAAAAGTATCTATAGGCATTTTAATTTTATTGTGTTTGACTTTAAACATTACGGCGCAAAACTTAAAACCCGGTTTTGAGAAAAACGAATTTATAGAATTATTAAAACTAACCGCAAAACATACCGATCCAAATCATTTTAGTGATGTGCCATATCCCGATAAATTTAAATTGGTTTATCGTTCAAACAGCATTGGTTTAGATAATGCCTGGGAACTTTGGAAAAGCCCGGACAATATTATCACCCTAAGCATTAGAGGCACTACACGTAAATCAACTAGTTGGTTGGAGAATTTTTATTCGGCTATGGTGCCTGCCAAAGGCAAATTAATTCTTAGCGCTACAGATGCTTTTAAATATGAGTTAGCTCAAAACCCACGCGCTGCGGTGCATGTTGGTTGGTTGTTGGCAACGGCTTATTTATCAAAAGATATTTTACCTAAACTCGATTCGTGTTACAAAGCCGGCATAAAAGATGTTTTTATTGTGGGCCATAGTCAGGGTGGCGGAATTTCTTTTTTACTAACGGCTTACTTATATAATCTTCAAAAGCAACATGTACTTCCGGCAGATATTCGTTTTAAAACCTACTGCAGTGCCGCGCCAAAACCAGGCAATTTATTTTTTGCTTATGAGTATGAAGCGCAAACCCAAGCGGGTTGGGCATATAACGTGGTTAGTATAGATGATTGGGTGCCTATGACACCGGTATCTGTGCAAACAACGGATGATTTTGGCGACATCAATCCTTTTCGTGATGCAAAAAAAACTATTCGCAAACAAAAATTTCCTAAAGATGTGGTGCTCAAACATATTTATAATAATATGGATAAACCTTCTCGCCAAGCGCAAAAAAGATACGAGAAATATTTAGGAAAAAAGATCTCTAAATATGTAAAGAAAAACCTGCCAGACTTTCAACCGCCTGCATATTTTAAAAGCGATAATTATGTTAGGTGCGGCAATACCATTGTGCTTACTGGCGATTCAGCTTACTACAAATTATATCCCATCGAAAAAGAAAAACTATTTACACATCATTACCCGGCTCCTTATTTATTTTTAATGAATAAATACCCCAATTAATTGCCGCTCAAATCTCATCAAAAAAACGTATATTTGTACCTAAACAAAAACCTACGTTGTTAGTAGGCGAAAAATAAAATATGATTAAAATTACTTTACCCGATGGTTCTATTCGCGAGTATGAAAAAGGTACCACCTCTCTGCAAGTTGCGCTAAGCATTAGCGAAGGACTTGCCCGCAACGTTTTAGCTGCAAAAATTAATGGCGAAGTTTGGGATGCCACACGCGCCCTAAACCAAGATTGCAACCTAACTTTACTAACCTGGAATGATACCGATGGCAAACAAACCATGTGGCACTCATCTGCGCATTTATTAGCCGAAGCATTGGAGGCATTATATCCTGGTGTAAAATTAGGTATTGGCCCCCCTATTGAAAATGGTTTTTATTACGATGTTGATTTTGGAGATAAACCTTTAACTCCCGAAGAGCTTCCTAAAATAGAAGCCAAAATGCAAGAGCTTGCTAATAAAAAAAGTGAGTTCATCCGCAAAGAAATTTCTAAAGCAGATGCTATAAAATATTTTACCGAAAAAGGAGATCAGTATAAATTAGAATTAATTGATGGTTTACCCGATGGCGAAATAACTTTTTACTCTCAAGGTAATTTTACCGATTTGTGTCGTGGGCCACACATGCCAAACACAGGTTTTGTAAAAGCTATAAAGTTGATGAATATTGCCGGTGCTTATTGGCGCGGTAACGAAAAAAATAAAATGCTAACCCGTATTTACGGTATTACGTTTCCCAAAGATAAAGAACTAAAAGAATATTTAACTCTTTTAGAAGAAGCTAAAAAACGCGATCACCGTAAATTGGGTAAAGAATTAGAATTATTTCATTTCTCTGAAAAAGTTGGAATGGGCTTGCCATTGTGGCTTCCAAAGGGTGCCGCTTTGCGCGAGCGTTTAATTCAGTTTATGCAACGCGCACAACTTAAAGCGGGTTATTTGCCGGTGGCAACTCCGCATATCGCTTTAAAAGATTTGTACGTTTGTTCCGGTCACTATGAAAAATATGGTGCAGATTCTTTTCAGCCGATAAAAACTCCACGCGAAAACGAAGAGTTCTTTTTGAAACCGATGAATTGTCCGCACCATTGCGAAATTTATAAAGCATCGCCAAAATCTTACAAAGATTTGCCTGTTCGTTATGCTGAATTTGGCACTGTTTATCGTTACGAACAAGCCGGAGAATTACACGGTTTAACGCGTGTGCGTGGCTTTACACAAGATGATGCGCATTTATTTTGTCGCCCCGATCAAGTAAAAGAAGAATTTTGCAAAGTAATAGATTTGGTGTTACATGTTTTTAAAGCATTAGATTTTAAAGATTATACCGCCCAAATTTCTTTACGCGATAAAGAAGATCGTGCAAAATATATTGGAAGCGATGAGAATTGGGCTTTGGCAGAACAAGCTATTATAGAGTCTGCTGCTGAAAAAGGTTTACGTACCGTTACAGAATATGGCGAAGCGGCTTTCTACGGACCAAAATTAGATTTTATGGTAAAGGATGCCATCGGTAGAAAATGGCAGTTAGGAACAATACAAGTTGATTACAATTTGCCGGAGCGTTTTGAATTAGAATACACCGGAAGCGATAATCAAAAGCATCGTCCGGTAATGATTCACCGCGCACCGTTTGGATCTTTAGAAAGATTTATTGCTGTGTTGATTGAGCATTGTGGGGGAAATTTTCCACTTTGGTTAACACCCGATCAAATAGCAATTTTACCAATAAGTGAGCGTTTTAACGACTACGCCCATGAGGTTTTGCAATTATTAAATAATTACGATATTCGTGGCTACGTTGACGACCGAGATGAAAAGATTGGCAGAAAAATTAGGGATAACGAAATGAAGAAAATTCCGTACATGCTTATTGTAGGAGAGAAAGAAGTTGCTGATAAAAAAGTTGCCGTTCGTAAACACGGAGAAGGAGATGTTGGTATTGAAAGCATTGAAGAATTTGCCGACAGAATTAAAAAAGAAATCAAAAACGATTTTAATAAAACAAAAGAAGAAGTAAAAATATAAACTAAAAAACAGGAGGTTACCATCGCAACACCATACAGACCAAAACCGGTCTTTAAAAAACCAGCGGGCACCAGGCCGCCATACAACAGAGGACCACAAAAAAAAGAAGATGCACATCGCATTAATGAAAGAATTACCGCTGCCGAAGTTCGCGTAGTTGGTGACGGATTTGAACCCGGTGTTTACCCAATTAAAAGAGCCATTGAATTAGCGCAAGAGCAAGGTTTAGACCTTGTTGAAATTGCCCCTCAAATTGTTCCGCCGGTTTGTAAAATTATTGATTACAAAAAATTTTTATACGAACTTAAAAAGAAACAAAAAGAAGTTAAAGCAAAAGCGGCACGTGTTGTTGTTAAAGAAATTCGTTTTGGTCCGCATACAGATGACCACGATTATAACTTTAAAAAGAACCACGCGCAAGAGTTTTTAAAAGAAGGCTTTAAAGTAAAAGCGTTTGTGTTTTTTAGAGGACGAGAAATTGCCTTTAAACAACAAGGCGAAATTTTATTGTTACGTTTTGCCAGCGAGCTTGAAGAGTTTGGTAAGCCCGAACAAATGCCTCAACTAGACGGTAAACGTATGATTATGATACTTGGCCCTAAGAAAAAATAAGAATTTGTATTTTACATACAATAAGGTCACATTCATCAGGCAAGTGTTTGGTGCCAGCTCAAAATTTTTTTAAAGCCTTTTCGGTATTGGCAAAACAACTTTTTTATAACCCAGATAGATGATAGGCATCAATACTATCTAGGCAGCATGGAAGGAATCCTTAGATAATCGATATTGATTACATGTTTATTGTTTTCAATATTTGTTTTTAGGTTAAAATATACTGAGTTTCTTTGTATTAATTTTTCTCGTATTTTATATGGATATTTGTTAGGACAAATTTTCTACGTACTGTTAAGTTTTAACAAAGCAAAAGGCTATGGCAAAATTTTAAGCACGCTATCTTAAAGAGTAGATAGGGATACAACCTGTAACCCACTCTCTTCAGTATTCGATCTTAAATTTATTAAAATACAAACCTACGAGAGAGGGTGGCTAAAAAGCCTTTTTGAAATACTTTTTCAGCATTCAGCAAAGCCAAAAAAAATAAAATCAATGAGCTAAAATCGAACGCTTTGCGCCAACCACCGCAACGGGTTTAATCAACCGGAACGCTCGATAATTTTATTTATTATCTAACCACAACAGGCAAATCTTTCGGAGCTTTTATGGTGTAGGCAAAATTTATATGCTTGGTATCTTTCGCTTTAATGGTTTGTCGCCAGGTTAAAATGCCTGTAGATTCTTCGTAATTAGCGCCGCCTAAGTTATCTTTTGTAATAACAACATCTTTTCCGTGCGTAATAGGCATTTGGTCTTTAACCTCTATTTCTATGTTTTTTGTATTGCCGTTTTTCATCGTTATTTCATACGCAAACGAATATATTTTATCATCATTTAAAAATTTTTCTTTGCTTTTATCTTTTTGTTTTACACGTTTTACAACTACGTTATCGTCTTTACCTAACGTTAAATCCAGTGTATCGTTTGTAGTGGCGGGGTTAATATACGTTTGACCAACATAGGTACCCGCATAAAACACACTTGCTTTGCCTGGCAGTAAATTCAGGTTTTCCCAGCCTGTAACGTGTGCTAATAAGTAAGCGGTAACATCTACTTTTGGAACTGTTTTGTACATGTATTTTGTTTCTAAATCTTTTTGAAGAACAGATACGGTATGTTTTTTATTATCGGAAGCAATACTGTAAGGTAATTTAATTTCGAAAGTTGCTTGCACTTGCTGATCATTAGTGGCAACATAATCAAACGCTTGTTTTGCACCTTGTTCAGCTTCTTCATATTTTTCGGAAGAAGCTCGGCCAGAACCTTCGCTCATGGCCACTACCGGAGCACTCGCCTTTTTCGATTTATCATACATATAGGTGGGTTTAGCTTCATCTAAATACCAAGAATAAAGCTCAGGAGCACTAAGATTACATTGCGGCGAGCCTGTTGAAAGAATAAGTTTTACGTTGGTCCAATCTACATTGGTGTGTTGATACACAATACCTTTGTAGGTTAATTTTACCTGCGATTCTACTCCATCGGTACGCAAATCGTACATGGGTTCCCAACCGGCGGTGTTTACAAAATAATTTACGTTTATGTTTGCTTGCGTTGCCACATCCGAAATTATACTGATGGTAATTTGATGATTTGTTTTGTAAATATCCGCAACATCTTCCTCACCCAAATCGGCATTAACACCATTCAATCTGTTTTGTAAATTTAATCTGATGGTGTAAATATCTTCTCCTTCTTTTTTCAGTTTGTGTAAATCGTTATAGATGGAAGTAAGTTTTTCTTGCAAATAAATTAAGCCGTTTTTTAAAAAAGATAACGAATCTTTCTTCGCATCGCCTTTATATAAGCGAAAATTGAGCAATACATTTTTTTCTGTATTTAAAATTTCTTTGCGATAATTTATTTCTTCGGTTTTGTAATCTACCAAGGCCAACGAATCTTTTAATTGCTTGATGAGCTTTACATATTTTAAATCGGCAACATTACTCAAGTTTGGCATCTTATCATTGTATTCGCTTTCGGTAATAATAAAGTTGCCATTGCCGCCAACTTGTATACTGTTAGCGCTCACACCTTCCTCAAGCCATTCAAAAACTAACTTATTTTCGCCGGCTACCAAATTGGTTTGTGTTTGTCTAAAAATTTGCGCGCCGTTTTTATATACAATAACTTTTTCGGGTTTTGTTTTGATGGTTTTTTCGGCTTCGGTTGCTTTTGTGCTTAGTGTTAAACAAAGCAGGGCAGATACTATTAATTGCGTTTTCATGTGTGTGTTTTTAAGTTTTTTTATTGCCACATTATAGTCGTGTTGGTTTTAATTTTTGTTTTCATTTAAGAAACACGACTATTTCATAAGCTATAGTTTTAAATTGTTTCTATTGAGATGCCAAGAAAAAGTAAATTCCATAAATTATTTTTACTTTTAATGAATATTTTGAAAACTGCCCTTCATACCGAATTAACCGACACCCAATTGCTTAATAAATACAGGCAAACCGGCGATAAGGCTTTGGTGGGTGTTTTATATAAAAGATACTCGCACTTGGTTTTTGGTTTGTGTATGAAATACTTTAAAGACCAAGATCAGGCTTACGATACCAGTGTAAATATTTTTACGAAACTATTTGAAGATTTAAAGAAACATAAAGTCGAATTTTTTAAAAGTTGGTTGTTTACCTACAGCAAAAACTTTTGTTTAATGCAACTTCGATCGGCGCAAAGCAATTTAAAGCGAGCCATTGAATATGAAAAAGATTTTAAAGTTTTTATGGAAAACACCGATGAAACGCATCTACAGGCTAACAAGCGAGAGCAGGAATATGCTTTGCTTGAAAAAGCCCTAGCAAATTTGGATGAAGGTCAGCGTGTTTGTGTAGAACTTTTTTATTTAAAAGATAAAAGTTACACGCAAATTGTAGAGCTGACAAATTATGATTTAAATAAAGTAAAAAGTTACATACAAAACGGAAAAAGAAATTTAAAAATACGGTTGGAAGAAAATAATGCAAAAGGACAAGCATAACACATACACCAAAGAAGAGCTTCTTAAATTAATTAAGGAAGGAAAAAACGCGCCCGCTGATATGGATGAGTTTGACTTGGAAGCCTTGGGTGGATTGAAAATGCTGGACAACTACGATGTATTAACTCATTTAAATAAAGACGTTGATAAAATTGTAATTACAGAAACTAAAAAAGAGAAACAAAGAAAAATCATTTATTTTTTCAGCGCAGCAGCATCTTTACTTTTAATAGTTGGATTGATTTTCTTTTTAAAAAATTCGGATGTTATAGAAGGTGAAAAAGTTGTTGCATCTACCGAAACAAAAACAAAAGAAGATAATTTGCTGCAATCTTTAAACGCACCTGTTCAGGAAGAAACACCGGAAACATACGAAGCCAAAGGGCCTGAACCAGCCACACCAACTACTACTAGCGAGAAAATTGTTTTAGCCGAAAACAAAACAGCACAAAAACCTGATAAAAGTTTAGAGCAAGAAAAATCTTTTGGAGCGAAACTAGATGGCGTTGCAGAAGACGTTGCTTTAATAGACCCAGACACTAAAAGCGGTGGAACTATTGATAAAAAATCTTTTCAACAACAAACGAGTAAAGAAATAAATACTATAACCTCAGCACAACCTAGTGTTGTGACTACTGATGAAAACAGAGCTCAGGGCTCGGCTAAATCCAATAAAGTTACCGTCGCAATGAGTCAACCTTCTCTAGCTTATCAAAACAAAGATCGGGCAAGTTTTGCAGAACAATCTCCTGCTGTGCCTGTAGATGCTAAAAAAGCAGAAGAAAAAGCAAAAACTAATTTATTTGATTCGAACTCTACTTTAAAAAGCGATGCCCTTAAAAACTATAAAGAACCCTCTTTTATGAATGGCGACAGCACTTTTGCTGCTTACGTAAAACAAAACTTGAAAATTTCTTCTACCACAAATTCAGGTATAATTGTGGTTAAGTTTTTAGTCGATAAAAATGGAACAGCCACAAACATTGAAGTTTTAAAATCAGTTGATAATTGTGGGGCTTGTTCTAAAGACGTAATTGACTTTATAAAATCAATTAAAATTTGGAAACCGGCCATTCAAAATGGAAACGCAATTTCTGCCCCTAAAAAATTAAGCATACAATACAATTAACAAAGCGGTGTAGATAAACGCTTTGGGTTTGCCACAAACAAGCCTCTGCATCATCTATTTTTGGATATGCGCCATTTGCCATTGGTTTTTATTTGCTTTGTTTTACTATTTACTTCCTGTAAGTCGAAAAAGCCTGTTGTCGTTGCTCCTCATACTCCAAAAAAAACAGAAACTTCTTCTGAAAAACCTGCTATCAAAGCTGTTTCGATTAAAGAAAACAAAGAAAACAAACCCCAAGAAATAGAATTAAAAAAACCTGTTGAAGAATTTAAGCTCGAAACAAAAAATGTTTCAGACAAAACCTTGGCCAACTTTATTAGTGATTGGTATGGGGTTACGTATAGATATGGAGGCGCAGATAAAAACGGAATTGACTGTTCTCACTTTGCGGCAAAATTATATGCTGATGTGTATCATAAAGCAATTTCGGGTGCAGCAAACACAATTGAACCATTAACAACAACCGTAAAAACGAATGAAGTGCAAGAAGGCGATCTGGTATTTTTTAAGATAGCCGGCAACAAAGTTTCGCACGTTGGCGTGTATATAGGTAACAACAAATTTGTGCACGCAACCACCAAAAGGGGTGTTATGATTAGTGATTTAGACGAACCTTATTATAAAAAATATTTTTACAAAGCCGGAAAATTAAAATGATACAACAACTCATCAACCCAAACATTAGTGCTTCTCAACGATTACGTATCGTTAAAAATATTTTAGCCTTAGCGCTTATAACAAGCGTTTGCTTTACCTTTAATTGGTGGCTTCCCGCAGGCTTTTATCCCAAGTTGGCTTTGTACGATTTCTCGTATAATCAAATCGCAGATTATGTTTTGCCGGTAATTTTAACCATCTCATTAACGGGAATGTTCTTGTATCGTTCTCCTAAAATTTTTGTGTTTATCGCTACATTGTGTTTGTTGTTTGCTGTTTTTACCGATACAGCAAAAGGGCAATATTGGTTGTTTTTTTATTTAGCGGTGTTGCTTCTTTTGTGCGGACATAATTGGAGAATTGATAACCCACGTAAATATAATGCGGTATTTACGGCTATTAAGTTTTTGGTGTGTTTTATGTATGTTTTATCAGCTGCAGAGTTTTTAAAAACTAGTATGGATGGAAATATTTGGTTACAATTTATTGCGCCTTTAGAAAAAATTTGCACGCCCGAGCAACACACTTATCTTTTAGGAATTAGATACTTTGTGCCTTTCGTAGAAATATTTGTTGTGTTAGGGTTGTTTGTCCACCGCTTAAAAATTGCGGCTATTGTTATTGGGATTAGCATGCATTTATTTTCGTTCTGTTTATTGTTAACCGAAACACCTTACGCAAATGCAGCTGTTTTAATATGGAATTTATGCATGATCTTTTTACTGTACTTTTTATTTGCCGGAAAAACGAATGAACAAAAAATCTATTCCTTTTCGTTTAACTTATATGCTTCATTTATATTGCTGGCTGTGGGTTTTGGAGGATTAATAAAGCAAGATCTGTTTCCTGAAAACAATATAGATTTAATGCAAAATAATGCCACGCAACAATTTATTTATTTAAAACAAGCCGAAAAGAATAAACTACCTTTATATCTACAATATTTTACGGTAAATAATATAGAAAACGATTACGCTAAACTTTCGGTTACAAATTGGTGCGCTAACGAAACAAAAACACAGCAGGTTTTAAGTAACAAGCAATTGCTAAAAGTGTGTAATACTTTAAAAAATTATTGCGGCACAAATGCAGAAATTGTTTTATCGATTGAAGAGAATACGAATAACGAAATAGCGGTTAAATAAAATGAAAAAAAAGTTTCTATATTTTATTTGTAGTTTACTTTTTATTGGAATTACTTTGTCTTGTAAGGCAAAGAAACCAAGAGATTGCAGGGGAAGAAAGAAAACAGCCAAAACAGAAATGGGTGGCTGGTTATAATTTAATAAACAAGTTAACTATTATAAAAATGACAAACAACGATGTATTAAAAAAACTTCGCGTAGCACTTAAACTTAGAGATGATGATGTGATCGCAATCTTAAAGTTGGTTGATTTTAATATGACTAAAAGTGAATTAAATGCTTTATATCAAAAAGAAGATCATCCAAATTATAAAGAGTGTGGCGACCAAGTATTGCGCAATTTTTTAAATGGATTAATAATCCACATGCGCGGGCCGAGTAACCGTAACCCTGAAGAAACAAACTAATTTGCCGGGTTTGCAGCAAACAATTCTTATAACAGGTTACGGAGGTTTTTTAGCAAGACATGTAAGCAAACATCTTTTACAACAGGGGTATCTTGTAAAAGGATTATCACATAATAAGCAAAAAAAATCTTCCAACATTTATTATTGGAATGTAGAGGAAAATAAAATTGATGAACAAGCTTTAGAAAATGTAGATTACATTGTTCATTTAGCGGGTGCGGGTATTGCAGATAAACGTTGGACGGATAAACGAAAACAAGAAATTATTGATAGTCGTGTTAAAAGCGCGACACTACTTGCAACAACATTAAAAAAAAGAAATCAAAAAATTAAAGGCTTGATTGGCGTTTCCGGTGTTGGTTATTACGGTGCCGTTACAAACGATAAAATATTTACTGAAAACGATTTCCCGGGGAACGATTTTTTAGCAGACTGTTGCGTGCAATGGGAAAATTCATACAACCAATTTGCAGACATTGCCGAACGAACTGCCATACTTCGCCTAGGTATTGTTATCGGTAAAGACGGCGGCGCGCTTAAAAAATTAATCCCAACAACAAACCTTGGATTAGCGTCTCCTTTAGGAAACGGAAAACAATATATGCCCTTTATTCATGTAAAAGATTTATGTGCTTTATTTAGATTTTGCCTTGCTAATAAAAATATAAACGGAATATTTAATGCGGTTGCGTCTGAAAAAATTACTAACAAACAATTTATGAAGCACCTGGCGACAAGCCTGCACAAACCTTTCTTAATTCCCGGTATTCCCAAATTTTTATTAAAACTTATTTTAGGAGAGATGGCTGTTATGCTTCTTGAAGGATCACAAGTAAGCAATGAAAAAATTATAAGTATGGGGTTTCAATTTTCTTTCCCCACCATAGAAAAATCGTTTAGCGAATAATAAATTTACTTATGATTTTTTAAGACCACGCAGCCTTTCCTTTCTTTACTTTTACTAAAACAAACAACATGAACTATCTAATTTATTGTGGTGGCGATTTTATAGCCACCTCTAAAATGCTCAACACAGTTAATCCTTTTACAAAAAAAGAATTTGCAACAACTTATCAAGCAACCGAAAAAGAATTAGACCACGCCATTAAAAAAGCACAAGAAGTTTTAGTACTTCTTAAAAAAATGCCTTCGTTTAAAAAGCAAGAAATTTTGCTTTTCATTGCCAACGAAATAAAAAAAGACAGAAATCATTTAGCTGAAATACTTTCGTTAGAATCTGCCAAACCTATAAAATATGCTTTAAGCGAAATAGACCGTGCAGCACAAACTTTTGTTATTGCCGCCGAAGAATGTAAGCGTTTAGCAAAAGAATATATCAGTTTAGATTGGACTTCAGCCGGAGAAAAAAAAGAAGGCTTTGTAAAATATTTTCCCATAGGTATTGTTGCGGGCATTGCACCATTTAATTTTCCTTTAAACTTAGCCGTACATAAAATTGCTCCGGCTATTGCCGCCGGTTGCCCTATCATATTAAAGCCTGCAAGTTTTACCCCACTTTCTACTTTAGAGCTTGCCAAAATTATTGACAGAACAGATCTTCCAAAAGGAAGTGTATCTATTTTACCCATGGATAGAAAAAGCGGAAACGCTATTGTAACCGATGAACGTTTTAATCTTTTATCCTTTACAGGATCGCCGGCGGTTGGCTGGGAAATGAAAAAACATGCGGGCAAGAAAAAAGTAGTGCTTGAGTTGGGTGGTAACGCGGGTGTTATTGTTACTTCTGCCGATCATATAGATGCAGTTATTGAAAAATGTGTAGCGGCCGGTTTTGCTTATAGCGGGCAAATCTGCATTCACGCGCAACGGTTTTTTGTTCAACAGAATGTATTTGATGTTTTTATGGAAAAATTTATCGAACGTACTAAACAATTAAAATACGGAGACCCTTTAGATGCCGCAACTGATATATCTGTTATGATAAACGAAGATAATGCCATTCGTGTGGAAACATGGATAAATGAGGCAATTGCCGAAGGTGCTAAATTAATACAAGGCGGCAAACGCACAGGCAGCTATGTGGAGCCGACTATTTTAACCGACACAACAACTAACATGAAAGTTAATGCTGAAGAAGCTTTTGGCCCTGTTGTGTGCATAGAAAAATATAATACTATTGAAGAAGCCGTATATTTAATTAACGATACCAAATTTGGTTTGCAATGCGGGGTATTTACTAATTTGCTTAGTGATGTAGATTTTTGTTTTGACAATATAGAAACAGGCGGCGTTATAATAAACGATGTTCCTACATTTAGAATGGATAACATGCCTTATGGCGGAATTAAAGATTCAGGGCTTGGACGCGAAGGTGTTAAATACGCAATATTAGATATGATGGAACCAAAATTACTGGTAAAGTAATAAAACATCAAACTGCCAAAAAATCACCTTTTTTTCACTATTAAATAAAATTTGTTTCTTTTGCAGTCTTATTTATTTAAAAAAGGTAACGAATGAGCAAGAACCTTGTTATAGTTGAGTCACCCGCAAAAGCTAAAACCATCGAAGGATTTTTAGGTAAAGATTTTACGGTACGCTCAAGTTTTGGGCATATCCGAGATTTGGTTAAAAAAGGCTATGGCGTTGATATTGAGAACAATTTTACCCCCACATACGAAGTTTCTGAAGGAAAAGAAAGAGTGATTGCCGAATTAAAAAAATTAAGCAAGGGAGCCGACATGGTTTGGTTAGCTTCCGATGAGGACCGCGAGGGAGAAGCCATTTCCTGGCATTTAGCCGAAACATTAAACTTAGATCCTAAAAAAACAAAGCGCATCGTTTTTCATGAAATTACAAAATCGGCTATTCAAAAAGCCATTGAAAACCCACGCCAAATTGATATTAATTTAGTAAATGCTCAACAAGCTCGTCGTGTTTTAGATAGGTTGGTTGGTTTTGAATTGTCTCCTATATTATGGAGAAAAATTCGCCCGAGTTTATCTGCCGGCCGTGTACAATCGGTTGCGGTGCGTTTAATTGTTGATAGAGAAAGAGAAGTTCAAAATTTTAAATCAACCTCTGCCTATAAAGTAGTGGCCTTATTCAATACCGGAAAAGCAACTTTAAAAGCCGAATTAGACAAACGTTTTGCAACTGAAAAAGAAGCCCAAGAGTTTTTAGAAAAATGTAAAGCGGCAGTTTTCACTATAGAAACTTTAGAAACTAAACCAGCTAAACGCTCTCCATCTGCACCATTTACAACATCTACATTACAACAAGAAGCTGCTCGTAAATTAGGTTTTTCGGTTTCGCAAACCATGGTAGTAGCTCAAAAATTATACGAAGCAGGAAAGATTACTTATATGCGTACCGATAGCGTTAACCTTTCGGAAACCGCTATGAATCAGGCCGACAAAGCCATCAATGCAAACTACGGAGCAAAATATTATCAACCTCGCACCTACAAAACAAAAAGTAAAGGTGCGCAAGAGGCTCACGAAGCAATTCGACCTACTTATATAGACAGGCAGTTTGTGGAAGGCGAGCGTAACGAACAACGTTTATACGATTTGATTTGGAAACGTACCATTGCTTCTCAAATGAGTGATGCTGAGTTGGAAAAAACAACTGCAAAAATTAAAGTTTCTACCACGTCTGAAATATTTGTTGCACAAGGTGAAGTGTTGAAATTTGATGGTTTCCTTAAGGTATATATGGAAAGCAGTGATGATGAAGAAACAGAAACAGTTGAAGCAGCATCAGAAAATTCATCTATTCTTCCTCCAATAACACAGGGACAAATTTTACAAAGCAACGAAATTACTGCTACGCAACGCTTCACACATCATCCGGCGCGTTACACAGAGGCAAGTTTGGTAAAAAAATTAGAAGAGCTTGGTATTGGCCGTCCGTCAACGTATGCGCCAACTATTTCTACTGTTCAAAAAAGAAATTATGTAGAAAAAACTGATAGAGAAGGCAACACACGTAACTACGTAAATCTTGTTCTATCAAAAAATAATATTACCAAAGAAACGAAGACAGAAAATACAGGCGCCGAAAAAAATAAATTATTCCCAACCGATATTGGTATGGTGGTTAATGATTTCTTGATTCAATATTTCCCTGATATTTTAGATTTTCATTTTACAGCAAAAGTTGAAGAAGAGTTTGATGAAATTGCCGATGGCAAATTAGATTGGGCTAAAATGCTGAAAACATTTTACACTCCGTTTCATAAAACAGTAGAAAAAACAATTGATAATTCTGAACGCGCAAGTGGCGAACGTGTTTTAGGTGTTGATCCGGCAAGTGGTAAATCAATTTTTGTACGTATTGGTCGTTTTGGGCCTTTAGCGCAAATTGGCGAAACCATTGAAGGTGGCGAAAAACCTCGTTTTGCAAGTCTTCGTAAAGATCAACGCATGGAAATGATTACGTTGGAAGAAGCCCTTGATTTATTTAAACTTCCTGCGCATTTAGGTACTCATAACGATAAAGATGTATCGGTTAATTTAGGTCGTTTTGGTCCGTATGTAAAATTTGGCGAAGCGTTTATTTCTATCCCAAGAGGCGAAGACCCTTTTAAGGTTGATATGGAAAGAGCTATACAATTAATTGCTGATAAAGAAGTAGCTGATGCGCCTGTTGCGTTTTACAAAGGCGAGCCTGTAACTAAAGGCAAGGGTCGTTTTGGGCCGTTTATTAAATTAGGCGGTTTATATATTAATGTTCCAAAGGCTTATGATTTTGATAATTTATCGCAAAGTGATATTGATGAATTAGCGAGCAAAAAATTAGAAAAAGAGACTAATCGTTTTATACAAAAGTGGGACGATGAAAAAATTGCTATCGAAAACGGACGTTGGGGACCATTTATTCGCTTCAATAAATTAATGTTGAAGTTGGATAGAAAAACCAACGGAGATAAATTTGCACCGGAGGAATTAACTACTATTTCTTTAGACGAAATCAAAAAAATGATTCTGGACCAAATGCCAACTGCTTTTGATAAAAAAGGCGCTAAGAAAACATCTGCAAAAAAATCGGCTACCAAAAAAGTAGCAGTTAAAAAAACAGCGAAGAAAACTGCCGTTAAAAAAGCAGTTAAAAAGGCTGCTAAAAAAGCAACTTTTAAAAAGTAAATTATTTGTGTTGTGTTTTGTTGAGACGCTGAATAAGTTAGCATGACGAGTGTTATTTTTGCGTTAGGGATTGCAGTGTAAAGCTTTTTGGTAATCCAAAAACTTGAAGCGCAAAGCCCGCCGCTGTAACCAGCGGAACGCCCATACTTTGACAAACTTGTATGATAAAAATTAATAGGGTTTATAAAAACTGATAAACAACACAAAGAGTACAACTGCACAACTTACAAAAGTCAGCACAAAAGTAAGGTTGTTTAAATTCTTTTTATTGAGAGGTGATTTTTCTTTATTGCTAATATTTTTAAAGAACACCGCAATATCTTTTCTAAAAATTATACCAACAATAATATACGGTATAACCATTAAAAAAAGTATGCCTTTGTTTAAGCCTTGTGCAAATGAGTTTGGATTGTTTTGTAAATCGCTTTCGGCAGCAGCTTTGCACATGGCACATTGCGCGTAGGTTACAGAGTAACAAAGTAGCAGGGTAAATAAGAAAAAAGTTAGCTGCCTTGCTTTCATTTTAAAAAGGGTAATACGGTTTAACCATTAAATATACTACCACACCGGTTATTGTTACATACAACCAAATAGGATAACTAAAGCGAACTATTTTGCGGTGTTTAACCACTTCGTTTTTTAGACCGAAGTAAAATGAAATTAATATCATAGGTAAAACAAGCGCAGCCAATATTATGTGTGAGATAAGGATAAATAAGTATAAGCTACGACCTGTTGCTAAATTTTTTTCTGCATCATCTAAAATATTATCGTGGTTTATATCGCCAAATTTTACATCGGGCATAAAGTAATGCGCTACTATATATGATACCAAAAATAAAGCCGATAACACAAAAGCAGTCAAGTTTATTTTTTTGTGTATAACAATATTCTTTCTTTTAATAAACCATAAAGAAGCTAATAGTAAGATGGTGCAGGTAGCGTTTAGGGTAGCGTTTAAAGGCGGCAGATATTGAACAAAAGATGGCATTACATCGGGGCGAGGCAATACTTTTTGGTTTAAGATAACTACTACTGCGAATACAAAAATGCTTATTGCAATTACAAATCTAAATACGGCTTTGTCGCTCATGTTATTTTTTTTTGATGCTCGTTATGCTGAACTCTTTTCAGCATCTTAAAATTAATGCGTTTAAGATTCCGAAACAAGTTCGGAATGACAAAAAATGGGTTTTATTTTTCTTTTTTTAAAATAGAAATATCGTTTATTAATTTATTAACCTGCAAACTATCTGTACCATCATAAATACCGCGTATGCGTTTTTGTTTGTCAATTAGTAATAGGGCTTCGCTGTGTATAAAGCCTTCTTCGGTGCCATCATCTTCTAAAGCGTTTACCATATAATCGTCTTTAGCTAATTTATAAATAGATTTTTTATCGCCGGTTAAAAATTGCCATTTGGTTTTTTGCGCGCCATATTTGCTTGCATATTCCAATAATACCTCGGCGGTATCGTGCATGGGATTTACGGTGTGTGAGAGAATTAAAAAATTGGTGTCATTTTTTTCTGTTTGTTGTACGCGCGTAAGTTGGTTAGTCATAGCCGGACAAATACTCTGACAAGTAGCAAAGAAAAAGTTAGCTACGTAAATTTTATTTTCCGTGGCTTTTTGCGTTATAACTTCTTTGTATTGATTAAGCAATGAGAAATCTCCTATGGTATGATAAACTGTATCTTTCTCAGGGAATACCGTTTTTGTTCCGTAAACAGGAAGCAGTAATTTTTTCTCTTCTGCTTTTTTTGAACCGCAGGCAAAAGCAAACAATACTAAAACAACCAATAGAAGTATGTTTTTATTTTTGTTCAATATCATTTTTCTTAAGTGTGTTAGCATATTCATCTTTTGTTTTTAAATGCTTATATTCTTGTACCATTCGTTTTACTTCCGAGTTTTGATTGGGGTCATAATAGCCACGTATGTGCCTGTGCTTATCAACCAATACGGCGAAATAATTAAATACATAATAAGGTTTCCCTTTAAAATAAGCTTCTTTAGCTATTTTGCCTTCTGCTAATAAAGGAAGAAAAGTTGGAAGGTTTATTTTTAATGAATCGAAATCTCCTTTTAAATCTTGATTCTCTTTTCTACCTTCAAGCGCAGAATCATAATCTGAAATAAAAAATATTGAGACGTTTTTAAATTCAGTAGGTTTATATTGGGCGTAATCAAAAAAGGCCTCCAATTTATATCCGTCTTTTCTTAAATTTTTATCTAAAAATAAGATTATGTAAACGGGAGAATTTGTTGTGTCAATTAAATAAGAAACCCTTTGTTCTGTTTCGATTTTGGATGTGTTTGATCGTTGATGTGTTTGTACATTATTAAAAAAAGAAACTTCAGGCACAGAATAATAAACCGTATCTCCCTTTTCATTAAGAGTTTTTGGCCCGTAGTAAGCCATTTTTTTAAAGTTGGCCTGCGTTAATTCAAACAAAAAATAAAGTAAAGAAGGAAATAAGATGATAGATACTAAAAATATTCTTTTTCTTTTCACGCTGCAAATTTACACATAAAATTTGTACGTCGTATCTTGTACAGTGTAGAGCAAACAAAATACAATTGTAACTTTACCAAAAATTAAATATGCGCGCAATATACATTCTGTTTTTGATATTACTTTTTCAAATTTCCTTCTCTCAGGATAATTGCAATTGTAACGAGAAAGAAATAGCTTTTTCGGAAGCAGATATAAATTCAAATAAACTAATTTTCAGGGGAAAGACAATTAGTGTGGTTAAAGGAACAGATTATGACAAGGCTACTTTTATGATAAGCAGTTTATTTAAAGGAATTTCAGCCAAACAAATAGAAATATTTTTTGACAACAAAAACAAATGTGCTTTTAAATTTAACGTAGGCGAAGACTGGCTTATTTACGCTAACTATAAACAAGCAAAACCTCTTGTTGCTTATTGTAGTAGAAGTAGAAAGAACATAATTAATGCCAATAAAAATATTGATAGAATGTATATAAAATCTGATATAACAGTAGATGATGAAACTGATAAACTTAACGAGCTATGCGGGTTGAAAAACTTTACTGAACCCATTTCAGAAACTGAAAGCTTGCATGATAATATTATTCCCACCGGTGCGCAACGAATTTTAATGATCATTTTTTCAATCATTGGCTTTGCGATAATTTATTTTTTACTGAATAAATTTTGGAAGAAATAAATTAAGAAAGCGCTTTAACACAAGCATCCCATACTACTTCGTTGGGTGGGTGGGCAATAATCTCCATTTTTTCTTTAGTAACTGGATGCTCAAAATTTATTTTATGTGCATGCAGGTGTATTGAGCCGTCTTCGTTGCCGCGTTGAAAACCATATTTCATATCTCCTTTAATAGGACTACCCATGGTAGATAATTGTACACGAATTTGGTGATGCCTGCCTGTAATAGGATCTACTTCGAGCAAGAAAAAACTGTTGGTGTGTGCAAGTATTTTATAACTAAGCTCTGCTTTCAATCCTGATTTGTTTTCGGCAGAAACAGCTTTGGAACGATTGTTCTTTTCGTCTTTTACTAGGTAGTTAACCAGCGTTCCGCTTTCGTGTGGTGGTTTGTTTTTTACTACAGCCCAATAGGTTTTCTTTACCTCGCGGTTACGAAACAACTCATTCATACGACTAAGGGCTTTGCTTGTTTTAGCAAACAATACTACCCCACTAACAGGCCGGTCTATACGATGAATAACGCCTGCAAACACATTGCCTGGTTTGTTGTATTTTTCTTTTAAAAAATTTTTTACTTTTTCTGAAAGGGGCTCATCGCCTGTTTTATCGCCTTGTACAATCTGACTTGGTTTTTTGTTTATAGCAATTAAATGATTGTCTTCGTACAAAACTTCTACTTCCATAAGGTACAAAGATAATTTAAAAAATTTATTCGTAATATGTTGAGATGCTGACACAAATTCCGCATGAAACGAGGTATTTTTGCGTTAAGGATTGCAGTTTAAAGCTTTTTGGAAATGCTCTATTCGCATCGAAGTAATTAAAAAACTAAAAATGACGAGCTAAATCCAAAAACTTGAAGCGTAAATCCTGGTGGTGCAGAAAGTTTCTAGACTTCACTGAAAATAACTATAGCCATACCAGCCATAATTAGATGCTCAATGACGTATTAAGAATTAATCTACCCAGCTTTTATAATATTTTCCGTCATCAATTTGCGCAGCAATTTCCGTAACTTTTAGGGAGCGGAATGTGTCTACCATTACAGCCAGCTCTTGTGTTTCTTTGTGACCAATACTTCGCTCCATGGCTCCTGGCGCTGGTCCGTGAGGTATGCCTTTTGGATGCAAGGTAATATCGCCTTGTTTAATATTATTACGACTCATAAAATCACCATCAACATAATATAAAACTTCATCGCTATCTATATTGCTATGATTGTAAGGTGCAGGAACAGAAAGCGGGTGATAATCATACAAACGCGGGCAGAACGAACACACCAAAAAGGCAGATGTTTCGAAGGTTTGATGCACCGGAGGCGGTTGATGTATACGCCCGGTAATGGGTTCAAAATTATGAATAGAAAATGCCCATGGGAAATTGTAGCCATCCCAACCAACCACATCAAAAGGGTGTGTGGCATATACAAACTCATGTATCATACCTTCTTTTTTAATCTTGATAAGGAAATCGCCTTTTTCATCATGCGTTTCAAGCACTTCAGGCATTTTATAATCGCGTTCGCAAAAAGGAGAATGCTCCAGCATTTGTCCGCCAGAGTTTTTGTAACGTTTTGGTGTATATATTGGATGGAAACTTTCTAAAAACAACAAACGATTATCTTCGGTTTCAAAATCAATTTGGTAGATCATACCACGTGGAATGATTAAATAATCTCCATACTCAAACGGAATGTTACCCATAAAAGTACGCAGCGTGCCCTTGCCTCTGTGAATGAAAAGCATTTCATCAGCATCAGCATTTTTATAAAAATAAGAGCGCAAACTTTTTTTAGGCGCAGCTAATCCAAACCAAACATCGCTATTAAAAAGTAGTACTTTACGACTATCTAAAAAATCGTCTTCAGGCTTAATTTCAAAACCTTTTAATAACATAGATTTTATATTTTTTTCTACCGCAACTTTTGGCGTAGTATCATAACTACGTAAAATTTCTTTTACTTGCGTTGGTCGATGTGTATGGTATAATAAAGATGAAAAGCCATGAAAACCTTCTGTTCCAAATAGTTGCTCATAATAAAAATTACCCTGAGACGATTTGAATTGTGTGTGTCTTTTTTGAGGAATCTCTCCGAGTTTATGATAAATAGGCATAGTGATACAAATTTTAAATAATTCAAATTTAAGAATTAAAAGTAAGAATTATGTTATTACCTATTAACTACTCGCTATTTCCTAAAAAATCGTAAATTAGCATCTTAATTAATTACCTTTTTATGTGTGGAATTGTAGGATATATAGGAGAACGCCAGGCGTACCCCATTTTAGTTAAAGGCTTACATCGTTTAGAGTATCGTGGTTATGATAGTGCCGGTGTGGCTATGATTGCGGCAGAGAAGAACTTACATGTTTATAAATGTAAAGGCAAGGTATCTGATCTTGAAAAATTTACCGAAGGCAAAGATAAAACGGGTAATATTGGTATTGGGCATACACGCTGGGCTACACATGGCGAGCCGAATGATGTTAACGCACACCCACACTATTCGCAAAGCGGAAATATTGTTTTAATACACAATGGTATTATTGAAAATTACGCGTCTATAAAAGAAAATTTAGAAAAACGCGGGCATACATTTAAAAGTCAGACAGATACTGAAGTGCTAGTTCATCTAATAGAAGAAATTAAAGAAAAAGATAATTTAAAATTAGGTCATGCCGTAATTGCCGCATTAAAACAGGTGGTGGGGGCCTATGCCATTGTAGTTTTGGATAAAAATAACCCGAATGAATTAGTGGCGGCCAAAAAGGGTAGTCCGTTGGTTATTGGTGTGGGAGAAGGAGAATTTTTTATTGCATCAGATGCATCCCCCATTATTGAATACACAAAAAATGTGGTGTACTTGGAGGATGAACAAGTTGCCATTCTTAAGCGCAACGAAGAACTAAAAATTCGTAACCTAAAAGATAAAGACATTACACCGTATGTGCAGGAGCTTGAAATGGAGTTGGAAGCCATTGAAAAAGGCGGCTACGAACATTTTATGTTGAAAGAAATTTATGAGCAACCTCGTTCTATAAAAGATAGTATGCGCGGGCGTTTAAATGCCGATAAAGCCATTGTGCAGCTTGGTGGTATTGTTGATTACGAACCGAAATTTTTAAAAGCAAAGCGTATTATCATCATCGCCTGCGGCACCTCTTGGCACGCAGGTTTGGTGGCCGAATATTTATTTGAAGAATACGCGCGCATTCCGGTTGAGGTTGAATATGCTAGTGAATTCCGTTATCGTAACCCGGTAATTTATGAAGATGACATTGTTATTGCCATTTCTCAATCGGGCGAAACCGCTGATACATTGGCTGCTATTGAGCTGGCAAAATCTAAAGGTGCAACCATTATTGGTGTTTGTAACGTGGTGGGTTCTTCTATTGCGCGTGCAACACACGCGGGTTCTTACACCCACGCCGGCCCCGAAATTGGCGTGGCATCTACCAAAGCATTTACAGCGCAGGTAACCGTGCTTACATTAATGGCTTTACACATCGCTTATAAAAAAGGTACGCTTGTAGAAAGTCGTTATAGGCAGTTATTGTACGAGTTAGAAACCATTCCTGATAAAGTGGAGCGCGTTTTAAAATTAGATGATAAAATAAAACGCATTGCCGATATATATAAAGACTCGCGCAACTTTTTATATCTAGGAAGAGGCTACTCTTTTCCGGTAGCATTAGAAGGTGCTTTAAAACTGAAAGAAATATCCTACATACATGCAGAAGGGTATCCTGCTGCAGAAATGAAACATGGCCCAATTGCCTTGATAGATGAAGAGATGCCGGTTGTTGTCATTGCTACCAAAGGACCTAATTACGAAAAAGTAGTTAGTACCATTCAAGAAATTAAAGCCCGTAAAGGAAAAATTATTGCTGTTGTAAATGAAGGCGATAAAGAAGTGCGTAAAACCGCTGATTACACCATTGAAATTCCGGAAACAGATGAATCTTTGGTTCCATTGGTTTCGGTCGTTCCATTGCAATTATTGTCTTATCATATAGCGGTAATGCGTGGTTGCAATGTAGATCAACCCCGTAATTTGGCAAAATCTGTAACGGTGGAATAATTTTGTTAAAATTGCTTTTTATTAAAATATAGTATATCTTGCATCTAAATTCTCTTAAAGAATAATTAAAATGAAAAAAACAATATTCACTTTTTGTTCAATTGCAGTAGTTTGTTGCGCAATTATTTTTGCTTGTAAAAAAGATGATAACAGCGCAACCCATGTAGGTTACGCTTCGCAAAACGGCACAGGTACAAACCCAGATCCTAACCATACACCAACTACAAGTGGAGTTACAACAAGTGGCACTACTACATCTGGTACTACAGGTAGCACTACCTCTGCTACAACCACGCCAACACCAACTTCGGTTACTTTAACAACCGGATCAGGGCCTTTAAGTGGTAGTATTTCTAGTTCATATTGTGGCGGAAACACTATGTATGGCACTTGTAGCAATACGCAAATTGGCAGCATGACCTTGCAATTTCTTGGGGCTCCAACAGCAGGCGTTTATAACGTTGTATCAAATAATCCGGCAGCAGGCCAATGTTTATTATCTTATAATAGTAATAGCGCTACCGGCGGCACAGTAACGATAACTGTTGTTGGCGGTAAAAATGTAGCTAATCTTAATGCTACAGGTACATCTCCAAGTTCATTTACTTTAACAGGGGGGTTCGGCTGCCCATAATAAAATATTTAAAATATAAACGAAGCCGATGAACAATCGGCTTTTTTTATTTAGTAACATCGCACAATTCTACTAATTTTGCGCTCCTTAAAAACAATTTTATGCAACGCACAAAAATAAATGCCATTTTATCTGATGATAAACATGATTACCAAGCCTGCGTAAAAGGCTGGGTTCGCACTTTTCGTAACAATCAATTTATTTCGCTTAATGATGGTTCAACCATACATAATTTACAATTAGTTGTTGATTTTACAAATACTCCCGAAGATATTTTAAAACGCATTACCACAGGCGCTTGTATTAGCGCGGTGGGAAATATTATTCCATCGCAAGGCAAAGGACAGAAATACGAACTTAAAGTTACTTCATTAGAAATTTTAGGTGATAGCGACCCAGAGCAATACCCACTTCAACCAAAAAAACACAGTTTAGAATTTTTACGCGATATTGCGCATTTGCGTTTTCGTACCAGTACATTTAGCGCAGTTTTTAGGGTAAGAAATACATTGGCGTATGCCGTACATAAATTTTTTCAGGAAAAAGGCTTTGTTTATTTACACACACCCATTATTACTGCCAGCGATGCCGAAGGCGCCGGACAAATGTTTCGTGTAACAACATTAGACATAAACAATCCTCCAAAAACTGAAACCGGTGAAATAGATTTCTCACAAGATTTTTTTGGTAAGAGTACCAACCTCACCGTGTCTGGTCAGTTAGAAGGTGAATTGGCAGCCATGGCTTTAAGCGATGTTTATACTTTTGGGCCAACGTTTCGTGCAGAAAACTCTAATACAGGCAGGCACTTAGCCGAGTTTTGGATGATAGAACCAGAGGTTGCTTTTAACGATTTAGATGACAATATGCAACTGGCTGAAGATATGTTGCAGTATGTTATTAAAGAAGCGCTTGAAAAATGTGCTGATGATATTGCTTTTTTAAGCGAACGTCAGGCAGAAGAAGATAAACAAAAACCCCAGCAAGAACGAGCCGAAATGAGCTTGTTGGATAAACTAAAATTTTGTGTAGATAATAATTTTGAGCGCGTTACTTACACCGAGGCTTTTGAAATTTTACACGAAAGCAATCACAACAAAAAGAAAAAATTTAATTATTTAATTGATACGTGGGGTGCCGATTTACAAAGTGAACATGAGCGTTATTTAGTTGAAAAGCATTTTAAAAAACCGGTCATTCTTACAGATTATCCTAAAGAGATTAAGGCGTTTTACATGCGTCAAAATGATGATGGCAAAACCGTACGTGCCATGGATGTTTTGTTTCCGGGCATTGGAGAGATTATTGGTGGTTCGCAACGAGAAGAACGTTATGATAAATTATTGCAACGCATGAAAGAAATGCACATACCAACCGAAGAAATGTATTGGTATTTAGATACACGCAGGTTTGGTGCTTGTCCGCATGCGGGCTTTGGCCTTGGTTTTGAACGCCTGGTGCTGTTTGTTACCGGCATGGGTAATATACGCGATGTAATTGCTTTTGCGCGTACACCAAAAAACTGCGAGTTTTAATTTGTTGGTACATACACAAATAAATTTTATATTTAAAAATTAATTAACACTTTTTATATGTTTAAAAACATCGTGGTTTTCTTTTTTTTATTTTTAAGCTTTCAAGTTGGTTTTTCGCAAAACGGCAATCAAAAAAAATATTTTGATAAAGCTAATAAGGTAGCCGATCAGGAGCAGTCTCGGTATTATTATCGTCAAAAAACAGATGACGCAAACACGTACAAATCTTATTACGTAAACGGAGGCAATTTATTTTTTGAAGGGAAAATTAATACACCCAATGATATAGATGATAATTTAAGCGTATTTACCGGCACCTGCACCTGGTATTATAAGAACGGAAATAAAAAATTTGTACGAAACTTTAATGCCGAAGGTGTTGAGAACGGCACCTCTTTATTTTATTACGAAAGCGGAAAAATATGGAAGGATATTGAATACAAGAACGGCCAAGTTGTTAATGGAAGATTTAAAGAATATAATGAAGACGGACAATCTAACCGGATTTTTGAAGAAGACTTTGATAACAACAATAACGATTGGGATCTTTACACCAGCGATAAAACATCAGCCAAAATAATTAATGGCTCTTTAGAGTTAACTTCTTTTTTACCTGCCGGAAACTCAAGGTATATCAGCATTCCTTCTCAATCAACTGAATTTGCTTTAGAGGCAGTTATTAATATAGAAAAATTAAAAGAAGGTTCTAAAGCAGGGTTAATATTTGGTTTTAAAGATTGGCAGAACTATAATTACTTCTTCATCACAGCCACGTCATTTTATGTAGGCTTGGTTTATGAAGGTGTAAATGCTATAGAAGCAGATGGCATGTATTCATCAGCTATTGTAAAGAAAGGCGCAAATAATATTAAGATTATAAGCAACGGAGAAAAAAATCTTTATTCTATAAACGGCGAGGTTCAATACACTAATACAAGAACTAAAAATTATGGAAGCAATATCGGTTTTTCAGTCAGCGGAAAATCAACCGTAACTATAGAAAAGATGATCTTTAAAGAGATCGATTACAAATTAAATGCATCAGGTGGAAATTCTAATACGGATATGGATGTAAAGGCAACCGGCTCGGGATTGATTTTTACGGTTAACGGCTATGTGCTGACTAATCATCATGTTATTGATAATGCTAACCGAGTATTAGTAGAGGTGCATACAGGAGGTGTTACAAGATCTTACAACGCAACTGTGGTACAAAAAGATGTAGATAATGACTTGGCGCTTTTAAAAATAAATGATGAGAATTTCAAGTCTTTAACTATGATACCGTATTCTTTTAAAGAAAGCGGCGGCGTTGATGTGGGTGCAAGTGCTTTTACAATAGGTTATCCGTACGCATTATCTGGCATGGGTAAGGAGGCAAAGTTTACAGATGGGAAAATAAGTTCTAAAACAGGCTATAATAATGCTATTAATTCGTATCAAACATCTATACCCGTGCAACCAGGCAACAGTGGCGGCCCTTTATTTAATGATAAAGCGCAGCTTATAGGTGTAATAAATGCCGGCATACCCGATGCAGATAATGTTTCTTACGCTATAAAATTAAGCTATATAAAAAACCTGATAGAGTTGTTGCCTGAAAACGTGGAGTTACCCGCTAGCCAAAGTTTAAGCAGTGTACCTTTAGAAGAAAAAATTAAAGCAATTTCTAATTACGTAGTATTAATTAAGATCAAATAATAGTATGAAAACGATAAGTAAGACACTTATTTTTATTTGCTTTTTTATCACACAAGTTTACGCCCAACAACAAACTAACCAAGGTGTACAAACCGGCGATCCTAACGAACTAGATGAAAAATTTGTACCTGATAAAAACTCCATACTTAATAGTGCCAATAACTCTAAAACAACATCGAGCGATTATTCGCAACCTACGGTAAAAAATATAATTAAATTTAATTTGGCACTACTTGGCAGAAGTACCTTTGCCATTGCTTACGAGCATCCTTTTGGAAATCTTCTTTCGGTAGAAGGTGCTTTGGGCGTTTGCTTTGGGCAGGATTATATGCTTAAATCATTTGCCCAAGTGGGTGATGCTTTTAATACACACGATGTTTCGAACCAGGTAAAGTTATCCGATCTTTTAAGTAACTCTTCTTACTCGGGTAGCCCGAGTCCTTTTCTTTCTGCGGGATTAAAATTATATTTTAGTGATGAAGCACCTGAAGGATCTTATGTTCATTTTAATATGCGTTATTCAACCAATAATTTAACGTACACGCCAAATCCTTATAATGGAGGCTATTTAGCAGGTAACTCAGATCTTACCATAAAAAATTTAGGGTTTAACCTAATTTACGGTTATCAAATAGTAGTGGGTAGTGGTAAGGGAGGTTTTGTACAAGATCTTTACGCGGGTTTTGGCATTAGGCATACCGGCTATACAGCATTTAATATCTCATCGTATACTAATACAACAACGGGTAATTATCAACAGGTTTACTCGTCGGATGGCACAACCAGATCTGTAATACAGCCTATTTTGGTAATAGGTTATTGCTTGGGCTTTGGATTTTAACTTTTTTTTGTTTCTTTGCTTATATTAATTTTTATGAAAAAAATAGTAGCGATAATTGCTTTTGCACTCTTAGGTAATTTATTAAATGCACAAGATCTAACCGGCACATGGTCTGATAAAGAAGTATATTCTAAAAAACTAAATGGATTTTACAATGATTTTGTGGGCGCTAACGCTAAATACGTGTATAGTACCGGTAAAGTTGGCAGAGACAAACTTCATTTAGTTGCCCACGATAAAGTTACCATGAAAGAAGTTGCCTCAGTAGCTTTGTTTGATGTAAAAGCAGCTAAAGCAAAAGACCCTAAAAAATATAAGGGAATACACTATCATAAATCAATTGTTTTTGAAAACACGCTATATGTTTTTTGGTTAATAGACAGCAAAACTAAAGATGAATTATTTGTAGAAAGTTTTGACAGCAAGCTTAAACCACTTAATCCGTTAAAAAAAATATACGAATTAAATTCATCTAAAAAGCGATTTAAGAAAAGCAGAGCTTTTTATAATGGGTAATCAAAAGGCTGGCGAAAAGATTATGATTGGCGGCGAGCTTGCAGCAAATGAAGGGCAAAACATTAAAATGGAGTATAAACTCTTAAATACTGACTTTACTTTTGCGGCTGCTAACCAGGTAACATTGCCAGTTATAGCCACTAAAAATAAATTTCGCGGTATAAGTTTTGGCCCCAGAAGATCTGATGCTTTATCATCTGAATATGAACTTGGTGATGATGGCAACCTGCATCTTAAAACGTATGTAGACATTTCTAAAGAAGAAAAGCAAGAACTGAAAAAAGGGGCTAATACAACCGAAGAAAAAAAGGCTTTAAAGCAATTAGCCACAGCCTACGCTATTTATTCAATTGTTAATGTAAGTGGTGGTAAAATATACTCTTATAGTATGAAAGCAGATAATAAAAATATTTTAAGATTTGGCTTTAAGGTAACTAAAACAGCTATAAAAGTTTTTGGCCTTTTTAATGACGTAAATAAGGGGGGCACACTAAACGGTATTTTTAGCGGAACGGTTGACCCTAAAACTTACACTATCAGCAATCTTAACTTTACTTATTTTACATTAAATCAACTAAATACTTTGTTTGCAAAAGATAAAGAAGAAGTAAAAAAAGTTTCTGAAACAACTTCTAAAAAGAAAAAAGATAATGCAGAATCGTTAAAGGCAACTTATGTAATAGAAGATGTACAAGCTATCGATAACGACAATGTAGTGCTTATCTGCTCTAGCATGTATAACTACCAAATTACTACCTGTAACAGCAAAGGACAATGTACAACCAGGTATTACTGCCAAAAAGATAATGTTACTGTATTTAAAGTTAATACCAAAGGTGATATAGTTTGGGCATCTAACTTAGATAGAAGAAAGACCTATAATAACTGGGATGTATATGATGTTAATGTAATAAACAAGGATAAAAACTTTTACATAACCTATGGCAACGATTTTAATGTATTAGAAGGCGAAGCACATAACGGCAAAAATAAAAAGAAGAAAAAATCTAAAGATCAAAAGAATGATAGGTTAGAGTATGCGGTTGTAGATTACAATACAGGCAACATTCAAAGAAAAGAGTATGTAGTTAATTCAATTAACGCTGCAAAAGAAGATCAAAAACGTATAAATGTTTTAGGCATGGAAGTAATAGACAACCAGTTCTATACAAATTACTCACAGAAACATTTTGGCTATATGTTCACAAAAAAGAAAACAGGTTACATGGGCAAGATCGGCCCGAAATAAAACTTGTTTATAATAAATTATCTAGCACTCTTTCTCAAATTCTTCGCGTATTTTTTTTGGAAGGCTGGCTACAATTAATTTATACGAGTTGTCAATCCATTGTTTAAGAATTTTTTTTGATACTGAATTATCACAAACAATTGTATTCCAATGCTGTTTATTCATGTGATATCCGGGTTGCACACAAGCATATTTCGAGCGGAGTTCAATAGCTTCTTCTGGATTGCACTTAGCGTTAAAGGTAAGTGGTTGATTGGAGATGCTGCTTAGCAAAAACACTTTACCCATTACTTTAAAAACCAATGTTTCATTGCCAAACGGAAAAGATTCTTCCGCAAAAGGTTTGGCCAGGCAGTACTCTCTAAGTTCTTCAATATTCATGCGTCAAAAATAATTGTTTTAGTTTATGTATTGTTTAAAAAACAATTGCTAAATAAATAATCAAACAATATTAGATGTAATTTTGTAGTATGAGTACAACGCTTGATCCTTTGGCTAAACAAAAAAGAAAATAAACAGCGTGAACCAGTTTGAAAGAAATAGTAACGTATTACAAAAGTATATCCCCGAGCCTGCCGTATCTATTATAGCCAGGTGGATTAGCGAGTACGATTTTAAACTTAAAATTAAAAAAGAGAGAAGCACTAAATTGGGCGATTACCGTTCTCCTTACGATGGACAAAATCATATTATTACCATAAATTATAATTTAAACAAGTACGCTTTTTTAGTAACGTTGATACACGAGGTGGCGCATTTAGTAACATTTACAAAACATAAAAACAGCGTTAACCCGCATGGCGAAGAATGGAAACAACAATATAAATTATTGATGAAACATTTTTTAACTACCGATTTTTTTCCGACCGATGTGTTGCTTGCTTTACAAAAACATTTTATTAGTCCGGCAGCCTCCAGTTGCAGTGATGCTAATTTGTTACGAATTTTAAAAAGGTATGATGAAGATCAAAAAACGTTTATAGAAAGCATCCCTGAAAAAACAATTTTTAAATACAATGGAGGACGAGTTTTTGTGAAGGGAGAACGTATTAGAACGCGTTATCGTTGTAAAGAGATCTCAACAGGTGCTATTTATTTATTTCATGCGTTGGCTGAGGTAGAATTAACGTAACCCGGTAAAAATTTCTTCGTATTGTTGAGTAATAGTTTGCAATGAATATTTTTTTATAACCGTATCATAAGCTACTTCTGTAATATCGTTTCGCAAGTCAGCATCATTTAAAATTTCATTAATACTTAATGCAATGGCTTTTGCGTCTTTTACATCACATACTAATCCATTACCTTCTACTACTTCTTTTAAGCCGCCCGCGTTGGTTGATATTACAGGTACTTTATATAAAAACGCATCCAACACACTACTGCCTAAACCTTCTTCTTGAGAGCTCATAACAAATACATCGAAGATGGAAAAAAAATCTTCTACGTCATCCATGTGTCCCATTAAATGATACCACCGGCTGATATTAAGATGTGCAATTTCTTTTTCAACCTCACGTTGTAGAACACCTTCGCCAAAATGAAGAAACATAAAATCATCGCGCATTTGCGAAAGATGATAAATTACCTGCACCATAGTTAATGGATCTTTATGAGGAACAAGTGCCGCTATATTGGCAATAATTTTTTTATTATGCCAGCCTTTAAAATGAATTAATTTTTCGCCGCGATCTTTATTTAATTTTTTTGGAACAGCCATATCGGGTATTACTGTAATTTCTTTTAAACCAAAATTTTCAAGAATATTTTTTATAGCAGATGAAATGGCAATTAATTTATGCGTGCGTTTATATTTTAGTTTGGTAAAAAAACCTTTCGGAATAAAATCTACCCGGCGTGTATAAACAAGTTTTGTTTTATGAAACAAAGAAGATATAACTCCATACATTTGCGCAGAGGCAGTTTGCGCGTGCACAACATCTAAAAAACGCGCGTGTTTTATTAAGTATAAGATAGCTTGTAAACCATTGCTAATTGTATGAACAGGAATATCTAGCTCTTTAGCTTTTTGATGCAGCGGAAAATTTTTAAGACAAAGTAATTCTACTTCATGTCCTTGTTGTAAAAACCCCTGAATGTTATATAACGTTTGCCGCTCGCCACCGCGCCATGTTTTTTCAGTATTTACTTCAAGAATTTTCACAAGTTGTATTTATTTCTTTTTATTTGACATGTGTTAATTTAAATATAAATAAAAGCTACACAACAATTTTACAAAGTTATGAATTAAGCCTGTCGTTATGAAAAAATAATTGTGTGAAGAAGATACAAAATGTTACGCCGGCTTGCGTTTCAAGCGTGTCTTCATTTACAAAAGAAAGTAATTCAATTAAAATAAAAAACACGAACAATACAGATAGTTTTTTACCGGCAAAAAAAGGAATCAACAAATGCATCATAAAAATTAGTAATCCCACAAAACCTAATGCTACGGTGGTGGCCAAATATTGATTGTGCGAACGGAGTTGCCATTCTTTTTGCAAACTTGTGTTTTCTTTTTTGTATTGCTCTTTAAAAGCCATTTCAACATCGCCGGTGCCAACGCCAAACAACCAGTTTTTTTTAATGATCGATAAAGCAACTCTCCAAAACTCTAATCGCATGGTAAGCGAGTGGCCATTTGTTTCATGCTGCCGCATAGACCCATCGGTTTCCCATAAAATTTGATGAATGCGTGTGCGAATATTAGCAGGGTTTGTATATAAATAATTAGAATAACCTTCTTCAATAAGTTTAATATCGGCATTGGTTAATGTGGCAAATCCAGCCGAATCTCTTTTTAAACCTTTAGAAGCCATGTATCTTAACAAGGTATACCGTATGCCGTTTTTTTGCGCGTCTAATTCTTCATAATCTAAGTTGCTTTTTTTTGCCCATTCTTTTTTTACTTCTTTATCACACATTAAAATATAAACATAGTTACCGTTCTCTGTAAATTTATATATGGTATCATTATAATATTCATTTCCGTTTATAGTGTGGGTTGGCAAATGTTTAAGATCGGTTTTAGTAACCGCATAAAGTTTTTTGTATTCATCGCTTACTATATAAATTGTATAAATACACCCTAAAGCAAACAGCACTAAAAAAGTGGTTTTGAAAATCGCCGATTGCTTTGAAAATAGAAAACCAATAATTCCTATAAAAGCTATAAACCCAAGTATGGCTAGACCGGTAAACGATTGTAAAAAAATTAGAAAGAAAATCAGCCAGCTACAAACAAGTACATAACTAATTTTTTGTTTGATAAGTTGCGAATTCAATACAAAAAAAAATAAATAACAAATAGAAAGTACAATCATTAATGAAAAACGAATGTGCGATTCAAAAATGGAAATATCTCTTACATTATGTATCTTCTTATGTAAAATACCAAAGTAAACGGCCATACTGCAAAAAGAAGCAACTATACAGGCTAGCACAAAAAAGTGCACTACAACATGATACTCTTTTTTATTTAGTGGAGGCGATGTAAAAAATAAAAGCGGTAGCCAAAGCATGGGTAGCTTAATACGCAAATCTTTCAATCCATAGGTAAAATCACTTGTCCATAATAAACCAACAACATATAAAAGATAAATGCCCACAAAAACCCAAAATATTTTTGATGTTTTTAATGTGTTCCATTTGCTAATGAAATTTCTTTCAACAAGCCAGTTAACCAATAAAATAATTTGCGAAACACTTACTAAAAAACGAGAAAGAGGCATGCCAACAACCAGCAGAATTAATCCGAAAACAAAAATATTTTTATGCGTTACATAACATTTTATCTGCATGCACTTATTTAGTAAGTCTGCCCCAAACACCCAGCGGAAGCTTTACACCACTCTTTGCTTGCAAAAATAATTCGCCGGTTTGTAAGGCAGACTGATGTTGTTTAGCATAAGAACGTAAAAAGTTCTCAATTATTATGCTGCTAAAACCAAGGGAGTACGCGTTTAAAATCAACAGATGTTTATCAGGATTTAAAACCTTTAAAACCTCACTCATCATTTCAGAAATATTGTCTTCTAATTGCCATTTCTCGCCATTAGGGCCATGACCATAAGCAGGAGGATCTAAAATAATGCCATGATAAAAATTACCCCTACGAGCTTCTTTTTTAATGAATTTCAACGCATCATCAACCATCCAACGTATATTATCTAAGTTAGAAAGTTGCATATTTTCGTTTGCCCAAGTAACCACTTGTTTTATGCTATCCACATGCGTAACATCAGCACCGGCGGCACGTGCAGCCAAAGATGCTCCACCCGTATAAGCAAATAAATTTAAAAATTTTGGCTTTTCAATTTCAGAAAGAAAGGTAAAAATAGCATCCCAATTAACAGCCTGTTCGGGGAAAACACCAACGTGCTTAAACGAGGTTAAGCCTAAACGAAATTGTATTCTTTTTGCCTCCTCATTTTTACTTCTCAAATCATAACCTAACTTCCATTGATCGGGCATTTGCTTAAATTTTTTCCAATCGCCGGCAGAACTTGAGCGCGGAATAAATTTTACATGCGCTTGTTTTTCCCAATCATCGTTACTCCAAGTTTTAGCCCAAACAGCTTGCGGTTCAGGGCGAATGGTGAGGTACTGCCCAAAGCGTTCTAGTTTTTCAAAATCGCCAACGTCAAGCAATTCGTAGTCTTTCCAGTTTTCGGGTGTTAGTAATTGCATAGCGTAAATTTAGTTTAGTTTAAAGCAACAATATTTTATTTTATTTCCTTTGGCTGAAAAAAGTTGCTCGTAATACGTTTGTATGTTGGTTAATTCCTCTTTGCCGGATGGATTGTTATCGTATAAATCATCGGTAGAAAAAAGTAATTCTAATTTATTTTTGGCAATTACTTCCAAGGTGTATTCATAAAAACTGGTACTATCTGTTTTTAAGTGAACCAAGCCGTCTTTTTTCATTATCTTTTTATAACGATTTAAAAACATAGGATTAGTAAGCCTTTGGCGCGTGCGTGTTTTTTGCGGTTGCGGATCTGGAAAGGTTATCCAAATTTCATCCACCTCGTTTTCGGCAAAACAATATTCTATAAAATCAATTTTTGTGCGGATAAATGCCACATTCAACATCTTATTTTCGGTGGCAAATTTAGCGCCCGCCCAAATACGATTTCCTTTAATATCTACACCAATATAATTTTTTGTTGGATTGTTTTTTGCAAGTCCAACCGTGTATTCTCCTTTGCCACAACCCAGTTCAAGCACAATAGGATTTTGGTTTTCAAAAAACTCCTGCTTCCAATTTCCTGAGAACGGATGTCTTTCTTTAATTTTTTCGAAGGGAAGAAACGTACAATTTTTAAATGTATCGAAGTCCGCAAATTTTTCAAGCTTATTTGGCATATGGGGTGCGAAATTACACAATTAGTCTAATTTTGTAGAATGGCTAAATCCAAATCATCTTTTTTTTGTCAGAGTTGCGGCTACCAATCAGTTAAATGGCTTGGTAAATGCCCTTCTTGCGAGACATGGAATTCTTTTGTAGAAGAAATTTTAGTAAAAGAAACAAAAAATAACAGCGGCTCTACTTCTTTAGGCAAAGCTAAAAAGCCTCAATTAATAAATGAAATTACAGTTGAGAACGAACAACGTTTTTCGACCAACGATAGCGAATTAGACCGAATTTTAGGTGGCGGTGTTGTGGCCGGAAGCCTTGTTTTATTTGGCGGAGAGCCCGGTATTGGTAAATCTACACTAATGTTGCAAGTAGCGTTACAAGCAAAAGGTATTAAAATTTTATATGTTTCGGGAGAGGAAAGCGAGCAACAAATACGCATGCGTGCCCAACGTGTAGGCATTCAAAATGATTCGTGCTTTATTTTAGCAGAGACAAATACCCAAAATATTTTCAAACAAATTGAACAGAACGAACCAAATTTGGTTATTATAGATTCTATCCAAACATTACATACCTCTTTTATTGAATCGAGCCCGGGTAGCGTTTCGCAGGTGCGCGAGTGTGCTGCTGAGTTGATGCGTTTTGCCAAAGAAAGTGGCACGCCCGTTTTTATGATTGGACACATTACCAAAGATGGTAGCCTTGCCGGACCAAAAGTATTAGAGCACATGGTTGATACCGTGCTGCAATTTGAAGGCGATAGAAATTATGTTTATAGATTGCTTCGCACCACCAAAAACCGCTTTGGAAGCACCAACGAGCTTGGTATTTACGAAATGCGTGGAACAGGTTTACGTGCCGTGAGCAATCCATCAGAAATACTGATTACCCACAGGGATGAACCAACCAGCGGTGTTGCCATTGCAGCCAGCATGGAGGGTTTGCGACCCATGTTGATTGAAATTCAATCTTTAGTAAGTAGTGCAGCTTATGGAACTCCTCAACGAGCCTCTACGGGCTTTGATTTACGTAGATTAAACATGCTTTTGGCTGTGCTTGAAAAACGTTGCGGCTTTAGATTGGGCGTAAAAGATGTGTTTTTAAACATTGCAGGTGGTATTAAAGTAGAAGACCCGGGTATTGATTTGGCGGTAGTTTGTGCTGTTCTCTCTTCAAACGAAGATTTGTGTATTCCGCAAGATACTTGTTTTGCTGCCGAAGTTGGTCTTACAGGAGAGATTCGTCCGGTGAATCGTATAGAACAACGCATTGCCGAAGCCGAAAAATTAGGTTTTAAACGTATGTTTATTTCTGCCTATAATACCAAAGGAGTTGATATTAATAAATATAAAATTAAAGTTATTAGTGTATCAAAAATGGAAGAGGTATTTCAGCATTTGTTTGGGTAGTAGTAATATCTTTTGCCCTCATGTATTCGCTTCGCTCGGCTATTTGGGTAGCTGAATTTAATGGATAACAATTATTTTTCGAATAACCTTGTTTCCAATGGTTGGAGTAACTGTTACATAGTAAATACCACTTTGTATTCCTATAATATCTATAACTGTTGTGCTGCTTATTATTTGATTTAATACTACTTGCCCCAGAGCATTTACTATCTGTAAACTATCAGGTCTGGTATCATTTGTTTGTATAGTAAAAATGCCAGTAGTTGGATTTGGATAAACAGAAACATTTAAAACTAAAGGTGGCGTAGGCGGCTTAATAACCGGTGGCGGTGTAGCGCTTGGGTCTTTTTTGCAACTTATTACAAGCAAAGCAACAATTAATAGGATAGAGAATGTTTTTTTTAGCATGGCGTTTAATATATAAAAGTTATCGTTCCTTTAAATGTTTTTGTATGTGTAATTAGCATGAAAAAATAAGTGCCATTGGTTAAACCAACCATATCTATAGTAGTTGTGCCGTTTATAGTTTGGTTTAGTAATTGCTCTCCCCATCGGTTATACAGTTGTAGTGTTTCTTGTGCAGTATCATTTGTTGTAATAGTAAAAACGCCATGCGGTGCTGTGTTGGGAATAGAAACGTTTAAAACAAAAGGTTTGGGCGGCACAATAATAGGTGCAGGCATTGTAGTAGGATCTTTTTTGCAACATATCAAAAACAACATAATAACTATGCTTTGTAACAATATTGTTAAATTTGTTTTGCCTTTCATGTGGTTTGTGCTATTACAAACCTACCTAATTTCCCCCTTAAAGCCTAAATTCTTCCTATAAAAAGAAAAAAGTTTTTTTGAATTAACATTAATATATTTATATTAGCGCTCGTTTATATTTTAAAAATCTAACCTATGATGAAAAAAATTACATTAGCTCTCGTATTTACAGCAGCATTTTTTGTAAGCAGTTTTGCGCAGAAAAACCCCATGAAGGAAGGTGACAATGCCTTTACAAATCACGAGTATTTTACAGCAATTGACTGGTATAAAAAAGCTTACGTAAAAGAAAAAAAGGCTGAGAAAAAAGCCAAGATTTTATTCCGCACAGCAGAAAGTTATCGCCACATTAACCAACTAAACGAAGCAACTACGTATTATTCTAAAGCTATTGCGGCAAAATATCCTGACCCTATTTCTCACTTTTATATTGGCGAGATAAAAAAAGAACAGAAGCTTTATAATGAAGCTATGACTGAGTTTGAGGTGTATAAAAAAGAAGTTCCTTCTGATAAACGCGCTGAAGATGAGATCAAATCTTGCGAATTAGCCCAAAAATGGGTGGATAGCCCTACTCGCCATAAAATAGAGAACATGGGTATGATAAACGGAAAAACAGAAGATTTTAGTCCGGCGTTTGCCGATAAAAAAAATACTACACTTTATTTTACCTCTACCCGCGAAGGTTCTACCGGCGCAAAAACTGATGGAACAACAGGTGATCTTAGCTCGGATGTATTTGAAACAAAATTAGGTAAAGATGGTAAATGGAGTACACCAACACCCTTGGCAGAGCCTTTAAACACGCCTGCTAACGAAGGTACGGCGGTAGTTGACCGTAAGCAAACCTTTATTATTTTTACACGTTGCGGCGAAGCAAAAAAGAAAGTAATTACCTGCCAGCTTTATATCTCTAAAAAACAAGGCCCTTCTTGGGGTGTAGCAGAATTGTTACCGTTTAACATTGATAGCTCAGAATTTCAGCAACCATCTCTTTCTCCTGATGGAAATACTTTATATTTCTCATCTAACATGAGCGGCGGTAAAGGTAAAAATGATATTTGGAAAAGTAGTTTTGATAAAAAAGCAAAAAATTGGGGTACGCCGGTAAACTTAGGTGCATCGGTTAATACAGCCGGTAACGAAGGTTTTCCTTACATACACACAGATAATAAAACATTATATTTCTCTTCAGATGCCATGCTTGGATTAGGTGGTTTGGATATTTACAGACTAACTGCTGATAAAAACGGCGAATTTACCGGTACTGCCGAAAACTTAAAATATCCAATGAACTCTCCATGGGATGATTTCGGTATCATTTATGATGGAAATAAAGACAGAGGTTATTTATCTTCTAACCGCGAAGGTGGTAAAGGAGAAGATGATATTTGGTCGTTCTACCTTCCGCCATTGGTGTTTAATGCATCTGGTATTGTAACTAATTTAGAAGATAAAACACCGGTTCCTAATTGCCCTATTATTATCAAAGGTTCTGATGGCACTTTAGCCCAAGTTACTACAGATAAAGATGGCGCTTATACGCTGGCTTTAAAACCACAGGTTTCTTACGAAATTTATGCACAAACTAATAAAGATTTAAAAACACCAACAGCGCCAAGAAGTTTCTTTGCATCAGAAGATAAAGGAAAATTCAGCACTATTGATATAATGGAATCTACCAACTTTAAAAAAGATTTTCAATTGAAACCGGTGCCAGAAGGAGAAATTCGTTTCCCTGCAGTTTTATATGCTTTAGGTAAATCTAATTTATTGGTTGATCAAGCAGGTACTGATAAAGCAAATGACACCCACAAGCCAATTGATTCTAGAGACTCGTTAAATTTCTTATATAATACACTAATAGCTAATCCAACCATTAAAATTGAGTTAAGTGCACATACCGATAGCCGTGGTAGCGATAAAATAAACATTCCCTTATCTCAAGCACGTGCTCAAGCTTGTGTTGATTACTTAGTTTCTAAAGGAATTTCACCTGATCGTATGGTTGCTAAAGGATATGGTAAAACCAAACTAAAAATAAGCGATGCGCAAATTGCTAAAGCAAAAACTAAAGAAGAAAAAGAAGCTTTACACGCATTAAACCGCCGTACAGTATTCAAAATTCTTTCTTGGGATTATATAGATCCTAAAGCGCCAAAAACAGAAATACCTACCTATCACCCTAAGGTTATAACGGATGCTTCTGAAGATAATATTGAAGATGCTCCCACAGGAACTACTCCAAAATAGATTCAACAAAACAACAAAGCCTCACAATATGTGGGGCTTTTTTTATGGATATTTTTATATATTTGATAAAATAAAAACAAAATACCTATGTTACACATAAATTTTTTAGCAGTTTTAGGGGCCGCTTTAATACCAATTATAATTGGTTCTATCTGGTATAACCCTAAGGTATTTGGCCATGCCTGGATGAAAGCAGCTAACCTCGATAAAATGGATGGCGGAAAAATACCTTTAATTGTTAGCCTTACCCTTGTATTTAGTTTTTTTGTAGCCACGACTATGAATTTTATAGCCATACATCAGTGGGGAGTTCAATCTACCTTAATGACAGACCCAAAAGCATTAGCAGACCCAACAACACCTATTGGCGCTTATTTTGCTGATTTTATGGCTAACTACGGCAATAACTTTCGCACGTTTAAGCATGGTGCTTTACACGGTACTATGGCAGGTTTATTGTTCATTATGCCAATTATAGCTATTAACGCTATGTTTGAGCGCAAAGGCTTTAAATACATCGCCATTAACAGCGGTTTTTGGGTTGTTTCGCTTGCTTTAATGGGCGGCATTGTTTGCGCCTGGCAGTAAAACTTCCTATCTTTTATTTAACCTTTTATTTTAGCATCTTTGTAAGCAATGTGCGGCATTGCAGCTATAGTTGGGTTTACAAAAACTGGCAAACAGCGGTTTAGTCGTATTGCACAATGCGCGGCTTTACTTAAACACCGCGGCCCTGATAATCAAAAATTTATTATTGAAACTGATTATGCTATGGCGCACGCACGCCTTAGTATTATTGATTTATCTGAAGCCAGCAACCAACCTTTTACCACACAAGATGGTTGTTTTACCATTGTTTATAACGGCGAGATTTTTAATTATAAAGAATTAAAAAAAGAGTTACAGCAAAACGGACATACATTTTATACCGAAGGTGATGTAGAGGTTTTAATTAATCTTTATAAAGAATACGGTAAGGATTGCCTGCATAAAATAAATGGTTTTTTTGCCTTTGTTTTATATGATAAAGAAAATGAAACTTTCTTTGCAGCTCGCGATCGAGTTGGTATTAAGCCCTTTTATTATTATGCCGATGAAAATTATTTTGCTTGTTCATCAGAACTGCGAGTGGTAAAACAAATTACAGATTGCAATACCATCAACAAGACAGCTTTGTTTGCCTATTTGCAACTTACCTATGTGTCCGAAAAGACAACAATTATAGAAAACATTCATAAGCTAGAACCGGGAGAATTTATGTTTATTAAAAATAATAAAATCTCGAAGGAAAAGTACTATTCAGTTAAAATTCCTGCGGTTTATAAAGAAGAAAAAAACATTAATAAAACCTTCCTAAATCTATTAGAAAGTTCGGTAAAAGAACGTTTAACGGCCGATGTGCCTGTTGGCTGTTTTTTAAGCGGAGGCATTGATAGCAGCGTAATTACAGCTATCGCCTCTCAAAAAAATAAAGATTTGCAAACGTTTTCAATCGGGTTTAAAAACAATAAATACTTTGATGAATCACTTTATGCTGAGGTAGTTGCCAAGCAATATAAAACACAACATCAAACTTTTTTTTTAAGTGAAAATGAAGCAGAAAGTGAAGTAGAACATTTTTTAAATGCCATTGATGAACCGTTTGCAGATTCTTCTGCCTTTAATGTTTTTGTGCTTTCAAAAAAAACGAAAGAGCATGTAAAAGTTGTTTTATCGGGTGATGGAGCAGATGAATTATTTGCAGGTTACAATAAGCATCACGCTGAGTGGATGATAAGAAATCAAATACTAAAAACTTCCTTATTAAAGAGCGTTTCATCCGTTACAAAACTATTTCCCGCTTCGCGAAGTGGAAAATTATCAAATAGAATACGGCAGTTAGAGCGTTTTGTAAGCGGTGCAAAATTTTCTCCGCAAGAAAGATATTGGCGCTGGGCTTCTTTTTACGAAGAGACAAAAGCAGCTGAGTTAATTAATCTTTCTGCGAGAGAAAAAAAGGATTTTATTGCGTTAAAAAATAGCTACACTTCTATTATTACAGATGATTATAATAGCACTTTATTAGCCGATGTAAACTTGGTTTTACCAAGCGATATGCTTACTAAAGTAGATAGGATGAGTATGGCAAATGCGTTGGAGGTCCGTAGTCCGTTTTTAGATTACCGAATGGTAGAGTTTGCTTTTTCATTAAGTTCTAAATATAAAATTGATGCGCATACGCAGAAAAAAATTGTAAAAGAAAGTTGCGCGCACTTACTTCCTCCCGAAATATTAAATAGAAAAAAACATGGCTTTGAAACTCCTGTACAGCAATGGTTGCAAGGCGTTTTAAAAAACAAAGTGAATGAATATTGTTTAGATAAAGATTTTATAGAACAACAAAATATTTTTGATTATACTGCGCTTAAACAAGTTGTTGAGCAAGCAGTTAGTGCAAATGCCGGCGATGCCACATCGCTGGTGTGGAGTGTTTTAATTTTTAATTATTGGTATAAACAAAACATATTGTAAATGCCGCGCGTACTAAGAATTATAAATAGATTTAACCTTGGCGGACCAGCCTACAACGTAGCCTATCTAACAAAATATTTAGCACCCGAATACGAAACACTTTTAATTGGTGGAGAAAAAGAACCGGATGAAGACAGTTCCTTATTTATTTTTAACCAATTGGGCTTAGAGCCATTGGTGATAGAAGAAATGAGCCGTTCGATAAATTTTTTGCAAGATGTAAAAGCTTACTATCGCATTAAAAAAATTATTAAAGAATTTAAACCTGATATTGTACACACACATGCTGCAAAAGCGGGCGCACTAGGACGTTTGGCTGCTTATAATTGCAAAGTACCTGTTATTATTCATACGTTTCATGGGCATATTTTTCATTCGTATTTTGGAAAATTAAAAACAAACATTTACAAAAATGTAGAACGTTTTCTTGCCAAAAGATCAACCGCTATAATTGCCATAAGCGAACGACAAAAACAAGAATTGTGTGAAGAACATAAAATTTTACCGATAGAAAAAACAAAAGTAATTCCGTTGGGTTTTGATCTTTCTAAATTTTCTGATGATCAAGTTGCAAAACGAAAAGCATTTAGGGAAACATATCAAATAGAAGATGAGGAGCTATGCATTGTCATCATAGGCAGATTAGCCCCTGTAAAAAACCACCCTATGTTTTTAAAAGCCATTCAATACATAAAAAAAAATTCCACAAAAAAAATACGAGCGGTTATTGTAGGCGATGGTAATTTGCGTACTGAATTGATGCAGCTTTGTGATAGTTTAGGCCTAGATCATTGTTATTATCCGGAAGAACAAAAAAAAGCTACCATTATTTTTACTTCCTGGATACAAGATGTTTCTTACCCGTTGGCAGGCAGCGAAATTGTTTGCCTTACTTCTTTTAACGAAGGCACACCGGTTAGTTTAATTGAGGCGCAGGCCGCATCAAAAGCTATTATTACCACCAAAGTTGGCGGCATAGAAAATTCGGTAAGCAACAAGGCAGCTTTTTTAATTGATATAAAAGATGAAAATATTTTTTGCGAGAAACTTCTGCTTTTATGCGAAAATGCTGAATTAAGAGAAAAAATGGCCTCTTTTGGCAAAGATTTTGTTTTTAAACAGTTTAACTACACACGTTTGGTAGAGGATGTAAAGCTATTATATAACTCTTTGCTAAATAGACAGCAAAAACAATAAAATTTGTATATTTACAAGGTATAAAAACCAATATGCGAAAACTGTTATTATTGTTCATTGCTATTTTAAGCTTATCATCTTGCCGGGTATTGCGCCCCAATTTAATGCTTAAAACCCCTAAAGATTATGTATTTGACCAATTAAATGATACTATGACCAAGGAAGAATACCGCATATCCCCCACCGATGCGGTATCTTTACGTATTTTATCGAACGAAGGTTTTAAATTGGTAGATTTTTCAAACAATGGCGCACCCGCCAACATAGCCAGTAATTCTGTAATAGAAACACTGGTAGAACAAGATGGTACCATAAAAGTACCTTTAATTGGTCGCATTAAAGTACAAGGCCTTACCGGACGTGAGGCTGAGCAGTTATTGGAGACCAAATTTTCTGAATTTTATGTTGGGCCTTATGTGATACTGCGGATAACAAACAAGCGTGTTTCTGTTTTTCCGGGTTCAGGAGGCTCTGGCAGAGTAGTTAATATTATAAATAATAACACCACCGTGCTGGAAGCGCTTGCCTATGCCGGTGGATTAACAGATGATGGAAAAGCATATCGTATAAAATTAGTGCGAAAAACAAAAACAAAACCTTTAGTTTACTTAATAGATCTTTCAACTATTGATGGCTTGCAGGCCGGCAATACGGTTGTGCAGGCTAACGATGTAATTTATGTAGAACCAAGACCTAAATTTATCAGTCGTGCTGTTGCCGAAGCAGCTCCCTATGTATCTATAATTTCATCAGCCATTTTAATTTATACATATATACACCTAATAAAGCCATAACAGTATGATTGGCGGCGACCTTCATGATAAGAATAGTAATATAAACCAGTACCAAGATCGCTTAACTAAATTTAGCAGTGAGTTTGAGCTTGGCTTGTTTTTACATATTGCCCGCAAAAATCTTATCTGGATATTTTTATTGTTGGTTGTTTCCTTATCGCTGGTGTTTTTATATTTGAGGTATGAGCAGCCAATTTATCAATCTAAAACTACCATACAGATAAATAATAATAACCAGGCCAATCAAGTATTAAACATTAATAAAATGTATGAAGAGCAGGATCAACTTGCCGGCTCTATTGAAATACTGAAATCTAAAGTTTTTTTAAAAAGAATAGTTAACTCCTTAGATTTATTTATTAGTTACTATAATGAAGGTACATTCAAATCGAGCGAACTTTATTTATCTACTCCTTTTATTGTAGATATCAATATAAAAGACCCAGCTCTTTACGGTAGGAAATTTTATGTGGTATTTAGTAATAAAAATAAAGGTTATATAGAACAAAAAGAAAAAAATAGTAATACAGAAAAGATAGAATTTGAAACAGATAAATGGATTAATACCGAAAGTTTTGATTTTAAAATAAGTTGTAACCCCGCTATTGATAAAGAAAAATGCTTTTCTAACATACAAAAATTATCGCCGGTTTACTTTATTAAACAAACAGAAAATTTTATAACAGCCGACATCCAAAAAAGGCTTGAAATTAGGTTGCAAAACGAACTGGCTAAAACCGTTAGTATAAGTCTGCGTGATTTTAACCCCGTTAAGGCGGCTGATATTGTAAATACTATTGCCGCAGAATTTCAGCAATATGATATTGAAAAAGAAAGCCAAAGTTCTGAAAAAGTTATATCGTTTATAAACGAGCAATTAAGCAATGTATATGGGCAGTTAAAACAATCGGAAGATACACTTGAAATTTATCGAAAGGAAAAAAATTTTAATACAAACGAAAGGCAGGTCCAATCAGATATGAGCAAAATATCAACCATAGAAGATCAATTGCTAAAAACCGAACTGGAAGAAAAAATATTGGAAAACATACAGGTTGATATTCAAAAAAACAAAAGTATAGATTCATACCAATTAATTTCTACCATTGCCGGCAGTCAGGAAGAATCAGGCATAAAAGATATTGTAATAGCGCTGCAAAAACTTTTAATAGAAAAAGAAAACCTATTATTTCAGGTAAAATCTACCAGCGAAGAAATTAAACGCTTGAATTTTCAAATAGAAAACCAAAAAAATTTATTGATACAAAGTTTATATTCATTAAGGCAAAAAATGCAGGCTAAATATCAAAACTTAAAAGAAAAATCAAATCAATACGAAAACAAATATACCTCTCAACCTGAAAAAGAAATAGAGTACGCGCGCCTGATGAGATTTTTTAGTATTAACGAAAAATTTTATACCCTTTTATTAGAGAAAAAAACAGAATTTTCTATTTCAAAAGCGGGCTTTGTTTCTCAAACGGTGGTATTAGAAAAAGGGTTTGCCAATATGACTCCCATTTCTCCTAACAGGCAAAATACCTTACTGATAGCTATCCTCGCTTCTTTTTTAATAGGTTTGGGCATTATTATTGTACGTTATTTAATGCACAACCAAATAAATTCGTTAAACGAAATTACCAAGCAAATGCAGGCCGGGGTAAATATTTTAGGTATTGTGCCAAGTTATGATAAAGAAATTCCTGTATCGCAATTGGTTATAGATAAAAATCCAAAATCTTTAATAGCCGAATCTTTTAGAACATTACGAAGTAATTTGCAATATATTTCAAATACAGAGGGAACAAAAATCATAGCACTTACATCAACCGTATCTGGCGAAGGAAAAACATTTGTAGCCATTAACTTGGCAGGTATAATTGCCTTTACAGGTAAACGAGTAATTATTTTAGATTTAGACATGCGTAAGCCTAAAATACATAAAGGGTTTAGCGTAACAAATGATAAAGGAATGAGTACCATCTTAATAGAAAAAAATTCGTTACAAGAATGTATACATAAAAGCTCCTTACCCGGTTTAGAATTTATTACCGCCGGCCCCATTCCACCCAATCCATCTGAGTTAATTATGAGTGCTAAAATGGATGAAATATTAGCTGTTTTAAAAACACAGTACGATATTATTGTAATAGATAATCCACCGATAGGACTTGTAACCGATGGTGTGCCAATGATTGCGAGAGCAGATTACCCAATCTATGTTTTCAGGTCAGATTATTCTAAAAGAAACTACATTCAAATTTTAGACAGGCTGCAAAATGAAAATAAAATTAAACACCTATCGGTTGTATTAAATGGTGTAGATATTAATAGAAATACTTACGGATATAATTATAGTTATGGCTACGGTTATGGTTATGGTTATGGTTACGGCAACAAATATGGTTATTACGAAGAGAAAGCTGAGAATAAAAAGAAAACAGGGCTATTTAAAAAGAAAATAAGTGTAAGCTAGAAATGATTATTGAAAAAACGTTTATTGAAGGGTTATTGGTTATAAAACCAAAAGTATTTGAAGATTCAAGAGGTTATTTTTTTGAAAGCTATAGTCAAAAAACATTAGAGACTGCCGGTTTAAAAGAGCAGTTTGTGCAGGATAACCAATCCTTATCTCAAAAAGGGGTTTTGCGTGGATTGCACTTGCAAAAACCACCGCATGCCCAAGGAAAATTAGTGCGTGTTATAAAAGGTGCCGTGCTTGATGTAGCTGTTGATATTAGAAAAGGATCTCCCACTTATGGCAAATATTATTCGATAGAATTAAACGAACAAAATAAAACGATGTTTTGGATTCCCGCCGGTTTTGCACATGGGTTTTTAACATTGGAAGATGACACTATTTTTCATTACAAATGCACTAATTATTATAATAAAGAATCTGAAGCCTCTGTTTTATGGAATGATAACGATATTAATGTAAACTGGAATATTTCAAATCCATTATTATCTGAAAAGGATTTGACAGGCACTCCATTAAAAGATTTTATTTCTCCTTTTTAAGAATGAAATTTTTGGCTAACATACCCTTACTTTATATTTTATTGTTTTGCGGTACGCTAATATTTTCTATTTTAATAAATGAATTACTTTTAAATTTCTCTAAAAATCTAGGTACTCGTAAAAGCACTGATGTACAGATTCGTTGGAATCCTACAGCAAAACCTGCTTTGGGTGGGTTGGCTTTTTATATTGTTTTTTTATTTGCTTTTATAAGTTTAGAATTTATTACACAAGGCAAACAAGGTTTTTTTTCTACACAAAAAATAGTTGGGTTGTTTGGTGCGGTTACAGCTGCATTTTTAATGGGCATGGCAGATGATGCTTACGACACAAAACCACTTGTAAAATTTATTGTTCAATGTTTGTGTGGTATTATTTTAATAAGCACGGGCACAAAAATTAATACTTTTCAAAGCGAATTTTTAAATTATTCGTTAACTATTTTATGGGTAGTTGCTATTATGAATTCCATCAATATGCTTGACAACATGGATGGCGTATCAACCATTACAACCATCGCTATTTGCATGTTCTCTGTTTTTTACAGCGCCCAAATGAATTTGGAAACACAACCTGCTACGCTAATTATTATTGCTGTAATTGGCACGCTGTTTGGTTTTTTAGCGTACAATTGGCATCCCTCTAAAATGTTTATGGGCGATAGCGGCAGTCAGTTCTTAGGGATATTTTTAGCCTTTTGCGGTATTGAATTTTGTTGGAACGCACCCGTAATTGAAGCAAACAATTTTCCGGTTATGTACCCTATAAATAATATAATTATTGTTGCCTTGGTATTTATTATGCCGCTTACTGATACAGCGGTCGTTGTTATAAACCGCATGTCTAAAGGAGAATCACCCTTTATTGGCGGCAAAGACCACACTACACATAACTTATTTTACAATGGAATTACCGAAAAAAAAATTGCTATTTTATTTTTTATGATAAATATTACCGGAGGTTGTTTAGCACTTTGGCTGATTAATCAAACAGGCTTTGGTCTGCAACGCTCGTTATTATTTGTCTTTTATCCGCTTTTATTTTTTTTGTTTTTCCTGTATCTTACAAGGCGAAAACGCCATGCCTGATCAAATAAAAAAATATAAGATATTACTTTTATCACTTTCTTTTTTTGTCTTTATTTCGGCCATATATATAGTATCAAAAAAATATTTTTTCTGTCAGGAAGTAAATACGGATTACATTAATCCTGCCGAGAGTCTTTTAGGATTAAACATTCCCAAAAACCTACACTTTGCCGGCGAAGCCGTTCCACAAAACGATTATAGTATTAAAGAAAATATAGACAAAGCTTTTTCGGGTAATTCATCTTCCTCTGCATTTGTTTTATTTAAACGTTGCGCACTTTGGTTTCCACCTATTGAAGCTGTTTTAAAAAGAAATAATATTCCTGATGATATAAAATATATTGCCTTAGAAGAAAGTAATCTTACTAATTCCAAATCATCGCAAGGTGCAGCTGGTTTTTGGCAATTTGTGCCAAGCACAGGCGCAAGTTTAGGATTAGAAATTAATGATGAAGTAGATGAGCGTTACAGCGTTGAAAAAAGCACACAAGCAGCTTGTAAATTTTTTAAAGAAGCCTATGCTTATTTTGGCAGTTGGACTATAGCAGCCGCGGCTTACAACCTGGGTATGGGTGGAATTGAACAACAACTAAAAAAACAAAAATCTAAAAATTATTACGATTTAATGCTGAATAAAGAAACTGCAAAATATTTGTACAAGGTTTTGGCTTTAAAAACTCTGGTAGAAAACTCATCGCGACATAAATTAGGTTCTGCAAAAAGTTTCTACGGTGTACCATTAACTTCTTTTAAGGTAGATTCTGCTATTATAGATTTATCAAAATTTTCAGATGGCTTGGGATACAATTATAATTTATTGAAAATTTTTAACCCTTGGTTGAGGAAGAATACGTTATCTAATCCTAACAAAAAAACCTACATCATAAACTTTCCTAAAAAAGAGTATTTAAAAAACGGATTTACGTACTTTGAAGGAGATTTAGTAAGAGAGTCTTTAGACACAACTACATTAATAAATAATATAAAAACAGATTCTTCTTCTCTATCTATTGATTCGGAAAAAGAAATTAAAAATTTAAACACTAGAAAGGATACGGACAAAAATGAGCAACCTCATTAATGAAGAAGATTTTATTGAAGTAATTGGCGCACGTGCTCACAATCTAAAAAATATAGATGTGAGTATTCCGCGTAATAAATTGGTGGTTATTACCGGACTAAGTGGTAGCGGAAAATCATCGCTTGCTTTTGATACTATTTATGCCGAAGGTCAACGTCGTTATATTGAAACATTCAATTCGTATGCGCGCCAGTTTTTAGGAAATTTAGAACGACCTGATGTAGATAAAATAACCGGCTTATCTCCTGTAATTGCCATCGAACAAAAAACAGTTAGTAAAAGCCCGCGCTCTACCGTTGGAACAATAACCGAGATTTATGATTTTATGCGTTTGCTTTTTGCACGTGCAGGTGAAGCCTTCTCGTATGTGAGTGGCGAAAAAATGGTTCGTTATACTGATGAGCAGATCATTGATTTAATTATTGAAAAGTATAACAAAAAAAAAATAAATATTCTTGCTCCTGTTGTAAAAGGCCGTAAAGGTCATTATCGTGAGTTGTTTGAACAGATAAGAAAATCTGGATTTACCAAGGTTCGGATAGATGGAGAGATAAAAGATATCACTCCAAAAATGCAATTAGATCGTTACAAAATTCATGATATAGAAATTGTAATTGATCGTATAGAAATTGCCGCAAATATTCGCCCGCGTTTAACGCAATCATTGCAAACCGGCATGAAGCAAGCCAAAGGCACTATAATGGTTAGCCTCTCCCCAACCCTCTCCGAAGGAGAGGGAGTAAAAACTAAACCGTCTTCAAAAAAAGTCCTCCCTCTTGGGGTGGGGTTAGGAGGGGCTAAACCGCAGTTCTTTAGTCGCTTTTTAATGTGCCCTACCAGCGGTATTTCGTATGATGAACCTGCGCCAAATATGTTTTCGTTTAACTCACCTTACGGTGCTTGCCCAAAGTGTAACGGACTAGGAGTTATTTCTGAAATTGATATTGATAAAATTGTTGCCAATCCAAAATTATCGCTTAAAAAAGGAGCTATCACTATTTTAGAAGATTATAAAAAAGGCTGGATTTTTAATCAACTGGAAGCAATTGGACAAACATACGATTTCACCTTAGATACTCCGTTTGAAGATATTGATGAAGCTGCTGTAAATATTATTTTGTATGGAAGCGATGAGTTATTTAAAGTAAAAACCGAAGGCAATAACGATGGCTATTCTATGGCATTTGAAGGAATAGCAAACTTTATCAGTAAACAAGCCGAAGAAAATCCATCACCCGCTATGCAACGCTGGGTACAAGGTTTTACCAACAAAATTAATTGCCCGGAGTGTAACGGAACTCGCCTAAAAAAAGAAGCACTTTATTTTAAAATTGATAATAAAAATATTGCAGAATTATCTCAGTTAGATATTAGTTCACTTAATATTTTTTTTAAAGACATAGAAAAACGCTTAACCAAATCGCAACAAATAATTGCCAAAGAAATTTTAAAAGAGATACGTGCACGTATTGGTTTTTTATTGGAAGTTGGATTAGATTATGTTTCGCTTAATTTAAGTTCGCGCTCGTTGTCGGGTGGAGAAGCACAGCGAATACGACTTGCCACACAAATAGGTTCGCAATTAGTAGGTGTGTTATACATTTTAGATGAACCAAGTATTGGTTTGCATCAACGCGATAATGAGCGATTGATTACTGCTTTAAAAAATTTACGTGATGCAGGCAACTCAGTTATAGTAGTTGAGCATGATAAAGATATTATGCTTGCCGCCGATTACGTTATTGATATTGGTCCTGGAGCAGGCGTGCATGGTGGCCATATTGTAGCTGCATCAACACCAAAAGAAATGTTGATGCATAATACGGTAACTGCCCAATACATTACAGGCAAAAAAGAAATTGCGGTTCCTAAACAACGTAGAAAAGGTAATGGCAAAAAAATTGTTTTAAAAGGCGCAAGTGGAAATAATTTAAAAAATGTTTCAGCAGAATTTCCCTTGGGTTGTTTTATAGGTGTAACAGGCGTTTCGGGCAGTGGTAAATCAACACTTATAAATGAAACCTTGTATCCAATTCTTAATCAATATTTTTATAAATCAGAATCCAAACCACTTCCTTATAAATCAATTACAGGTTTAGAAAACATTGATAAAATTATTGAAATAGATCAATCTCCTATCGGACGAACGCCACGAAGCAATCCGGCAACATATACCAAAGTTTTTGATGATATTCGAAATTTATATGCCGCCACACCGGAAGCAAACATTCGTGGCTACAAACCTGGTCGGTTTTCTTTTAACGTAAAAGGAGGCAGGTGCGAGACCTGTAAGGGCGCAGGTATGAAAACTATTGAGATGAATTTTTTGCCAGATGTGTATGTTGTTTGCGATGAATGTCAGGGTAAACGTTATAACAGAGAAACATTAGAGATTCGCTACAAAGGAAAATCTATTAACGATGTGTTAAATATGACTATCGACCAAGCAGTTGTGTTTTTTGAACACATACCATACATTAATCAAAAAATAAAAACTTTATTTGATGTTGGCTTAGGTTATATTACTTTGGGACAACAAGCTACAACCCTTAGTGGTGGAGAAGCACAGCGTGTTAAACTGGCAACCGAGCTTAGCAAAAAAGATACCGGCAAAACATTTTATATTTTAGATGAACCAACAACTGGTTTGCATTTTGAAGACATTCGTATTTTGTTGGATGTACTCAATCGTTTGGTAGAAAATGGAAATACAGTTTTAGTGATTGAACATAATCTAGATATCATTAAAGTTGCCGATTATATAATTGATATGGGGCCTGAAGGGGGCGCACGCGGCGGACAAATACTATGCACAGGAACGCCGGAAGAAATTACAAAAAATAAAGATAGCTTTACCGCTAAATTCTTAAAGAAGGAATTGCGTAATTTTAAGTAATATTATCCTGTCAAATTTAAACTTCTTCCTATGAAAACACTTACTATCGTTCGTCATGCCAAATCAGATTGGGGCAATGAAGGATTAAATGATGCGCACCGGCCGTTAAACCAACGTGGTTATATGGATGCGCAGGTTATTTCTAAAGAAGCATTAAAGAGAATGGAAAAACCCGATTATTGGCTTACAAGTCCTGCAATAAGAGCTTACTCTACCGCTATAATTTTTGCCAACGCATTTAAATATGATGCTGAAAAAATCATCATAAAGCAAAAAATTTATGAAGCAACTGCAAAAAATTTGACGCAAATTATAAATGCTATACCAGATAATTATAAGCATGTTATTTTATTTGGCCACAATCCTTCGCTTACAAATTATTTTAATGAAATTGTAGATTCATTTGCGGATAATATTCCTACATGCGGTACAATGCATGTAACATCAAATTCCCATACATGGAAAGAATTTAGTAACACAAAACTTAAAAACGATTTTTATCTTTACCCCAAAGAATTTAATTAAAATGCCTAATAAATATTTACCGTACGTAAATCGAGAAATAGCCTGGTTATCTTTTAACGAACGGGTTTTGCAGGAAGCAGCTGATGCAACTACGCCCCTGCTGGAGAGGATGAAATTTTTGGCTATTTTTTCTAACAACCGGGATGAGTTTTATCGCGTGCGCGTAGCTACCGTAAAACGCATGCTGCCATTAGGTAGAAGGGCTATTCCATTAATTGGCGCGCATCCTAACGATTTGTTAGATACCATTCTAAAACGTGTAATTGTACAGCAAACCCGTTTTGAAGAAATTTATCAGCATCTTTTAAAAGAACTAAAACAACAAAAAATATTTTTACTTGATGAGAAATCATTAAATCCTCAACAACAAAAAACAGTTCGCAGCTATTTCCATCAAAAAGTAATTTCAAATCTTTTTCCCATTTTATTAGATGATGCAAAACCATTTCCTTCATTAAGAGATAAATCCAGTTATCTATTTATTCGCTTGCAATCAAAAACAACTAAAAAATTTGGGTATGCTTTAGTTGAAGTGCCAACCAAAAGTATGTCTCGTTTTTTTGTGTTGCCTAACGAAGGCGAAAAAAGTTATATTATTTTACTGGATGATGTGATACGTTTTTGCGCTGATGAAATTTTTTCTGTTCTTGGATTAAACGCTTTAGATGCTTACAATATTAAACTAACCAGAGATGCTGAACTTTCTTTGGATAATGATGTGGTTTCTCAAAGCATGGTAGAAAAAATAGCCAAAGGGTTAAAACAACGTAAAAAAGGTTTGCCCGTGCGGTTAGTGTTTGATGGAGCGTTGCCAGATGATATGAAAAATTTTTTATTGAAGAAAATTAACCTCACTAAAAAAGATGCACCTATTCCAGGTGGACGATATCATAACTTTAAAGACTTTATTGCATTTCCTGATTTGGGAAGGAAAGATTTACTTAACCCAAAATTAAAACCTATTGAGCATAAGCTTTTTGCTAATTACCGCACAAGTTTATTAGAGGCAATTCGTAAAGAAGATATACTACTGGTGTATCCATATCATACGTATGATCATATAATTTCAGTGTTGCGCGAGGCTTCGATGAGTCCGGTGGTAGAAGAAATTAAAATTACCGTTTATCGTTTAGCCGATTCATCTAAAGTTGCCAACGCGTTAATTAACGCACTTAAAAATGGTAAAAAAGTAACGCTGGTAGTTGAATTGCAGGCAAGGTTTGATGAAGAGAATAATTTATACTGGGCAAATAAACTCCATGAAGAAGGCGCTACAATTATTTACGGAGTTCCTAATTTAAAAGTTCATTCTAAATTATTTTTAATTACCGCACGCGAAGGAAACAAAATTACACAGTACGCACATATTGGTACCGGAAACTTTAATGAAAAGACAGCAAAAATTTATACAGATTGCAGTTTATTAACTTCCGATAAAAAAACTTGTGTTGAGGTAAATCGTGTTTTTGATTTCTTTACAGATAATTTTAAAACAGGTCATTATAAACATCTCGCGGTTTCTCCCTTTAATATGCGTCGTACGTTTACGCAACTTATAAATAAAGAAATAGCTAATTTAAAGGCAAAAAAACCCGCGTACATTACTTTAAAGATGAATAACTTGGTTGATAGAAAAATGATCAACCAATTATACAAAGCATCCGAAGCCGGCGTTAAAGTAACCTTAATTGTTAGAGGTATTTGTTCTTTGGTTTGCGGTGTGAGAGAAATTAGCGAAAATATAACCGGTATTAGTATTGTAGATAAATATTTAGAGCACATGCGCGTTTTTGTTTTTGCTAATGGCGGAGATGAAAAAATATTTATTTCTTCGGCCGATTGGATGACGCGTAACTTAGATCACCGTTGTGAAGTAGCCGTGCAAATACGCAATAAAAATGTGAAAAGCATATTAAGAAATATTTTAGATATACAATTAGCCGGTAATACCAAAGCCAGAATATTAGACCAACATTTAACCAATACGTATAAACATCCGGAGGGCAACGCACCTAAAGTGCGCGCTCAAGATGCGGTATATTATTATTTATTAAAAGAAACCGGTGTGGAGCATCCTGTAAAAAAAATAATAAAGAAACCGGTAAAGAAAAAATTATCTTCTAAAATATGATCTTTGCTGCTATTGATATAGGATCTAACGCCGTACGTTTATTGTTTAGCCATGTTTACGAGGTAAAAGGTAAAACATATTTTGAAAAAGAAGAGCTGATTAGAATGCCCGTTCGTTTAGGGGAAGATACATTTTTGCTTGGAGAAATAACGAATGCTAAAGCCGAAAAATTGATAGCTGCCATGAAAGGCTTTAAAGCTTTAATGAAAGTTTTTGATATTGTAGCATATAAAGCTTGTGCAACATCTGCCATGCGCGATGCTAAAAACGGACAAGAAATTATTGAACGCGTAAAGCGCGAATCGGATATTGATATAGAAATTATTGATGGAAAAAAGGAAGCTGCCATGATATTTTCTAATCATTCGGAAGAATTTTTAGACCCTATGAAATCATATTTATATATTGATGTAGGAGGAGGTAGTGTAGAACTTACTTTATTATCTGATAGAGAGATTATAGCGCAAAAATCTTTTAACGTAGGTACCCTTCGCATGTTATTTAATAAGATTGAAAAGGAAGAGTGGGATAATTATAAGCAGTGGATAAAAAAACATACACAAGGTATTAAACCTTTAAACGCCATAGGTTCTGGTGGAAATATAAACAAACTGTATAAGATGAGTGGCAAAAAAGATAGCAAACACCTTAGCTACGAAAAATTAAAATCAATGCATGATATGCTAAATGCTTATACATTCGAAGAGCGCATTACCATACTTGGTTTAAAGCCAGATAGGGCGGATGTAATTATACCCGCTGCTAAAATATTTTTAACTGCTATGAAACATGCGGATGTAGAACGCGTGTATGTGCCGCAAATTGGACTATCTGATGGTATGGTGCACATGTTATATGAAGAATATAAAAAGAAAAACTAAACCTGTTCTTTCGTGAATGAGCAAATTAATACGCTTCAGTTTAAAAACATTTCTATTGGGCACGAAAACAATGCGCTGATAGAATACATTTCATTAACCTTGCAAGCACCTTGTTTAGTTGGACTTATCGGCAATAATGGGTCCGGCAAAACAACCTTACTTAAAACTATTTCAGGCTTACAAAAGAAAGTAGCAGGAAGTTTTTTTTATAACGAAAAAGACATTTCTTCATTAAATAGTAAAGACATTTCTAAAATAATAAGTTTTGGATTTGCTTTTAATAGTAATGTATTTCCTATTCGTGTTTACGAGCTTGTTAGCATGGGTCGTTATCCATATTTAAACAACATGGCAACCCTTACAGAGGCTGACGATAAAATTATTTTGGAAACAATAGACATCCTTGGTATATCCCTTTTAAAAGATAAACTCATAACTGCTATAAGTGATGGTGAGCGTCAAAAAGCTTATATAGCAAAGGCTTTGGCACAACAGACACCAGTTTTATTATTAGATGAACCAACTGCTTTTTTAGATTATACTTCTAAAAAACATTTCTTTAAAACAGTAAAGGAAAATGCCATCAGTAAAAAAGTTATTACACTTATTTCTTCTCACGATATAGATTTTTTAAGCAGGTATGCTGATCATCTTCTAATGATACAAGAGGATAAAAAAGTTGTCTATGAAAAAACGGAAATAATTATACAGAGTGATTATTACAAAACAAACTTTAACTATTGATCTAATAGCCCAAGATCTTTTAGCAGGCCAATCGTTTTTACATTTTTTTTTAATAGATAAGATCGTATGCCGGCTTTTTTGGCGCCTTTAATGTGCTGTATAGAATCATCTATAAAAATTGTTTCTTCCTTATTTAATTTACTATCATTAAGCACATATAAAAAGCAATCTACATTCGGTTTTCTTAAACCTATTCTGCATGAGTAATAAAATTTTTTAAACTGACGCTCAAATTCTTTTACAGGACAAATTTTTTCAATTAATTTTTCGAAGGCAGAAATATGTATCTCATTTGTGTTGCTTAGTAAGAATACAATATACTTTTTTTTAAGTTGCTGTAGCATTAAATAATTTTCTTTGGGAAAGGTTATTAACATGGCGTTCCAGGCTTCTCTAATTTGTTCGGCTGTTATACTATCCAGGCCGGATAATTTTTTTAACTCCTCAAAAAAATCAGTTTCAGTAATCTTACCAATCTCTAATTTATTAAAGAGGTTGGTTTGTGAGGCCTGAGAATATATTTTTTCAAAATTTGAAACACCCAATTTTCTGAATGCCAACTCCGTTTGGTGATAATCTATATCTAGTAGAACGCCTCCAAAATCAAGAATTATATTTTTAACAACCATATTAAAGTTTTTTTAAAATTACCACTATAATTAATAGAGAATAAAATTATAGAGAACATTTAATTATTTTCGTATTTGATTTTACTTTAATTGAAAAAATGCATCCTAACAAGAAAACAATCTCCAATGCGGTCATTTATATGTAACGAAATAAGTAAAATTAAGCGGTATAAGTTACTTATGTTATTAATGCTTTCTGCCTCCTTGTTACAGGCTCAAAACAAAGCTTTTAAATTAGATTCTTTACGAGATAAATTTATAAAAGATTCAACCTGGATTTTTCGCCCAAAAAATGTATTTCCTTTATTAGCTTCAGATCAACGTAATTCTTATATTAAAGGCAAGCCAGTTAATATCTGGGGCATAAAAGCAGGCGTAACTTTGTATGACAGGCATAGCCTTGGTTTAGGAGGATATAGCATTTCTAATTCAACCAAGCATTTTGTGGCACGTTTAGATAAAACCATTGATCAGAAAACAGAATTAAAATATCTGACTGCTTTTTATGAATATTCTTTTATTCAAAAACGATGGTGGGAAGTTGGCATACCTGTTGAAATAGGAGGAGGTTATTATAATATTACCAGCAAAGATGTGGTATCTAATAAAAATTTACCTATTCGTAAAGGACTTGTTATTCCTTTAGGAACGGCATTAGACGTGTATTTTAAACCTACCAAATGGTTTGCAATAAATATTATGGGCGGCTATCGTTTTGTAATTTCTAACGATGCCCATGTAAACTTTAATGGCTTTTTTTATTCTTTTGGTGGCGCTGTGTATGCAAGGCAAATTTTACAAGATTTTCGGTATTATAATAAGAAAAGAATTTACAAAAAAGAACTTGAAATAGTTAATCGATTGGCGGATTAATTTTAAATTCGCTTGTAATTAAAACGTATTATATGAAAGGAATAATTTTAGCCGGAGGTTCTGGCACACGCTTACATCCGCTTACACTTGCTATGAGCAAACAAATGATGCCTGTTTATGACAAACCAATGATCTACTACCCCCTATCAATTTTAATGATGGCCGGCATTAACGAAGTTTTAATTATTTCTACACCGACGGATCTACCTCATTTTGAAAAATTATTGGGCGATGGTTCTCAATTAGGTTGTAAATTTTCTTTCGCGGTACAAGAAGTGCCAAATGGGTTAGCACAGGCTTTTGTTATCGGCGAAAAATTTATCGGCAAAGAAAAAGTTGCGTTAGTATTAGGAGATAATATTTTTCACGGACAAGGTTTAGGCCGTCAATTACAAACCTGTAAAAATCCAGATGGCGGAATTGTATTTGCTTATCATGTAAGCGACCCAGAGCGTTATGGTGTGGTAGATTTCGACGATAAACATAAAGTGCTTTCTATCGAAGAAAAACCTGCAAAGCCAAAATCTAATTATGCCGTACCTGGATTATATTTTTATGATAACAGCGTGGTGCAAATTGCAAAGAATTTAAAACCAAGTGCGCGCGGCGAATATGAAATTACCGATGTAAATAAAAAATACCTGGAAGAAAAAAAATTGGAAGTACGCATACTTGATAGAGGAACGGCTTGGCTTGATACAGGTACTTTTGCATCACTTATGCAAGCCGGCCAATTTGTGCAGGTAATTGAAGAACGCCAGGGATTAAAAATCGGATGTATAGAAGAGATTGCCTATAACATGGGTTATATTAATAAAGAACAATTACATAAAATTGCGCAACCCCTAACAAAAAGTGGTTATGGAAGCTATCTTTTAAAAATATAGTTAATGCCAAAGGCAGAAGATCAATTAAAAGCTGTAAAAGAGTTGATGCAAATTCCGGGAGTAGGTAAATCTATTGCTAACGATCTGTATAATATTAAGATTACAAGTATTGCCGCATTAAAAGATAAATCACCTGAAATACTATATGCTTTATCTAATAAATATGCGGGTGTTGTACAAGACCCTTGTTTGTTGTATGTTTTTAGATGTGCGGTTTATTATGCTACTGAAAAAAAGCACGATGCAGAAAAATTAAAATGGTGGAACTGGAAATAAAAAAATATGAAAAAAGAAAATCCATACCAATATTTTTCTACTGTCTTTAATGAATATTTTAAAGAGGCCGTTGATCAATTTCCAAAACACCCTAAAAATTTGTATGAACCTTTAATTTATTTTTTAGACTTAGGCGGAAAAAGAGTGAGGCCTTTATTAACCGTAATTGCTGTAGATCTTTTTAACGGTGATATATTTACTTGCTTGCCTGCTGCAACTGCTATAGAATTGTTTCATAATTTTTCTTTGATACATGATGATATTATGGATAATGCGCCTTTGCGACGCAATAAACAAACCGTACATGAAAAGTGGAACAACAGCGTGGCCATATTAAGCGGCGACGCATTGATGGTAAAAGCCTATCAAGAGTTAGCAAGATCGGGTAAAAAAATTGCAATAGACCTGCAAACTATTTTTTCTAAAATGGCGGTTGAAGTTTGTGAAGGCCAACAGCTTGATATGGATTTTGAAACCGAGCAAACTATTACTATTGATGTGTATATGGAAATGATCCGCTTGAAAACGGCGGTGCTTTTGGGTTGTAGTCTGCAAATGGGTGCTATATGTGCAAATGCCTCTAAAAATGATAGTGATTTGATTTATTGTGCAGGAGTAAAATTAGGCATTGCCTTTCAATTAACCGATGATTATTTGGACGTGTTTGGAAAATCTGAACAGGTAGGAAAACAAGTGGGCGGAGATATCATCTCTAATAAAAAAACATGGCTGCTTTTAAAAACATTGGAAATATGTAATGATGTCCAGAAAAATAAACTGAAAAAATTACTGGCAGAAAAAGATTTCAATGCCACCGATAAAGTGCAAGCCGTAAGAGAAATATATACCGAACTTAACGTAGCAGATTTTTTAAAAACGGAAATTGCCAAGTATTATAAAGAAGCTATCGATCTTTTAAGATCAACTTCGGCAGCCACTAAAAAAATAAATGAGTTTGCTTTGTTTGCCCAAAATTTAATGCAACGAACCAAATAATATGAAACAAACCTCTAAAACGCCACCTGATTTTTACGATATGGTTTACCAAGTTGTAAGGCTTATACCTAAAGGCAGAGTTACTTCGTATGGGGCTATTGCCAGGTATTTAGGCGCGGCGGGTTCCTCTCGTTTGGTGGGGTATGCTATGAATAACGCGCACAATCAAAAACCAAAAGTACCCGCACACCGGGTAATTAACAGAAATGGGTTGCTTAGTGGTAAACACCATTTTTCTACGCCTTATGAAATGGAAGAGCTATTGGGAAAAGAAAAAATAAAAGTTAAGGAAGATAAGATCATTGATTTTCAAAAATACTATTGGGACCCAATGATTGAACTGGCTTTATAAAAATACCGCGTTAGGGATGCAGCAAGAAAGCCTTTTTTAAGTAATCTTAAAAAGCTTTACTGCAAACAGCCCGACGGCGCAAAAGATTTCTCAAATCGTACGAAATGACAAATGAGCCGGAACGCCCAAAGAGTAAAAAAATTAATTCATCACGCTAAAAAGGGCGGTTCTTTTTTTGCCTAAGCTAATTACTTGCAGCGCTTTAGAATAGTTTAAAATATTCTGTATAGTAAAATCGCTAGGACCGAAATCATCAGTAACGGCAGCTGTTTGCTTAGCTTTTAAAGGGTTTAGAGATGATGTTTTTTGAGATAAAGTAGAGGTTTTTGTCATAGGCGTATGTTAGTGGTTTAAGGTTCATTTATTGGATAACGCCTGTGATTTTATATTATTGTGGAAGATCAATTATTTTTTTCCAACCACTAGTTCTATAAGATCCTTTTTTTGAAGGTATTTGCCGGCTAAGTCGCGTATTTGTTGGGATGTTGCCGATTTTACGGCGTTAAAATAATTATCGTAATAACTGTAATCCAAACCAAATTCCCATACTCCCTTAAATTTATCGGCCAAAGAAAACGGACCTTCAACCGAGCGTAAAAACTGACCAAGAATATAGTTTTTTACGGTTTCAAGTTCCTCATCCGAAACAAGGTCGTTTTGTATAATATCTATTTCTTTATAAATTTCTTTTAAGGCGTCTTTGGTAACATCTGAGCCAACTTCTGTACTAATAAAAAAATAACCATCGTGCGTTAAAGAAGCTAAACCCGAGCCAATGCCGTAGGTATAGCCTTTATCTTCGCGAATGTTTGCCATTAAACGTGAGCCAAAATAACCGCCGAAAATGGTGTTTAAAACTTGGAAATTAAAGTAATCGGGATGGGTTTTATTAAATAATTTTCTTCCCATTCTGATGGCAGATTGCACGGCATCCGGGCGCTCTGCATAATGAATATTTTGTATGGTTGTTTGTGCCGGCGGGTACGCTTTTTCAATGTTTGAAGCCACGCCCCATTTTTCTTTTCCGAAATGATCATTTAAAATTTGTTGCAAATTAGCAGGCAATTTACCCGAAACAATAATAGTGCAATTGCTAGAGGTGTAATATTTTTTAAAGAAATTTACAATAGCATCGCGTTTGGTTGTATCAAAATCTTCGGCTTTAACTTCTAAGCCATAAGGATGCGTTTTACCAAACAACAACTCGCTGTAAATACGACGCGCCAACATATCTACCTTTTGTGAGTTGACTAAAAACTTTTGTTTTTTGTTGATTAGATATGTATCAATTTCTTCTTGTGGATAGGTTGCATTTTTAATTAATTCTTCTACAAAAACCAAGGTGCTTTCTAAATGTTTATTTAAAGAAAATAAAGCAAGCGAAGAATAATCTTGACTGACAGATGTTTCAAAAAAGGAACCGTAAAAATCAATGCTATCGGAAATTTGATTGGCAGAATATTTGGCTGTTCCGTTTTCTATAAGCGCGCCTGCAGCAGATGCAATTAATGGCGCATCTTGGTAATACATACCTGCTTTAAAAATAAATTCTATGCGGGTAAGATCTTGGCTGCCGGCATCAACTGTATAAACTTGCAAGCCATTATCAAGTGTAAAGTTTTGCGCGTGCTGAATAACAATAGTATCTATTGTTTTAAATTGTGGTGCTTGTTTTCTGTTTAGCATGTTTTTTATAATAATGATTTATGACCTGGTTTTGTATCTAAATAGTTATAAAATGATTTGGGAATAACAACGTTGACTCCCTTACCTTTTAGTTCTAAAATTTTTAATTCGTTAATGGTAAAATCCATTTCAACTTGTTTAATATTCCACATATAAACAACCAATACATCGGCACTATCTGGCAATGGCCCGCTTGTTAATTTAAGGTGCTTGGTTTGTCCGTTAAGATCATCAGCCAACCAATTTAAAGGAATTCTTTTATAATAGATCTGCTCTCCTTTTTTATCATTAACCTGTAATATTATGTTTGATTGCACGGGTTTCGGCACTTTATTAAACGTAATATCCAGTTCCATTTCTATGCAATTTCTTGTTTTTAAAGATGTATCGGGTAATCTAAAAAACTCAAAAAATTCTCCCTGTCCTTTATAAGATTTTGGTGTTTCGGATAATTTGTAAAAATCGTTTCTTTTAATTTTTTCTTTACGTTTTAATAAGGCTCTGTCCCAAGTTTTATCTAATTCAATCTCATCATAAAAATATTTATAATAAGGCCTTTCGCGTTGCATGGCAATGTAGTAATCGCAATTCATGGTCATTTGCTCGGCATTATCCATATCGTTAAGAACCGAGCTTCCCCTGTAATTTAAAAAAGCGTAATCCATTTCTCTTACCCTATGCCCACCAATTGTAATTATCTGGTTTTTTGTTTTGAATTCATCTACTAAAATATCATAACTAGATTTTGGTATGGTGTGATAAAACCACGAAGAAAAATCATGTGTGTTATAGGTAATTATAAAAAACAGGAGTGATGGTGTGAATAATGATAAAGTAATTATACCGGAAATTTTTTGTGGGATAACATCCATTGCAAAAGCAAGCCCAAGCACAAATAACAGGTAAAAGAATACGCCCGTTCTGTCTTCGGGAAGGCCAACACTCAGAATTATTTTTTCAGCATAAAAAGCTACTATCAATGTGGCTAACATTAATGTATAAAATACCTGCGGAGTAAAGAATGTATTTAAAGAAACAGGCTTTTTGAAAAAATAATTTCCTGAGAAAAAAACAAGACTTATAAAACCAATTATCAATAAAAATTGCAGCCAAGCCTCATTTGTGCTGAATAAAAACAGCATTAGAGTTTTAAAGGTTACCTCCCAGTAATTTTCGCCAACACCATAATCAAGCGAGCCATGTTCTTTATAAAAAAAAGAAAATTTTATCCAGAAAATTAATAAAGCAACATTTATAAGTTGAGTGATAATGGTACCGGCATTGAATAATTTATTTTTAATTTGAAACACAAAAACATAAAAAATTAAAATAACTAACAAAACCACTAAAATCAAATTAGCCGCTAAAGCAAGCTGTAAGAAAATAGAAAACAAGCTGAAAGACCTTATTTTTTTTTCTCGGAAATAATCCATCAAATAAGAAAAACCGAGCACAATAAATCCGAAGGATAACCCGTAACCGCGACATAGTTCAAAGAAATCTAAAAAATTTATCGTAAGTAAGAAAAAAGTAATCAGTATAAGTTTTGAGTAAATGCTTTTTAAATATTTAAAGTGTTTGAAAACGCCAAGACATAATAATAAAAAAGAAAAAATATTCGGCAGTCTTAAACCAAACCTGTGTGAACCCAACAAATGATAACATAAATTTGTTAGCGCACTATTTAGAACATGGTTGTTGGTATAAATGTGTGCATGGTAAGGAAGGTAATTATCACTTTGCACGTAAAAGAAGAAAGTAGCCGCTTCATCATGACTAAAAGGAATGCAAAAAGCGCGTAAAGCAATTAAAACAAAAACAACAGCACTTAAAAACCAGAAGAGTTTATTAAAATTTGTTTCTATGTAGGAAATAACTTTCAATGATTTTTTTTTATGTGAAATGTCCTATTGAGCGTGTCGCAAAAATGAAAATGATTACCGCTTCAACAGCCTCAGTATGACAACCATTAGTTCTTTAAATAATAAAGCGTTGAGCAATTTGTTTTTTGTAAAATTTTATTAGCCACCTTTTTAATGCCTTCGGCCGTTACTTGCTGATACTTTTCAGCTTCTTCATTAATTAAATTGGCATCGCCCAAAAGCTCTGATATAGCCAAGTTTGTAGCTTTATTCAACACATCCGCTTCAGAAAAAATAATAGTCGATTCTGTTTTGTTTTTACATTTTTGTAATTCGTCAACCGGAACTGTTTCTGTTTTTATTTTTTGCAATTCAACTTCAATCCCTTGTTCAGCTTGTTCAACGGTTACATCATCACTTAGTTTTCCTGAAATAACAAACAATCCATTATCAAAATCGCCCATTACGTAAGCGTTTAAATCAGAAAAAAGTTTTTTGTCTTTTACCAATTCTTTATATAAACGAGATGAATTTCCTCTTGATAAAATATCCGACATAATATCTACGGTATGATGTTCTTCATCCATACGCGAGCACATGTGATACGCTTTATAAATGGCGTTTTGAGGAACATCTCTGTGTACGGTTAAGGTGCGCTCCTCTGTCTGCTCGGGTTCTTTAGGCAGATTACGTACCGTTGCATTGCCCGAAGGAATTGGCTCAAACCATTTTTCGGCAAGTTGTATCACTTTATCTCTTTCTATATTTCCGGCAACAACTAAAATGGCGTTTGACGGACAATAATGTTCTTTAAAAAATGCTTTTACATCACTCATTACGGCATTTTCTATATGCGAAATTTCTTTGCCAATGGTACTCCATTTATAGGGGTGAACTTTATAAGCTAATGGACGCAACAACAACCAAACATCGCCGTAAGGTTGATTTAAATAACGTTGTTTAAATTCTTCAATAACCACACTGCGCTGCACTTCCAAACTTTTATCGGTAAAAGCAAGACTTAACATTCTATCGCTTTCCAGCCAAAAAGCAGTCTCTAAATTTTCAGCAGGAACGGTGCAATAATAGTTTGTAATATCGTTTGTAGTAAAAGCATTATTCTCGCCACCAACTAACTGCAAAGGCTCGTCATAATTAGGAATATTTACACTTCCACCAAACATTAAATGCTCAAACAAATGCGCAAAACCAGTTTTACTTTCGTGTTCATCGCGCGCACCCACATTGTATAAAATATTTACACAAGCCATTGGTGTACTTTTATCTGGATGAATGATAAGAGTAAGATTATTTTTTAGCTTAATTTTTTCAAATTGAATCATGGTACAAAAGTACATAAAAATGTATGTTGTAAACTGTATTTTGTATAACAGTCTGTGTACAAGATGCAAAGTACAGCATACCACTCTTTCGTAAATAATTATTACTTTTGAGTTGAATTTAATTATGACAAAAACAATCCCAGATTTTAGACAATCACCAACCATCGACCAAGTTAGTGTGGAAGAACGTGTAGCGCGTTTTAATACACGAAGCATAAAAAAACAAGCCAAAATCCAAGGTTTAAAATTGGCACTAAACATGATTGATTTAACCACGCTTGAGGGTAAAGATACGCCCGGCAAGGTTAAACAAATGTGTTACAAAGCTATGCACCCATGCGATTCTTTAGGTGGATTGCCAAGCGTTGCAGCAGTTTGTGTATATCCAACGCACGTAAAAACCGCTAAGGATGCTTTAAAAGGAAGTAACGTAAAAGTGGCTTCGGTGGCAACAGCTTTCCCAAGCGGAAACTCTACTTTAGAAATAAAATTATTAGATACCAAATTTGCTGTTGATAATGGTGCTGATGAAATTGATATGGTAATTTCTCGTGGAGAATTTTTAAGTGGAAACTATAATTTTGTGTTTGATGAAATTGCTGCCATTAAAGAAGCTTGCGGCAAAGCGCGTTTAAAAGTCATTTTAGAAACCGGAGAACTTTCAACTTTAGATAATGTTCGCCGGGCAAGCGATATTGCCATGTATGCCGGCGCTGATTTTATAAAAACATCTACCGGAAAAATTCAGCCTGCGGCAACAATGCCCGTTACTTTGGTGATGTTGCAAGCTATAAGAGATTACTATTACAAAACTAGCATTATGATTGGCATGAAACCTGCCGGCGGCATATCAACCGCTAAAGGTGCTTTGCAATATTTAGTAATGGTAAGCGAAACTTTAGGTTCTAAATGGATGAGCAACGAATGGTTTCGTTTTGGAGCAAGCAGTTTAGCAAACGATATTATTTTGCAATTAGAAAAAGAAGCCAAAGGTGTTTACTATTCAAAAGATTATATAAGTGTTGATTAAATGAAAGCAAAAACAAAACAAAAACCGGTAAAAAAAGATGCGGATGATTTAAAATCGTTTCCGGCAAAATTTAATAGAGAAATTGCTGCGCTTATAAAAAAACAAATTGCCAAACATCCGGATGGATCTGTAAGTTAATGAAAGTAAGAATCATCATAGGTCCTAATGGCTCGGGTAAATCAACCATATTTAGTATTTTAAAAAATAATTATAAAATAAATATGGGCTCTTTTATTAATGCAAACGAAATTGAAAAATCATTTAAAAGTAAAGATGCTTTTTCCTTTCCTCTTAAAAACATACATATTGAAGAAAGTATTTTAAAGAATTTCTTACTTACACATTCATTAAATTCAAAATCCAACTTTAAAAAAAGTGTTGCCTTGGTTACCGTTAAAAAAAACACTATTTCATTAAACGGGGCTTCATCTAACTCCTATATCTCTGCTGCTATGGCCGATTACTTAAGAGAATTATGCCTATCCAACAATCAAATTTTTTCTTTCGAATCTGTTTTTTCAGATGAAAGAAAAATAAATTTCATAAAAAAATTACATAAGAGTAATTACAAAATTTATCTCTATGTTATTTCTACGCTTAGTCCGTTTATAAACATTGCACGGGTTAATGAACGTTTAAAACAAAGCGGACATGCAGTTGCGGAAGAAAAAATTATTAATAGATATTATAAATCTTTACGCAACATTAATAAAGCAATTCCGTTTGCACACCGAAGTTTTATTATAGATAACTCACAAGAGTATTCTCCTATATTGGTAGCCGAATTGGCAAGAGGAAGAAAAACAACTTATTTAAACAAAGCATATCAACCTAACTGGGTTAAACAATTATTATAACCATGTCAAAAAAGAACGAACCAAAATTAGATCTAATGGGCAACTGGGCTTACGAGCCTGCACCCGAAGACAGCAAACACATTAAGCTTCATAAAAAGTACGATTTATTTATTGGAGGTAAATTTGTAAAACCCACTAAAGGCAAATACTTTGATACCATTTCTCCATCAACCGAACAAAAATTAGCAGAGGTTGCCGAAGCCGATGAAAAAGATGTTGACTTAGCCGTTAAAGCCGCGCGCAATGCCTACGATAAAACGTGGAAAAAAATGCCGGCTAAAGAACGTGCAAAATATATTTTCCGCATTGCCAGAATGATACAAGAACGTTCGCGCGAGTTAGCTGTTATCGAAAGTATGAATGGCGGCAAACCCATTCGCGAAAGTCGTGATATTGATGTGCCTTTGGCAGCTAACCATTTCTTTTATTATGCAGGCTGGGCCGATAAATTAGAGTACGCTTTCCCGGGCAGAAACCCACAATCCCTTGGCGTTGCCGCACAAATCATCCCTTGGAATTTTCCTTTACTAATGGCTGCCTGGAAAATTGCTCCGGCTTTAGCTACAGGCAATACCGTTGTTTTAAAACCTGCCGAAACTACTTCGCTTACCGCTTTAAAATTAGCTGAAATCATTCAAGAAAGCGGTTTGCCAGATGGCGTTGTAAATATTATTACCGGCCATGGTAAAACAGGCGCGGCTATCGTTAACCATCCAAACATAAATAAAGTTGCCTTTACCGGAAGTACCGATGTAGGTAAACTCATTCAAAAATCAATTGCAGGAACCGATAAAAAAATAACATTAGAACTTGGTGGCAAAGCTGCTAATATTGTGTTTGATGATGCACCTATTGATGCAGCTGTTGAAGGAATTGTAAACGGAATATTTTTTAATCAAGGGCATGTGTGTTGCGCAGGCTCTCGTTTGTTTGTGCAAGAAGGTATTGCCGATGAATTAATCCGTAAGCTCAAAGACCGCATGGATACGCTTATTGTAGGCGACCCGATGGATAAAAATACCGATGTTGGCGCCATCAATTCTAAAGAACAATTAGATAAAATTAATCACTACATAAAATTAGGCACAAGCGAAGGCGCAGAAATCTTTCAATCAAATTGCGCTATACCTAAAAAAGGTTATTTCTGTAAACCCACTTTATTTTTGCACGCATCTCAATCGCATCGCATAGTACAAGAAGAAATTTTTGGTCCAGTCTTAGCCGTTCAAACTTTCCGCACTATCGAAGAAGTAATTGAAAAAGCCAACAACATTCCCTACGGTTTAAGTGCAGGTGTGTGGACAGATAAAGGTTCTAAAATATTTAACATGACGGGCAAATTGCGCGCCGGTGTTATTTGGGCAAACACCTACAATAAGTTCGACCCTACATCACCCTTTGGCGGTTATAAAGAAAGTGGCTTTGGCCGCGAAGGTGGCTTACACGGTTTAATGCCTTATCTTAAATTTTAATTTTCCGTACTATTCCCCTCCTTGGAGGGGTTAGGGGTGGGTTCTTTGGGCGTTCCGGCGCATTGTCATTTCGAGCGATTCGAGAAATCTCTGCGCCGTCGGGCTTTGCGCTCATAGTTTTTTGATTTAGCTCATAGGTTTTATTTTTTTTAATTGCTTCGCAGAATACTGAAAAAGCATTTCAAAAAAGCTATCCGCTACAATCCCTAACGCAAACAACTTATTAAAGCTTATTAGAATTCGTAGCCAAATAAAAAACGACAATTGTTTTCTGTAATTACTACGTTTGCAAACCCTATATTTTGATGTGCGGTTAAATTGGTTAACCCAAACCACATTTCCGCAGCAATAGAAAACCCCTTTACGCTATACTTCAATTTCATTCCTGTGCTCATTGCAAAATTCTTGTAATCCTTACTTTTATATACTTCTGTCCAATATGAAGGATGACCTCCACCTACCATATCTATTCTTTCAGTTGCCGAAAAAATATACTGTTCTTTTAAAAGCAATCCAATCTGTAATTTTTTAAAATCAATACAGGGGTTAATTCCAAATTCCAGCGTACGAAACAAATCAATAATAGTTGTAGGTTGAGATAGAGTTGGATCATCTAAAAATATAGTGTTTACTGTTTTACTTCCAAAACTATAATAACCAATAAATACAGGCATTTTTAATTTTACTGTTTCCAAAAAACGATACAACCTAAATGAATAATAAATTCTTGCGGTAGGTTGTACAAATAATTTTGTGCGCTCTACGTCAGGGGCCATATATGGTATAGGTATTAAGGTTCCTTGGTGACTTATTGAATAAGATCCCGGAGGACTCTGTATAAAAGTAGTTTTCGAATTGATTACATTAGCACCCACGCCAACTTCTATTCCAAATCCTTTGTATAGTTTCTTACCTTCCTGTGCAAACAATAAAACACCATTTACAAAAAACAAAAGGGTAAAGAATAATATGAACTGTTTTACTTTCATTTATACAAAAAAATATTAAAATCTCCATTTTTTTAGTATAAAAATTTCCTTTCGTAGCGGCGCGCAAGCCCGAAATGCTTTTTCAGCATTCATGAATTCCATTTAAAAAATAAAAACAAATGAATAAAGTCCGCGGCGCAGTTTAGCCTGTGCGCAGCAGATCGGAACTTTCTTGGCTTTTTACTCTTTTTCGTCAAGGAAAAAGAACGTAGAAAAAAGTAACCTAAAATTTATATTTTTGAAGCGTGTTAGAAAACCTAAATACCATACAAAAGCAAGCGCTACTTGTATATTTAAAACAGTTTGTAAGCGAAGAACGTTTAAAGCGATTTGATGAAGTACTTGATGAGCGCATAGATCACATGCACATTGTGTTAGAAGATATTTATCAAGCGCATAATGCCAGTGCAGTTTTACGCAGCGTAGATTGTTTTGGCATACAAAACGTACATTTTATTGAGACGAGAAATTTTTACAAAGTATCTGATGATGTAGCTTTGGGTGCCTCGCAATGGCTAAACATACATCGCCATAAAAACACAAAAGAAACACTTGCTGAATTAAAGCAACAAGGCTTTAAAATTGTGGCCACTACGCCGCATAAAAATGATAAAACCATTTACGATTTTGATGTAACACAAAAATTTGCACTTGTTTTTGGCACAGAAAAAGAAGGTATTTCGCAAGATATTTTTGATATGGCCGATGAGTTTGTAAAAATACCCATGTATGGTTTTACCGAAAGCTTTAACATCAGCGTTTGCGCGGCTATGTGCATGAATGAGTTTACAAATAAAATACGCAAGCAAGTCTCAAATCCTTACTTAGCCCAAGAAGAAAAACAATATATTTATCTTGAGTGGCTAAAAAAATCAATCAAAAAGCCGGATCTAATTATTAAAGATTTCATTCTAAAACAACTTGATATAAAGTAGTAATATTTTTTCAGGTATCCGGCAGGTTACAGAAATGAAAAAGCTGGCACTTGCCGGCAAAGGCCTTTCTTCTTATATTAATAAACATGCAAAAGATAATTTTGATAAACACTTTACGAAATAATAATCGTTGTTAAAGACTGTTTATTTGAGTTAAAAAACCTAAACCTTATTTTTTATTTATTTGGGCAATGTTTTCTTTGTATAAAATATATTAGTATGAAAAAAAATCCTATTCTTTTTGCTTTACTGGGTTTATTATTTACAGTGGTTTCCTGTATTGGTCAGGAAAAGAAACGCGAAGCCGCAGAGCAAATTCCGGCGGATGTACAAAAAACAACTGCAGGCGATGTAAATTTACCAGTACCTTATACTACTAAATCTCATGTTAACCTAAGTAAAGTAATTGGCTGGCACGGCACAAAACCTAAAGCCCCCGAAGGTTTTAAAGTAGATAGTTTTGGCGGCAATCTTAAAAGTCCGCGTTGGATTTATATATTGCCAAACGGTGATGTTTTAGTTGCACAGGCAAAGCGCGAGCAAAAAGGGCCTAAAAAATTAATTGAAATTGTTACCGGACAGACAAAAGCAGCCAGTAGTGCAGATAATATGAACGATATTATTTTGCTGCGAGATAAAAATCATGATGGAGTGGCAGAGATACAACAGGAGTTTTTAAGCGGGTTAAACCTACCTATTGGAATGCTTTTACTTAAAGATCGTTTTTATGTAGCCTGCGTGGATACACTTTGGTCATTTCCTTATAAAGAAGGAGAAACACATATTACTGGACAAGGAAAAAAAATACTTACCATGCCTACGGATGGAAGACACTGGGTACGTACCTTGTTAGCCAACGCTGATGGTTCTAAAATATATATAGGCGTTGGTTCAACAACCAATGTGGCAGAAGATGGTATTGAACAAGAAAAACGCCATGCAAATATTTTAGAGATAAATCCTGATGGAACCAGTGAGCGTATTTACGCAAGCGGCTTACGCAACCCGTGTGGTATGGATTGGATGCCCGGCACAACAACTTTATGGACAGCAGTAAACGAACGCGATGAATTGGGTGATGATTTGGTGCCTGATTATTTAACCTCTGTTAAAGATGGTGGTTTTTACGGCTGGCCTTATTCTTATTATGGGCAACATATAGATCCACGCATTAAAGAAAAAGATCAGCGCCCTGATCTGGTAAAAAAAGCTATTGTGCCTGATGTTGAATTAGGGTCGCATACAGCTTCTTTAGGTTTATGTTTTTATGATAAAAAATCTTTCCCAGCAAAATATACAAACGGTGCCTTTATTGGTCAGCATGGTTCATGGAACAGAGCCATACCGGCAGGTTATAAAGTTGCCTTTGTTCCTTTCAATAATAAAAAACCCGGTAAGATGGAAGATTTTTTAACCGGTTTTATGGCCGATGAAAAAAAGAATGAAGTATATGGAAGACCTGTAGGTGTAACCACCATGCCCGATGGTTCTTTACTGGTAGCTGATGATGCCGGCAACATGGTTTGGCGTGTTAGTTATGCCAAATAATTATTTTAGGTAGGAAAGAATGCTTTATAAAAAAGTAAGCCTTCTCTTTACGTGTTTAAGTTTAAATTTTTTTGCACAGCTGGATACTACAACCATTCAGATTAAAGATGTACTTGTTACTTCTTACCTAAGCGATAGACCAATGTTGCGCGTGCCTGCATCGGTATGTGTTATTGACATTGCGCAAATAAGTATGCAAAGCGAACAATCATTAGTACCTGTTTTAAATACAGTGCCCGGTGTGCGTATGGAAGAACGTTCGCCCGGTAGTTACCGACTTTCTATAAGAGGAAGTTTATTACGTTCACCTTACGGGGTAAGAAATATTAAAGTTTATATGGATGAATTTCCTTTAACCAATGGCGGGGGAGACACCTACTTGAACCTACTTGATTTTAGCAGCGTAAATAATATAGAAGTTTTAAAAGGACCTGATGGAAGTTTATTTGGCGCTAATTCAGGGGGTGTAGTTAAACTTAACCCGACAAATTTACACAACGATAGCTCGTCGGTTTCTATAGCCACAGGCACCGGTTCCTATGGCTTGTTCAGGCAAAATATAAACGTACAGCAACACATAAATAAAAATGTGTTATCGGTTAATGAAGCCTGGCAACGGTCTGATGGCTATAGGCAGAATAGCGCTTTAGACAGGAAGTATATTCAACTTGCCGATAAGTTCATTTATAAAAGCAACGCACAGTTTCGTTTCTTCTTTTTCTTTTCAGACCTGATGTATCAAACCCCAGGAGGTTTAACGGTAGCCCAGTTTCAACAAAATCCACAATGGGCAAGGCCTGCCACCAAAACTTTACCCAGTGCGATTCAACAAAAGGCATCCATAAGAAATAGAACCGTTTACGGCGGTGCCTTGCATGATATTAAATTGAGCGAAAAATTGCGTTATGTAGCTGCTGTATTCGGTTCTCAAACCTATTTTGAAAACCCATTTATTACAAATTATGAAACCCGTAATGAAACCAACGCAGGTTTAAGAACTTGGTTAGAACTTAAAAATAAAACGGAAACCCGCACGCAGCTAATATGGAACGTTGGTATAGAAGCGCAACAAACACATGCTTCTATTATTAATTATGATAATTATTTAGGCAACAAGGGTAATATACAAGCGGCTGATAAACTAATAGCCTCGCAGGCATTTGCCTTTACACGTCTTTCTATTGATGTAAATAATAAGTGGTTGATAGATGCTTCGGTTAGTTATAATTATAACCGTTTAGATTTTACACACGTACAACCTACTCCTGTTCCAAAAGATCATCTTACTTTTGTTCCGCAATTAATGCCACGGTTAAGTGCTTCTTATTTTATTTCGAGAATACTTTCATTAAGAGCTATTATAAGCAGAGGGTATTCGCCACCTACGCTTGATGAAATCCGTTCATCCAATAATATAGTCAATACAAATTTGCAACCCGAAAGCGGCTGGAATTATGAGATAGGTTTTAGATTACGTACACCGAATAATTTTTTATGGTGGGATGTTGCGGCTTTTTATTACCGCTTAGATCATGCTATTGTTGATCGGATAAATCCAAACGGTACCGAGTATTTTATAAACGCCGGCGGCACTACACAACCGGGTATAGAATCTCAAATTACACTTCAGCTTATTAAACAAAATAAGCAACATTTTATTCGTGGACTAGAACTGCGAAACAGCTTTACAGCTAATTATTTTACCTTTCGTAATTATACAAACGGCGCAGAAAATTATTCAGGCAACAAATTAACGGGTGTGCCAAAATATGTTTCTGTTACCGGGTTAACGCTTAACCTTCCCCTAAATATTTATCTATTTGGCCAATATACGTTCACATCCGCTATTGCACTAAATGATGCTAATACAACTTTGGCAAAAGAGTATCATTTACTAATGGTAAAAGGGGGATATAAATTTATTGCTGCTCATAAATTTTCTTTCGAAATAAATGGCGGACTTGATAATTTACTTAATCAGCAATATAGCTTAGGTAATGATCTAAATGCTATTGGCGGCAGATATTATAACGCATCCATGCCTCGCAATTTTTTCATTAACCTTATTGTTTCTTTATAAAATTAAACAGAAGGTTAAATACTACCTTTGCGCCCGCATGTGCTTAAAAATAGATCTTAAAAAAATAGTAAAAGGTATTATTGCCTTTCTATTTATTATATCGGCGTTAAACGCACAAGGTAATAATTGGGTAAAGCGAGACAGCACTAAAAGAAAGATCATTCAAAAATTACAGCTACAAACGTACGAGGATAATTTGTTAGGCTATACGTTTGATAGTGATGACAGACCGTTTGCTGATTTTACTATTTCATTTAGAACCTGCATTTATCCTTTTGATTATGTAATGAAAATGTTCTCAGAAAAAGCAAGACAAAATATACATCTTAACCTGGCTTTTACCGGTAGATTTGGGCAATATATTGGCACACGTTATTCAAGTCCGGTGGTAGAAAAACGACTTAACCCTGTTTTGTTTTTAGAATACACACCAAAAAATAAATATAAAAATATGACGCTGCAACTTGGTTATGGCCATGAATCGAACGGGCAAGTAATAGATGATTCAGTAACGTTTTATAAAACCGCCGCTTTATCTCATAACGATGTGCATCAAACCATTGATAAAATTAGTCGCGGTTGGGATTATGTTGGCACAAGTATTATTGCAAATTATTTTTGTGTAAAAATGCCTAACATAGTTTTCGAGGGAGACATTTCTTTAAAGTATTATTTAAACTATGGTGTATTTCAAGGCAAGAAAGAAGAGTATCATCCTTGGGAAAGAAATTGGAGTGGTGCCGCGCAAACGCGTAATAATCTTAATGGTTTATCGCTAACCTTTACCTGTTATATAGATTCTTCGTTCATCAATAAAATAAAAATAAATTATGAAACAGGTATTGCAAACCCTTTTTATGCTAATTCTATTAAAGTGTTGGTAGGTTTTAAACTTGGCAATTTTCCTATTGCTTTTTCATACCGGTATGGTTATAATGGAGATCTTGCGCAATTTGGAAAAGTAAATCAAAGCTTTGGAGTTGAATATTATCTTTCGTCTTTTAACAGGCCCGATGATAAACGTAAAAAGTAAATCATTATAACATTTTTTAATAAAATGGTTAGTTAACAGTTATATAATTGATTACTACATTTGAAAAAACAAAACAAATAGTATGCAATGGTTTGGCAGAAGAGAAAGTGATAACGTAGATGACCGCCGAGGTTTTACAGGCGGACATGCAATTTTTGGCGGCGGTATAATAGGTGTTATCATCATCGTTATAAAATTATTTATGGGCGAAAGTCCTACACAGGTAATGAGCGAAGCGCAACAAGCGCCGCAAACTACCCAAACAGCCGCCGCGCCTTTAAGTGCTGAAGATGAAAAAATGGGACACATGGTGCGCGTTATACTGGCAGACAATGAAGATGTTTGGAATAAATTATTTACCCAGCAAGGCAAGCAATACGAAGAACCAAAGCTTGTACTTTTTAGAGGTGCTACACAAAGCGATTGTGGTGGTGCAAATTCAGCTACCGGTCCTTTTTATTGTCCAACAGATCATAAAGTTTATATAGACCTTTCTTTTTTTGATGAATTAAAAAACCGTTTTGGCGCTAACGGCGGCGATTTTGCGGTGGCTTATGTTATAGCACACGAAGTAGGCCATCATGTACAAAACCTATTAGGTACTTTTGATAAAGTGCAGGCTGCAGAGCAAGGGCTAAGCGAAAAAGAAATCAATAAAATATCTGTTTCGGTTGAATTGCAAGCCGATTTTTACGCCGGTGTATTTGCGCATTACGATGATGAAATGAATCATGTCATAGAGCCCGGCGACATAGAAAATGCTTTAAGCGCAGCCAGCGCGGTTGGCGATGATCATTTACAAAAGCAAGCACAAGGTTACATTGTACCCGATGCCTTTACACATGGCACATCGGCAGAGCGCGTATATTGGTTTAAAAAAGGCTATAAAACCGGCGATATAAGCGAGGGAAATACGTTTGCTAATCAACAGCCGCAATAATAAAAGGGCTTAGTCATATTAAGTTTTCGAAGTATATAACTGTTTAGCTTTAGTTATTATCATACTGAGCCTGTTGAAGTATATTAATAGAATCTTAATCCTGCTCAATAGTTTTAGTTGCCCCAATTTCCTGCGCCTCAAAGCGTATTAAAAAATGATACGTAAAACCGGTTTTAAAAGGTACCGGTTCCATCTTAACTCCATACCAATAATTTGCTTTAAATTTTAATTTATGCGCGCCCGGCGCAACCGTTAACTTGCTAGTGCCTGTTTTATCAATGTTAGGAGTGAGGGTATCTTTTTTATCCAAAATTAGTTTAATGCGGTTCTTTACCGGTTTGCCATCCGGCCCTATGTACTTAAAAATAAGCAAGGCCCTGTTAGGTTTTACGCCCTTAATGGTAGTAGGCTCAACTTTGGTTACTTTGCCGCAACCCTTTTCACAATTTTGTGCCGAAGCTTTGTACATAGATGCCAGCAAAAGTAAAAGACAAATTAATTTTTTCATCAGCCAAATATAATAAAAGATTATATGGATGATATTTGCAGAAGGGTTTGGATTAAGTTAAAACATATCGCATAAAAGTTTTGCGTAGATACGTGACTTACTATATTTATGAATACTATCGTATCACAATAAACTAGTTAGTTTCCGTAATTGTTCCGCATTGAAAACGCAGAAAATAGGTTCCGGTATTCAATTCATCCGCTATGCAATTAAGTGTATGATTGCCTGCTGAGGCATTAAATTTTTGTGTTGAAAGCTGCCTTCCAAAACATCAATTATGGTAATGACAACTGTTCCATTTTTAGGTAAGTTGTAGCCTATTGTATAATTATGACTGACAATAGTTGGGTATAAAGAAATGACAGATGTTTTGTTAGAAACAACCCACTCTATAGAGGTGGAAGTTGAAGCTGCGTTAAAATGAGCCGCTACATGCCCTTGTGTTCCCCAAGCTGCCACTCTAAAAAGTTTATCATCAGTTACCTCCCGCAGCCATATCATTTGGAGGATCTATACAACAGCACGCAATTTGCGCTAAATCATTTAAAATAGACGCAGTATCTGACTGAACGATCTACTTGGACACCAAAATCTGTTTTTACATTTTTCCAACTGGGAAAAGGTCCCGAAAATTCTTTGCCTGTTTGTACAATGTTGAATGGACTGTTAATGACAGAAGACTTTGTAGAAATTATGAGTTGCTTTTTGAATCTTCTGAAAACATGGTCAAATTATCTGCCATAAAATTATTATTGAATAAAATTTAAACAGGTTCTTGTATAAATAAGTTTATTTGCTTTAAAATACGATGTACACTAAAGCGGATATGTACCCTCATTTGTACCTTTTTTAACGGCCAACTGTTGGTACTACTAATAAAAAAAAGCCCTGCAAGGGCTTTTAAAAGTATCTAGTAATAATATAGTGCTCCCACTTGGGCTCGAACCAAGGACCCTCAGATTATGAGTCTGATGCTCTAACCAACTGAGCTATAGGAGCAAAATAATGAGGTGCAAAAATAGATATTCTATACCTTTATGCAAATTTATTTTGATTTTATAATCGCCTCACTTTTTTAGACGAATTAAGCTTTTTAAACCCAATACCAACCACTAAAAAAGCTACCTTTGTGTACCATGAGCGATACCATCAATCACGAGTGCGGCATCGTACTTATACGCCTTTTAAAACCCTTATCTTATTATCGTAAAAAATACGGCTCAGCTCGCTTCGGGCTGCACAAACTGTATTTGGTAATGGAAAAAATGATTAACCGCGGACAAGACGGAGCGGGTGTTGCCACCATTAAATTAGATACCGAACCCGGCACACAATATATTGACAGACTTCGATCGGTGCGTACACGCGCCAACTTAGATATTTTTACGCAAATACACGATAATTTTACGAATGCAAAAACACAGCATCCCGATGAATATAATGAAGTAGAATGGCAGAAAAAAAATCTTCCTTTCCTTGGCGAATTATTAATGGGGCATTTACGTTACGGCACTTTTGGAAAAAATAATATAGAAAATTGTCATCCCTTTCTTCGTCAAAATAATTGGAAAACTCGTAACCTGGTTGTAGCCGGTAATTTTAATTTAACAAATGTAGATGAGCTTTTTGGACATTTGGTAGAACTTGGGCAGCACCCACGTGAAAAAGCAGATACGGTTACTGTGATGGAAAAAATTGGTCATTTTTTAGAAGTAGAGAATGATAAATTATTTAGAATTTATAAAGCACAAGGTTATAACAACGCAGAAATTTCTGAACTGATTGGCAAAAACTTAGATGTTGCCGCTATACTTACCGAAGCCAGCAAACGTTGGGATGGCGGTTATGTTATGGGCGGTTTAATTGGGCACGGAGATGCTTTTGTACTGCGCGATCCAAACGGAATTCGTCCTGCTTATTTTTATCATGATGAGGAGGTGGCGGTAGTTTGTTCAGAACGTCCTATTATTCAAACCGTTTTCGATATTAAAATTGAAGATGTAAAAGAAGTGAAACCCGGGCACGCTATCATCATTAAAAAAGATGGCACCATAACCGAAGAGCAAATTAATGCACCCGAAAAAAGATTAGCTTGTTCTTTTGAGCGTATTTATTTCTCGCGTGGTAATGATGCTAACATTTATTCGGAGCGTCATAGCTTGGGAAGCAACATGGTAGAACCTGTGTTGAAAGCTATTGATGGAGATTTAGTAAATACTGTTTTCAGTTACATTCCTAATACTGCCGAAGTAGCCTTTGGTGGCTTGGTTGATGGAATGAGAGATCATCTCAACATTGAGAAAACAAAAAAACTTTCTGCCGATAAAAAACTTTCTGCTAAAGAGATTAATGACTTATTGGATATACATCCGCGCATAGAAAAAATTGTTTTAAAAGATGCCAAGCAGCGTACCTTCATTACTGATGATGCGCATCGTGATGATTTGGTAAGTTTGGTTTATGATATTACGTACGGTATTATTCGAAAAGGAGTTGATACGCTTGTAGTTATGGATGATTCTATCGTTAGAGGAACAACGTTAAAACAAAGCATCTTAAAAATATTGGACAGATTAGAACCTAAAAAAATTGTAGTTGTTTCATCTGCACCGCAAATTCGTTTTCCGGATTGTTATGGAATTGATATGGCTGTACTAAATAAATTTATTGCTTTTGAAGCTGCCATTGCTTTATTAAAAGAACGCAGCATGGAAAACGTAATTGATAATGTTTACGAAAAAGCAAAAGCACAATTGTTGTTGCCAAAAGAAGATCAAGTCAATGTGGTAAAAGAAATTTATAGCCCGTTTGCTGCACAAGAAGTTTCTGATAAAATTGCTGAGTTATTAAAACCAAAAGATTTAAAAGCCGAGTTACAAATTATTTATCAATCTATAGAAGGCTTGCATAAGGCTTGTCCTGATAACTTAGGCGACTGGTATTTTACCGGCAACTACCCAACTCCTGGTGGCAACAAAGTAGCTAACAAAGCCTTTGTGCATTTTATGGAAGGTAAACTTATACGCGCCTATTAATTTTATTCGTATGCAGGCTGTAATTTATTACATTACGCTCCCTTTTTTGTATTTGATTTCGTTATTGCCTTTTTGGTTGATGTATCGCGTTTCCGATTTATTTTTTATGATTTTGTATTACGGTTTAGGTTATCGTAAAAAAGTAGTGATGGAAAATTTGCGCAATTCATTTCCCGAAAAATCGGAAAAAGAATTGAAAAAAATCTGCATTGCGTTTTATAAATATTTATGCGATCTATTTTTAGAAACATTTAAAACACTTACCATCTCTAAGAAAACAATGTTAGCACATTGCAAAATGAACGAAGACGCGCAAAAACTTTTTGACAGATATTATGCAAATCAACAAAGCGTTATTTTGGTGATGGGGCATTTTGGTAATTGGGAATGGGCGGGCAATGTGTTTGACAACAGCAAACATCAATTGTATGTAATTTATCATCAATTAAGCAGTAAACACTTTAATGATTTAGTTATAAAAATGCGCGCACGCTTTGGTACTAAACTGATTGAAATGAAAAGTACCTTGCGTGATATGGTTTCAAATCGTAAATCAATAACTGCCACAGCTTTTATTGCCGATCAAACCCCGTTTCCTGAAAACGCTTACTGGACAAACTTCTTAAACCAAGATACACCTGTGTTTACGGGTACTGAAAAGATTTCACAAAAGTTTAACTATCCTGTAATTTACGTACGTATAAAAAGACAGAAACGTGGCTATTACGAAATTTTTGCCGAATTACTTTTTGATAATCCTAAAGAAACTACCGAAGGAGAAATATCGGAAGCACACACACGGCGTTTAGAAAAAGATATTATACAACAACCCGAAATATGGCTTTGGAGTCATCGCCGCTGGAAACACAAGAGAAAGTAAGCAGTTAACAGTTATCAGTAATTATATCAATTGCAGTTTACAACCCATTTCAGGAATTACAGATCCCTGTTCACACTTCTCCTTAGCATTTTCTTTTGTGTCGTGTATTGTGCGATAAGTAGCTGATGGGTTGTTCCAATCAGTGCATTTACATACATAATCTTTTTTGCAAGAATCCAATACACAAAACAATGATATTAAAGTAAAAATTGTTTTCATGATTTTAAACTGCTAATTGCTTACTGTTTACTGAATTAATGACTCCCTAAAACGTGAAGCAATTTATCAATTTGGCTATTCCATAAAAGCGTTGATGAATGCTTGTCTTCATCCGTATCTGCAAAATCAGCTACAATTAAAGAAATATCGTTAGTCAAATCATCACGCTCAATGCGGAACTCAAAATACGTATCATCGGTTTTATCAACCCACTGAAAACGTGCTACTCCTTCTTCAATATATTTTACCAAACGCGCTTTTTGTGCGTTATCATCCCATTGAAATGAATACACATTATCTCTAATATTTACATCATCACAAAACCATTCTGATAAGCCGCTTGGTGTAGTTAAAAACTCGAATAAAATAGGTGTAGAAGTATGTACAATATATTCTAATTCAAATTTTCCGGCAGGGTCAGGGGTTAATTTTTCATTTTGAATAACGTTGGGGTTATTTCTTTTAGCCGGTTGAAAAATTGGCTTTAAATTTTTAGCAGATGTTGATTTTGTAACCGCAACTTTGGATGCTTTAGCTTGTTTTTCAACTTTTGCAGGCTTCGCCGGCTTTTGTTTTTTTACAACAACTGGTTTAGTTTTTACAGCAGGTTTAACTGTTTTTTTTGCAGGAACTGCTTTTTTAGCTTGAAATTTTTTCGGCGTCGGCTTACTTACCTTTTTAACAGGTGGTTTAGCAATTTTTTTAGTAACAACAGCTTTCTTTTTAGGGGCCGCTTTTTTAACTACTTTTTTAGGAGCATTTTTTTTAGTAACCGGCTTTTTAGCAACTGCTTTTTTTACGACCTTGGTTTTTTTAGCTGCCTGTTTAGAAGATTTAGAAGTTCCGGCTATTTTCTTTGAAACGCTCTTTTTAGCCGCTTTTTTGCTTATTTTTTTCGACATAACTGAAAATTTATAAAAATTGTAATTTGTTGCAATATAAAACAAATTTTTTATCTACCAACAAAGTGGTAATTTCCTTTAACTTAAATTACTAAAATTTCTTCGGCAATTATGCGGTCGTTTTGCAGACGAGGTACTTTAAATTGCCCACCAAGCTTGTTTTTGCTGCTAAGCCATTTATAAAAAGAACCTGGGTTAAGTGGTTTAATTTCAGGCATTTGCATAATATAATCGTTATAACGTTTAGCCTCATAATCAGAATTGACCTCTTTTAGTGATCTATCCAGTACATCTGCAAAAAACTCCATATTATCGGGTTGCCTTTCAAATTCTATAAGCCATTGATGTTTTCCCTTGTTATCAGCAGTAAATAAGGGCGCAACGGTGTATTCGTGTATTTGCGCATAGGTTTTTACGCAGGCAACTTTTAAGGCTTGCTCGGCATTGTGTATCATTAATTCTTCTCCAAAAACATTTATGTAATGCTTGGTACGACCGGTAATTTTAAATCTATAGGGGCTCAAACTTGTAAATTGAATCGTATCTCCCAAGCGATAACGCCACAAACCCGCATTGGTACTGATAACTACCTCGTACACGGTTTGTGTGTCAACTTCAGAAATGTGATATACTTTTGGATTGATTTTATCAATTTCTGATTGAGGAATGAATTCGTAAAAGATGCCGTAATCCAGCATTAACAGCATTTCTTCGCTGTTTGGTAAATCTTGCAGACCAATAAAACCCTCGGAAGCATTGTAAATTTGCATGTATTTTACGCCACTATCCGCAAATATTTTTTTAAACTGATTTTGATACGGAGAAAAACTCACTCCCCCATGAAAATAGACTTCCAAATTGGGCCATATTTCTTTAATGGAAGTGGCATTTTTATATTGAAGAATTCTACGCGTTAAAACCAGCATCCACGAAGGAACGCCAGCCATACTAGTTACATTTTCCTGCATAGTGGCACGTGCCATTTTATCTAGTTTTTCATCCCAGTTTTCAAGCAAAGCAATTTCTAAATCAGGAGCACGAAAATACTCGGCCCACATAGGCAAATTTTGTATCACAATAGCGCTTACATCCCCATGATAGGATTCATAACTACCCGTATATTGCGTTTGATGACTTCCGCCCAACGCCAAATTTTTTCCGGTAAATAGTTGCGTATCGGGGTTGTTTACGCAATGTAAAGTAACCATATCTCGCCCACCATTGTAATGACAACCATCTAAACTCTCTTTACTTACGGGCAAAAATTTACTTTTATCAGTTGTGCCGCTGCTTTTGGCAAACCATTTAATTTCGGTATTCCATAAAATATTTTGCTCGCCTCTTCTAACACGTTCTATCTGGGGTTTCAGGCTTTCGTAATCTTGAAACGGAATTTGTTCTTTAAAATCTTGATACGAGTTTATAGATGCAAACCCGTGCTTTTTTCCAAATTCAGTATCCCTTGCAGATTTAACTAATTTACTCTGCCATTCATCTTGCACATCGTGCGGATATTTCATAAATAACTCTATTTGGTGCATACGTTTTTTCATGAACCAACTTGCTATAGAGTTTAAAATAGCCATAAAATAGATGAGAAATTAAGATTAGTAGATATAATATTTGTGATATGCCTTTACAAATATAAGTGTAAAAAGTTGCCTTTGGTTTGGTAAAATAACCGTCCTTTTAATTATTTAGATGGATTTTGATTTAATTGTAAATTGACGTATTTTTGAGGCCTTAAATTTTTTAGTTCCTTACCCTATTGCAATAGAATGAGACAGCTTAAAATAACGAAATCGATTACAAATAGAGAGAGTGCTTCTCTTGACAAATATTTACAGGAAATTGGCCGCGAAGAGCTTATAACTGCCGAAGAAGAAGTTCAGTTAGCGAAAAAGATACGCGATGGAAGCCAAGACGCTCTTGAAAAATTAACCAAAGCAAATTTACGTTTTGTAGTATCAGTTTCAAAGCAATATCAAAACCAAGGTTTAAGTTTACCCGATTTAATTAACGAAGGAAATTTAGGATTAATTAAAGCGGCAAAACGTTTTGATGAAACCCGTGGTTTTAAATTTATATCGTATGCCGTTTGGTGGATTCGTCAGAGTATTTTACAAGCTTTGGCAGAACAAAGCCGTATTGTGCGTTTACCCTTAAACCAAGTTGGTTCGTTAAACAAAATAAATAAAGCATACTCTAAATTAGAACAAGAATTTGAGCGCGCACCAAGTGATCATGAACTTGCGCATGCTTTAGATCTGCCAGAAGATAAAGTGGCAGATACCATGAAAGTAGCGGGTCGACATTTATCTATGGACGCTCCTTTTCAGCAAGGAGAAGAAGGCTCTTTGGTAGATGTGTTGGTAAATTATGATTCGCCTCGTGCGGATAATCAATTGATGAACGAATCTCTTAGTAAAGAAATTGATCGTTCATTATCTACACTTACGGATAGAGAACGTGATGTAATAAAATTGTTTTTCGGCATAGGCATTCCACACGGTTTAACGTTGGAAGAAATTGGTGCAAAGTTTGACCTTACACGCGAACGTGTGCGCCAGATAAAAGAAAAAGCAGTACGCCGTTTACGCCATAGTAGCCGAAGCAAATTGTTGCAACAATATTTGGGCTAAAACATTTTAATGGAAAACCGTCTGCATACACAGGCGGTTTTTCGTTAAATATATAAACGGCATTCCGAACTTGTTTCGGAATTTGTTAGAGATGCTGAAACGAGTTAAGGATGACAAGAGAAAAGGAGTTGCGTTAGGGATAGTAGTGAAAAGCTTTTGTGGTAATCAACAAAACTTGTAACGCAAAGCCCGACGGTTGTATCCAACCGGAACGCCCAAAGAAGAAATAAAATAAAAATAATATGAGCGCAAACACCTTATCAAAAGTAAACGCAGGTTATCAAGAGCAATTAAACGATTGGATTGAGCAGGAAAAAGCAACCATTGATTTAATTAGCACCATTGGTAAATTATGGTTCGAAAAATCTATTGAGCTGGTTTTGTTTCGTAATCAATTGGTGGATAGAAGTGCTAGCGAAATTATGAAGTTGCACATGTATGCAAAAGACATTGTTAAAAAACCAATCACCGTAAAAGACAGCGTTTTGTTAGCGCACGAAATTTATAAAGCAGGTAATATTTGTCCGTCTAAAATTGATATTGGTAAATTAGCTTTTGAGTGGTATCATGAAAAAGATAAACACAAATCTGCCGCAGATTTTATCAAAATTAAATTGAAAGATTTTGTTGGCGAAGGAAATGCAATCACTCCAAAAGATGTGGTATTGTTTGGTTTTGGACGTATTGGCCGTTTAGCCGCTCGCGAACTTATTGCACAAGCGGGCAAAGGAGAGCAACTTCGTTTACGTGCCATTGTTACACGTGGCAATGGTGCTGAAGAAATTATTAAACGTGCCGATTTACTACGTACAGATTCTGTGCATGGTCCGTTTCCGGGCACTGTAATTGAAGATGTGGCAAATTATGCTTTAATTATTAACGGGCATACCGTACACATGATTGACGCTAAAAACCCTGAAGATGTTGATTACACAGCTTATGGCATTAATGATGCATTATTAATTGACAACACAGGTGTATATAGAGATAAAGCAGAGTTGAGCCGCCACTTAAAAGCAAAAGGTATTAGCAAAGTTTTATTAACTGCGCCTGCTAAAGATATTCCGAATGTTGTTTATGGGGTAAACCACGAAACCATTGATATGAAAGCTGATACTATTTTTTCGGCTGCATCATGTACCACCAACGCTATTATGCCAATTTTATATGTAGTTGATAAAGAGCTTGGCGTGCAACGCGGGCACATTGAAACGGTTCACTCATACACTAACGATCAAAACTTATTGGATAACTACCATAAAAAATACCGTCGTGGAAGAAGCGCTGCCTTAAACATGGTAATTACCGAAACAGGCGCAGAAAGTGCTTTAAAGAAAGTATTACCTCAGTTATCAGGAAAATTTACAGCCAACTCGGTGCGTGTGCCAACACCAAACGTATCATTAGCTATTTTAAATATTTCTATCAATAAAGAAGTAACGAAAGAAGAAGTTAATGAGTTGATGAAAAAATATGCATTAGAAGGAAACTTAGTGGAGCAAATTCAATATGCTTTTTCAAACGAATTAGTTTCTACCGACGTTATCGGAAACCCTTGTCCGAGTGTATATGACAGCAACGCAACTATTGTATCTCCCGATAAAAGAAACATTGTATTATACATTTGGTATGATAACGAATATGGATATACACGCCAAGTAATGCGTTTTGCCAAACAATTAGCCGAAGTGAAAAGAATGGTTTACTATTAGTAATTATTAACCTACCAATTGCAAAACTCCTGCTACAAAATAGCGGGAGTTTTTATTTACATTCGTTTTAAAAGCGTAAATTTGTACTCAAATAAATTATAACATGGAAAATTTTAAAAGAACAAACGTTGACGATTTTATAGACGCAACGGCAGAAACAAAAACAAAATCATTATTAAGTTCGGCTTTTGGCTGGATGTTTTTGGCATTGGGTATCTCAGCCGCATTTTCTATTCTATTTGGTTTTAACGAACAATTAATAGCTTATTTATATAATGTTAATGAAGAAGGCCGCGCCAGCTTATCTATATTAGGTTGGGTTGTAATGCTTGCCCCGCTTGGGTTTGTATTGGCTATGTCTTTTGGATGGCAAAAATTTTCATTTCCGGTTTTATTAAGTTTGTTTGTTGTTTACAGTGCTATTACCGGTATTAGTTTAAGTTTTATTTTTATTTCTTATAACATTGGTACCATCTATAAAGTGTTTGCGTCAACCGCTATATTGTTTGGTGGAATGGCTGTATTAGGTGCTACTACAAAAACCGACCTAACAAAAATGGGAAGTTTTTTAATGATGGGCCTTTTTGGAATAATTATAGCTTCTGTAATTAATTTCTTTACTAAAAGCCCAGCCATGGATTACATTATAAGCATTATTGGTGTTATTGTATTTACAGGTTTAACAGCGTATGATGTGCAAAAAATTAAAAACATGGAACATGAATTTGAAGGCGAAGGAAGAGCTAAAGTTGGCTTGATGGGTGCGCTATCTCTTTATCTTGATTTTATTAATTTGTTTTTAATGTTGCTGCGTTTATTTGGTAGAAGAAATTAAAAATAAATTTAGTTGAAAAATAAAAACCCTTCGCAGTTATGTTGAAGGGTTTTTTATTTGCGTAAAATTTTATTGGTGTTTTATCTTGGTATTAGATTTCGAAACAAGTTCGGAATGACGTGTGTTATTTGTATTTGCGTTAGGGATGCAGCAAGAAAGCCTTTTTAAGTACTCTTAAAAAGCTTTACTGCGGGCAGCCCGACGGCGTTAAAGGTTTCTCAAGTAAGATCAAAATGACACTAAGCCGGAACGCCCATACTTCGACAAGCTCAGTATGACAATTTATTTTACTCCCACTCAATAGTTGCAGGTGGTTTAGAGCTTATGTCGTACACAACCCTGTTTACACCTTTAACTTTATTGATAATTTCGTTAGAGATTTTTGCGAGAAATTCGTAGGGTAAGTGGCACCAATCGGCCGTCATGCCATCTGTAGAAGAAACGGCACGAAGCGCCACCACGTTTTCATACGTACGCTCATCGCCCATTACACCAACCGATTGAATAGGCAAATAAATGGCGCCCGCTTGCCAAACCTGGTTATATAAACCGCTTGATTTTAAACCGTCAATAAAAATAGCATCAACCTCTTGAAGTATCTTTATTTTTTGTTCGGTAATATCTCCTAAAATGCGAATAGCCAAGCCGGGACCCGGGAAAGGATGACGGTTAAGAAGGTTATCATCAATATTTAATGTACGACCCACGCGACGAACTTCATCTTTAAATAAGCTGCGCAGAGGCTCAACTATCTGAAGTTTCATATACTCCGGTAAGCCGCCTACGTTGTGGTGCGATTTAATAGTTGCGGAAGGGCCTTTTACGGAAATACTTTCGATGACATCAGGATAAATGGTGCCTTGTGCCAGCCATTTTGCATCAGCCACTAATTTAGATTCATCATCAAACACATCTATAAATGCTTTGCCAATGGCTTTGCGTTTTTTTTCGGGATCGGAAATTCCTTTTAGCTCATCATAAAAACGTTGCGAAGAATTTACGCCTTTTACGTTTAAACCCATGTGTTTGTAAGATTCTAAAACGGTTTCAAATTCATATTTGCGAAGCAAACCATTATCTACAAAAATGCAATGCAGGTTTTTACCAATGGCTTTATGTAATAGTACCGCAGCCACTGTGCTATCTACACCGCCTGATAAACCAAGAATTACTTTATCGTTACCAATTTTATTTTTAAGAACAGCAACAGTTGTTTCAATAAAAGAAGAAGATGTCCAGCTACCTTTGCAACCGCAAATATCTATTACAAAATTTTTAAGAAGCTTGCTGCCTTCAACTGTGTGATATACTTCTGGATGAAATTGTATACCATACGTTTTTTCATTCTGTACACGAAAGCCGGCTACTTTTACATCGTGCGTGCTGGCAATAATTTCATAATTGTCGGGTATTTTTGCAATGCTGTCGCCATGGGACATCCATACTACAGAGTCATCACTAATGTCTTTAAATAATTCGTTCTTGCCATCTACATATTCTAAATGGGCGCGGCCATATTCGCGCGTGTTACTTTGTGCTACTTCTCCGCCATAAAAATGGGCTAAATATTGTGCACCATAACACACACCTAACAAGGGTAATTTGCCTTTAATGTTTGAGAGGTCAGGTTTTGGGGCATCTGCCTCTCTTACGCTATGCGGACTACCTGAAAGGATAACGCCTTTAAAGTTAGCGGTGATTTTTGGGATTTTATTGTAAGGATGAATTTCACAATACACATTAAGTTCTCTTACACGGCGGGCTATTAGCTGGGTGAATTGAGAACCAAAATCTAAGATCAATATACTTTCTTGCATGTGCAAAGATAAATTTTACTTTATCTCGCCATAATTATTTTTTCACATAAGGTTCCATCACGGTTGTAATGTCTACATCAATTTCTTCGGCAATTTCTTTAACATAAAGCGAAGGCACTTTTATTTTATAATCAGCCGGTTTTACTTTAAATTTGGAAACGATGGTTATCTCTTTTCCTTTAACAGTTATAGTTCCGTTAGTGGTAATTTGCTGGGTAGTGCCGTGCATTTCCATTGAGCCGGTGCAGGTTGCAGGGTATTCTCCATCTTTGGTATAATCTATTTTTTCATTTATTTTTCCTTTAAAGGTGGTGTAGGGAAATTTTTCTGATTCCATATAGTTCTCATTAAAATGCTCCTCCATAAAAGAAGATTCAAACTTAAACGAAGTGTTTTGTATACGCATTTGAAAATTACCCGAAGCGGCATCTAATACAGGTTTAGCCGTATTGCTTTTTGCCTCAATATCTTTCATAGAAGTTTTAGAAAAAAAATGTGTTACACAGGTTTTGCCCATGTAAATTTGTGCGCAGGCTAAGTTTACAAACGTAAAAGCTATTACTGATAAAAATGTTTTTTTCATTTATTTATATATTTGATGCAAACATAAAATATCTTTCTGAATTAATACTGTTTTTAGTTTTTTTAAAATTATGCTAACTAATGTACAAAGTAATACTATGAAAATCTGAGGCATAATTATACACTATTTTAAAGCCATATATTTCGCATATTTTTTTTACAATAGCCAAACCCAATCCTAAAGATTCTTTGTTACTGTCTTTATAAAAACGTTCAAAAAATTTATCGGTATTTACTTTAGGTTTCGTGCCCGTGTTTTCTATTTTGATAAACTCTTTGGTTACCTCAATATTAATTTTTCCTCCTTGGTTATAATTATGTTTAACGGCATTTTTAATGAGATTATCAAACAAAATAACCGAAAAAGATGGATTGATCTTTATATTAACAGTTTTGTCAATTTTCATTCTAACATCAATATCTTTTTCCTGAATAAAATCTTCATATACATTTAACCTATCAAGTAATTTTTCATACACATTTACATCGCTTGGTATATCAACCTGGTTATTATCTAACTTAGCCAGCGTAACCAAACCTTTATTTAAACTTACTAAAGTATTTACTGCTTGGCTTGCTTCCATTAACAAATTAGCCTGTTCGGGCGTTAGGTGCTCGTCTTGCAAACACATTTCTATTTTAGAATTGATAACAGCCAAAGGTGTTTGTATTTCATGCGATGCATTTTCGGTAAACTCTTTTAATGAAAAATAATCGCGCGAAATTTTTTCAGCCATTAAGGTAATAGAACGATTAAGCCTATTAAATTCTTCTGTATTAGTAGCGGGAAGTTTTATAGCATCCTGCTTCGAAATATTAAAACTTTGCAAGGCTTTTAATATTTTATAAAATGGCGACCATAATTTTTTATAAATAAAAATATTTACCAGTACAATAGCCCCCACCATTAGCATAGCCGAAATTATTTCGGCAAATAAAATATTTTCTCCAAGCTCTTCATCATTATCAAACATTTTAATAATAGTAACTTGATATGATTTTTGATTGGCTTCATACTCAAACTCTATGGCCGAAAATGATTCCCCTTCTTCATAACCTGTTTGGGTTGAATTAATTGTTTTGAGTTTGGGCTTTTTTCCTGTTAAGTTGGGTATTTCTTTTATTTTAATTCTATCACCAATATTGTTTTCTAAAACAGAAACAGGTGTGGCATTTTTTAACTTTTGTTCCACCAAAACTTTTTCACTAAGCAAATGCTCGTAAGATTCTCCTTTAATTTTATTTACAATTAATTGATAGGAAAGTAAGCCACCCAAAAACATAATGATAAGCGATACGCTTGCATTAACTAAAATATTTTTGTGGAGTAGTTTCACGAATGTTTATGGCTGGAAAGATAAAGTAATTATTCGCCAAATTTATAACCAATACCATAAACGGCATTTACATAATCTTTAGCGCCGCCTTCAACCATTTTTTTACGCAGATTTTTAATGTGTGTATAAATTATATCGCTTGATATGGCAAGATCTGCATTATTTTTCCAAAGGCTGTAAGCAATGGCATCTTTCGTAATTATTTTATTGTTGTTAGAAATAAAGTAAACTAAAAGTTCAAATTCTTTTTTGGTAAGATTTATTTTTTTCTCTTTAATAAAAACAGTCCTGTTTTCTAATTTTATACTTATTTCATTGTATTCTAAGGTTTCTTTACCATCAAATTTTTTACGTCGTACAATGGCATTTATTCGCGCGTTCAATTCTGATAGATGAAAAGGCTTAACTAAAAAATCATCTGCCCCTGTGGTAAAACCTTCTAATTTATCTTCCAAAGAATTTCTGGCAGAAATAATAATTAAACCGGCTTCTAATTTTTTCTTTTTAATGTAAGCGATCAAGTCTATGCCCGATCCATCTGGTAATCCTATATCAATTACAATACAGTCATATTCAAAATCGTGTATTTTGTTTACTGCTGCGTTGTATGTATAAACCGGTATACAGGTAATGCCGCCATTATCTAAGTATTGCACAATAGATTGGCTTAGTTGTTTTTCGTCTTCAACAAGTAAAATAGTTGTATTCATAACAAGGCGCCAAAGTAAAAATATTTGAGATTACTTTATTTTTTTTATTTATAATATCTTCAGTTTTGCTTCAGAAGTCCATATTATATTTGCGCCATTAAATTAAAAAAAGAAAAACCTCTATTTACCACAATTTTAAACAGATGTTATTATTACTCTAGGCATCTATTCCTGTAAAAAAAGTATCTAATTAAACATAAGGCATTTTAATTTATATCTTTATCGCAATTTTAAAAAATGAAAACACTCATAAAAAGTTTAGCCATTATTTCGGGATTTGTATTAATACTGTCTTCTTGCTATAAACATAATTGGGAAACATTACATCCAAACGGGCATGTTTCTGCAACACCTTGTGTTTTAGCAGATACGGTTTCATACATTCATGATGTAGAACCTATATTAAATGCAAGTTGTGGCACAACAGGTTCTCAGGCATCATCATGCCATGGGGTTGGTGGTTCGGGTGGCGATTACTCTGATTGGATTAATTTTTCAGGCAATACTTGCCCTGACAGTACCTGTAATGTTTATTATGATATTACGTGGGATCCTGTTAACGCACCACATAATATGCCTTTAGGCGGGTTAAAACTTTCACAGTGCGATATCAATAAAATTATCAGGTGGATGAATCAAGGTTCGTTAAATAATTAAGTTCTTTTAAATTCGGTTAAACAATTATATGAAAATAGCAGTATCTAATTTTGGTTCAAAAATAGTTTTAATACTAATTTTTGTTTTCTATTTAAATATAGGCAATACACTCTCTGCGCAAGGTAGTGTAAAAAGCACAAATATTACAACGCTTAATGGTAAAAAATATTATTTGCATAAAATAGCCCATGCACAAAGTTTATATGGTGTTGCAAAAATTTATAATGTTGATGTAAATACAATTTTAGCAGAAAACCCTACTGCCAATAAGGGAATTATTGTAGGACAAGAATTAAAAATACCTTTTGATAATACACCGGCAACAACTACTACCGCTGCACAACCCGCAAAGCAAGTAGTATTTGCTACCCCCCCCATAAACGAACAGAAAAAAGAAGAGGAAGAATCTACTGCAACTAATACGGTTACACCAACCGGTGAAGTTGATTTATTAAGTATGGTTGATGAGGGCACGCAAAAAAAGCAAAAAGAGTTTGCAACATCTACGTTTAAATCTACCAGAAATATTAATTTTCACACAACTGAAATATTGGGTAAACGTAGCTTAGATTTTAGAATCTCGCATAGATTTGGTCCTTTAAACTCAGGTGCTAATAATGCGTGGGGCATTGACGGGCCTGCTAATTTAATGCTTAGTTTAGAGTACAGCCATAACGGCCGTTGGATGGTAGGGATAGCCAGATGTATTGAGAATAAAACCGCTGAAGGTTTTTTTAAGTGGAAATTTATTCGTCAGGCAAAAAACGGTTGGCCCGTTAACGTTACCTATTTTGGTGGAATGTACCATACATTTATAAAACAACAAACCGGCCAACCTATTGAGTTTTATAATAATGTGGCCGACAGATTATCTTTTGTGCACCAAATTATTATTTCACGCAAAATTTCGCCTTGGTTATCTATACAAGTGGCGCCTGTATATGTGCATTATAATTTAGTTGGAAATGCAAATGGACTTTCAAAAAATGATATGTTTGCATTAACAGGTGTTATTAGAGCCAAGTATAATAAACGCCAAGCCATTATTTTTGAATATGGGTATCGTTTAACTAAAAATTATGGTGCTCCCGGAACCGCTTATTATAACTCAATGGGCATTGGCTGGGAAGTAGAAACAGGCGGACACGTATTCCAGTTATTTTTAACTAACTCGTATGGTATTTTTGAAAATAGCTATTTATTTAATACAAACACAAGCTGGAAAACAACGGGTGTACGCATCGGGTTTAATATTACGCGTGTATTTGCATTATCTAAAAATAGTGGAAGTATGTAAGTTCTATTGTTAGCTGTTTGATTATTGTGTTTTATTTAGTATATTGAATTTATTTTAGAAACCATACTGACCTGAAAATGATTTTGAAGTGAAAAGGATAAGGTTTTTGCTATTTATTGGTATCATTGTTACTTTAACAACATGTACCGAGCGAGCTATGGATCCTACTATTTGCTTTACAGAAAATGTTCTTCCCATCTTTGTTACCAAGTGTTCTATGAGCGGATGTCATGATCCAGGTTCTCGAAAAGGAGATTTCTCCACGTATGAAAGCATAATGAAAAAAGTAACAGCCAAACATCCTTTGCAAAGCGATGTATATAAAACAATAGATGGAGCAAACCCTAGTATGCCTCCAAAAGGTTCTACACAACTTACCGCTCAAGAAATTTTTATTATTAAGGCTTGGATCAGTATGGGAGCCCTAAACCAATCTAATTGCACTGTGTGCGACACTACTCAATTTAAATTTACAACAGATGTACAACCAATTATTACAAATTGGTGCGTGGGTTGCCACAGTACAACTAATGCAGTTGGCGGTTACGATCTATCTACTTATACAGGCGTTGTAAATTCCATTTCAAATAATAAATTAATGGGTTCTATTAAACATACTAGTGGATACAGCGCTATGCCACAAAATGGAAGTCAGCTTTCAGGATGTCAAATCTCTAAAATTCAAAGCTGGATTAATGCAGGGCATCCTAATAACTAACCGGTCTTTTGATTACGCTGTTTCAAAAGAAGATAGTTATTTTTTTCAGTTTTTGTGGTGGTTTAAAAACTATCTCTTAACGTACTGACCTTCGTAGTAATTTGCATAAGCACCCGAGGTTACATTATTCAGCCATTCATCATTAGCTAAATACCAATCTACTGTTTTTTCTAAACCTTCTTCAAACTGCAAACTTGGTTTCCAACCTAATTCGTTTTGTAGTTTGGTAGAATCAATAGCATAACGCAAATCATGTCCTGCACGATCTTTTACAAAGTTTATTAGTTTTTCGTTTGTCCCTTCTGCACGATTCAATTTCTTATCCATTATTTTGCAAAGCAAACGTATAACATCAATGTTAGTCCACTCATTATGTCCGCCAATATTGTAGGTTGTTCCTTCTTTTGCGGTGTGAAAAATAACGTCAATAGCTCTTGCATGATCTTCTACAAAAAGCCAATCGCGTATGTTTTCTCCTTTTCCATAAATAGGAAGTGGTTTGTTATTTTTAATATTATTAATGCAAAGCGGAATTAATTTTTCGGGAAAATGAAACGGACCATAATTATTTGAACAGTTAGAAATTACAGCTGGAAAATTATAGGTGTCGTGGTACGCTCTCACAAAATGGTCGGAACTAGCTTTGGATGCTGAGTACGGACTATGCGGATCATATGCAGTTGTTTCGGTAAACAAACCGGCATCACCCAAAGAACCATACACTTCATCGGTACTTACATGATAAAAACGCGTAAATGCAGAGTTGTCTTTTTTAAATAATTCTTTAGCCGCGTTTAATAGATTTACTGTACCGATAACATTGGTATAAACAAATTCTAATGGGTGTGTAATGCTTCTATCCACATGACTTTCGGCAGCTAAATGTATAACCGCATTAAATTGATATTGGGCAAAAAGTTTATTAATAAAATCGGCATCAACAATATCTCCTTTTATAAAGGTGTAATTGGGTTTGTTTTCAATATCGGTTAAGTTGGCTAAATTACCTGCGTAAGTAAGCTTATCTAAATTATAAATTTGATTGTTTGGGTATTTGTTTACAAACAACCTCACTACGTGAGAACCTATAAAACCTGCGCCACCTGTTATTAATACTTTCATGTTTTTAATTTTTATAAACTCCAATAAATTACATTATTAAATTTACCGCGATACATTCCTTTTACATCCACTAAAACACCTTTAGTTCCTAGCAATGCCTTGAAATATTTCTCGTCAAGAGTTTTATATTCTTTATGATTAACGGCTACAATAACACCATCATATCCTTTACCAATTTTGCTTAAACCAAAGCCATACTCATGTAGTAATTCGGAAGAATCTGCATGTGGGTCAACCACATCAACTTTTACACTAAACGATTTTAATTCTTTTACAATATCAGCAACTTTACTGTTGCGGATATCGCTTACATCCTCTTTAAAAGTAGCGCCCATTACAAGTACTTTACTTTTAGAAATATTTTTGCCTTGCGCACTAATTTTTTTCACTAGATTTTTAGCGATGTAAAAGCCCATACTATCATTTACATAACGTCCGCTATTAATAACACGTGCATGATAACCCAATGATTCTGCTTTGTAAGTAAGGTAATAGGGGTCAACACCAATGCAATGTCCGCCCACTAAACCCGGAAAAAACTTTAAGAAATTCCATTTTGTCCCCGCAGCTTCTAACACATCGTATGTATTAATTCCTATACGAGAAAAAATAATAGAAAGCTCATTCATCAAAGCAATGTTTACATCGCGTTGTGTATTCTCAATAATTTTAGCTGCCTCGGCTACCTTTATAGATGCGGCTTTGTGCGTACCCGGCTCCACAATAATTTCGTACACTTTAGCAATGTTATCTAAACTTTCTTTATCGCAACCAGAAACTACTTTTAAAATTTTTGTGATGGTATGTTCTTTATCACCCGGATTAATACGTTCAGGAGAGTATCCAACTTTAAAATCTTTAACAAATTTTAAGTTAGATAATTTTTCTAAAACAGGAATACAATCTTCTTCGGTACAACCTGGATAAACGGTAGATTCATACACCACATAATCTCCCTTTTTTAAAACTTTACCAACCGTAGTTGATGCGCCAATTAAGGGTTTTAAATCAGGTAAGTTATGTTCATCAATTGGTGTTGGAACTGCAATAATGAAAAAATTAGCCGTTTTTAAATCTTCTAATTTATATGTGAATTGAATATCGCTTCCGGCAAAATCTTTTTTAGTAAGCTCGTTACTGGGGTCGATGCCCTTCTTCATCATATTTACACGAGCTTCATGGATATCAAACCCAATTACTTTTACTTTTTTTGCAAAGGCCAAAGCAATTGGTAAACCAACGTAACCCAAACCAATTACAGCAATTTTTGCGTCTTTCTTAATTATTTTATCGTAGATACTCATAAGCACAATTTTAGATTTATTTAATTTTGATTTAATGAATTTTTTTTGACAGATTTAATTTTGTTTCAAAACATTTTTAGGTCGCAGCTCATAAATTCGTTCAATAATATCAACCACCTTTAAACCTTCTAATGCATTGGTTGTAATTTTATGTTTACCCGTTAAAGTATCCACTACGTTTTCTATTACGTTGTGATGATTGTTTGCAGAACCTTTGTAAGCACCATAATCATTTGCCGGATTGGTTTCTCCTAAAACCGGCATGGTATAACCTTTTATGTTGCAGGTTTCTACCACATCCATATATTGACCGCCAACTTTTATACTTCCTTTGCTACCCACAATAGTTAAAGAAGATTCTAAGTTTTTATCCCAAACAGCAGTAGAATAATTAATGCTACCCATGCCTCCGTTTACAAAATCAAAACTTACAAAGCCGCTATCTTCAAAGGCTGTAGTGGTTTGATGATTAAAATCGGCAAATTTAGCTTGTATGTTTTTTATGTCGCCAAAAAGCCAGTACATAATATCTATCCAATGAGAAAACTGTGTAAACAAAGTTCCCCCATCTAAATCTTGTGTGCCTTTCCAACCATCTTTTTTGTAATAACGTTCATCACGGTTCCAATAACAATTTAATTGAACCATGAAAATATCGCCCAAGGTTTTATTATCAATAATATCTTTAAGCCAAGCTGATGGTGGCGAGTATCGATTTTGCATCACACAAAAAACTGTTTTTTGATTGTGTAAGGCAGCATAAATAATTTTTTCGCAATCAGATTTACTTAAAGCCATTGGCTTTTCTACCACCACATTTTTACCTGCATCTAAAGCCTTTAAAGCGTGTTCGGAGTGCAAACCATTGGGAGTACACACATTTACGACTTCTAAATCAGGATGATTTTTTAAAAGATCATCAATATTTGTATAAAATTTTTCTTGCAAATTTTCTAAACCAAGTTTTTCTTTCGGAAGTGTATCGCAAACAGCAACAAGTTCACAACCGGCATTACGACGAACCATTTCAGCGTGTCGTTTACCAATATGTCCTTGCCCGATTACCGCAAATTTTATTTTATTCATTTTAGTTTAAAGTTTTGTAACGGTATCATTTTCTAATTTATATTTTGCTTTGCTTTCCTGGCAAATAGCAATTCCATCTTTATCAAACTCTAAACGATGGCCGTATTCGCTCATCCAACCCATTTGACGAGCCGGATTACCTACCACTAAAGCAAATGCAGGAACTGTTTTAGTAACAACCGCACCTGCACCTATAAAAGCATAGGCCCCAATATCATGCCCGCAAACAATGGTTGCATTAGCGCCAATACTAGCACCTTTGCCTACGTGGGTTTTAGCATATTCATTTTTTCTATTAATAGCGCTACGAGGATTGATTACATTGGTAAAAACCATTGCCGGACCCAAAAAAACATCCTCATCACAAATAACGCCTGTATAAAGTGATACATTATTCTGCACTTTTACATTATTGCCAAGCACCACACCGGGCGATACTACTACGTTTTGACCAATATTACAGTTTTCGCCCAGCTTGCAATTTGGCATAATGTGGCTGAAGTGCCATATTTTAGTGCCTTTTCCAATAACACAGCCTTCATCAATAAAAGCGGTTGGGTGGGCGTAAAACTCTTTTTCCATAAAAAATAAAATGAGTAGCAAATTTAATAAAACCTTTCTATAAATGCGTAGAAACAATGTATTATATTTAGTGCAAAATTAAAGCCCATGCCATCTTTTGATATAGCCAGTAAAGCCGATGTTCAATTGCTTGATAACGCCATAAACGTTGCACGCAAAGAAATTGGTACACGCTTTGATTTTAAGGACTCTAAAACAGAAATTGATTTAGATAAAAAGAATTTTTCCATCAATATTACAACCGAAAATGATATGCGTTTAGATTCTATTATTGATGTTTTGCGTAGCCGAATGATGAAGCAAAAGCTAGACCCTCGTTGCCTCGACGAGAGTAAAGAATATTATCCATCGGGAATGTTTATAAAGAAAGAATTGAAAGTAAAAAACGGTTTAGAAAAAGAAACCTGTAAAAAAATAAATGCAGATATTAAAGCAGCAAAACTTAAAGTGACCTCACAAATAATGGATGATATTATACGTGTAACGGCAAAAAAAATTGACGATTTACAAGGGGTAATTGCACTTTTGCGCAGTAAAGATTATGAGCAGCCATTGCAGTTTATTAACATGAAATAAGAAATATTGTAAATGAAATTTATACAGAAAAATATTTTTTGGATTTTGATTTTCGTCTGCGGAATATCTGCAACGCCTGTTTTTTCTCAAACATTTTCCGAAACATCTGCCCATAAAAAAATGTGGAAAAAATTTGGTAGAAAAAAACACCGTGATGCTTTTAATCCAAGCGTAGATTCAAAAACAAACAAAGCCACACACGAAACAAGTCGTGCACTTGCCAAAGAAGATAAAAAGGCAATGAAACAACAGCAAAAAGAGATTAAAAAACAAAAACGCAAGCTTCAGAAACAGGGCAAACTTCACAAAGCCGTAAAAAGATAATGAATGCTTAAAAAAAATCTTCTTATTGTTTCTATTTTAATTTCCATGATTTTTGGTGTACTTATAGGTGCAGTTATAAATAAAAATTATACAAATAGTTTTTCGATAATCAAAAAAAACATATCTGCTGAAATTTCTACTCTTCCTAAAAAGGAAAAGCAATTTTTATGCAAACAAATTGATAAAGATGAAAGGCAGCAAAAAAAAGATGCTTCATCACCCTTCTCTTTATTGAGCGATATTTTTCTGCGACTTATTAAAATGATCATCGCTCCACTAGTTTTTTCAGTTCTTGTTGTTGGGGTAGCTAAAATTGGCGATTTTAAAACTGTTGGGCGAATGGGCATTAAAACGCTGGTTTATTTTACATGTGCTACACTAATTTCATTAAGTATTGGCTTAGTAATTGTAAATGTATTTGAACCGGGTAAAAAAATTTATATTGATATGCCTGAGGCAGGTTCAGATAATGGTGTTAAACCACAAGGGCAAACGGCCAAAAATTTTATCGCACACATTATTCCCGAAAGTGTGATTGATAGCATGGCGCATAACGAAATTTTGCCTATTGTGGTTTTTGCCCTATTTTTTGGAGTTGCCGCAGCATCGCTGGGTGATAAAGGAAAAATTATTATCGAGTTTATTGACGCGGTTTCTCATGCCATGTTTAAGGTTACTAATTATGTTATGAAAGCGGCTCCTATCGGGGTTTTTGGTGCTGTTACGGCAGTCGTTATTCAGCAAGGGCCAGGCATATTAAAAAGTTATGCGTATTTAATTACATGCTTTTATGGTGGCTTATTGTTTTTTGTCTTTGTAGTTTTAATGGGTATTTGCACCATTTTTAAAATTAATTTCTTCAAACTTTTTTCATTTATAAAAGAACCTGTGCTGCTTGCTTTTAGTACAGCCAGCTCAGAAGCCGCTATGCCAAAAACTATTGAACGTTTGGAAGATTTTGGTTTACGAAATCGTACCGTAAGTTTTGTTTTGCCGCTGGGTTATTCGTTCAATTTAGATGGCTCTATCATGTATATGACTTTTGCTACCTTGTTTATTGCACAGATGTATGGCATTGATATTTCGTTTACCGATCAAATAAAAATGATGCTTATTTTGTTAGTTACTAGCAAAGGGATGGCGGGTGTGCCTCGTGCCTCGTTAGTAGTAATTGCCGGCATGTTAAGTATGTTTCACATCCCAACCGAAGGTTTGCTTTTATTATTAGCTGTAGATCAATTGCTTGATATGGGGCGTTCTGCAACTAATGTAGTTGGCAATGCAGTTGCTTCGGCTATTGTAGATAAGTGGGAAAAGTAACCAATTAATTTTGGCGTTCCGCTTGGTTACAAGTGTCAGGCTTTCCACTTCAAACTTTTGTTGATTTAGCTTATTCGTTTTAGTTTTTTTATTGGCTTCGCAGAATGCTGAAAAAAGTATTTCAACAAAAGGATTTTCGTTGCAATCCTTAACGCGAAAACACACATAGATTTACTATCTTGAAAGCAAGAAAATCTCCAAATCTTCTAAATTAAGTGCGTTAAAACAAAAATCTTTTGTGAGTAATCCTTTTCTTGCTACACAAACCCCATAGTACATATCATGAAACCCATTTTTTTCATGGGCATCCGGGTTTATAGAAACTCTTACGCCAAGTTCCATGCAATAGGGTATCCATCTCCAATCAATATCAAGGCGATAAGGGTGCGCATTTAATTCTATTACTACATTGTTAGCGGCGCAAGCGTCAATTATTTTTTTATGATTGATAGGATAACCGGGTCGGCCAAGCAGTAAACGTCCTGTAGCATGACCTAAAATTGTTGTGTATTGGTTTTCAATAGCTTTTATCAGACGATTGGTTGCTTTTTCTTCATCCATTTTAAAGTGCTGATGAATGGAAGCAACTACATAATCAAACGTGGCTAAAACTTCGTTCGAATAATCAAGTGAGCCATCATATAAAATATCGCACTCTGTACCTTTTAAAATTTTGAACGGATAAAGTTTTTTATTCAGCTCATCAATTTCTTTATGCTGCAAGATAATTCTGTCTTCTTTTAAGCCGCTTGCGTAAGTTGCACTTTTAGAGTGATCGGCAATACCAAAATATTCATAACCTAATTCTTTACAATAACCTGCCATTTCTGCTAAAGTGTGCGCACCATCACTATACGTGCTATGGTTATGCAAAATTCCTTTTAGATTTTTTTCTTTTATTAAATTTTCGGGATATTTTAAATGAATCTCTTTGTCAAATAATCCATCGCGCCATTCGGGAATAAAATAAGGTTGCTTCAGCGCTTTGTAAACATCTTCTTCTGATATAAAATTTTTATCGGTAAGCGAAATGAAATTTATTTTTTCTAAATGTTCGGGTGCAGAAGATGTTTTTACAAGTTCATAATAAAAATCTTCTTCGGTGGTAAAAATTAAATTTATCGGTAACGGATTTTTAAATTCGTTTTCAAAAACTTCGTCGGCAGCTACTAAAATATCAATGCTGCTAAGGGTTTCACATTTTCTATAAATATCTCCTGTTAAACTAATATTAGAAACGTATGGAAGTTCTTTCAACTCTTCTACAAAATCGTTGGCTAATTCTTCAACAGTTGCATAGTGCGCTTTGCCGCTGGCAGCTTGCATAAACTCAACACTTTCTTTTATAGCTTGCTGCGTTTTTTGTCCGAAACCTTTTAAATCAACTAAGCGATTTTCGTAACAAGCATACAGCAACTCTCCCGCACTGGCAACCTCTAATTCTTTCCAGAGTTGTTTTACTTTTTTTGGTCCAATGCCTTTAACAGCAAGCATTTCAATAACACCCGCCGGTGTATTGTCAAGTAAGTTAATGAGTTGTGCCGAAGTACCTTTATGCGCAATTTCTACAATTGTTTTAGAAAGACTTTTACCAATACCTTCTTGCGTAGCAATTTTCTCTTCTGTAAAATCTTCGGGCGCTATGTGCATTTTAGATAGCCTGAACGCACCATTAGCTAAAGCTTTTATCTTGAAAGAATTTCCATCATGCAACTCCATTAATTTAGACGTCAGTTCAAGTTGTTTAGCTATGTCGTAACAATCAAGCATTACCGTAAAAGGGTTTGTGCAGTAATCAAATCTTGCGGATAGGTAATTTTTATGTTTTCTTTATTTCCTTCCGTTAAAAATATTTTATGTCCGGTTTTTTCCACCATACTCGCATCATCAGTAAACAAAGGGCTGTAAGACATATTATAGGCATTTAGTAAAACGTCTTTTTTAAAACATTGTGGAGTTTGTACAATTTTAAATTTAGTTCTGTCAACGGCATGAGAATTGTTACCGTTTACTTTACGCAACGATTCATTCATGTTTATAACAGGAATGGCAGCGTCAAATTGTTCGGACGCAGTAAATGTTTTTTCAATAGTTTGAAAACTTACCAAAGGCCTTGCTGCATCATGCACACCAACAATAGTTATGTCTTCGTTTAAAACAAGCAATGCGTTTTTTACTGAATGATAACGAGTTTCGCCGCCTTGCACAACTTGAATATGGGCTAAATTGTGCTTCGATTTTATTTTTTCAAACAAATCAAAATAGTCCTTGTGTAAGGAAACAATTACTTGAATATCTTTATTAAAAGAAAGAAATTTTTCCATACTATAAACAATAATAGATTTGTTATTGATCTCTATAAATTGCTTTGGTACATTATTATCCAAACGGCTTCCTATACCTCCGGCAACTATGATAACGGCGTACATATTATATTTTTATACCAATTACTAAAACATCATCTACCTGTTCATAATCTGCTTTCCATTCTGTAAAATACTCTTGCAAAAACTGCTTTTGCTCATGCATGGGCAGGTGACAATTTTTGAAAATGGTTTCTTTCAACGTCTTATATTTTAATTTTTTTCCTTTTGGCCCGCCAAACTGGTCTGCAAAACCATCGCTAAACATAAAGATGCAATCTCCTTTTTTAAGTGAATAATTTTTTAACGTAAACGGCATGTTATCTTTTGGAGATTTGCCAACAGGCATTTTATCGGATTTGATCTCAATAAATTTAAATCCTGTGGTTAATTTTAATACACCTTCTTGGTTTGTTTGCAGGGCATTTTCAGGCGGTTGAATAATCCAAACAGGGTTATTAGCAGCGGCAATTTGTACACTTAAAGCGTTTATATCTATGCAACAAAAAGTACCGTCCATGCCATCCTTAGTTTCTTCACTCCCTTGTTGATTTAAGGATTGTATTATTTCTCTTCGTAATTCATTCAATACTAAATCAGGTTGCGTAATGTTTTTTTCAATAACAATTTCATTCAAAAAATTTATGCCTAACAAGCTCATAAAAGCGCCCGGTACGCCATGCCCCGTGCAATCGGCACACATAAAATAAACTTTATTTTGTTGTTGATAAGCCCAATAAAAATCTCCGCTAACAATATCTTTAGGCGCATTTATAATGAAAAAATCAGGCAGATGTTTTTTTATATATGTTTCAGAAGTGAGTAAGGCTGTTTGTATTCGTTTAGCATAATGAATGCTATCTGTAATGGCTTTGTTTTTTTCTAACAATTGATTTCTTTGCTGATGCACTTCATTGTTTAATGCCACTAGGTTTCTGTTGGCTTTTCTTTTATTAGCAAAGGCATATATAACTAAGCTTAGCGCCATTAAAAGAATAATTCCTCCAAATACGAAAGCGTTAATAATGATTTTGTTTTTGTGCAGTTTTTCGTCTTGCAATTTTTTATCCTTGTTAAGTAATTCTATTTCTTTTTCTTTTTTGTCGGCATTAAACTTGGCTTCTGTAAATTTTACTTGATTTTCATTTTCCGAATTCAATAGTGTATCTTTAATTTGGGTGTAGAGTTTATAAAATTCAAAAGATTTTGGCGCATTTTTTTGAGCTTCATAAATTTGAGAAATTAATTCGTAGCATGATTTTTGAAATTCCTTTACACCAATCGACTTACTAAGTGCAAGTGCTTTATTGGCTATAATAAGGGCTGCAGGATAGTTTTTTAATCCTAATTCAACTTTTGCTAATGTAATATAATGTTGTGCTAAATAATAATATTGTGTTGTATCTCTTACATAACTTATAGCTTTAAGTGTATATTGCTTGGCCAAAGTATATTCTTTTTTATGCGCATATACTTCTCCTATACTATTATAAACAGACGATATGAGTAATGAATCGGTATTATGCTTAGAAGAATATTCGAGCGCCATATTTAAAAAATATAAGGCTGAATCAGTCTTGTGCATTTCGATATATGAATTGCTAATATTTAAACAAATAGGCCCGCCATTATTAGGCCAATACTTTATGTTGGCATAAGCTTTAAAAGAATATTCTAAAGCTTTTTTATATTCTTTTCGGCGATTATATATAATGCTAAGGTTACTCGCAGAAATAGCGGCTCTTTTTTTATCGTGTACATCTTCACTATAATTAATGGCTTTTTGTAGATAATCAACTGCTTCTGGATAATTACCCATATCCATATAAATACATCCTACCACAAGGGCTCCGTATCCAAGTTGAAAAATATAATTGTTTTTTTTTGCTATTTTATATCCTTCTAGCGCATACTTTAAACCTTCTCCTAAATCATAATAACTAACATGCCAACCAAGCATTGAAAGTGATTGTACTTTTTGGCTATCTAAAAGAGTTTTATTTTTTAAAACTATTTTCAGGCTATCTATTATTTTTTTATCTTGTCCATATCCCACGCCAGAAACAATACAACTAATAATAAATATGTAAAAAAGCCTGCGCATATCTAATTTTAAAGCTTCTCAAATATAGCTTTTTTGCGGCTAAGCGTGATGTTTTTTAGTTACGTAAGCCGAAACAAAAATACTTGCTTCGTATAACATGTAAAGTGGCACAAAAACCGCCATCATGGTTGGTATATCAGAAGAGGGGGTGATAAAAGCAGATAAAATTAAAATTACTACAATTGCGTGACGTCTGTAATTTCGCATAAAAGTAGAGGTTATTAAACCAAAACGACTTAAAAAATAAACTAAAACAGGCATTTCAAATACAAGTCCGAAGGCAAGCGTTAAGGTAGTTAAGTTAGAAACATACGAATCGAACGAGATTAGATTTTTTACATCAGCACTAACAGCATAGGGCGCTAAAAAATTCCACGTTAGCGGAAAGACTATAAAATAACTGAACGAAACGCCCATTAAAAATAAAATAGTAGATACAATTACAAAGCCTCTTACGGGTTTAGTTTCAGTCTTTCTAAGAGCTGGGCTTATGAAGCGCCATAATTCCCATAAAAAATAAGGCATACCTAAAATTAAACCACCAATAAAAGAAACCCACATGTGCATGGTAAATTGTCCTGAAAGATCTGTATTAATAAGGTCTTGCGTAGCTACTTGTAAACACGCAGAGTTGTTACCTAAAAAACGGTAGCTCATAGAGCACATTAAACGGTAGGTAATAAAATTCTGGTGGCGTGGGCCAAATAAAATTTTACCAAATAGTATATCGTTATAAAAAAAAAGAACAATACCCAAAACAGCAATAACTACAAAACTTCGCACAAGATGCCAGCGTAGAGCTTCAATGTGTTCAAAAAAGGGCATATCCGGTTGCGGAACGTTATTTTCTGGCATAAGTGGCAAAAATACAAATAGTTAAGCAGATTTATTAATTTTATAACGATTAATGGAAAAACAAATAAAATATCATACGCCTAAAGAAGCATTATTAAAAATAAGAGATTGGTGCGCTTATCAGGAAAGGTGCCAGCAGGAAGTGCGGGATAAATTATATGAATATGGTTTAAGGACAGATGATGTTGAAAACATACTCTCTCTGGTAATAAGTGAGAATTTTGTGAACGAAGAAAGATTTGCCATTGCCTTTGCAGGCGGAAAATTCAGGATAAAAAAGTGGGGCAAAATAAAGATCAAACAGGAATTGAAAGCAAAACGGGTTTCTGATTATTGTATTAAAAAGGGCTTAGTACAAATAGAAGATACAGATTACATAAATACATTGAAACGACTTCTACTACTAAAAGCAAAACTAATAATTGAAAAAAATCATCTTAAGAAAAAACAAAAATTGGTACGTTACGCTTTAAGTAAAGGGTATGAGCAGGATATTGTTTTTGATATGTTGAGGGGTGAAGAGAAAGATTAACTAGTTGAATAAAATATTTATTTCCATAAAATCCCTTAGGATTAAAAATACGCATTCCGCAAAAAAGAATTAATTTCGGCTTTTTAAATGAAACCAGCATTATCTGTCATAATACCCATCTATAACGAGGAATTAAACATTCCCACTTTACTTACGCGCCTACGCCCGGTGTTGGAAAAAATTGCCCTGCCGTATGAAATGGTTTTTGTAAACGATGGCAGCCGCGATAGTTCTATACACTTAATAAAAGCCTTGGCACAGGCAGATAATAAAGTTCGCTATATAGATTTCAGTCGAAACTTTGGACATCAAATAGCTGTTACCGCTGGTATTGATCTTTGCCAAGGAGACATTATTGCCATTATTGATGCCGACCTGCAAGATCCACCCGAACTGATTGAAGAAATGATTGACTTAATACACCAAGGCAATCAGGTAGTGTACGCAAAGCGCAGAAGCCGCAAAGATAAAAGCATTATAAAAAAAACCGCTTATAAAACTTTTTACAGACTGCTCGCTAAAATATCGAACGTAGATGTACCTTTAGATACCGGCGATTTTAGAGTAATGACACGCAAAGTAGCAGAGGTTTTAAAAAACATGCCCGAGCAACATAAATTTTTACGCGGACAAATTGCCTGGCTTGGCTTTAAACAAACATTTGTGGAGTATGATAGAGATGTGCGTGCAGCCGGCGAACCGGGTTACACCTACAAAAAACTATTTCAATTGGCGTTTGATGGTATTACAGGTTTTTCTAACGTACCCCTACGCATAGCTACTATTATGGGGTTTACAGTTTCCATTGTTTCGCTTTGTTTTATAATTTATGCTTTGCTTTCTTATTTTGTTTTTAATAACGATTTGCCAAAAGGTTGGGCATCTTTAATGATAGCCATATCTTTTATAGGCGGTGTGCAATTAATTTGCCTTGGCATCATTGGCGAGTACATTAGCAAATTGCAGACAGATATTCGTAAACGCCCGTTATATATTATTAACGAAACTAATTACTAACGTGCTTCATCACCTGCCAACATTATTTATAACTTTTAGATGGATAGATGCCTTCGATATTTTGTTGGTAGCCATTTTGTTATACGAGCTTTATAATTTAGTAAAAGGCACGCCCGCCGTTAGCGTTTTCTTTGGCATCATTACCATTTACGTAGTTTGGATATTAGTGCGCGCCCTAGATATGAAATTGTTTGGCACCATACTCAGTAAATTTATAGATGTGGGGGTTATAGCCATCATCGTGGTCTTTCAGCAAGAGTTACGCCGCTTTTTATTATTTATTGGCAGTAGCGAATTTTTAGGGAGAAGCAAAATTATAAGCCGCATATTCTTTTCAGGTAAACGTAGCTTTACAGATCAATACGCCAAAGTAGATTTTACACCTTTGGCAAACGCCTGCTTTAAAATGAGCGAAACACAAACCGGCGCGCTAATTGTATTGGCCAGAAAATCAGATCTTTCTATGTACATCAATTCCGGCGAAACCATTGACAGTGGTTTAAGCGAACGTATGATAGAAAATATTTTCTTTAAAAACTCTCCGCTGCACGATGGCGCAGTTATCATAAAAGGCAATCGTATTATAGCCGCACGTTGTATTTTACCTGTAACCGAAAAAGAGCAATTCCCTGTGCATTATGGCATGAGGCACAGAGCCGCGGTTGGCATTACCGAAAGCACAGATGCTATTGCCATCAGCGTATCCGAACAAACCGGTGGGGTATCTATTTCAGTAAATGGCACCATTCGCGCTGATCTTACCCCCGAAAAACTTAAACAGTATCTCGATCAGGAAATGGGTAAAGTTTAAATCGGTGGCGTTCCGGCGCGGCATGCTGCGTCTGTCAAAGCGCGCCGTTGGGCTTTACGCTACAATATTTTATTGATTTTAGTTTCTTTACGTGCTTCGCAGAATGCTAAAAAAAGTATTTCAATAAAATGATTTTCGCTGCAATCCCTAACGCAAATACAATCTTGTAATTTAACGACTAATCCGTACGAGGTAAAACCTGTAAACTAGTTACATGTTTTTTTAATACGCTATCGGCAAGCATCTGAGTTTTAATATTATTTAAGATTGTGTTATCTAAAGTGGTGGAGTGGCTTATAATATCAACTCCTTCAGATGTAAACAATGTTTTAGAAAAATAAATAACCGCCCATTGTTCCGTATCATCCATTAGTTTTACTTCCCAAGTGCTTTTAGCAAAAAAAAAAATCCCTTTACCTTTCCATGTAAAACCCTTTGCATTTTTTTTATCCGGGTAATCATAACCGGTAATTACTTTTGGCTTATTTTTTTTTAGATATTTTACTTCGTCTAATAAAATGTTATATCCTTTTTTCTCAGTAATAGTATAGGTAAAACTTGGATTATGATTATCAGGTTTTAACCACATTGGAAAGTTAGTGCTGATTATAAACCAAGTACCAGATAATATATGTAGAAAACTATACATCCAACTAAAATCGTATTAAATTCTAACTTCTATATTGTTTGTATTGTTAATAATGTAATAAATGTTGGTTACCCATTTAGCTGTATCTTTTTCATCGGTTAACGGGCCAACAATATATTCCTCAATACCAAGGCCATGCGTTAACCCATTCTCTTGCAGGTATTGATCTAAAGCTGCATAAGCTTCTTTAATTTTAGCATAATCTCCATGATAAATAAGTAATAAAGCAGCACTTGCCGGCACTGATAATTTTTCCCAGCCTTTAAGTTTTTGGCCGTTTGGTACAGATATAACAGCCGCACATTCTGTTTGTTTTTTTTGCTCATCATAAGAATAAAATAAACCACTTGGTGCGCCAGTGTGCTGTAAATTTGATATTACGGCATCGTTAAATATTTTAGGAAATATTTCCATCATAAAACCATTAAGTTTATCAAATGGCACCGTTTCTTTTTTACCATAATAAATTGTTTGAGGCCAGGCCACTTCTTTTATTTCATAACCGTTATATGATTTGGTAACTGGCATAGCTTCTATAACTATTTTTAATTTTTCAAGGCCTTTATCATAATCATCGCCAATTAATTTATTCATATTCATAAAAAGCATGAAGCCTCTTGTCATAAAATTCACATCAAATCTCACCCCCCAACTAACGGTGGTTGCATTGCCATTTGGGGTAGTTAATAAGTACACATCTCCACCGCTTGAATGCGGCGCGGTAAAAACTATTTTTTGCAAAATACTATCGCCGTTAATAGCAATAAGTTCCATCGACCCCGAACCAACTTCTTTATTCCCTTGCCAACTATATTTACTGCCGGGCCTACCTGTTTCACCTTCAAAATTGGTTTTCATATTTGGGTCTTTTTCTGCCCAAGGCGACCACTGTTCCTGGAAGAATTTAAAATCTGCTAATTTTGGTTTAATAATTTCGGGCAAAGCATTTACTACAATGGAGCGTTCTACATGTATCTTTTTTGGGCCAACTAAACATAATGTAATGTATAGTGCAAACAGGCCCATAGCTACATAAATTATTTTTTTAATCATGATCTATATTTAAAGTAAAAGTATAAAATTATCTTTCTTTTTCTTGGAATAAAAATATAGTAAATAGAAGTTTTCTATATTTTTATTCCAACAATAGTAACATCGTCTACCTGTTCTAACGCGTCCTTCCAAGTTTCAAAAGATTTATGTAGAATATCTTTTTGCTCTTCCAGCATTTTTGTGTTATTAGTAATCAACAAGGTTTCTAATTGTTTGGATTTATATTTTTTTCCTTTAAGTCCGCCAAACTGATCGTGGTAGCCATCGGTCATTAAATAGATAGTATCTCCTTTTTCTAAGTTTAATTTATGGGTTGTAAATGCTTTAGGGTTGTCCGTCTTTCCAATAGATTGCTTGTCAGCTTTTACCTCGATCATTTTTTGAGTACCACGTTTTATATACCATAATTTATTATTAGCTCCACTCCAAAAGGCTTGTTGTTTATTTTTATTAATGGCCAACAAAGAGATGTCCATGCCGTCTTTAATTTCTTCTCCGCTTTTTTCAAAGGTTTCTAAAACAAGTTCGCGAGTTTTATCTAAGATTTTACCTGTATCGCGCAGACCAAATTCTTTTACAGACCTATTTAAAGCGTTGCTGCACACTACGCTAACCATGGCCCCGGGTACGCCATGCCCGGTACTATCGGCTACTGCTATAAATATGGTTTCATCTAAATATTCCATCCAATAAAAATCGCCTGCTATAATATCTTTGGGTTTATAATAAATAAAATTATCAGGCAAGTGTTTTTTTATTTCCGCGGTAGAAGGTAAAATAGCTTGTTGCAATCTTTTTGCATAAGTTATACTATCAATAATTTCTTTTTGATTTTCTTCTACCAAATGTTTTTGTTTTTCGATGATACGTTTTTGTTTTTGGGTTATTTTAACGCGGTTAAACATAAAGGCGGCAAAAATTAACACCAATATAAACATGGCGGTACCCGTGTAAATGACAAATTGTTGTCTTTTCTTTTCTTCGTTTGAAATGGCTTGCTGTGTTTCTGCCATGGCTTTTAATTCGGTTTCTTTTTTTTCTACCTCAAAATTTGTTTTTAGGTCACCCAATTGTTTTCCATTATCTGCATTAAAAATACTATCAGTAAGTGTTACATATTTTACATGATAATCATACGCATCTTTATACTTACCTGTTTTAGAAAATGCAGTGGCTAAATTTTGGTAGGCTCCCCGTTCTATATCAATATCTGCAATCTCTTTGGCTATTTGTAAACTTGAATCGCTGTAAAGAATAGATAGTTTAAAATCAAGTAATTTATTATAGAGTTCTGCCAAGGTATTATAACACAGGCCGGTACCTTGTTTATCTTCAATTTGTTTACGTATTTTTAAAGATTGTGCCGCATACTCTAAAGCTTTTGGATAATTTAATTGTCCCATATAAATATTGCCAATATTTCCGTAACAATTTCCAATGCCTTGCAAATCATTAATTTCTTCGCTTATTTTTAAAGATTTTAATTGATATTCGATGGCTTTAGGATAATCAGATTTACTAATATATACAATGCCTATATTATTATAGCAAGTACCTATTCCCTGTTTATCACCAAGTTCTTGTCTTATTTTTAAGGCTTTAAAATGAAAATCTAACGCCTTGGTATAATCATCTTGGTTGGCATAAATCAATCCAATATTACTATAACAAGCCCCTATCCATTCCTTATCCCCACGCTCTTCGCTTATTCGCAAACATTTTAAATAATACTCTAAAGCCTTTGGGTAATTAGATTGATATTGGTATACCGCCCCTATATTATTTGCACAAGAACCTTTGCCTTTTTTGTCGTTTAGCTCTTCATTTATTTTTAAGGCCCTAAATAGATACTCAAGCGCCTTGCCCGAGTTATCTTTGTTTAGAAAAGATACTCCTATTGTTTTAAGAGCAATACCTTCATATTTTTTTTGGTGGGTTTTTTGTGCTAATTGTAATTGCTGTTCGGCTAGTATGATGGCTGTATCAGGGTTTTCATATATATAGGCCCAAGAAATATCATACATTGCTTTTAATCGGTTGGTATCGGCTTGCGAGGTATTATTATAAACAGCCCAAAGGCTATCTGTAGATTGCGAATAGCAAAACGAACCAAGGCTTAAGAATACAGAATTAAAAATAATTAGTAATCTCTTCATCCTTTAAAAATATATAAAAATTGCCTTCACGCTATTATTTGTATTAAAAATACAAATTAATGATTACAATGCTTGAAATACGCTTTCTTTTGAAATGTTTTAATAATTCTTTACCATAAAATGATTTTCTGCCCTTACTTTTGCCACAATGAAAACTAATTGTAGAATTGTAGAATTGTTGTTAAATTATAGAGCGCTTTTATTGCTATTAATTTTACAATTCTTTAATACTATAAATCAAAAGTGTTTGGCGCAGGTATATGAAAAAGATGCCAAAGATTTCTCTGCCCCTAAAAAATACGATGCAAATACAACAACTCGTATACTTTTTATTTTTGACGATTCGTTTAGCATGTTTGGCAAGTGGGATAGCGGTAATAAAATAGATATTTCTAAAAAGTTAATGGGCGAGTTTTTAGATTCACTTAAAAAGACCCCGCAACTTCAATTGGCTTTACGTTGTTACGGACATCAAACACCGTTTAGACCACACCGCAATTGCCAGGATAGCAAGCTGGAAATTTCTTTTGATAATGCGTTAACTAATTGCCAAAAAATTAAAGAGCGTATTAACAGGCTTCAACCAACCGGCACAACGCCTATAGCGTTTTCTTTAGGAGAAAGTGCGAACGATTTTCCTCCCTGCGATAACTGCCGCAACATAGTAATTTTAATAACCGATGGTATTGAAGAATGCGATGGCGACCCGTGCGCGGTATCATTAGCCCTACAGAAAAAAGGCATTTTCCTTCGCCCGTTTATAATTGGTGTGGGGCTTGATATTAAATTTGCTGATGTGTTTGGCTGCATGGGCAAATTTTATGATGTAAGTAATGAAGCCAACTTTAAGCAAGTAATGAAACTTGTTTTTATTGAAGCTATCTCTCAAACAACGGTGCAGGTAAATTTGTTGGATACGTATAAAAAACCAAGCGAGACAGATGTTACCATGACGTTTTACAATCAAAAAACCGGGGCTGTTATGTATAATTATTTACATACGCTAAATCATCGTGGTAATCCGGATACATTGGTGTTGGATCCTGAAGTAACGTATAAAATGGTGGTGCATACAATTCCGCCACAGGTAAAAGAAAATATTGTTTTGCAAAAAGGCAAGCATAATATTATTACGTTAGATGCCCCGCAGGGTTTTTTAAATGTGCAGACGGAAACAACTAATCTTTACAAATCATTATCGTTTGTGGTAAGGAAAAACGGGGAGATGAATACGCTAAATGTACAAGAAGTTGGTTTAACCGAAAAATATATTACAGGCAAATTTGATTTGGAAATTTTTACATTGCCAAGAATTAAATTACAGGGAATTGAAATAAAACAAAGCTCGACCAATAATTTAAAAATTAAAGGCGCAGGTACATTTTCTATTAATAAAGGCGGCAGCGGCTTTGGCAGTATTTATGCCGAGAATGGACAAAAATTAGATTGGGTTTGTAATTTAAATGAACAGCAAACAGAAGTTTTTTATCTTCAACCCGGAAATTACAGAGTAGAATTTCGCTTAAAAACACAAGTAGAATCTGAAAATACAGTCGAGAAAAAATTTACGATAGAATCTAACCAAACAACAGCAATAAATTTATTTTAGCATGAAATAGGCATGTTTGCTTAAGTACAAATAAAGATAAATAGGCTATAACACATGACAACTAAAAAAATAAAATCTACATATGAATAAAAAATTCCCTTACACCGAAACAAAAGATACCCGATCGGGCTTTGGCGTTGGCTTGCACGAACTTGGTAAAAAAAATCCAAAGGTAGTTGCACTTTGTGCAGATTTAACCGGTTCGTTAAAAATGGATGCCTTCTTAAAAGATTTTCCTGAACGGTTTTTTCAAATAGGTATTGCAGAAGCTAACATGATGGGCATTGCCGCGGGTTTAACCATTGGTGGAAAAATTCCGTTTACCGGTACGTTTGCTAATTTTTCTACCGGAAGAGTTTATGATCAAATTCGCCAATCGATCGCTTACAGCGGAAAGAATGTAAAAATTTGCGCATCGCATGCCGGATTAACGTTGGGTGAAGATGGGGCAACACATCAAATATTAGAAGATATAGGTTTAATGAAAATGTTACCGGGCATGGTAGTTATTAACCCTTGCGATTTTAACCAAACAAAAGCTGCAACAATGGCTATTGCCGATTATGATGGTCCGGTTTACTTACGCTTTGGCCGCCCTGCTGTACCTAACTTTACAGCGCCCGATCAAAAATTTGAAATTGGCAAAGCGGTTGTTTTACAAGATGGAAAAGACATTTCTATTTTTGCTACCGGCCACTTAGTTTGGAAAGCTATTGAAGCCATTGAAATTTTAGCACAAAAAGGCATTAGCGCCGAATTGATCAACATTCACACCATAAAACCTTTGGATAACGATGCTGTTTTAAGATCAGTAGGTAAAACTAAATGTTTGGTTACTGCCGAAGAACATCAAATGAATGGTGGTTTAGGTGATAGTATTGCACAATTATTAGCTCGCAATACACCTTATCCGCAAGAGTATGTGGCTGTTAACGACAGCTTTGGCGAAAGTGGTACACCCGATGAATTAATGAAAAAATACGGTTTAGAAACTGTAGATATTGTTGATGCAGCTTTAAAAGTTATTGCAAGAAAAAAGTAATTATCAGGTACTAAAACTATAGTAAAGACCTGACAAAATTCTTTATTAACTTGCAGCAAATTATGGAGATGAATTACGTTTTATTTGATGATGCACAATGGAGCGATTTGTTGCCGCTTACTTTTACACGCCCAGCTTGCGAAATACGTATTGGTATTTTAACAGTTAAAGAAAAATGGGAACAACGTATTAAAAAAGATTTTTCTTATTTATGTCCTATTTATTTGGCAGAAAAATTTCCATATCATGCCAACGAAAAACTTACTACTATTTATGTTAATGGCCGGGTTTGTCCGGATGATATTTTAATAAAAGAAATAAATAAATTAAAAGAATCTGAGCGTTTATATAAAAAAGATGTTTTGCTGGCTTATTGCACTACAAACCCTGACGAGTCATTTATAGAATTTAAAAAAACACAAACTAAAAGCAACTGTAACATTCTTACTTTCCCTTGGGATATTTTTATAAACAATAGTAAAGAATTAGAACTTGATTTTAAACTAATAACCAAAGGAAGAAAATCCAAACCCTTATCAAAAAGCAACAAAGTTATAGGCAAAGGAACTATATTTATTGAAAGTGGCGCAAGCGTTGAGTGCGCAATTTTTAATACACAAGGCGGCTCTATCTACATTGGCAAAGATGCTGTGGTAATGGAAGGTTGCCTAATACGCGGCGGTTTTGCTTTATGCGAACATAGTGAAGTTAAAATGGGCGCAAAAATATATGGTGCTACAACCATTGGCCCTTATAGCAAAGTGGGTGGAGAAATAAATAACTCCGTAATTTTTGGTTACAGCAATAAAGGCCACGATGGTTTTTTAGGAAATTCGGTAATAGGCGAGTGGTGTAATTTAGGTGCCGACACTAACAATTCTAATTTAAAAAATAATTATGCCGAAGTAAAAGCATACAATTATACGCAACGTAAAATGATAAATACGGGTCTTCAGTTTTGTGGCTTATTAATGGGCGATCATAGCAAAACAGGTATAAATACCATGCTAAATACAGGCACGGTTGTAGGCGTTAACGCAAATATTTTTGGTGGAAGTTTTCCCCCTACGCATGTACCCTCTTTTTCATGGGGTGGTGCCAATAAGTTTGAAAAATATGAACTTGCTAAAGCTTTAGAAGTAGCCGAACGTGTAATGGATAGAAGAGGAATTACCTTAACTGATGCTGATAAAAATATATTAACGGAAGTTTTAAAAAAGACGGCCGTTAAATAATGCAACACACACAACAGAAATATAAAGCCCTTCAGGTCTTTATAAAAGAAGTGGCTTTATTACATAAGCGAAATGGTTTTTCTTTCAATACGCAGTTAACGGTTTTAATAAACACCAACTTACAAGATGATGCTTTTAAAATAGAGCTTAATACTTTTTTTTATGATGTTTTAGAGAAGGCACAATTTGTTAGAGCCTTTACAAATTATGGCATTAACAGCAGCTTGGGTTTTATGCGAGAAATTACAAGCCGTATAAAACATAAAATATTACCACCTGTTTTTGATGACAATGAATTGAGTAAGTATATAAAATCCGTTTTTCCGAATGATAGAAATAACAATTGGCTTGATGATATAAATTTAACTAATTGGGAGTTACTTTTTAAAGGAATTGATAAAACTGATGTAATCTTACACGAAAAGAATTTTGCCTGGCAGATGATCCGGTCCATTGTGATATTAACCAACAGGCTTGTAAATATTGGATTAGACCCGTACTTTTCTCAAAAACTTCCACCTAATGAAGATCATCATAATTGTTTTTTAGAATTTAATTTGCAAATAAACGCCTTTGTAGCCAAATATCAAAATGAAGCAGATCTTTCTATTGATAAAAATGAAATTGAGGAACTATTAGCTTCGCTAGCCAAATGCGAAGAATTGTTTTTTTATCTAAGAAGTAATAAAGATGTGTTAGGTATTAGTTTACATCTTACGTTTATTTTAGAAAGGGCTAATCAGCATGTTATTCGTTTAAAACTACTGATGCAAATTTATATAAACGATGATAGTAATAGCCAGGCAACCTTAATAACTACTTTGCTTAAAACTTTGGTAGGTGCAGAGTTTGATAAATACAGCGTTTTAAAATTCATTAAACAGAACTCTAATTTATTAGCGTATAGAATAGTTAGCCACACATCCGAAAAAGGTGGAAATTATATTGGTTTTAATAAAATCGAGAACCGAAAACTTTTCTTATCAGCCATCGGGGGCGGACTGGTAGTTGTATTTCTAGTATTCATAAAAAACTTTATTCATCACTTACCTACTTTGTCCTTATTTGGAGAGGGATTGTTATACGGATTAAATTATTCATTTGGGTTTATATTAATGCACCTATGGCATTTAACTTTAGCAACCAAACAACCTGCGATGACGGCTTCTTTTATTGCCCAAAGCATTGAAGATATCCGCCCTGATAAAAAGTCATTATCAGTTGTACTGGCGCAGATTTTACGTAGCCAATTTGTTTCCTTGCTTGGAAATTTACTGGTAGTATTGCCGGTTTGTTTTTTAATTGCCTGGAGTTTTAACAAGTTTTTAGTTATGAAAGTTTTTAGTTACTCAACGGCGGAAGCGCAACTAACAGCTAATCATCCTTTCTTAAGCGGCTCACTTATTTTTGCGGCAATAACAGGTATTTATCTTTCACTATCTGGCTTAATAAGTGGTTATTATGATAACAAAGTTGTCTTTTCATCCATCCCAAATAGAATAAGAAATCATACTAGTTTGCAAAAAATAATGCAGCCAAAAAGGCTTGAAAAACTTAGCGTGTTTGTAGAAAAAAATACCGGTGCTATTATTGGCAATTTATTTTTAGGTATGGCTTTAGGTGCCACAGGCAACTTTAGTAAATTTATTGGCTTGCCCATTGATATAAGGCACGTAACTATATCGGCAGGTAATTTTGGTATTGCTTTAGGAAGTTGTGATTATTATAATGTTGCTTTTTTAATAACAGTTTTTTGCGGCATTATGGCTATTGGTGTAATAAATATCGCGGTTAGTTTTTTAATTTCTTTTTATGTGGCTTGTCGTTCGCGCAGTATAACTCATTTACAAACCTTGCGCATTTTAAAAGAGTTATTTGTAGATGTGTTTAAAAAACCGGCTATTATGCTGAAGGTAAAAAATAATTTTAATGAGAAACATTAATTGTACTTCGTCCTAAATAATTTATGATCTGTTTTGGTTGCGCCAGAAAGCCAATAATTCGGCAGTCTCAATATAGCATTAAATAATTTTTTGTACAGTTTTAAAATCCGGACTTATTAAATTTAAGCCCGGCGTTTTACGTTTTTCAATACTGCCAAACTTATTTTCGATACCTAAAAATTTTGCGCCATTTAAAGTCGCCCAGGTTAACAAGGTATTTAAATCAATTGATGGAAAATAGTTGTGAAGTGTTTTAATTTCATCAAAAATACTGAGATTCCAATTACTTGCACAACTATCGGTGCCAAGTGTTATTGTACAATTATTTTGTGTAAATAAATTTACGTTTGGCACTTTGTTTTCTATATACAAATTAGCGTTTACACAAAAGCACCAAAACAAATTTTTATTATAATTATTTGCGAATAAAATATCGGCTTGGTTTGTAAACGTGTTATGTACTAACTGCAATTTATTTGTTGCCGGCAAGTGCGGTAAAGTGGCTTGCAGACTAGTTTTTTTAGGTGCTTGCCAGTTTTCGGTTGGAATATTAAAGTAATTTAATCTATCTAAAATGCTGCCTTTTTTTTTCTTGAAAAATAAATTCTCGTCTTCTGTTTCCTGGTTATGAATAGTAAGGATGGAGTTGTTTTTCTCTGCATACTCACTAAATAAGTTCAGTAATTTTACAGAAGCAGAATAAGGTGCATGCGGCGTAATAGATGATTGTTGCTGGGTTTTATGGCCTAAAAAATATTTTAATTCATTTTGCAAATGTAGTCCACGCTCAAAAGTTGCTTCGGCACGAGCTTCATCAAAAGCATAGATCTCTAAAAAGTTATGGTAATAAATTGTTGATTTTGTTTTATAACTGAATGTATTTGCCGTGTTAGAAATATCTCCAACCGCTACAATTCCGTTAGTATACATTTCTTCATCAGCCATTTTTATGGCTTCAAAAACTTCGGTGTCCTTTGGTTTTTTTAAACTTTCTACTTCTTTAATAAAAGCGTGAAGTCCTTGTCCTGCCTCTATTTTAGCCTTCATAAACGAAAGCTCTAAATGGCAATGCGTATTTACAAATCCTGGACAAATAAAGCCATCATGCTTTTTTATTTTTAAGGCATCGACTTCATTTTCATCAAGCAAATCAATAATTAAACCTTTCTCGTCAATTACAATAACTTTGTTTTCAACCGGTTTTGTGTTGATGGTGTAAATTTTATCGGCACTAATAAATTGCATGGGGCAAAATTAGGCAATTAATCAGTCATGCTGAACTTGATTCAGCATCTCATGAGATTCCGAAATAAATTCGGAATGACAATTAATCCACCCTAAGAATTACCTACCTTTGTACAATGGCACAAAAGCAAAATATACGCGCTTTATCGGCAGAACAAATAAATAATTTCTTAAAAGAAAAAGGACAGCCTGCGTTTCGTGCCAAACAAATTTGGCAGTGGCTTTGGCAAAAAAGTGCACATAGTTTTGATGATATGAGCAACCTGTCAAAAGACCTCCGCCTATTGCTTTCCGAACAATTTGTAATTAATGCAGTTAGTATTGATGATATGCAAATTAGCAGCGATCGTACGATAAAATGCGCCATGAAATTATTTGACGGCAATGTGGTTGAAAGCGTTTTAATTCCGACTGAAACACGTATGACGGCTTGCATTTCATCGCAAGTGGGTTGCAGCTTAACATGTAAATTTTGCGGTACCGGAAGATTAGATCGCTTGCGAAATTTAAATGCCGATGAAATTTATGATCAGGTAGTTTTAGTCAATAATTTGGCAAAGCAAAAATACAATCAGCACCTATCAAACATTGTATATATGGGCATGGGCGAGCCTTTGCTTAATTATGCCGAAACATTAAAATCGGTTGATAGAATTACTTCGCCCGATGGTTTAGGTATGAGTCCGCAACGCATTACGGTTTCTACGGCAGGCATCGCCAAGATGATAAAAAAATTGGGCGATGATCAAGTAAAGTTTAACCTCGCGCTTTCGTTACACGCGGCCAACGAAGAAAAACGAAATTACATTATGCCGATTAATGAAAGCAATTCATTAGAAAATTTGGCGGAAGCCTTAAATTATTTTTACGATAAAACCGGCACACGAGTAACCTTTGAATACATTGCTTTTAAAGATTTTAACGATTCTATAATTGACGCCAAAGAACTTGCTGCTTTCTGCAAAAAAGTGCCGGCAAAAATTAATATCATTGAATATAATCCTATTGATGGCGGGGAGTTTAAACAAACCAGTTCTGAAAGATTAACGGCCTTTAAAAATCATTTAGAAAGCAAAGGACTTATTGTAAATGTGCGCCGCAGTAGAGGCAAGGATATTGATGCTGCTTGTGGGCAGTTGGCCAATAAAAACAAGTCGGTAATTCGCAAATAATAATATGCATAATATTCCTTTCCAAAATATCAACTGGAATTCAATCGAAAAAATTGAACACAAAGGTGAAACGGGCACTTCGTTTTGGCAAACCTTACAATTAGGCAAATTGCGCATTCGTATAGTTGAATATTCCGAAAATTATATGGCCCATCACTGGTGTCAAAAAGGACATATTGTTCATTGCCTGGAAGAAGAATTTGTAAGTGATTGGAAACCGGCGAGTGTTTTACACTTGGTAAAGGCATGAGTTATGTAGTATCCGACAACTTAAGTTCACATCGATCCATATCTTCATCCGGTGTTAAGTTGCTAATAATCGATGGGGATTTTTTAAGCAAATAACTCAATGAGTTTTTCGCAAATATTGTCTGAATACGGTTTGTTTACCCTTGCTTTATTAGCTATCACAGCCTTTATAGCAGGATTTATTGATGCAGTAGTTGGTGGTGGCGGTTTGATACAATTACCGTTTTTATTAATAAATTTTCCAAAAATTCCTTTGTCTGTAATTTTTGGTACTAACAAAATTGCCGCACTGGCAGGTACTTCTGTTTCTGCTTTTAAATATTCTAAAAAAATAAAATTTGATCTAAAAATATTACTGGTCATTTCCTTTTTTTGCTTTATATCTTCTTTTGCAGGCGCACAGGTTATAAATTACATTAATACTAACGCTTTAAAGCCTTCTATATTCGTTATTCTTATCATAGTAGCTGTATACACTTTTTTTAAAAAAGATTTGGGTGCTATACAAAGCAAAGAACTTTCGCATACAAAACAAATGTTGTATGGCTCTTTAATAGGCATTGTAGTTGGTTTTTATGATGGCTTTTTTGGTCCGGGTACAGGCAGTTTTTTTGTACTTGGTTTTGTAGTTATTTTGGGCTTTGAGTTTATAAAAGCATCGGCCTATGCTAAAGTAGTTAATTGCATTACCAACATATCTGCTTTAACGGTTTTTATTAAACACGATCATTATATTTTCAACATGGCCATTATTATGGCGGTATTTAACATGACGGGTAGTTTTATAGGAAGTGCTATGGCTTTGAGGCGAGGAAATAGCTTTGTGCGCGTAATTTTTTTAGTTATTGTAAGTATTATGATTTTAAAATATGGCTTTGATATATTTTCTTAGGCTTTTTAGAGCAAATAAGAGCTATTAATGTCCTTTAAAAATATTGATAAAATATAGCAACTTAGGTAATTAATTTGCACTTTTACCTCTCTAATTTCGAATTGAAAATTGTTGATAAAATAAAAGCGCCAATTGCACCCCACATGGATGCGTTTGAAATAAAATTCAAACAATCTATGAAAAGCTCTGTGCCTTTATTAGAGAAAATTACCAGCTACATTGTAAAACGAAAAGGCAAACAAATACGACCTATGTTTGTCTTCCTGTCTGCACAAATGCATGGCGAAATTAATGAGAGTACCTATCGTGCGGCGGCTCTTATAGAATTATTGCATACCGCTACACTAGTACATGATGATGTGGTAGATGATAGCAACGAACGCCGTGGTTTTTTTTCTGTCAATGCGCTTTGGAAAAATAAAATTGCGGTACTGATTGGCGATTATCTTTTATCAAAAGGACTTTTACTTTCTTTAGATAACGATGATTTTCATTTACTGAAATTAGTCAGCAACGCCGTGCGCGAAATGAGCGAAGGAGAATTATTGCAGATAGAAAAAGCGCGTAAGCTAGATATATCTGAAGATATTTATTTTGAGATCATCCGCCAAAAAACAGCTACGTTAATTGCAGCTTGTTGCGCGGCGGGGGCAGCATCGGTTACTGATAATAAGCAGGTTATAGAAACCATGAAACAGTTTGGAACCCTTACCGGTATTGCCTTCCAAATAAAAGACGATTTGTTTGATTTTGGTAACAGCAACGAAATTGGCAAGCCAACCGGCATTGATATCAAAGAAAAAAAAATGACTCTGCCGCTTATTTATGCGCTTAATAATTCCACTTTTTTAGAGAAAAGAAAAATAATCAATATTGTAAAAAATCATAATGAAGATCCTCAAAAAGTGGCTGAGGTAATTGAGTTTGTTTTTGCAAAAAAGGGGATTGAATACGCCGAAAAAATTATGCACCAATATAAAAATGAAGCTTTAAATTTGCTGAAAGATTTTCAGGCCGGCGCTGCTAAAACATCTTTAGAACAATTAGTAATTTATACAGTTGAAAGAAAAAAATAAATCATGCTAAAAAATATTTTATTCATCCTACTAGTAACTGCCTCATTAATGAGTCGGTGTACTTCTAATAAAACAACAGAAACAACATCCTTAACGGCCGAAGATTCTGCCAATAAGCAGATACAATCTCAGATGGATAAAATTGTAGATGATTTAGCACCGCCTGATAGCGATTATACAGGAGAATTATTTCAGAAATATGAAAGCGGCGTGGTTAAAACAAAAGGTTATTTTAGGTTTGGAAAACGCCACGGACAATGGTTTTATTTTTACCCAAATGGATTTATATGGAGCGAGGCTTTTTATGATAACGGTAAAATGAACGGACATTCTAAAGTATATTCTGAGAACGGAAAATTGTATTATGAGGGAGATTATAAACAAGATGTAGCTGTTGGCCATTGGGTTTATTGCGATAGTACAGGCACCCCTATACAAGAACGAACCTATGATACGCTGGGCAAAGTACTGAATGATAAACCTATTCAACCAAAAAAATAATGACACCTGAAAAACTGCAATATATAATTTCGGTTGATGTGTTTGAAAACGCCCGGCAATTACCTCTCGATGAATCTATCCTTATACAGGAAGCTACCAAAGCGATGCACAATGCGTATGCACCCTACTCTAAATTTAAAGTGGGTGCAGCCCTTCTTTTAGAAAATGGAAAAATTATAACCGGCAATAACCAAGAGAATGCAGCCTATCCATCGGGTATGTGTGCAGAGCGTGTGGCTATTTTTTATGCAGGCTCTCAATACCCTAATGTAGCCGTAAAAACAGTTGCTGTAATATGTGATGTGGATGCCGATCAACCCTTAACGCCTTGTGGCGGCTGTCGACAAGCTATTGCAGAGTATGAACAGCAACACAATAAAAAAATAAAACTTATTATGGCAACTACCAAAGGAAAGATCTTTTGCGCAAACGGTATAGAAACTTTATTGCCGTTTATGTTTAGTGCGAAATACCTTAAAAAGTAAATTCAATTTGCGTTAGGATTGTAGCGTAAATACTTTTTTGAAATGTTTTTTTTGCATTTATGAATTTCATTTTAAAACAATAAAAACGAATGAATTAATCGCCAGAACGCCCAACCGTTATTTAGCCCAACCTTTTTTAAGTTCTTCTTCTAATGCCTCAATTAAAAGATCTTTGTTTTTACCTTCAATAGAAAGTTTTTGTAGTTCATCCTTCAGCCTAGTAATCTCAGATTTATATTGCGTTTCCTGGTCGCTCCAAATATTTACGTCGTAGTACTTTTCTTTTTCTGTAACAGGATTAGTTTTTCCCTCTTGATCTCTAAAAAAACTATACAAAGGTATACGCAACTCTTTCGAGATAAGTTCTAAGGTGCGTACTTCAAGGGTTTTGGTTTCCAGAGCGTGGTCTAATTCGTTTTCGGTAATGTGTAAATGCTCGGCTAGTTGCTGGTAAGTATAATTGTTTTGCTCAAGCAGGTTTACTATTTTATTTTTCAGATTCATATAAACTTTATCGTTTAACGCAATCATTATAATATCAAAGATAATAATTTAACAATTAAGAAACCACAAAAAACAAAACGCAGCACTACCAAAATCTAATATTTTTTTCTCTTTCTTTTTCCTTAACGAAAAAGAAACAAAAAGTCAAGAAAATTCCGATCTCCCTCGCACAGGCTAAACTGTGCCGCGGACTTTCGGGCTAACGCGCTGTTCCAAATAAAATTATTTTAAAACAGTTGCATTTTTCTTGCACAAAAAAAGCAGTACCATACTATATACGATACTGCTTTTGTAATAGATTTTAAAAATATGTTATTTACTTTCTGCGCCTTCTGGTTTTGGTAACAACACTTTACGAGATAATTTTGATTTACCTGTTTTTGGGTCGTTTCCAATGTATTTAACCTGAATCATATCGCCTTCTTTTAATACACCTTCTAACGTGTCTAACCGCTTCCAATCAACTTCAGAAATGTGTAATAAACCATCTTTGCCCGGCATAAATTCAACAAAAGCACCATACGGCATAACCGTTTTTACTTTAGCGTCATATACTTCGCCAATTTCTGGAATAGCTACAATGCCTTTTACACGCGCTAATGCAGCTGATGCAGCAGCATCGTCTTCTCCAAAAATCTCTACTAAACCTTTACCGTTAATTTCGGTAATAGTAATAGTTGTGTTGGTTGATTTTTGAATTTCCTGAATGATTTTACCTCCTGGCCCGATTACAGCTCCAATAAAATCTTGAGGGATTTCAATTTGCAATAAACGTGGTGCATGTGATTTGTAATCTACATTTGGTGCAGCTAATGTTTTAGTAATTTCGTTTAAAATATGTAAACGACCGTCTTTAGCTTGGTTCAAGGCCTGAGACATAACTTCGTAAGGAAGTCCGTTTACTTTTAAATCCATCTGCACAGCCGTAATACCATCTTTAGTACCACAAACTTTAAAATCCATATCACCTAAATGATCTTCATCACCTAAAATATCTGATAAAATTGCATAGCCGCCTTTATCATCAGTAATAAGTCCCATTGCAATACCTGTAACCGGTTTTTTAATTTGAACACCTGCATCCATCAAAGCCAGTGTACCTGCGCAAACCGTTGCCATTGATGACGATCCGTTACTTTCTAAAATATCAGAAACCACACGTATTGTATAAGGGCAACTATCTGGCAATACTTTTTTAAGTGCGCGTAAAGCTAAGTTACCATGGCCAACCTCGCGGCGAGATGTGCCACGATTTGGTTTTGCTTCGCCTGTAGAGAACCCAGGGAAGTTGTAGTGTAACAAAAATTTATTTTCGCCTTCAATAAAAGCCCCGTCAATTTTTTGTTGATCTAATTTTGTACCTAAGGTAACTGTTGTTAACGATTGAGTTTCGCCGCGTGTAAACACAGCCGAACCGTGAGCCGCAGGTAAATAACCTACTTCACTCCAAATCGGGCGAATATCAGTTGTTTTTCTACCATCTAAACGTAATTTAGTATCTAACGCAACTCTACGAACTGCATCATACTCCACACCGTGGTAATATTTATTTATTAAACCTTCTTTTTCTTTTAATTCTTCTGGCGTAAGTGTTTTTTTGTACTCGTCTAAAACGGCTTTAAAAGAAACTTTACGGGCGTTTTTATCAGGATTACCAATTTTAGCAACGTCATATACTTTTTGATACGTAGCTGCAGTTACTTTTTCTTTTAATTCTAAATCGTTTTTTTCGTGAGAATATTCGCGTTTAGGTTTTGCACCTGCTTTAATAGCAAATTCTGAAATAGCTTTAACATGACCTTTGATAGCTTCGTGACCAAATTTAATAGCTTCTAACATTTCTGCTTCACTAATTTCGCTCATTTCACCTTCAACCATTAAAATATCGGTTGCAGATGCCGCCATAATCATATCGATAGTTGATGTTGGAATTTCGTCAATACTTGGGTTTATTACCAATTTACCATTAATTTTACCAACACGTACTTCAGAAATTGGCCCGTTAAACGGAATATCAGAAACTGCAATAGCTGCAGATGCCGCCAAACCTACTAAAGCATCGGGCATTGTTTTTCTATCCGAAGATATAAGGCTTATCATTAATTGAAGATCTGCGTGATAATCTTCAGGGAATAAAGGGCGTATAGCGCGATCAACAATACGACTGATTAATACTTCGTAATCAGAAAGCTTTGCTTCTCTTCTAAAAAATCCGCCCGGAATGCGGCCTGTAGCTGCATATTTTTCTTGATAATCTACCGTTAAAGGTAAAAAATCTACTCCGTCTTTTGCATCTTTTGAGCCAACAATGGTAGCAAGCAACATAGTGTCGCCTATTTTTACTACAACCGATCCATCGGCTTGCTTAGCTAATTTACCTGTTTCCAGGGTTACCGTTCTTCCATCTCCTAAATCGAACGAGTGTGTGATTCCTATTTGTGACATTTGTTTTTGTTTTGTGTTCCGGCGTTTCCGAAACGGGTTATTTTTATTTTATTATTTTTCTATATGTAACGCTGATAACGCTGATTTTTATGATTCAATATGATTTTTATTATTAGAGAAAACTTTTCGTTTAAATTCAGGCTTTTTTCCAAAATTTAAAAGTAAACCAACTTCAATTTCTGTTGCTTTTAAATAATTTAGTAATTGAAATTCGTGCTCTTCTACCAAGCCTATTGCAGCTTTTAATTCAACTATTACACTTTCTTCAACAATTAAATCTGCAAAATATTCGCCAACTTCGGCTTTCTCATAATAGACTTTAATTTTTTTCTGTCTTTCAACCAACCTATTTGTTTCTGCAAGTTCAATAAACATAGCATTTTCATTCACTTTTTCTAAAAAACCATGTCCAAGCACATTATATACTTTATAAAATGCCTGAATTATTTTTTCAGTTATTTCAGAATGTTTATAATTATCTGTGCCTATCATTTTTACTGTTCTAACGCTTAATTTTTCTCAAAATCCGCCCTTATTTTTTTTTATCTGTGTTATCTGCGTTCTATTATTTGGGTTGCTTTTTAAATGCAAAAGGCATTCAAGTTACCCCGAATGCCTTTTGTAGTTTTTATTTTGCGTTCATTATTATTTACGCAAATCAAGTGTTTTGATTAGAGCTCTGTATTTCTCTAATTCATGACGTTTTAAATAATCTAATAAAGAACGACGTTTACCTACTAAGTTTAATAGAGAACGTTGCGTACCAAAATCTTTTTTATTTGTTTTAAGATGACTACTTAAATGACCAATACGGTGAGTAAACAAGGCAATTTGTGATTCTGTAGAACCTGTGTTTTTTTCAGAACCGCCGTGTTTTTTGAAAATTTCTTTTTTTACTTCTGTTGATAAATACATCTTATTTTTTTTTAAGGATTGCAAATATACGGCTTTTTTTGAATATGCAAATATTTTCCATTCAATTTCTACCTTACAATTGCCAATTAATGGTTTTTTTACCTTCTTTTTCTAAAATTTGATTTGTTTTTGAAAAATGCTTACAGTTAAAAAAACCGCCACGTGCCAATGGAGACGGGTGTGGAGCGACTAAAACATGGTGTTTTGTGGTATTTATTAATTCGCCTTTTTGTTTGGCATAATTGCCCCAAAGCAAAAAAACTACCCCCATTTTTTGGTTGGATAAGGTTTTAATAACCGCATCTGTAAACAATTCCCAACCTTTTTTTTGGTGAGAACCCGCCTGATTTTCCCTTACCGTAAGCGTGGCGTTTAATAAAAGAACGCCTTGTTTTGCCCAGGGTGTAAGGTTTCCCGTGGTTGGCATCTCCATTCCAATATCTGTTTTTAATTCTTTAAAAATATTCACTAAAGATGGTGGCGGCTTAATGCCATCCGGTACCGAAAAAGATAAGCCATGCGCTTGTTCTGCGCCGTGGTATGGGTCTTGACCTAAAATGACAACTTTAACATCATCAAACGGAGTGAGGTTAAATGCTTCAAAAATTTGGTTTCCGGGCGGAAACAGCTTGTACTGGCTCTCTTCCCCCAAAAAAACCTTTAATTTTACGAAATAATCTTTTTTAAATTCGTCTTTTAAGACGTTTAGCCAGCCTATTTCTATTTGAGGAGATTTATTTAGCATAAAAAAATAAAATAATGTTTGTCAATACCAATAATAGATTTATTTTTGCCTAAATCTTTTAACCAAAGCCTCATGAAAAAACAATTAACCACTACCTTATTTATAGCAGTCCTTGTAATTTTTGTTTCATCTTGCAGAAGCAAACATGGTACTTGTGCAGCTTATGCTCAAACACCTGCTACAAAAACAGTAACACACATTTAGTTTTTTCTTCTCTTTTATAAAGGGTAAATAAATTCTATTACTTGTTTAATGTCGGGATGTAAGCTTTTTGCAACCGGACAGGTATGTGCAGCATTTTCTAAAATCCGCCTTTCTTTTTCATCGTAATTTCTCGGAAATGTAATTTTTACATTCACTTCGGCTACTTTTCGCGGGTTTGATTGCATCACTTTAATTACTTCTGCCTTGGTGTTATCAATATTACGGGCACCCCCATCACGTTTTGCAACAATGGCCATTGTGGTTAAAATACAAGTAGCCAATGCGGTAGCCAATAGATCGGTGGGCGAAAAAGCTTCGCCTTTGCCCTGATTGTCTTTGGGTGCATCGGTAGCAATTACAGTACCCGATTGTACGTGTGTTGCTTCGGTATGTAAGTTGCCGGTGAATATTATTTCTGCTGTGTGTATCATGTTTTTAGTTTTATTTAATTTATTGTAACGTGGTGTTTACCGAAAGGCTCGGATCATGTTTTAGTTTTTTATCAAAAGTAACAAATAGCTAATATTATTGTACATTTGTTCGTCTTAAATATGCGAATTTTATTCAAAATAATTATACTTGTTTTTTGTTTCATTTTAAGTGAAACGGCATTCTCGCAAAGCGCACAACAAGCATTAGATGCCGGGCAAGATGTTAATGTATTATTTAGAAACGAGGCTACTGGCGGAATTTTTATGCACTCGCGTGGCTTTGGCGCAAACTATAGAAGGTATAAACACGTTACAGGAAAGTTAAAACGCTTAATAGAAATTGAAGCTTTTAATATGAAACACCCAAAGGAGATTAGCGAAAAATCTGATGCTGGAGGTAAAAGTTTTAAGTATGGTAAATTAAACAGCTTGCTTTTTTTACGTGTAGGGTTTGGCTTTCAACGAAAATTATATGAGCGTGCCGAACGTAAAAGCATTGAAATACGCATGATCACTACACTTGGCGCAACTATATGTTTTTCAAAGCCAGTTTATTTACAAATTGCGTATCAAGATCCTTTCAATCCAAACGGTTATGTGGTAAAAGATGAAGCGTATAACCCAGCCATACATAATCAAAATAATATATTGGGTAGGGCACCTTTATTTGATGGCTTGCAGAACTTAAAATTGCACCCTGGTTTATATGGCAAATTAGGTTTTAGTTTTGAATATGGCAGCCGTACCAATGCTATTAAAGCTATTGAAACAGGCGTTGCGGTTGATGTTTTTCCTAAAGCGGTGCAAACCATGGCATATAATAAAGCAGAAAACTTTTTTGTAACACTTTATGTTTCGTTCAACTTCGGTAAACGCTGGTTTTAATTTTTTTTTAAATGGATACTACACAAGAAATTAATACAGTTGCCGTAGGTGAAAAACCTCGTAAACCTAATTGGTTGCGCGTTAAATTACCTACCGGCGAAGAATATATAAAAGTCCGCAACATTGTAGATAAGCATAAACTACACACCATTTGCCAAAGTGGAAATTGCCCAAACATGGGCGAATGTTGGGGTGCAGGCACAGCCACATTTATGATATTAGGAAATGTGTGTACACGTTCTTGCGGATTTTGTTCTGTATTTACGGGTAAACCATTGCCTGCTGATTGGGATGAACCTATGCGCGTAGCAAACTCGGTAAAATTAATGAGCGTTAAACACTGCGTAATTACTTCGGTAGATAGAGATGACCTTAAAGATGGCGGTTCTATCATTTGGGCAGAAACTATTAAAGCGATTAGAAAGGAAAGTCCGGCCACAAAATTTGAAACATTAATTCCTGATTTTGCAGGCAAATGGGAAAACCTACAACGTATTATTGATGTAAAACCTGATATCATTTCTCATAACATTGAAACCGTAAAACGTTTAACTCCGCAAGTGCGCATTCAGGCAAAATACGATAGAAGTTTAGAAGTCTTACAACGCATTAAAGAAGCGGGAATTCGCACCAAATCGGGTATTATGGTTGGGCTTGGCGAAAGAGAAGAAGAAGTTTTAGAAGCTTTAGATGATTTACGCAGCGTTAATTGCGATGTAGTTACCATCGGACAATACTTGCAACCAACACCAAAAAATCTTCCGGTAGCCGAGTTTGTACATCCCGACCAATTTGAAAGATATCGATTAGCTGCCATAGCCAAAGGCTTTATGTATGTAGAAAGCGGACCCTTAGTTCGTTCATCGTATCATGCAGAAAAACACGTATTGTAATATGTCGTACACGCTAATTAACGGTAAAGAAGTATCGGAAAAAGTACTTGAACAAATTAAGAAAGAAGTTACTGAGTTAAAACAAGCGGGTAAAAAAACGCCGCATTTAGTGGCTGTTTTAGTTGGAGATGATGCAGCGAGCATGGCTTACGTTAATTCAAAAATAAAAGCTTGCGAAAAAGTGGGTGTTACTTCTACCCTTGTAAAATTTGAAAAAGAAACATCTGAAGCAACACTTTTAGCTAAGCTCTTAGCATTAAATAACGATGCCGATGTGGATGGTTACATAGTTCAATTACCGCTACCAAAACACATTTCAGAAGAAAAAATAATTGAGGCTGTAAAACCGAGTAAAGATGTGGATGGATTTCACCCGGTTAATGTGGGTAAATTGGTTTTAAATTTCCCCACGTACATTAGTGCAACACCTTATGGAATTATCCAGCTATTAGAATATTACAACATACAAACGCAAGGTAAACATTGCGTGGTTATTGGCAGAAGCAATATTGTGGGTTCGCCTATGAGTATTTTAATGGCAAAGAATACACTATTCGCAAATTGCACGGTTACACTTTGTCATAGTAAAACCGAAAATTTAAAACAATACACCTTAAACGCCGATATTATTATTGCAGCTATTGGCAAACCAAATTTTGTTACGGCAGATATGGTTAAGCAAGGCGCAACGGTTATTGATGTAGGCATTAATCGCATACCAAGCAGCGAAACAAAAAGCGGCTTTAAATTGGTTGGCGATGTTGCTTTTGATGAAGTAGCACCCAAGTGTTCATACATTACACCTGTGCCTGGCGGCGTTGGTTTAATGACTATTGCCTCGCTCTTAAAAAACACATTATTAGCTGCTAAAAAAGAAATTTACAAGTAATGAGTGTAAATATGAGATATGAGATTAATAGACTTGAAAATTTTTTCTTAAGTATAAAAAATTTAAATCTATCTTATATTCTCATATTTATTTGTCTCGCATCTCAAGTCTGTATCGCGCAAGACGATGAAAAAAAATCTTCCTGTCCCGAACCTGAAAATAAAAAAGCAGTTGATCTTTATAAAAAAGGCATCGACAAAAAAAAGTATGAAAAACCAGAGCGGTTAAAATTTCTTCAGCAAGCAATCGCGTTAGATCCTGCTTATGCCGAAGCACATATGGCTATGGGAAATATAATTGTTGTAAAATGTAAGCTTGATAACCTTCCCTTCTCTACGGCGTTGCCTTACTTTAAAGCTGCTGTGGCTGCTTGTCCGCAAATACATTCAGAACCTTATTATTATATTGGTTATAGTTATTATGAAGACGCAAAAAACGATTCAGCTATTAAATACTTAAACCTATTTTTAAAATTTGTGGATGATGATGAGAAAAAATTTTCTAAAGATTATCAGTTCGAGCAATATCAATCAAAGGAAATGATAAAGGCTGCCAAGAAAGAAACTGAATTAAAAAAGAAAGTAGTGCCCTTCAATCCAAAAGTTTTGGTACCTATATCAACTGCCAATAATGAGTATTTGCCATATCTTTCACCCGATGAAACTATATTTTTATTTACAAGAACTGTTCCTGATCAAAGCAAAGACAAGATCTATCAAACCGACAGGGAAAAAGAATTATTTGAAATTTCACACAAACAAAAAGACGGCAATTTTGATGCGGGCGTTCCCATGACGTTTCCTTTTAATGAAAACAGTAATGAAGGCGGCGCTTGTTTAAGCATTGATAACAAACATTTATTTTATACCATTTCTAAAATGGAAGGCGGCGCACAGTTTAATGCGGATATTTATTACAGCGATTTTGTAGATGGAGAATGGACAGAAATTAAAAAAGTGCCTAACATAAATCATCCTATCTATTGGGATTCGCAACCATCTGTTTCTGCGGATGGCAATACACTTTATTTTGCAAGCGACAGACCCGGCGGACAAGGCAAGATTGATATCTGGAAAAGTGACCGTCATCCTATCACACATCAATGGCAGGTGCCTGTAAACTTAGGTTCGAAAATAAATACGTCGGGTAGCGAAAAAAATCCGTTCATACATTCTGATTCTGAAACACTTTATTATAGCAGCGATGGTTTGTTTGGCTTTGGTGGCTATGATATTTATTATGTAAGAAAAGATGATAAAGGAAATTGGAAGGAGCCTGAAAATATTGGCAGTCCAATTAATACCGAAGCCGATGATGTTGGTTTTTTTGCCAGCACCGATGGTTTGTACGGATATTTTTGTTCTGACAGTAAAGGCAGTGTAAGAGGTAAAGGAATTGGTAAATTCGATGTGTACTATTTTGATCTTTATAAAGAAGCTCGACCGGAATCGGTGGCGTTTTTACGCGGTGAAGTTAAACAGGCAGATGGAATACCGGTGGCTAATGCAAGTGTTGAAATAAAAAATACCAAGACAAAAGAAGTAACCAAAGCTGTTTATGATTCAACTAGCGGAAGTTATGTGGCCGCTATCAATCTTAAAAAAAATAAAGATGCGTTAATTGTTACCGTTAAAGCCCCAGATTATTCTTTTGCTTCTCAAACCGTAGACATGAAAGAAGTAACCTTTGCCAAACCACCGTCATCTACAACACTAAATGTGGCTAAGGTTGAAAAAGGAAAATCGTTTGTGATAAACAATATTACGTATGCCACAGGTGCGGCAGATCTGTATCCGCAATCGTTTATTACGCTGGATGAATTTGGTGATTATCTAAAATTAAATCCTAAAATGAAAGTGGAGATACAAGGGCATACCGATAATGTAGGTAACGAAGCGGATAATAAATTATTATCAGACAAACGTGCCAACAACGTAAAAAATTATTTAGAAAAGAAAGGTATTACAGCTGGTCGGGTAACAGCTAAGGGTTATGGTGCCAGCAAACCCATGGCAGATAATAATACAGTTGAAGGCAAAGCGAAGAATAGGCGCACAGAATTTTTAATTTTAGATAAATAGAGATATTGCTTCCGCGTTTTTATTAGCTTATATTTGTTAAACATTAGGGATCTATCTAAATTAAAAAACCATGACGCTGCAATTTATTCATGATAATAAAGGGAATGCCACAGGTGTGTTTATTCCGATTGAAGAATGGCAATCTTTAAAAACAAAATATAGTGATTTGCAAAGAGGAGAAGCTGAAAACAAGGTAGATCTTACATCATGGCAAAAACAAATAATTGATACTCGTTTAAATGATTATTATAAAAATACGGAGGTACTATCCAAATTTGACAAAACACTAAATGATATCGAAGAAAGTTTATGAGTTATGTTTTTGTCAACAAGGCTGAGGTAAAAATAGATATTATACAAGCTATAGATAATTACAAAAACACTAATCCACAACTTTCCAAGCAATTTTTATTCCTTATTCGCGAAGCAAAAACATTTATAGCAAGTTCTACATTGAGTTTTGAAGTAAAGTACAAAGAAGTGCGAACACTTTTATTAAAGCAATTTCTCTATCACATTCATTACCTAATTGAAGAAAATAAAAAACAAATTATTATACTTGCCATCATTCATGCCTATAAAAACCCAAACGATTACTCTAACAGGTAATAGTAACTTTGAATAAAAATAAAAACAGAATTTTTAATTTTAAATAATAAGTAAGTGAAAAAACATTCCTCCCTCGAATTCAAAAAACTCATTTCAAAAACGCAAACCATTTCTATTATAACGCATGTAAATCCGGATGGAGATGCGATGGGTTCTTCGTTGGGTTTATATCATTATTTAAAAAGTAAAGGTAAAAACGTAAAAGTTATTGTACCTAATATGTATCCCCATTTTTTAGCGTGGATGCCGGCAAGCAAACAAGCCATGGTATGGGAAGGTAACGAGGCTTCTGTTAAAAAACAATTAGATAAAAGCGAAGTAATTTTTGTTTTAGATTTTAATAATTACACACGCATTGATAAATTAGGCGACTTAATAAGAGATGCCGCAGCAAAAAAAGTTGTAATGGATCATCACCAGAAGCCGGATACAGTTTTTGATTATTATTTTCACGATGAAAAAGCGTCTTCCACATGCGAACTTGTTTATGATTTTATTTGTGGAATTGAGTCAGGAAAGGCAATTGACAAGAAAATGGCCAATTGCTTATACACGGGTATCATGACTGATACAGGTTCTTTTAGATTTAGCAGCACCAACGAAAAAACATTTACCGTGGCTGCCGCTTTAATAAAGGCCGGTGCCCAAAATGCACTTATCTACAATAATGTATATGATGATTATACCGAAAACCGTTTAAAATTGTTAGGATACTGCCTGTATGAAAAATTAGTTTTTGTGCCGGGATACAAAGCCGCTTATATGGCGCTTAGCGAAGCAGAGTTAAAACAGTTTGGTTTTAAAAAGGGAGATACAGAAGGAATTGTAAATTATGCTTTATCGGTTGGAGGAATTGATTTTTCAGCCTTCTTTTCAGATAAAGACGGAGCTATTAGAATTTCTTTTAGAAGTAAAAAGTTTGATGTAAATAAATTTGCACGTGCACATTTTAGCGGTGGCGGACACATTAACGCGGCCGGTGCAAAAAGCGATTTATCATTAAATGATACAGTTACAAAGTTTGTCGGACTTCTTGCGGAATATAAATCTGAATTGAAAAAATAGTTGGTGAATTTTACTTTTAGAGATATTGTAATTGGTCTGTTGTACATAGTACATGGTACATTATACATTTCCTGTACGGATAAACCAAAACAAAAACCCATTGTAGTAAATTATAACAAGCTTAAAGAAGATATTATACAGGTAAATAAGCCGGCTGTTGTTATGGAGAACGATGAGATAAACGCGTATATAAAAGCACATAATTATAACATGCAAACTACCGGCACCGGTTTGCGTTATATGTTTTTAAAGGAAAACAATAAAGAAAAAAAGGTAGAAAAAAGTAATCGCATAAAAGTAAATTTTAAAGTGTATTTGCTGGATGGAACGTTGTGTTATTCGTCCACCACAAAAGGCCCAAAACAGTTTACAGTTGGAGCCGATAATGTTGAAAGTGGCGTGCACGAAGGCGTTTTGCTGATGCACCTGCACGATAAAGCAATTTTTATTTTACCCGCACATTTGGCTTTCGGCTTAATTGGCGATAGAGATAAAATTCCGCCAAAGACAACGGTTGCTTACGAAGTTGAGGTTATTTCTATTGAGTAATATGAAAGATTTACCTCATTTACATTACCCTGCATTTATTTCAAGGTTTCATGAGATGCTGAAACACGTTCAGCATGACGTTCATGTATTGAGGTTGGCAAACTTTGTTATAGATGGTGTTCATAAAAAAATCTTTCTTTTAGTATGTATTTTTCTAATTTTCTCTTGTAAAGAAAACCCTAAAACCTATAATGGCTTTTCAAAAAAAAATAATTATTATTATAAGCTTTTAGCTTTAGGAGATGGATTCTCAAAAACAGATTCTACACAATTTGTATGGATACAAGCTTGCTGCAAAAATTTAAAAGATTCTATTTTTTGGGATACAAAACATACCAGCGGAGCATCATTTTTTATCACAAAAAAATCTTCGTCGCTTTTAAAAAATGTATATGGTTTTTCAGCAGGAGATAGCCTTCAATATCTTTTTCCGGTAAAAGAATTTTTTCAAGAATTCTTTAAATCGCGTGTTCCGTTCTTTTGCCAAAAAGATTCCTGTGTTAAATTCTCTGTAAAAATTATTCGTGCTTTAAGTAAAGATCAATTCAAACAATTTAATGATAGTTTGCAGCTACAAACTTATCAGCTTGAAAATAAAGAACAGGTCCAGATAAAAAATTATATTTCAACATATTGTAAGCAGGTTATAGAATTCGTACCCAATGCTTTTATAGAAATTACACAAACAACTAAATTAGATTCTGTTAAAAAAGGCAAAAAAATAAAGCTGCTATATAAAGGATATTTTTTAGACGGCACCCTGGTTGACTATACGCCGCACAACTGGGCTTTTGAGTTAGTTTGTGGACAGGAAGGGCAATTACTAACCGGCCTGCAACTTGCCTTATATAAGCTAAAAAAAGGCGAGAAAGCAAAAATTATATTACCTTCGCAACTTGCTTTTGGAAAGCAGGGTAGTAGTAACAAAAATGTGCCACCTTACACACCATTGGTTTATCAAATAGAAATAGAAGACGTAAAATAAAATAGAAGACAATTAATTTACTTATGAAAAAAACAATCTTACTTACAGCAGCCGCCATACTTTCTTTAGCAGCTTGCAAAAACAACAGCAAATTTCCGGGCTATGATGAAACCTCGGGCGCTTATTTTAAAATGGAAAAAGCCTCGGGTAAAAACACCGCTATTAATAAAGGCGATGTAGTTTTTATGCGTTATGATATTATGACCGATAAAGATTCTTTGTTGTTTAATTACAAAACCATGTCTCAGCCGGGACGTCCTTTAGCGGTTCGTATTGGTGAATCTGCTTACAAAGGAGATATGTTTGAAATGATGCTTAAAATGCATGAAGGTGATAGCGTTTCTTTTGCTATTCGGGTAGATTCCATTTTCAAAAAATCGTATCATCAGCCAATCCCAAAATATTTGGATTCTACAGGTTACATCGTTTATCATATAAAAGTTGACAGCGTTTATAATTCTCAAAAAGTAGATGACGTTGAAAAGAAACAAAAAGCAGCACAAGAAGCTTTTTTAGAAAAAGCAAAAAATGCGGAAGACAGCCTATTGAAAAAATATTTAGCTGATAATAAAATTACCGTAAAACCAACTGAAAGTGGCTTGTATATTATTGTAAAAGAAAACGGTAAAGGTGCTAAAGTTAAAAAAGGAGATAATACACAGGTAAATTACAAAGGTATGTTTACTACAGGTCAGGTGTTTGACGCTTCTGAAAAACACGAACAGGCTTTTAGCTTTAACGTAGGGCAGCAACAGGTAATTCCTGCATGGGATGAGGCTTTACAAACCATGAGTGTAGGTACAAAGGCTTTGATCATTGCACCATCTGCTTTGGCTTATGGTCCAAATGGCAACCAAGGTATTCCTCCTTATTCTCCTTTGGTTTTTGAAATTGAAGTGGTAAAAATTAATCCTGCTCAACCTCAAATGGCTCCGACACATAAATAAAACACAAGTTTCATTCAACATGAAAAAAATAATAACACTTGCCTTCGTATTTATTTCGCTAATGGCATCAGCACAAAAAAAACAAAAACAAAAAATTTCTAAAATGGATCAAGAATTTTTAAAAACACAGCCAGACGGTTTATACCTGAACATGAGTACTAACCGAGGCGATATTTATTTGCAGTTAGAGTTTGAAAAAGTACCTATGACGGTTGCAAACTTTGTTGGCCTATCGGAAGGAACGATTAAGAACACAGCTAAGGCAGAGGGCGTACCTTTTTATGACGGAATGAAATTCCACAGAGTAATTCCAAACTTTATGGTACAGGGTGGAGATCCTCAAGGAACAGGTGCAGGTGGGCCGGGTTATAAATTTGCAGATGAAATTGATACTTCTTTAAAACATACAGGCCCGGGTATTTTATCTATGGCTAACGCAGGTCCGGGTACAAACGGAAGTCAGTTTTTTATTACGCATGTAAAAACAGATTGGTTAGATGGTAAGCATACTGTATTTGGCCACGTTGTAAAAGGGCAAGATGTAGTAGACGCTATCAAACAAAATGATACGTTAAAGAAAATAACTGTTCTTCGTAAAGGGAAAAAAGCAGAAGCTTTTGATGCAGCTAAAGTTTTTGAATTCGAGAAAGGAAATGTATCGGTTAAAGCTGAAGCAAAGGCAAAAGCAGAGCAAGCATCAATGGATAAAACCCTAAATGAAACGTATGGTAACGCAAAAGTTACTGCAAGTGGCTTGCGTTATATGGTAGAAAAAGAAGGTACAGGCGCATCTCCGGTTGCATCAAACCAAGTTACGGTACATTACACAGGCACATTATTAAACGGCAAAAAATTTGACAGTTCAGTTGATCGCGGCCAGCCGGCAACTTTTGGTTTAAGCCAGGTTATACCCGGTTGGACAGAAGGTTTACAATTAATGAAAGTTGGGGGTAAAACTAAGTTTATTATTCCACCGGCTTTAGGATATGGCGCAGCAGGTGCTCAGGGTGTTATCCCGCCTAATGCTTGGTTAATATTTGATGTAGAATTATTGGATGTAAAATAATGCTTCGCCGCATTAGGATATTTTCATTAATACTTTTAGGGTTTATCCCGCTTTCTTCCTGTAAAAAACAAAACTCTTGCGATTGTTTTAAATCGTACGGAACCATTGTTTCTGAAACACGTAATTTAATTTCTTTTAATAAACTGCACGCGTTTGATAAGATAGAAGTTTATTACATCCAAGATACTAACATTATAACTCCTACTATTAAAATTGTAACCGGTAAACATCTATTATCTAACATCTCTACCGAGGTCAGCAATGGCGAACTGCAAATTAAGAATAACACCAAATGTGATTTTGTGCGTGGCAGCCATAACCAAGTTACTGTTTATGTAACAGCAAAACATGTTAAATATTTTATACAGGATGGAGTAGGAAATATATATTCGGGTAATATGATGAAAGAAGAGTTGGTAGATTATACAATTACCAATTCAGGTGATATACACTTAAATATAAACGTTAGTAATATAGTTGGCCACATGTTTGGTGTTGGAGATATTTATTTAAGTGGCAATAGCCAAAATTATTTAGTTAATGCTACCGGCGAATGTTTTATTAATGCGAAAGATCTTAATACTTCCTATTGCTTTATCGTTTATAAATCTACCGGAGAGGCACACGTAAATGTTTCCGGAGAATTAGATGCTATTATTGATTATACAGGCAATATTTATTATAGCGGAAACACGCCTACCATAACTAAAAAACGTACAAGTACTGGCGATCTAATTAAAAATTAATGAAGCTATTAAAACATTATTTTTTAGTTTTTATTGTTTTAAATAATTTTATTGCTCATTCGCAAAACGATAAAAAAACTCAAACAGACGAGGAATATGTAAACAGCAACCAGCTTCGTTATGAAGACTGGACCTATGTTTCAAACATTAAAAGTATTTTGTTATATGAAAGCTCTTTTAAACTTTCTTCTCCAATAATTGATCTTAATGCAGGCCAAACACTTACACTTAATTTTGATGATCTGGATGCAGATAACAAAACGTATGCTTATACACTAATACATTGTGATGCAAGTTGGAAACCATCTGATATGTTACAACAAGAATATCTTAACCCATATTTTGAAGAACAGATATTTGGTTCAACTTTTTCTGCCGCAACCACGCAGCATTACACCCATTATGTGTGGTCGTTTCCTAACAATAATATAAAGCCAACAAAAACAGGCAATTATATTTTAAAGGTTTATATTAGTGGCACAAAAGATAAACCTGTATTTACTCGTCGCTTTATGGTGTACACAAATAAAGTAAGCGTAAAAGCAAACATACACCGCGCTTTAGGAAGCATAGACTCTGTTGATTTTTCTAACAAACAGGAAGTGGATTTTAGCATTCTTTACCCGGGGTATGCTATTCCTCAATATGCTGATTTGAAAGTAGTGGTGCAACAAAATAACCGTTGGGATAATGCAATTTACAATATACAGCCTTTGTACTTTAAACCAAACGAATTAAGTTATGATTATGATGACGGCACTAATCTTTTTGATGGAGGTAATGAATACCGAGCAGCAGTATTTAAAAATTTTAAATTTGTTACTTCTAACACCGATAAAATATACAGAGATTCTGCAAACAACTGGCACGTAAATTTATTACCCGAAGAGGTAAAAACAGAAACACGTTATTACCAAACAACCGATATTAACGGCAGGTTTTTAATTACGGTAGAAGAACGCGACAGCAGCCTGATTGATGTATCGGCCGAATATGCGTATGTATATTTTAATTTTCCGTTTGAGTTTCCGCAGGTAGATGGCAACTTTTATATTTTAGGAAACATGACAAATAATCTTTTTACCAAAGAAAACCAACTAACCTTTAATTATTTTAAAAAGACGTACGAATGCACGCTTTATCTAAAGCAAGGTTATTATAATTACATGTATGTTTTTTTACCCGATGGGAAACCAGCAGCAGAAACTAATCAAATAGAAGGAGACCATTGGGAAACAGAAAATGAATATACCATTTATGTGTATCACAAACAGCCAGGTACTTATTACGACCAACTTATTTGCGTTGAGAAATTTAATTCTGTAAGGAGGTAGTTAAATGAAAATAATATTATTTATTGTTTCTCTTATACATTTGTTAGTGCTTATTGTAAAAAGGAATATCCTAACAGTTATTACATCAATTTTAATAATGATACTGTAAAAACAACTATTGTTTATTCAGATATAATTAACACCCAACATATATTAAATGTCATAGAGTCTAATGGGGTTCGTAAAACAATTTATCCGCAAGATATTAAAGGATTTTGTATTGAAACTAAAGGCTCTTATGATTTTGAATTGGCAAACGCAAACAGTTACCCTAAATTATAAAAAGGTAATGAGTACAGGTTTATGAAAAGTATAGAAAGGTTTGGAATATCCATTCAATATTTAAATCAATTTCAAGGCTCTCCAAATATTTCAACCTTTAATCGGAATATTTATTTTTGAAACTCTTATAATAAACAACCATAAATTATTTGCCACATAAAGTATGGAAACAATCTTTCTATAAAATGTTTTAACTTTTACTATGTGCATACAATTCACACTAAATACGCTCATTACAAAACCTTAAGCAACGGAACTTTTTTTAAAACGGAAATAATTTTTTTTGTGATAGACTGCGAAAAATTCACCTTTGGCTTTCTAATGCAGTATTTGATTATAAATTACTTTCAGAAATGATAGCTACAAGGAGATTAAATATGGATAATCCTAAAATGGGCAATCAATTCCCTAATGTAGAAATGATTATCCACCAGCATACTATATGGAAAAACAATAGTTCACATAGTCTAATGGATACTACAATGGCACTAAGGGGAATTATAGATGCAGAAAAATTTTACAAGCCCAAAAACGTATATTGGTAACTGCAATTACGTCTTCAGCATTTGTTTTGCCCGGTATGATTGTGAGCCAATCAGTATTTAATCATAAACCAAAACCGAGAGAACTAAATATGCTCGAAAGTAAGTATAGCAAAAATGAGGATTATACAAATGCCTATAAAATGAGAGCCATGTATCTTAAATCAAAAGCTATAATAAATGGAATTAGAACAGATGCTGTTGTTTCATTAGGAATATTTTTCCCTTTAATAGTTATTTTTGGTGGTAATTAGTTAAAATAATTCTCTCGATTAAAACTTAGGACAAGAAATTAAAACCTTGCGCGTTTTTTTACCCCGCTTAGCAACTTCGTATATTATGGCAAGCTCAAAAGAACCAAAAGAGTTTGATACAGATAGTTTAGAAATTGTTACATCATAGCTAAAGCCAATACGCATATCGTATTTATCAATATCAAGGCCAATTAATAAACTGATGGCATCTACATTAGGATAGCCAGCGGCATAGTGCTTAATTGGTAAACCCCTATACCATAGACCTAAATTTAAAGGCGCTTTAAAAAAGTATGCACCTATATCAAGTTGGTCAAACCGATCTTCGTGCTTGTAATTAAATGTTGGCGAAAAATACTTTTTAAGTTTATTACCTTTCTTCTCCAGTATAAAACGATAGCCGCCATGTAACGATAAATTTACAGGTTGTTTATTGTTTCCATCTTCGCTTAACGAAGTATTTGGTGTGTTAAGGTGTTGCGCGGTAAAACCTAACCAATACGTTGCCGAGTTAAGTAGAGCCCCTGCGTTAAGATCCATATAACCTACGTGGCTATTCATATTCATTACGTAAGGGTCTAAGGTTGTGCTGCTGTTATAATAGAGTTGGTCGTTTAAAACAAGCTTGCTCATATCTATACTTTTATACCCGTAACCCAATTGTACTCCAGCACGTATCTCTGCAAACTTGCTTATCTTAAAATGGTAGGCGTAAGATAACATAGCCAGAGTTGAATTGATAGAAGGCGTACCCATTCTATCATGTAACAATATAACGCCTATGCCACTATTAGCTGAAGTAATATTATAATCATAGCTGGCCGCAATAGTTTTGTAAGCGGTAGAAACGCCCGGCCATTGATCGCGCACATCAGCTGTAAAACGATGCTCGTATGTTTGACCTGTAAAAGCAGGGTTTAACAATAGGGGCATAGCATAATACTGCGTCAATTGCGGGTTTTGAGCTTGCACAAATCCTACTGTAAAAATTAAAAATATGTATAGAAATTTTTTCAAAGTTTCTTCGTAAATAAAATTTGTAAAACCTCATCTGTAGAAAATGCTGCCGATTGTTTGGTTACCGGTTCAAGATCAAGCGTAACCGTTTCATAATCTTTACACTCGGCAATAACTTTATAACTCGCGTATGGGTTCAATACCACAATAAAACTTCCGGTATTACTGTTGCTGTTATAAATGCCGCTTACTTTATTGGTCTCTTTATCTATCAGGGTAATTTTTGCCGCGGTTGCATGTTGAGATTTCCCCTGCAAAGCAATTCCTTTTTTAACCAGCAGGTCGGTTTCTACAAAATGCATATCTATAAAATAAAGATCTTCACTTTCATAGCCGGGCTCGGTAGCATTTTCATTTAAGGAAGAATAATAACCGTGTTTGGCACTTGCATTTACCACAAAATAAATATCATCGCCAACCGTGTTTACCGGATAACCAATGTCTTCTGTCTTGGTAAACAAACCTTCTTCTAGCATGTTACATTTAAAAATATCATATTCGCCCATGGTCTCATGGCCTTTACTGCTGTAGTACAGCGTGTTTCCATCGGCGCTTATAAAAGGCGCATCCTCATCATATTTTGTATTTATACTGTTGCCCATATTTGTGGCAAGGCTCCATTTTCCATTAGGTAATTTTACCACTTTGTACAGATCTTTTCCACCTAAACCGCCGGGCTTATCACTCGAAAAAATAATGCTATTTCCATCCGGACTAAAACAAGCGCTTACTTCTTTAAACTCGGTATTTATTTGTGGACCTAATTTTTCAGGTGCCGACCAGCCATCAATTGTTGCTTGTGTGGTGTAAAGATCGCCACTTATATCATCTTTGCTTGTGCGATAAATGATCATCTGCTGCGCATCGGCAGATAAGGCTACGCAGGCATCATGCGTTTTTGTGTTGATGGGCGAACCAACATTGGCCGGCTCACTCCAATCTCCCTTCTTATAGTAACTTACATATACATCTTCGTAATAATTTCCCCAAGCATCAGTTATGTTACCTGTGCTGCCCGGGCGACGAGATGTAAAATATAAAACCGTTTCATCAGCTGATATCAACGGCACATACTCGGGGTATTTTGTATTGATATGATTCCCTAAATTTTTTATTACTGCTTTATGTGGGTCATTCATATATGCTTGCGCGTGCTTAGAAACTTCAATTAACCTATCTACTTCAGCATTTTTAAATTCGCGTTTATTTTCATCAAACTTTTTATACTTGACGTAATGTTCAATGGCTTCATCAAACTTATGTTCTAAATGAAAAATTTTTGCTTCGTAAAATTGCGCCTCTGCGTTTGTGCTTTTATCAACTTTAACTAAATACGGCAAAATAGAATCAGGAAATTCTTTTAGTTTATACCGACTGATAGCAATGTTTAAATTTATTTTTTCGTTATCCGAATCTTCGTTGTAAATAGAAAGATATTTTATCAGCGCGTTTCTAAAATCATCCGTATCAAATAATAAATTAGCTTCGTTTAACGCCTCTTTAAATTGTTTAGTATGGGTTTTTTGGGCATAGCATGAAACCCCTGCCCACAAAACAAAGCAACATATAAAAATATGTTTTTTAAATTTCATTTATCTTAATAAAGTTAAGTCGCCCTTTTTTTCAATATTCTTTCCGTCGGTAGTAATGCCTTTAATCTTCCAGATGTAAACACTTTGTTCGCACATTTTTCCTTTGTAATAACCATCCCAGCCAACATGCACATCTTTGCTTACAAAAAGTAATTCTCCCCAACGATTAAAGATATCCAGCTCATAGGTTTTTAAGCCGCTAACATTGGGATGAAAAATATCATTGTTGTGGGAGGTAGGGTCATATACGCCATCAGCAGAAGGCCCCCCTGGATCTGGCGTGAATGCATTAGGCACCTCGACCCCCGTTTCTTCTGATGCATTTATAGTTGGATATGTTAAACTGTCTTTACATCCATGAGATGAAATAGCATAAAGAGTAACCGCAAATTGCCCAGCTTGCTGATACGTATGACTGGGGTTTGTAGTTGTAACAGTAGCTGTATTATCACCAAAATTCCAAATATAAGAAACAGCGTTTGAACTTAAATTAGAACACACGATAGGATCTATACCAACGGTTACTACTGTGGGTGTTACTACAAAAATGGCTTTTGCTGCAGGGTAAACTACTACGCTGTCAACTCCTGTTATACTATCTTTTTGTCCGCCCGGGCCTATAACAACTAGCTTTACATTATAATTACCGGGCTGCGTATAAACGTAGGTTGGGTTTGGTATTGAAGCGCTTCCTAAATTGTCACCAAAATCCCAATTGTAAGATGCCGCGTATTGAGAGGTACTTGTAAAAGAAACTTTTAACGGGGCGCAGCCTTTTTTCTTGCCTTTAAATCCTGCAATAGGTAAGGGCGGTTTTATAATTTCAATTTTGGTAAGCGAATCTTTACAATATTGAGAGCTTACTACCAGTGTGACGCTGTATGTGCCCCATGTTGAGTATGTATGGTTTGGCGGACTAACCACATTGCTGGTGTTTCCATCTCCAAACTCCCATAAATTATTGAACGAGCTTGCATTGGCTGTTTGATTTACCAAGGTAATAGTGCGTGCCGGATACATTTGTATAGCGGGTGTCATATTAAATAAAGCAGTTGGCTTTGGATATATATTATAGGTGTGCGAAAACGTAGAACTACAGCCAAAAGAATTTGTAGCATTAAGCGTTGTAGTATAAAATAAGATATTGCCCGTTGTATTATTATAGGTATGCATGGGTGCTGCATTATTATTTAACGGAGAACCATCGCCAAAATTCCAGGTATAAGTAGTTTGAGAGGTGCTTTGTGTAGTATTATGAAACGTGATGTTTACCGGCGCACATATAGGTGTATCAGCATAAAAACTTGCCACTACTTTAGGAAAGACATTTATATACTTTCTGGACGTATCCTTACAACCAAAATTATTTACGGCGATTAATTGTACGCTAAAAGAATCTTTAACCGTTAAAGAAGTATTTGTGTAGGTATGAACGGGGTTGCTGGCGGAAGAAATTGTTCCGTCTCCAAAATCCCAGGTAACACTGGTTGCATTTAATGAGGTATTAGAAAATATGGGCGTTAAAGGGGTACAACCAAATGTAGGGTTTAAGCTAAATGAAGCAATCGGTTTTGGCAATACCGTAATTTTTTGTCGCACCGTATCTGTACAGCCAAAGTTATTTTTGCCCACCAGTTGCGCGGTGAATGTTTTTACAGAAGCAGATGTATTTGTATACGTATGTATTGGATTAGTGGCCAGAGATATAGCAGAGCCATCGCCAAAATTCCATACATAGCTACTCGCCCCTTGTGTAGAATTGTTATAGCTTATCTTTAAAGCTGCGCAGCCGGAAGTATCGCTAATAAAACTGGCATTTACTTTAGGAAACACATATACTTCTTTCTTTGCTGTGTCTGTACATCCGTAACTGTTATAAGAGATAAGGCGTACTTTAAAAGAATCTAATGCTAAAGAACTGGTGGTATAAGTGTGTGCGGTATTGATAGCAGCAGAAGTTCCTCCATCGCCAAAGAACCAATTATAAGATGTAGCGTTAAGCGAAGCATTTGTGTACGTTACTGTAAATGGCGCGCAACCTGAATCTTTATTCACCACAAAAACAGAAGTAGGTTTAGGAAAAACTTTTATAGGTTGCCTTGCCGTATCTATACAATTAAACGCATTGGTAGCAATTAATTGCACGGTATATATTTGCACCACGGTACTTGTGTTTGTAAAGGTATGTGCCGGGCTTGACCCTACCACACCAGGAGATCCATCGCCAAAGTTCCATTGATATAAAACTGCGCCTGCCGCTGCCGGAAAAATTACATGCAGTTGTGTACAGCCTGAATCAGGTAAGGATTGAAAATTAAACTGCGCCTGCGGATATGCCTGCACAACCTGCTTAGTAGAATCTTGGCAACCGCCCGCGTTAGTAACGTGCAGTGTTACCGTATAGTTTTGTAAAAATCCGCTGGTGTTTTGATATAAATGTGTTGGCGTAACCGATGTAGAAGTTGCCGTGCCATCGCCAAAATTCCAAACATAACTTGCTGCGTTTTGCGAAGTGTTGGTAAACGTTACATTAAACGGCGCGCAACTTGCCATAGAGTTTGATGTGAACGAGGCAACCGGTTTCCCAAAGACCTTTATCGTATTTTTTACAGAGTCTTTGCATCCGGCTAAAGATATTCCAACCAATGTTGTTGTAAATGTTTTAGTGGTGGTAGTTGTATTGCTAAAGGTTTGTGAAGGATTAACAGCGGTTGATGTATTTCCATTTCCAAAATCCCAGTGATAGGTACTTACACCTGTTGAGGTATTGGTAAAGCTTACTACCAAAGCCGGGCAACCGCTATCGGGCGCATTTACAAAAGATACTACTGGCAAGGGGTTAATTATTAAAGGAATGGTTATACTATCCGCGCAATGCGCCGTACTTACATTTAAGATAACGCTATACGTAGCTGCTGCAGTATAGGTATGCGTTGGATTTTGTGTGTAATTTCTAAGGCTGCCATCGCCAAAGCTCCAGTTCCAAGATGTTATGTTATCTCCCGCTGCGTGTGTAGACTGATCGGTAAATACAACTATATTATTAGCACAACCAACGTTGGTGGTAAATTGAGGTACAGGCTTTTGATAGACTATCACCGTTTTTGTTTTGGTGTTCTTACAATTATTAGCTGAGGTTGCTAAAAGTGTTACCGTATAATTTCCGGTGGTGTATGTTTGCGATGGAGGAGATTGTCCGTTAAAAGTAACGCCATTTCCAAAGTTCCATTGCCAAGTAATAGCTCCGGTGGAAGCATCTGTAAAAACTGTTGTGATTGTATTACATCCCGTGGAAGGAATATCTGTAAAATTTGCCGTGGGCGAAGGCAGCACCGTAACCACATGCCGCGCCGTATCTTTACAGGAACCTGCCGCGCCCGAAATAAATGCAACTACAGATACGGTATAAGTTCCGGAACTTGCGTAGTTATGTGTCTGCGATGTATACCCGGTAGAAGTATAGATTCCGTTATCTCCAAAATTCCATTTATAAGAAACTCCTGTAGAACTTGTGTTGGTAAATGTTATAGCCGTACCCACACAAACCGTATCGGGGATCACACTAAGACCCGCTGTTGGTTTATTAACGATACTAACAGTTAAAGCAGTTGTATCAATACCGCATCCATTACTGTCATACAACATAAGAGTATAATTTCCTAAACCAGGGTAAGTAATTGTTTTAGGAAATGTTGGAGGCCAGGCCGTCCAGTTTATAATAGAATCATGCCCGGTGCCCCAGTAGTTTCCAAAGTCCCATTTCTCATAACGAATGCCGTTATTACCTTGTGCGTAACAATTACGCATGGTGGTGTTGGTAAACGTAAAAGAATTATCGGGAAAACATTTTAAATAAGCATCGGGTGTTATAGCTGCCTGGTCTTTATCATAAATTTGTATGGGATTAAATTGCGCCGTAGTTGGCGTGCCAAACGTACAATGGTTTTGCGCGCTGAGTGTTACAATGGTTTGGCAATTAACGGTTCCTTTATTATAGGTATGTGTAACCGTTTGCCCGGCGTTGGTGTAGTTATAATTTTGTGAAGCAGTTCCGTCGCCAAAATTCCAAGAGAACGTTGTTGTTTGAGAAACATCGGTACTTGAGTTTATAAAAGCAAGTGTTGCCGGCGCACAGGCGGTTGTAACACCCCCTACCGGAATTTGTATAGAAGCGTTAACGGGTTTTTCCATTACCACCACGCCTGATAAAGTACAAGAAGGAGCGATTGTTATTAGCTGAATGATAAATGTATCTATGGTCATTGCATACCCATGTGTAATAATGGTATTAGCGGCTAAAGAACTGCCTGTGGTGTTTGAAGTACCATCTCCCCAAATAACGGTGTAACTGCCAATACTGCTTGGCGATGATAAGTTAAGGGTATAAGCACCACCCGTACAATTTACCCAATACGGGTTTGATGAGGCTGTGCCTGTACCGTCGTACACTTTCGGACACTGGCAATAACCCGTATTAACCGTAAATATACCCAATAAGAATAGTAGTAAAGGTATCCTCATGCTTTGCTAATAATTGCCTTCTAAAATTACGAAATTTTTTATGTTTTTTATTAATTTAATATAGTAATTATGAAGAAAATAAGTTGGTAAATATTTCTACTTAAATTAGGAATAGATAAATAAGTATAGCAATTTATAAAAAATTTTTACAAATTAAAATAAGCAGGCCTGTAAGCCGGGTTTTGTTCTGCTTGCGCAGTTTCTATCATTTATCTGGTCGGTCTACCCATTGCGGCGTTTTACCTAAGTAAAACATAAACGAGCTGCTTATATAACCGCAACTTATTTGACTTTTCAACCCCTGAGGTTTTCCTCACAACGTATCACTACGCCGTGCGTGAGCTCTTACCTCGCGTTTTCACCCTTACCAAACCGAGGCTTGGCGGTATATTTTCTGTGGCACTATCTGTTATGCTAAGTTGCCTTTTGCATACCCTCTTTTTCAAAAGGCTGGGTGCTCTGTGTTGTCCGGACTTTCCTCTGCAAATAATTTTACAGCGATAAAACGGCCTGCTTGGGGTAAAGATACGCAAATAAAAAACCCTCGCCAAAGCAAGGGTTTATTTATATAAATCTCAAAATATTTCAAAGAAAAAATATTATTCAGCCACTAAAACAGGCTCTACATTACCGGCTAAAGTTTCTTTAATTCGGTATTCTACTTCGCCCGCTAACTCCGGGTTATCATGAAAAATTTGTTTAACCGAATCACGGCCTTGCCCAAGCTTGGTATCGCCGTAGCTAAACCACGAACCGCTTTTTTTAATGATATTCAGTTCAACGCCTAAATCAATAATTTCACCTGCTTTGCTGATACCTTCGCCAAAAATAATATCAAACTCTGCCTGGCGAAAAGGAGGCGCTACTTTATTTTTAATCACCTTAACGCGTGCGCGGTTACCCACTACGGTCTCCCCATCTTTAATTTGTCCGATGCGACGAATATCTAAACGAACAGAGGCATAAAATTTTAAAGCGTTACCACCGGTAGTAGTTTCGGGGTTACCAAACATAACGCCAATTTTTTCGCGAAGTTGGTTAATAAAGATAACGCAGCAATTTGTTTTATTAATAGTGCTGGTAAGTTTACGTAAAGCCTGACTCATTAAACGGGCGTGTAAGCCCATTTTGCTGTCGCCCATTTCTCCTTCAATTTCGGCACGCGGGGTAAGCGCGGCAACCGAATCTATTACGATAAGGTCTATAGCACCAGAACTGATCAAATTTTCTGCAATCTCTAAAGCTTGTTCGCCGTTATCGGGCTGAGAAATTAAAAGTCCTTGTGTATCCACCCCTAATTTTTCGGCATAAAAACGATCGAAAGCGTGCTCTGCATCTATAAACGCGGCAATACCGCCATTTTTTTGGCAATTGGCAATGGCATGTATGGTAAGCGTTGTTTTACCCGAAGATTCAGGTCCGTAAATTTCAATAACACGGCCTTTTGGTAAACCACCAACACCCAGGGCAACATCTAAACCAAGAGAACCTGTGCTAATAACTTCCATGGCCTCGGTTTGGGTATCACCTAATTTCATTACGGTACCTTTTCCATACGTTTTTTCAAGCTTATCTAAAGTAAGTTGTAAGGCTTTCAGCTTTTCTGAATTGATCTTTTTTGAGTCGTTTGTTTCTTCGTTTTTCTTAGCCATGGTGTATAATTTTATAGTTAATTACGGCAAAGATACATAAAATTTAAACACAATGCTATTATTTTTATCAACAATTAAATTAATTTGCTAAAAATGTTAGCAAATACAAATTTAAATTATTTGACACCACAGTAAACTTAAAAAAACATAATTTAAGCTACTGCTATGCAAATTACTTATATTTGTATGATGCGTTTTAAGCTGTTTTTTTTAGTAGTATTTATTGCCTTTAAAAGTTTTGCTACCCACAACCGTGCAGGGTATATTAGCTATAAATATAACTCGCATACAGGTGGGTATACCTTTAGAATTTACACCTATACCAATCCTACCAGTTATAGTGCAGATAAATGCGAACAAACCCTTTTGTTTATGAACCCCGGTAACGCAGGGCATGTTGTAGATAGCCTTAGATGTGTGCGTATTAATAGTGATCAGTTATCGTTAGATCTTCATATGCAAACTCCGCCTCTTGCTGATTGTGGCACATCTGATGGGCATTCAATACCCGGCGAAGGCCAAATACTTTTATACCCATATACTTTGCCTAACTTAAATCAATACGGAGGCGTAAAACTCAATATTTATGAAGGAGAACATGCACCTTTTCCCGGTTCGGGAGACTTTATTGTGGGTATGGTTGACCCAAATTTAGATAGAGATATTCAAAACATTGGCAACGGTAACGGCAGCTCTCAAGATGTGGCTTTTGCTTTATTAGATACCATACATTTATCTAACGGGGCAGGTGCCATTAATAATACTCCATTAGTTACCAACCCGCCTATTGATAATGCCTGCTACCACCAAACGTTTTGTTATAACCCGGGCATGATAGACTCAGATAATGACAGTTTATCGTATTCATTAACCAATTTTTTAACAGGGGATGGACACGGCAATTTTTTCATACCATCTCAAGGTACTTTTATACCGGCCGGTATAAGCGTTAATCCTGTTACAGGTCAGTTGTGCTGGACGGCCACTAATGGAAATTTTTCTGATCAGGCACATGGAGAGTATGAAATTGACATAACCATTAAAGAGTATAGGAAAAACCCAATTGATGGGACGAGATTTGAAGTGGGCAGCATGATCTTTGCCATACAACTTTTGGTAGAAGACTGTCCTTCCAATGCAACTATTAATATAACTCCTCCGGCAACTGCTTGTATAATAGCCGGTAACCCCTATGTATCCCAAGCCATAACGGCTATAAAACCTACCAGCAATAGTGTTATTAGCCTTACAGCCAGTGGCACACCTATTAATGGCACACATATAGGGCCAAATGCAAGTTTTTCTTTTACAGGCGGTATAAGTAGTGCAACCGGCCAATTAAGCTGGACACCCTCTTGCCAGGCAGTTAGCCTTAACCCATATTATGTAACTATACAAGGTAGTGATAACAATACACCTGCTAATACTAATTACACTACCTTAACCTTACAGGTAATATCTCCACCGGTTAAAAATTTTACAGATAGTGTAAAAGGAGATAGCATTAAGCTGCAATGGCAGGCACCTATTGCCTGTTCGGCTAATCAATACAATAAAATAAACAGTTATTTAATTTACAGGGCGGCGGGTTGTGTAAGTTATACACCCAATACTTGCCAAACTGGTGTGCCTGCTTCTTCGGGGTATGTGCTTATTGGTACTATAGCAAGCACTACGGCAAACCCTGTTTTTTACGATGGCAATAATGGTTTAGGGCTTCCGCCGGGCAACAGTTATTCTTACCTGGTAGTTGCCAAGTTTGATGATGGTTCTTTAAGCGCTCCACAAACTAATGGCCCCGGTGATTGCATTACGCTTCATTTTGGAGTGCCTATTATTACTAATGTAAGTGTTGATACAACCGATGCAGTGGCTGGCAGCATACAAGTAAAATGGAAAAAACCTATTTTAGGTTCTTTAAATTTCGATACTACAAAAGCCGGGAATGGCGGTCCCTATTATTTCTCTTTACATAAACAAGATGCCTCGGGTACTTATACAACAACCCTTTATAATTCGGCTCTTAAAACATATTTCTCTCAGTTAAAAACTCAGGCAGATACGATGTTTATTGATACACTTATTGATACGCAAAATAGATCGCACACCTATAAAGTTTATTTTTATGCTAACGGAAGCAACAAAGGCAGCAGCGCCCCGGCAAGTTCAATATTTGCCAGTGGTGTAGGTCATGATAAAAAAGTTGCGTTAAGCTGGACCTCGCATACACCTTGGATAGATACTTTATATTACATCTATAGGCAGAATTATACCAACGCCGGATACACGCTTATAGATAGCACGCGTAACACTACAGATACTATTAAAAACCTAACTAATAATTATAATTATTGCTTTAAGATATTAAGTGTAGGAACGTATAACAATCCAAATATTATTAGTCCCTTATTTAATTTTTCTCAAAAAGTATGTGTAAGGCCAATTGATGATGTACCGCCTTGCCAACCCAAGCTAAAAATTGCTGGCGATTGCGATGCGGCGATAAATAAACTTACCTGGGCAAACCCAAACCACGCCTGTGGCATTAATGATGTACTTAAATATTATATTTATTATACACCACGAGAAGATAGCGCGCTAGTTAAAATAGATTCTGTTTTAAATGTAAACGATACTACCTATTCTACCAATGTAAATACAGAAAGCATTGCAGGTTGTTATGTGGTGGTGGCTGTAGATTCGGCCGGAAATCAAAGTGCTTTAAATAATGAAAGCTGTACTGATAATTGCCCGATATACGAACTGCCTAATATTTTTACGCCTAACGGAGATAACACCAACGATTTGTACATACCCGTAAAAAATAGGTTTATACAAAGTGTAGATTTTGTGATGTATAATAGATGGGGAGAAATTGTTTATGAAGCTAACGACCCTAAATTAGGTTGGGATGGAAAATCGAAACAAATGAAACAACCCGTGCCAGATGGGGTTTATTTTTACACCTGTACCTATTACGAAATACATTATTACGGATTAAAAGAGTATAAGCTTAAAGGTTTTGTACAGATATTAAAATAGTGCCACTTACCCAATTAGATCTATTCAATAAAAAAATACTGCTTGCACCACTCGATTGGGGTTTAGGCCATGCTGCCCGTTGCGTACCTTTAATAAAGCAATTACAACAACAAAAAAATAGCCTGGTAATTGCCTGCACTACCGTTCAAAAAAGTTTTTTACAGCAAGAGATTACGGGCGTTACCTATGTATACCTGTTTGGGTATAATGTGCGTTACGCAAGTACTTTACCTTTATGGATAAAGATTGCCTGGCAAATGCCTCGCTTGTGCATGGTAGTGCGAAGAGAAAATAAATGGCTGGCGAATTATTTACAGAAAGATAAAATTGATATTGTAATTAGTGATAACCGCTTTGGGTTTTATAGTAAAGAAGTAGAAAGTATATTTATTACGCACCAATTAAACATACAAAGCCCCGCTTTAAAAAAATTGGTTAATGTTGTGAATGCTTCCTTCATTAAAAATTTCAATACGTGTTGGATACCGGATTACGAGAAAGAACAAGATCGTTTAAGCGGTGTATTATCACAACCAGAACAATCATTAAAAAATACAATATTTATCGGGCCTTTAAATCGCTTTGAAAAGAAAGAAACACAGGAAAAAAAATATGATTTACTTATTTTATTATCCGGACCTGAACCACAACGTACTTGGTTAGAAGAAAAATTAATTTCGGTATTACTGAATACAAATTATAAAATTGCTTTGGTAAGAGGAAGTTACTTGCCTTTATCTACTAAGTTGCACGGTAATTTTCATGTAACAGATATAGCATCAACTTCGCAATTACAAGAGCTTTTTAATTCAAGCGAAAAAATAATTTGCCGAAGCGGTTACTCTACGTTGATGGATCTACATGCGCTTGGTTTAAAAGCGTTGTTAATACCAACATCCGGACAAACTGAGCAGGAATATTTAGCTACTTATTGGAAAGATAAATTCGGCTTTACTTTTTTAGAACAGAAAAATATCAGTAAAGAAAACATAGAAATTTATCTGTTATCAAAATAATTCCTTAGGAATTTTACAAACCGGTATAGCTTCCATTTTATGTTTGTTAGCATGATTCCTGGTAAGATAAATTTCCATTACGTGCTTTTCTCTGGCCGAAAAAGTTTTAGTATCCTTTTTGTTTTCTATGGCTAACATAGCCCATTCAAGCTCGTTGTAAGTGGCACCCAGCTGGTCTTCATCGCTACGCCCATCAGCAAATAAACCATCGGTGGGCTTTGCCTGCAAAATACTATCAACCACATTCAGTTCTTTTGCTAATGCATACACCTGACTTTTTAAAAGATCGGCAATAGGACTAATATCTACTCCGCCATCGCCATACTTGGTAAAAAAGCCAACGCCAAAATCTTCTATTTTGTTACCAGTACCTGCCACCAGCATTTTATGATGACCAGCAAAAGCATATAACGTAAGCATACGTAAACGGGCGCGTGTGTTGGCCATGGTTAAAAAATCCTGTACATCATTTGGAAAATCACTTTCTATCTTTTCAAATAGTTGGGTAAGGTCAACGGTGTTTGAAATTACATTTGGATTATTTTTTTTAAGCCAGGCTATATGCTCAGCTCCGCGGTCAAACTCGGCTTTATGTTGCCTGATGGGCATGTTAAGCAAGATAACCGGTTTGGAAGTAAGTGCGCACAGCGTTGAGGTAAGTGCCGAATCTATCCCGCCGGAAATACCAATTACAAAACCTTGCGTAAATGATTGGGTCGAGTAGGCGTTAAGCCAGTTAACAATATGCGTAATGATCTCTTTATTTTTCATATGAACTAAAAACCTGGTATTAAACCTTTAAGATCTTTACCGAAAATTTTTTGCTGCTGATCGATTGGAAACTTTTTCTTATAGAACCATTTGCCCACTTTTAAGTAACCTTTAATTTCTAAAATAGGTTTGCCCATAGCTAGATTTGCTAGCGCGCTAAAATTTAGATTTTTAAGATCGCCGTGTAAAGCAAATGTATTATCTATGCTGGAGTTGGCGGGTATCTTTACTTTTTTTACAATACGTGCAGTTCCTAAGTTAGCGCCACCCACAAAAATCTGTGCTTTAGATCTGTATATCTTAAAGCTTTTGTTATTAGGATTATTAATGCTCACGCTTATTTCGGCATCTATATTTTTAAGGTCGGCTTTATTAATCTTAAAATTGGTGATCTTATTAATCGAGATCTCTTTCAATTCTCCCACGCAGGAAAACAAACATATACCTAAACACCCTATTAGCAGATTGGCAAAAATTTTTATCGATAACATAGATGCAAATATAAATAAAGAATAAGCCAAAAGCCGTAACTTTGTATTTCTATTTTAAAAAGATGATTACAGAACAACAAGTTATTGATGCCCTTAAATATGTAGACGATCCGGATCTTAAAAAAGATCTGGTTACGTTGGGCATGATTAAAGATGTAAAAGTAGATGGCAAAAATGTTTCTTTTACCGTTGTGCTTACAACACCTGCCTGTCCAATGAAAGACATGATACACCATGCCTGCGTAAATGCTATTACGTATTATGTGGATAAAGAAGCAGTAGTTAATGTTGCGATGTCATCTAACGTTACCCAGGCCAAACAAAATAAAGATAGTCTTGCAGGGGTAAAAAATATCATCGCTATCGCATCGGGTAAAGGCGGTGTTGGTAAATCTACCATTGCCAGCAACTTGGCAGTATCCCTTGCAAAACAAGGGGCTAAAGTTGGCTTGGTAGATGCAGATATATACGGGCCATCAATGCCGTTAATGTTTGATGTACTGCATGAAAAACCGGCTATGATGCAAATTGACGGAAAAAATAAAATGGTGCCTGTTGAAAGTTATGGCGTAAAGATCTTATCCATTGGTTTTTTTGCCGATCCATCTCAACCCATTATTTGGCGCGGTCCAATGGCAACCAAAGCATTAACGCAATTATTTTTCGATGCTCATTGGGGAGAATTAGATTATCTTTTTATTGACCTTCCTCCAGGCACAGGAGATATACCAATGAGTATTGCGGCCGCTATTCCGCTAACAGGTGTGGTTATTGTAACAACACCGCAACAGGTAGCTATTAGCGATGCGCGTAAAGGAGCCGCTATGTTTAAGCATGAACATATTAATATTCCTTTGTTAGGTATTATCGAAAACATGGCCTGGTTTACACCCGCCGAATTACCGGATAACAAATATTTTATTTTTGGGAAAGGTGGCGCGCAGCAATTAGCCGATGAATTTAATATTCCGTTATTGGCGCAGATAGCCATGATACAAAGTATTTGTGAGGCCGGAGATGCCGGTAGTCCGGCGGCATTGCAACAAGATACCTTTCAAGCTAAAGCATTTATGGATGCCGCACAAAAACTTGCCCAAGTAATTGCCGTGGCAAATGCCGAAGCAAAAAAAGTGGTGGCTTAAAGCTTACTTATCATAATAAAAAAAGAGCCGGTTTGTAGCCGACTCTTTTGTTTACATAAAACGCTTAAAATTATTTTATGATAACTAATTTTTTATTGATCACACTTTCAGCGTTGATAAGGCTAATGTTATAAACACCTTCGCTTAAATAACTTGCATCAATAGTTAATTTACCTGTAATGGTTTGTGATAGAACTATTCTTCCGTTAACATCAACCAATTGTAATTGTTGTTTTTCAGTAGTGCTTGTTTCAACATTAAAATTTCCGGTAGCAGGATTTGGGTAAACACTTACTTGTTGGTTAATCAAATTTTGTTTAATACCAGCCGCGCGATTATTACTTTGGTTACTATGCGATTTTACTTTAGCAGCTAAGGTAGTATTGTTGCCGCCGGCTAATCTTAAAGTAGGCGTACAGTTAAAACCATCGGCATCTACACGCCAGTTAGCTATGCTTTGATAGGTGCTGTAGTTGGGGTCTGTTAAGCTTGTTTGTCCGCCCGAAACAGCGGCAACTAATGTCCAGTTACCATCATTATTATTATCACGCATTAATTCAAAATTGGTTACAGGGGTATACGTGTTGTTACCCACTGTATAAAGATTCCAACTAAAAGTACCTGAGTTGTGTTGAATGTAAACCGTGTTGTGATACGCACTCATAAAACTATATGTACCGCTTGTGTCCATAATTTGCATAGCGTATTTATACGCGCCAAATTGAGGATCGCCATTTGAAGGCCCAACACTACGAGCGGTATCAACAAATTCGCTCAATGCGCTATACGGTTGAGATCCTATTTTTTTGTAAACATTGGTCGATACTTCTCGGTAGATAACAAAAGCGGCAGCGTTTGGATAAATTGTTTTATCCCAATAGATTACATTATATTGATTGCTTCCTACAATACTATCATCAGAAACCAAACAAATATCTGGTGCTACCAGTAAGGTAGAAATATTATTAGCTATAAAAGCATCCCCATAATTAGTAGTATTTGTTAGGATAATACCTGCCAAAGAAATAGAGGGTGATTTATACATACCTGTAATGTACAGGTTGTTATGTGTGCCGGCTGCAATACCGTTTCCAACATCATTAGAATCTCCTCCTGCTGTTCTTGCCCAGGAAATATTTCCGTTAGCTTTGTATTTAGCTACAAAAACATCATAGGTATAATCTCCACCGGGGTTACCGTTTGCAATAGATTGGTTATAGATCGTAACGCCTCCAAAACGTAATGAATCGGATGAATAAAAACCAATAATGTAAGGATCGCCTGCCGCATCTATGGTTACGTAGTTAGCTTCGTTATATGAATAATAATCTCCATTAGCAGCTTTTGCCCACTGCGCAGTTCCATTGGCATCATATTTGGCTAAAAAAACGGTAGGGTTTATAGCATTATTGGTAACAGCGTGTGTGCCAAAATTAACGGTTGACATACCGCCTATGCGCCCCGTTATGTAAGAATTACCCGAAGCATCGGTGGCTAAACTGTTTGCCCCGTCATCGTTATTATTACCTGCACCTTTTAACCATAGTTCTGAGCCGTTTGCGCTGTATTTTACAATATACATATCTCTGTAACCGTTGTTAGGTACAGAATCGCCTGCAAAACGCATATAGGTAGATTCAAAATCTCCGGCTGCGTAAACGTTGCCCGAAGCATCCGTTCCTATACCGAAACCATGAGCATCGCCATTTGTATTTACATTACTGGTGTTTGATTTTACCCATAAATTAGTTCCATTAGCATCAAATTTAGCTACAAAAGCATCGCTTGTAAAACCATCATTGGTGCCGTTAATAGCGCTGTTGCTGCCAAAAGTTATAGCAGCTGAATTATAAGAACCTGTGATAAATATATTTCCTGATGCATCTAAAGCGATAGCATTTCCTTTTTCGCGACTTGCACCCGTAGATTGAGATACCCATTGCGCTACACCGGCTGAGGTATACTTTACTATGAACGCATCCTGATAACCTGAATTAACAGCTTTTAAAGTGCCAACAAATAAGGTATCTGTCTGAAAAAAACCGGTTACGTAAACATTTCCGGCTGCATCTGTTGTAAGAGCCGCACCATATACATCGCCACCGTTATGACCATTGGCTTTTTTTGCCCATTTTAAATTTCCGCAAGAATCATGCTTGGCTAAATACATACAAGCTCCTCCGTAGGTATTGCTTAAGCTAATGTTTGGCGTACCGGTAAAAGTTATGGTGGATGAATAAAAATAGCCTAATGAATATGCATTACCCGAAGCATCAGAAGCTACAGCAATACCATTATCTTCATAAGAACCGCCTATTTTTTTAGCCCAAGGACACGTTTGTGCCTGTATTTTAGTTGATACTAAGGCAGCCGAAACAACTGCAAGCGCCGTAAATAATGTGTAAATTTTTTTCATGTATATATTTTTGAGAAGATAAATATAGTTATTTTATCGATAAACCTACTAATAGTCGTTATTGATTTAATTTAACAGGCTAAATAATTCCATAAGTTCATCTTCGGTAAGATCGCGCCATTGGCCCACCTTTAGCTTATTTAATTTTATATTTAACACACGCACTCTTTGCAGTTTTATTACCTGATAATTATACGCGTTGCACATGCGGCGTATTTGGCGGTTAAGCCCTTGTGTTAATGTTATCCTAAAAATTCTTTTGGCATTTGGCTCTATGGTAATCTTACAGGGTTTGGTCTGTTCGCCCTGCAATAAAATGCCTTCACTTATTTCTTTTACAAATTGTTTACGCACCGGCAGATTTAAAGTAACAATATATTCTTTTTCGTGATTGTATTTTGGATTACTTATTTTATCGATCAACTCGGTGTGATTGGTAAGTAAAATTAACCCTTCTGATTCTTTATCTAATCTGCCAACCGGATAAATATTTTCTGTATGCCCAATAGCGTCTATAATATTATTGGCGATCTTTTCAGATGTGCATTCAATACCTTTTGGCTTATTATAAACTATGTAAGTTGGAATGTGCTCTTTTGGTTTTAATTCTTTACCATCAATTAAAAGTATATCGCCTGCATTTATTTTGGTAGAAAAAGTAGCTGTTTTGCCATTAACCAGTACACGCTTTTCATCAATTAAAACACACGCTTTTCTGCGCGAAGTATAACCTGTATGACCAATGTATTTATCTATTTTCATTCGGCAAAGATACTTGTATATTTTTTAACCTCTTTCTACGTTCATTTTTATATAAGGTTACGTTTTGTTATTAACCACTAATTTAAAAACGGTTGATAGTAATAATGAACCTTTTATAATTTCTTTCGTAAAAAATAACAATAATTAACCTAAGTAATCACAAAAAAAATCACTAATGAAAAAAAGTTTGTCTAAAAAATCAAAAAATTTCAATCATGAAAACAAAAAAGCTACTACTACTTTGTGCGATGGGTATGTCAGCCTATCTTTTGGCACAAAAACCTACAACCTATTCGTTATCGACGATTAGCGATGCAAGACAAGCCGATGAGCAAAAGGCACGCGAGTTTTTTGTTCAGTATAATTTTAATATGAAAGATTACGATGAGTATATCACTTCGTGGCGAAAAACGTATTCAGATAATTCCTTGCAGGAAAAAGCCTTGCCTGCTTCACCGGCCTCGCCTATGGCCGCTTGCACTAATGCCGATTTTGAACTAGGTTCATTAACCGGCTGGAATTCTTCTACCGGTTATCATCCGCTGTATAACCCCATTGGTTGTTGCACCACTATGGGCGGGGCGCAGGCAATTACAAGTGGCGGAGGCGTTGATCCTTTTGGGTTGTTTCCGGTGGTTTGCGCAGGGGGCAATAACTCCCTTAAATTAGGAAATGCTGCTGTTAACGGTATTGCTGATAGGATAGAACAAACCTTTATGGTAACTAACAGCAACAGCAATTACAGTTATAAATATGCCGTTGTACTCGAAGACCCGGGCCATACGCAAGCGCAGCAACCCGCATTTACTATTGAAATGATTGACTCGGCAGGAAACCAGATACCTTGCACCTATTATGATGTTACAGCGGGGCAAGGGATACCGGGCTTTCAGGCTTCAACCGTACAAAGCGACGTTATTTTTAAACCATGGACAACTGTAGCTGTAAACCTAACAGGTTATATCGGGCAAAATGTAACCATTCGTTTTACTACATACGATTGCGCTTTGGGCGGGCATTTTGGGTACGCTTATATAGATGGCTCTTGCCAGTCTTTTCAAATAACATTAAACCATAGTTTATGTTCTAACAGTACGGCGCAAATATGCGCGCCTGCTGGTTTTGCCGCCTATAATTGGACAGGTACCGGCATTATTAGCGGCGGTAATACAGCCTGTGCCACCATTAATGCAGGAGGCAATTATAGTGTGCAGCTTACTACTGTTACCGGTTGCACATCACCTATATCATTTAATGTAGCTACTATACCTGCGCCTGTGGCATCTTTTACAACTACTAATCAAACATGCAATAATCAGCTTGCTTTTACAAATGTTTCGTCAGGTTTTGGTTTATCTTCTGTTTGGAATTTTGGTGATGGAGGTACTTCTTCTATATACTCGCCATCTCATACCTATGCTGGTTCCGGAACTTATCCTGCCAGTATGATCGTTTATTCTTTAAATGGTTGCAGCGATACTACTATGCAAAACGTAACAGTGTTTCCTAAACCAAACGCGCAATTTCTTTTTAATACGGCTTGTGCAACCAACACGGTTAACTTCACTAATAATTCTTCGGTTAGCGGGGGTACTATTACAAACAACAAATGGGCTTTTGGCGATGGAACTTCTTCTTTAGTATTAAATCCCATACACGTATATTACAATAGTGGAAATTACAATGTGCAGCTTATTGTAACAGATAATAATACCTGTAAAGACAGTCTAATAAAGATAGAGACCATTTATAATTTACCTATAGCCATTTTTTCCGCGCAAGCAGTTTGCCCAGGATCAACTACTAATTTTAATAACAGCTCTACCGTTATCGGTTCTACATTAAGTAGTTATAATTGGGATTTTACAACAGATGGAACATTTGATAACACCACGCAAAATCCCGGTAATACATACCCGGCAAGCGGCACGTACTCTGTAATGTTACAAGTTACAAGCGCGCAAGGTTGTATTAGTTCAATTACAAATACTGTACTTGTAAATCCAAACCCGGTTGTTTCTTTTTCGGTTACTAATAATTGTACAGGAAGTAATTTTTCATTCGTAAATAATTCAACTATTTCGCCAGGAAGTATCACGCAAAGTAATTGGAGTTTTGGCGACGGAGGAAATTCTTCTCTTACAACTCCCCAGCATATTTACTCGCCTGCGGGTACTTACCTAGTTACACTTACGGAAACAAGTAATAAGGGTTGTGTATCTTCTGCTAATCAAAATATAATTGCTTACCCAAAACCTGTAATTAATTTTTCTGCAGGAGCTGTTTGCCAGTTACAGCCAAGTGTTTTTAATAACACATCAACAATTACAAGCGGAAGTATTTCTTCTTTTAACTGGGATTTTACCAGTGATGGGGTGATAGATAATAGTACTCAAAATCCAAATTATACGTACTCGCAAGGCGGAAATTTTAATTGTACGCTTCATGCTGTTTCCGATATGGGTTGTAAAGATTCGCTTACAAAAATAGTTACGGTGTATTTAAACCCTATAGCTAATTTTAACTCGCCTGCTGTTTGTTTAGGATCTCCTACTCCATTTACAGATGCGTCTACTTCTCAAAACGGAACTATTAACGGGTGGGCTTGGGATTATACCAGCAACGGCACTTTTGACAGTAACTTACAAAGTGCAAATACTATTTATCCCTATGCGGCAACGTATTCAGTAACCTTACAGGTAACCAGTTCTATGGGTTGTTTTGGTAGCGCAACACAAACGGTTGTTGTTAATCCAAAACCAAATAGTTTGTTTTCTGTAAATAATGCCTGTGTGGGAAGTGTTTTTGCATTTACTAATACATCAACTATTTCAAACGGAAATATTGTGCAAAGCCTTTGGAATTTTGGTGATGGTACAAACTCTTCGCAAACAGCGCCCCCGCATACTTATGCAAATGCTACTACTTATACCATCATATTAACAGAGACCAGTAATTTTGGTTGTGTATCTACCTACACTCAAAATGTAGTTGCGTATCCTAAACCTGTAGTTAATTTTTCTGCTATTCCGGTTTGCCAATTACAAGCTACTATTTTTAACAATACATCAACCATTCCTTCAGGAAATGTGCCTTCTTATGGTTGGGATTTTACCAGCAACGGCACCATTGATAATACGATACAAAATACTAGTAACGTGTATCCGCAGGGAGGAAATTTTCTTTGTACGCTTCATGCCATATCAGATAAAGGTTGTGTTGATTCAGCCACAAAAACAGTGGTAGTTTATTATAATCCTGTGGCAAATTTTACAGCACCTTCTTCTTGTTACACCCAAGCTATGCAGTTTACCAACACGTCCACTTCGCAAAGTGGGAACATAACTATTTGGGATTGGGATTATACGAGCGATGGTAATTTTGATAACACCTTACAAAACCCAGCTAACGTGTATGCAACTACGGGAACGTTTTTAGTAACGCTGCAAGTGCAAACAAATTATGGCTGCATGAACATTATTAAAAAATCGGTACATGTAAACCCAGCTCCAGTGGCAGCATTTGCAGTATCGCAACAAAAAGGTTGTCCGGATAATATGTGTGTAAGCATGCTTAATAATTCTACCCTGCAGGGGGGCAGCATTGCCCATTGGCTTTGGAATTTTGGCGATAACTCGGTTTCATCAACACAAAATTCGCCTGTACATTGTTATAAAACCGGTACGTATAACATAAGCTTGTTAGTAATATCAGATAGCGGTTGCACATCAACTTCTACTATAAATAATGCAATAACCGTTTATCCAAAACCTGTTGCAGGTTTTACCTACACGCCAGGCAATGTTGATATAGCCGAGCCGTTGGTAACTTTTGTAAACGAAGCACAAGGCGCAAGTAATTATCTTTATTTTATATCAGATGGTTTTGTGGTTACCGGTCAGGCAAGTTTCTCTCATGAGTTTACCAGTAATAATGCCCAAATTTATACGGTATTGCAGGTTGTTACCAATAGTTTTGGTTGCAAAGATTCTATCGAACATGATATTAAGATAAACCCCGCCTATACGTTTTACATACCCAACGCGTTTACGCCTAATAGTGATGGCACAAACGAAGTATTTAAAGGAACAGGTATTGGAATTAAAAATTATACCATGATGATCTTTGATCGCTGGGGAGAGTTGATCTTTCAATCAGACGATCTTGAAAAAGGCTGGGATGGTACTTTTAAAGGCAAAGGGGGAGAAAAAGTGCAGGAAGGTGTGTATGTTTGGAAAGTGCAGTTAAGAGATGAAACAAATAAGGAGCATGATTTTGACGGCACGGTTTCGGTAATTAAATAAGATAATAGAGAAATAAGAAAGTCTGTTTTAATAGCGGACTTCTTTTCATGTACGGATAATTGACCCGAAATTACCCGCATTAAATCCAACAAAAACCAGAGTTCTCACTCGTTCGAGGAATTTTTTCTCCATTCATTCAAAAATCTACAAAACAAACTGGCATAAAACTTGTATTATTATTTTACGAAGAATAAAGCGGCCACCTATTTTAAACGCGTTTGTTTTTTATAAGACCGCTTTCTTTTTCGTTTAAAACAAATAGTAATGAAAACATATGGTGTTTGTTCAGATTGCGGTAAGAACCATAACTGGCGAGAGATTGACTATGATAACAATCTTTATGTAAGCGAAGATAAAGCGGTGGCTGTTACATTGTGTCCGGTTTGTAGAAATAAATTTTTTGCTTCAAATAATAAAAGCCATAATTTAGGTAGGTATAAACAAAAAATAAATGCTATTTTAAAAGGAAATTCTAATCTTGTTTTTAATTTTAATTTGAATCAGCAATTTAATACGATGCCGTTTTTAAGATTGTCTTTTTAGTAGATTTTTATCTCTCTATTATTTTTATATGTTTTATTTTAGCCTTTATCTATTACTTGGTATTTAATAAACAAATAGAACGGTATCTTTTTTTTCTTCGTCAAACATGGTAGATTTTGTTATCATCAATTCTTTTGTTTCTCCAAAAAGCGCATGGAATTCGCTATAAAGAATAGAATCATTAAGTTGTTTTTGCAGACGGGCATTCAATTTTGACTCAAGCATCTTTATTTGTTCATCCTTTTTGGCTAATTGATTTTCAAACGTTTCGTTTGCATTAAGCGTTGTTATTCTTAAATCATTAATTTGTCGGTTAGTATTTAATGTATGCTGAATAGTACTTTCAGCGTCTTCAAGTCCGTATTTATTTTTGTGCCCAATAATACTGGCAGATAAACTATCGTTAAGTTTTTCGCCATATACAATAATATTAATGGCTTTTGCATTGGCATTTATGTTTTATCAATTATAAATATACTTTGCTCCTTAATTTCTTTATTTATAAAAACCAGGGCGTTTTGTGTAAATATTTCCTGCTTTACAAAACGATACGCTAAATAAATGCTTGGCAAAATGGTAAAAACAGCAAACGCTATCACGTACTTTTTAACCCTTGTTTCAATTTTTGTGTTTACATGCTTAAATGAATGTGTACCCCAATTACTAAGCACCAAATTGGTTGTGCGATATATCCCCCCATCGCTACAAACAAAATAATTTCCGGTTAAAGGTTGCGCATCAATAAAATGAATATCGCCGTGAATGGTTGGTCCGTTCGATGTCATCCATTGTGCAATAGGACTAAATGTTTGTGCACCATCATTAGATCCCCACAAATTTACACCACCTATATAAACATAATCTTTATTAGCAGGATCAACCGAAAAGCCTAGATCATAATTGCCTTGTGCGCCTTGCGAAGTACCTTGTCCGCCTTCTAAAACATTAGAAGAGTTGTAAACTTTTTGCCAACTTACACCTGCGTTGGTAGATTTATAAATGCCGAATAAACCACCTAAAGTATCAACGGTTGCAGCATAGATATAATTATTATCTGAAGGAGCTATGGCAATTTTTACGCGCTGCACAGAATCTCTTAAAGGAATATTTGTGTTTAACATCGTCTACGTTGCACCAAAATTGGTAGATTTATAAATACCGGCATAACCTTCATTTGCTGCTTGAACCCATCCGGTGGAAGCATATAATATATTCGGATTAACAGGGTCTTTAGTCAGATCCCAAAAAAGAGAATCGAGTGTGTGTCCAAGTTGTACCTGCATTAGATGAAGTGTAAAGACCACTTACACCACAGGCAACAAGGTTATTGCTGTTGGTTGAATTAATTAAAATTTTTCTTATTAGTGATGCATCGCCGTTTGTAAGTATAAAACTTAATCCTGTCGGATTCCAAGTTAAGCCACCGTCGGTTGTTTTATAAACGCCTAAACCATAATGTGTATTTCTTTTTCTTCCGTTAAGATGTAGACCAAAACCAATGTATTCATAATCGCAGACAGAAATATAAATGGTATTTGTATCACTCGGATCAATAACAATATCACTAATACGTGTTATAGGGAGGTTGTCGGTTAAAGGTGTCCAACTAACTCCGTTGTTAACTGTTTTCCAAACTCCGCCTTGCGCCACACCAACAAAATAGCTGGCAGGATTAGTGGGGTGAAAAGCAATGCAATTTATACGCCCCATACCATTTTCCATATAACCGGTTTGGTTTGTTGGTAAATTATATGGGCCAACAGGATACCAAGTAGCGCTGTTTGTTCTTTGTAACGAGGATGGTTCTTTATCTTTTGCAGCTTTTATAGCTTCGTTAATATAAGTAGCTTCAAAAGCAGGTTCACCTTGTGCATTGGTATGCATTTGGGTTTCCATTTCCCAACGTTTAAAGTATTTCCAGTTTTTTTCTTTTTTAATATCATGCGTTTTTTTCCAATCATTAAAACTTAATTGTAATTGCTTAAAACTAAGTGCGTGAGTAGTATTTTTTTTACGTAAAAAACTTTGCGCATAAATACTTGTTGTAAGCAAAAAAAACAATGTAAAGCAATTTAAAATTGCTAATTTAATTTTCATATTAAAAGTTAGATATAAACAAAAAGACTTTTTTTAGGTGTTTAAATAATTTACTCCATAATTATTTTTTTAACCACTTTAGTTTCTCCAGACTGTATGGTTAACGAATAAACCCCTTTGCTTTCTGTTGACAGATTTATGTTTTTTCTACTACTTGACCCGCTCGTTTGCACTTTCTCTGTATAAATAAGTTGACTAAGGGCATTTCTTATTTCAATAATATACGTGCCATTATTACCACCATTAATATCAATAATAAAAATTCCGGTACTTGGGTTTGGAAAAACACTAATAGAATTAGTTTGCAAATTTTTATCTATGCCAGTACAAGCGCTAACTATTATTGTTTGTGATGATTTATTAGAACATACATTACCATCTATTCCAACTACCGTATAGGTAGTTGTAACAGTGGGATTTGCAACAACACTAAATCCACTAGCACTACTTAAACTACCTGATGGACTCCAACTATAAGACAAAGCTGTTGTAGAAGACGCATTTAGAGTAGTTGAATTTCCTAAGCAAATGGTATCATTTACACTTGAAACAGAAACGACAGGTAATGAATTAACCGAAACAGAAACTGTTGCCGTATTTTTACATAAAGAACTTACTCCTGTTAATGTATAGATGATTGATGCGGATGGTGTAACAGTATAGGATGTTAATACATGAACTCCCGGAGACCAGGTATACGTAGAAGCTCCACTTGCTGCAAGTACACTACTTTGTCCGGCACAAATTGTTGCAGAAGATGCAACAGCGGTAATAGTAGGTGTTGCATTAACGCTTAAAGTTTGCGTTGTAGGTGTACTTGCACCTGTTGCGTTAGTTGATGTTAAGGTAACCGAATAAGTACCGGCGTTTGTGTAGGCAATTACCGGATTTTGATTACTGGATGATGAAGGTGTTCCTCCCGGAAAAGACCAACTCCACGAAGTTGGTATGTTGGTAGATTGATCGGTAAATGTTGTGTTTTGACCACTACATATAGCTGCTGTTGTATTGGTAAAGACTGCTACAGGTGGGTTATTGGTATTAGCTCCTGATATGTTTACATTATCAATATACAATGCCTGTCCGTAATGCCCTCGGTTTTGAAAAGAGATCATCACATTACTCATACCCGCATACGCGATTAAGGAAACCGTATCTGTGCGCCATTGCGCGGCTGTTGGCACAAATATGGCAGCAGAATCTATTGGTGCAGTGGCTAAGGTTTGTCCGCCTTTTACATACAGTTGGGTATAAGTTAAGCCACAATCAGTAGAAACCATTATAGCTAACGTATCGCTATAGGTGTCATTCCACTCGGTATAAGCCACATCAAAAAATAACTTAGCTTGGGTAAACGATGAAAAATTAAATTTAGGTGTACGCATTTCATCTCGCGTTCCTCCTGCGTTTTGATTATAGTTATCAAAATACATAGAAGCTGTACTGGCTTTACCTACCGTAGCATTTCTTTTCCAAATTAAATTATCTCCTGCCGCGTCATAGTTTTGCCAATTAGCTGGAGGAAAAGTTGTTAATTGAAATCCTTCCACTAATGGCAATGTATTTATTGGCGATACCGTAATGTATAAGGTTTTTGTCATTGTATTGTTTCCGTTTGCATTGCTTGATGTTAAAGAAACACTATATGTGCCAGGTGTGTTATAAACTACAGATGGATTTTGCGAAGCGGAGGTAGCAGGGGTTCCGTTTTGAAATGTCCAGTTCCATGAGGTAGGAGTAAAAGATGATAGATCGGTATAATTTACCGTCATACCTGCACAAATAAAGATCTTATCAGAAGTAAAATTTGCCAGTGGAGCTTGTGTACCATTATTATACAAATCTGCTTCCCAAACCCCACGTCCAAAAGTTGCTGCGCGAACTTTTCCTAAAGGATAAAAAATTTCTACATCATGAACAGATGTATTTGGAAGCCCCGTATTATAAATTGTCCATGTACTCATGGTAGAGTCTCTATAATATACACCCACATCACATCCAATATATAAACCGTCTTTAGTTCCGTTCCAATAGGTAATACAATTGGCGGGTAAATTAGGCAGGCCGGTAGAATAATTAGTCCAAGAGGTTCCTCCATTTGAAGAGATAAAAACTTTATTGCCGGATAAATATCCTGAAAAAGTTACCCACACACTATTGGGATCATCGTTTTCAACGGTAACCCAGGTTAACTGCGCGCTTCCAATGGGCAAAGTACCTGTTATATTTGTCCACGATGTACCACCGTTTATAGTTTTGTATAACGTATTTCCTTGTATAACATAAATTATTTGTGGATTTGATGGCGCAATAGCAAATTCAGTAATAGAATTTGAACCGCCAATAGTTCCTAATTGCGACCAAGCAGTACCTTGATTAGTAGATTTAAATAGTTGAGTATATCCGCAATAAATAGTATTAGCTGTTATTGGGTCTTGATGTATGGGTGTTACCCAAGCGCCTGTTCCAGTAAGGCCGGTTGTTATAGCCGTCCAAGATCCGCCACCGTTAGTAGTTCTGTTTAAAGAGCCTTGGTATTGCTCACCATACATAACCTGATTGTTATTCCAATCAATAAAACAATCCATTCCATCACCACCCATTGTTTGCGACCAACCTCCGCCATATATATTTGTACCATTATCTTGATGACCTGTTATAGCAAGGCTATATGTGTTTTTAGAAAGACCTATTTTATATATTTCAGCAATATTCATGTTTCCATTAATGGCATTCCAGGTAGCACCGCTATTTGTGGTAGTAAAAATTCCGCCATCTGTTCCGGCATAAATGGTTGTTCCATTTTTATAGATCAGATCATGTATATCGGCGTGAACAAATGGTGCACCTGAGCCTGTCCATTGTGCAAACAAATTCCAATTAGTGCCGCCATTGGTAGTTCTCCAAATATTAACTCCGCCTACTACAACCTCATTAGCATTTGTTGGCGAAGCCGCAATGGATAATGTGTACCAGCCTTGTCCGCCTACATCATTACCGGCACTTGCCCAGCCTAATAAATTGGGTGCGGTTGCCTTTGATGTAAATGATACACCGCTATTTGTTGATTGATAAAAAGCATAAAATCCATCGTTGGAAGAATTGCTTCCCACAACATATACATAGGCAGCATTAGCCGGTGTTACAGCAATAGCAAGCCTATCAACCGAACCTGAGGTTGGTAAACCACTTGTTATAAGTGAAAAAGAAGCACCGCCATTAGTTGATTTATAAAAACTGGTGGTAACTCCATAAATAGTTGTAGTATCTCCTGGTTTGTATTCAATGTCTTTAAACGATCCCGCTTGAACAACACTCCATGTGTTACCGGCATTGGTTGTTCTGTATAAACCGGCTGTAGTAGCCGCAAACAAAACATTTGCATTTAAAGGGTTGATAAGCATTTTGTATATTTTTCTTCCTTGAGAAGCTGTCCAGGTTAAACCCGAAGTATTCCAAGAGTTTCCACCATTGATAGATTTTAAAACACCTATACTGTAAGAATCTCCTGCATCACCATCACCGGTAGCCATATACATGGTTTGTGCATTTGTTGGATTAAAAACCAAGTCAGAATTTCCGATAACCCCTAATAGATCTGTATTGGTTGTCCAGTTGCTACCATTGTTAGTTGTATTCCATAAGCCGCCATCGGGTGTACATACCCAAATTCCCGTTGTGCTTGTGGGATCAAACCTAACGGCGTTAATACGACCCGCATTACCTCCGGTAGGGTCTCCAAACGGACCAACAGGCTGCCATGTTGTAGATTGGGTTGCTTGCGTTGAGTTATTTGGATTTGCAGATCTGTTTTGAATATTTTGTGATTGATATTTTACAAATTCTTCGTATGCGCGAGAAGCTTGCGTTTTATCTCCGGTAGGATACACGCGTGGTTCCATAAAATTTTCCCAGCGTTTAAATAATTCGTAGCCCGCTAATTCTTGTTCTTCTTCGCCACCAATTTGTACACGACCATTTGTTTTTTCTTTGCGTTCTTTTTCTATTTCACGCAAATGTTTTTTAAAATGCTTGTTTAATCGCTTTTGTGTTTGGTAAAAATTTTCATTTGTGTTTGATAGATCAAATTTACCTGTTTGTGCCTGTAACATAAAACAAGAACAAGTAATAAGTAGTAGGCAAATAAATTTTTGTGAAAATGTTTTCATGGATGTGGATTTAGTTGTAACGAATGAAGTGAATTTTATCCAAATACCAAAGGTTTTTAACTAAAGAAGGAAAGAAAACATTGCTTTATTTATGGTTTGTTGTGTAGCAAACAAGGATTGCATGGAAAACTCAGAATTACTTCATAATTGAACTTGTTTTTTTCGATGTGTAATTCTGCATAAGGAGTTTTTAGCATTTTATCGCAATCAGGATTATAATTAATAAAGATGTTTTTATTTTTTTCTCCTGTAAGAAAAACGGAATAGTTACCCGGTTTTAATTTATAGCTAAAACACCCTGAACTATCAGTTAAAACCAAAATAGATTTTTTTCCAACTAATTTAATTTTAAAATCACTCAATTTTCTTGGTGTATTATATTTTACCATTATTTCATCTGTAGGACGTGCGCCTCCGCAATAACTATTAATGTACTTAACACGTACTAGTACTTTTTGCTGACTACAAGCAGAAAATGACAAAGAGATGCAAAAAATAAATAAAAAATATTTCATGAAAGTATTTTTACTGAATTTAAAACTTTTACACCAGTTTAAAGATACTAAAAAATAAAAAAGCATCAGTACTATTGGTTAAAATAAATACTGATGCTTCAGAATCAAAAGAAAAAGATAATTACTGTTTCTTAATATTAATAGGTATCACAATTTTAAAACTAATATTTCTGCCCATATTGTAAACACCGGTTCTGCCTGTTACATTATTAACATCGGTATATTTTAAACGACTCATATTGCTTTGATAACTTATATCACCCAAGTTAGAACCATAAATATAAAACGAGAACAAGGTATTGCCTTTAGAAGAAATATTACCACCCATGCCTGCATTTAATAACAGATAGGCAGGGGTAACGGTTTCATTGCCATAAGCGTAAAATATTTTATTCTGTTCAAAAAAATAATCAACACCTACTTTTATATAGGCATTTTTTAAAACCTTGCTTTTGTTGTAAATAAATTTTAGTTCAGTTCTATATTTAGGTGGTGGTGTATATGGTAAATATTTGGTAGAATCTGGTTGATTTTTTTGGATAGCACTTACAAAAGAAAAGCTATTATCAAAGTTTAACCATTTAAGTGTATGCGGACGAATATTTAAAACAACCTCTCCACCTGATAGAATTGCATTGCCTTGTACGTATTTAAAAACCGGTCCGGGAGTTAAGGCAAGTGCAGGATCGTTACGGATAGAATCTCCGCCTAATGCACTCTGCAACTTTTCAGCAAAAATGTAGTTATTAATATTGTTTACAAAGCCTGTAACTTCAAACCAAACATCTTTAGAGTTTATGCCTAACGATAAATCATACTGCATACTGCTTTCGGCTTTTAATTTATGATCGCCAATTTCATAAAATGGTGTTCCGTCATGCAGTCCGTTTGCACCGCTTTCTGCTGCGGTTGGCGCACGATAGCCTCTAGAAATATTTAACTTGGCGTAAAATAGTTTAGTAATATCATACGTGGCTCCAAAACTTCCTGAAAGACCGGAGAAGTTAGATGTATAAGCTGTAAAATCGGCAATGGCATTATCTCCCGGGCCACTTAAACTTTTACCGGCAGAATCAACCCATAAATTTTTACCATGCAACATACGTACATCATAACGCAAGCCTCCGCTGATAGCTAATTTTTTAAATGATTTCTTTGCTATAGCAAAACCTCCAATATCAAATATGGAATATTCAGGTATAACAAAAGCAGTACCTAAGTTTTGCGAATTTTGTTTCATCCCATTTACACCAACCGACATTTCAAAATGGTTTTTCTCAGGGAAAATATATCGGAAATCATAATTAAACGTTCTTAAAAAGAAATAATTATTGTAATAGTCTCCTTGCGTTAAATCGTTTGCTTCCTGACGTTGATTTTGCTGAAAGCCTAAACGAAGATTTAATCTTCCTTTGCCAACAGCTAAGCTATTATCCCAAACTGCTTTGTAATGTTGAATATGTTGATGGATAACCGGGAAATTATTATACTTTTTAAAATCACTTGAAGGAGCAATGGCAATACTGTCTGTTTGATCTGCACCTTGATTGTGTTTTGTAAATTTTCCTGTTGCGCTATCCCTCGCCCCTTCAATAATTCCCATTTTTAAATCGAACGAAGAAACTGTAATAGAAGAATAACCCCACCCCCCATTAATACCAATTGTACCTTTTGCATCACTTTCAGAATAAGACGAGTTAGCTACGTAACCATCGTATTTATTTTGATAATCATGAGCCATTTTATTTGTGTAGCGTACATCCCAAAAAATACCTTTTTGATTTCCGGCAAGATTAAAAGATTCGCCAAACAAACCATTATTACTTTGGTAATTGGCTAAAATGTTTCCTTTAATTTGTCCTTCCGGTAAAGGCGGAGCGGCTATCATATTTATTACACCGGCCATAGCATCAGAGCCATAACTTAAACTGGCAGGGCCTTTTAAAATTTCTACTTTGTTTATAGAATATTCATCTATCTCAATACCAAACTCGTCAAACCACTGCTGTCCTTCTTGGCGAATGCCATCATTAATAGTTACCACACGATTATAACCCAAACCACGAATAATGGGTTTTGAGATATTAGGGCCAAGTGTAATTTGTGAAACACCTGGTGCAATTGCAATAGCATCAATAATGTTAGTGGCACTGTTTTGAAGCATATCTTTTTGAGATATGATACTGGTAGGTACTGGGTTGGTTTTTTGTTCTGTAGCCGCAGAAACACCGGTAACAATTACTTCTTTTAAAGAGTTGCCGGATTCCTCTAAGGCAAAATTTGCTTTATCGGAATCCTTAATTTCAATCTCTTTTGTTTGTGAGGCATAACCAACTAAACTTACTACAACTAAAAAGCTATTCTTACTAGGAATATTTTTTATGTAATAGTTGCCAGCTGTATCTGTTGTAGCAGATAATTTTAAATCAGGAATATAAACAGTAACACCTATTAATGGAAATTGATTTTTACTATCTGTAATTTTACCTGATAATTCGTTTTGTGCAAATCCGAGCCCAGCCAAAAGCACAAATAGCAAGGTTAATGAATAGTTTTTTATGTTCTTCATAATTAAATTTAAAATGATTGATAAAATAATTTGCCCATATAAAAAACAGGCAAAAATTAAGTAAATAGTATAATTAAGCTCGTGGAGGTGGAGCTATTTTATCTAAACATGTTTTAATTGGAAATGAAGATGTATATTCTTTATGATGAAAAACTTCTTTTTTAAATTGATAAGTCAGCAATTCATTTGATTTGTTTAATCCGAGCAAAAATGAAAAAGAAATACTTTTTTTATTTTTTGTATGCTTAAAAAATTCAACTAATTTTTCTAAAACATCTTTTTCCTTAAGATCCATCTTGCAAACTAAAATGGTTTTATCGCCATCTTTATACATTTCTTTTAAATCATATAAATTGCCGCCCAAAGTAAATTCGCTTTCGTTTAACCATTGTACTTTTTTATACTGTGTTTTAGAAAAAACTAATTCAGAAGATCCTTCTTTTAATTCACTTGCTTCCATTTTGGCTGCAACAACCCCTATAAAAAGAAAGGCATTAAAAATGATTGTTTGGAAAACGAAAACAAACAGCATAAGAAGCAGTGTGCTTTTTTTTAGTAAGTCTTTTAATTTTATAATGCCAATCACAGGTTAAGTTAGTTTTGAATAATAACTTTTTTATAGAAATATTTTGAAGCGGTAAATAAAACAGGCTGCTATTTTTAGCAGCCTGTTCCGTGCAGTAGTCTATGGGTTGCATTTATCGAACCTTTTAAATGATTTTCAAGGACTTAGAAATTTAATGAGCTTTCATAAATAAAAGACCACTATTCTTATTTGCTAAAATCTCCGTTTACCTTTTTTATTAAATCATACTCTTAATTGCAGAGCCTCGTGTTTAAACTTTTCAGTATAATGAAATTTTGTTGGTTTAATGCTATTGGCTTGTGCTAAAACATTACCTGCTAATAAAACCGCGAAACAAAGAGTAAAAAGTTTTTTCATAGAAATAGTCGCTTGTTTTGATGTTTCAAATATAAACTGAAAATATTACATTTTATTAAAAAAAATAAGGTAGATTTACTCCAACTTATTCATAGAAGATTCAATACAGAGTTTCTTAATTAAATTGGTTCCTGAAAGTTATTATATTGGTTTTATTCAATTCGAATACCATACACGTCTTCAAACATACCTTTATATTATATAAATATGAAGAAAATGAAGAATCATTTATGTTCTTTTTATAACTATCAAGTAGCGGTTCTTCTCTTGCCAGCTATTTTAACCTGGTGTCATAGCAGTTTACCATAAATCCGTTGACTAATTTTTTTAAATTTTTTATGAAAATCAACCTTAGACAAATTGGTCTTAGGTTGAGACGGTAGCATTTAATGTAGGCACTCATATTATATGGATCGACTTTAGTCAATGTTGACAAAGGGTGAATGCTTAGCTGTCTTAATTATTATTCATCCTATTGATCTTTTATTAATTTGGGTATAAAATCAAATTATGAAAACAAAAGAAAGAGTTTACCGCACATATACCCTATCTGAAAAAATCAATCATATTAAAGATCTTGAAAAATCAAATGCACCTCGCTCTACAATCCATCATTGGTGCAATGGCAATAAAGAGATGCTTTTAGAGCAGGCTGAACGTGAAGGTTTACTTGAGAAGGCGGAATATAGCAAGCAATTACTCCTACATAGTTATAACTCCATTATGCATACATTAGAATTCTTTATGAGTACGGTCAATAAAAGTAAATCACTTAAAAAGTATTATAAAAATAACAGGGTAGAATTAGTTGTGATGATCGATAAACTAAAAAAGTTAGTGGCCTTGGATGAATTATTATCTTGTTTTAATATGAATCGCAAAACATATACGTCGCTTAAAAACAGAATGGCGTGTAGTTTAAGTCCAAGTAAAAACTGCTTGAATAGTGTTACTAATCAAATTCATAACGATTTGATTCTTGAAATGAAGACTTTATATTTTGATAAAGAAAAATATGTCGATTTTTCTTTGAGTGATTTATTTGCGGTTGTTTTACATGAAAGGCGTGTGTTTATATCACAAACAAAGTTTCGTGAAATTGCCATTGCTTTGGGAGAAGATACTAAACGTAAGCGTATTTTTAAAGCTCTTAAATCTGCCGGATTAAAGTCATTTATTCCGAATGAATATATTCAGGCAGATAAAACATGTTATAAGTTAAGCAACGGGATGAAAGCTTGGATTTATTTGGTATGCGATCATTATTCCAGAAGAATACTGGCAGCACATGTAAGTTTTAGCAATAAAAGCATAGAGTCTTTATCTACATTTAAAATGGCTATTAATGATAATGGATTAGACGCCATTGATTTTAAGTATATGACAGATGCCGGTTCTGAAAATAAAGGCAAGGTTCGTGAATTTATTGCTACTCAAAAAAACATCAAACACCTTATTGCTCAAACAGAAGCTATGACATTTAGCAATAGTATGATTGAATCTATAATTAAATATTTTAAGCGTGAAATTCTTAAACGCAAGTCTTTTAAATCTATCGAGGAACTTATGGTTGCGGTTATTGAAGGGGTTGAAGTCTATAACAACCGTCGTCGTGTTTTTTTAAATGGAGCAACACCTAACGAAATCTATACTGGTAATGAACCTGATATGGATGAATATACTATTCAATATAAAGATAGTATGCAAAAACGAATGCAGACCAACAAAGAGTATAACTGCATGAAGCCTTGCCAAATACCTATCTTAAAACCTATTCTTGAATTTGGTTAGGTTATGTC